>NZ_JBFTGV010000001.1:0-995368 GCF_056393925.1 Agrobacterium sp. 10T429
GATGCAGTCGCGATAAATCCAATAGGGATTTACGCTGGTCGCGATAAATCCCATAGGGATTTACGCTGGTAACGCGGGGTGGAGCAGCCCGGTAGCTCGTCAGGCTCATAACCTGAAGGCCGCAGGTTCAAATCCTGCCCCCGCAACCATCTTCACAAAAACCCCGTAGCTTAAGCTGCGGGGTTTTCCTTTTGCGAAATACCTCAAATAATCTCCAAACCTATATAAGTTCGCATCGTCCACAATTGGCGCTCTTTTTTATGGGACTGATTCAGCCTTTCTGCGTTGCGATAGCCCCTGATTTGGCCATGATGCACACACTGCCCAGCTCATAAGAAAGCCAACGTGATCACCGACCCCTTGCAGATTCTCAAGACCGTCTATGGCTACGATACGTTTCGTGGACAGCAGGCCGAAATCATCCGGCATGTGATGGCAGGCAACAATGCTTTTGTGTTGATGCCAACAGGGGGCGGGAAGTCGCTTTGTTACCAGATTCCGGCGCTCGCCCGTCAGGGAATGGGGCTGGTTGTTTCGCCCCTGATCGCGCTGATGGTCGATCAGGTCGCCGCCTTGCGTCAGGCAGGTGTGCGGGCAGAAGCTCTCAACTCCGATCTTTCCCCAGAAGAGCGGCGGGTACTCTGGCAGGATATGCGGGCTGGCAAGGTCGATATTCTCTATGCCGCGCCGGAGACCCTTCTCAAGCCGGATGTTCTGGATGCGCTTCAACCTATCAGCCTGTCGCTGATCGCGATCGACGAAGCTCATTGTCTATCGCAGTGGGGGCACGATTTCCGTCCCCCGTACCGCCAGCTAGACACGTTGATCGAGCGCTTTCCGGATACGCCACGCATGGCGCTGACGGCGACTGCGGACGAGCCAACCCGCGCCGAAATTCTGGGTCATCTCGGGATCAACGGAAGCGACGCCTTTATAGCCGGATTCGACCGGCCAAATATCCGCTATGCGATCATGGAAAAGGATAATCCACGTACGCAGCTGAAGCGCTTCCTGACGGGTCGCGAGGACGAAAGCGGCATCGTCTATTGCCTTTCCAAACGCAAGGTCGATGAGACGGCAGCCTGGCTGCGTGAGGAGGGGCGCGATGCGCTGCCCTATCACGCCGGCATGGACAAGGCCGCCCGCGAGGCGAACCAGACCCACTTCCAGCATGGTGAAGCTGTCATCATGGTTGCAACCGTGGCTTTCGGCATGGGCATCGACAAACCGGATGTGCGCTTCGTCGTGCATATCGATCTGCCCAGCAGCATCGAAGCCTATTATCAGGAAACCGGCCGTGCCGGCCGTGATGGTCTGCCGTCCGACGTGCTTATGCTTTACGGTTATGAAGACATCGCATTGCGCAACCGCTTCATCGAAGAGTCGGATGCGGGCGACCAGCGCAAAAACATGGAGCGCCGGAAGCTCGATGCGTTGCTTGGCCTCGCGGAAACAGCCGGTTGCCGTCGGCGGGTGCTTTTGTCTTATTTCGGCGACCATTGCGAGCCCTGCGGCAATTGCGACACCTGTGCGGAACCGCCGGACCTGTTTGATGGTGCCATTGCCGCGCAGAAGTTGCTGTCCTGCATTTACCGCACGGGAGAACGTTTCGGCCAGGCCTATGTCATCCGCGTATTGCTGGGCATGGAAGATGAACGGATATCGAGCTTTGGTCACGATCGGATCACGACCTACGGCATCGGCAAAGAGCACGACAATCGCACCTGGCGAGCCATCCTGCGCCAGATGGTTGCGCTGCGCCTGATCGAGGTTGATCTGGCCGGTCACGGGGGATTGTCCATTTCCGAAGAAGGGAGGCGGTTCCTGCGCGAAAAGCCGTCCCTGATGTTGAGGATACCGACCGCTCCCCGTTCGGCGCGACAACAGACGAATCGCAAGCCCACCGCCATTGTTCTACCGGATGCCGATCGCAATCTCTTCGAGGCGCTGCGTGCGAAGCGCATGGAAATTGCCCGCGCACAGAACGTTCCGCCCTATGTGATTTTTCACGACAAGACACTCATTGAGCTTGCGGCATCAAGACCGGCCTCTGTGGGGGAAATGGCGCAGATACCTGGAGTGGGAGACACAAAGCTGGAACGATACGGCCCAGCTTTTCTGGCGGCGATCATGGAACATGCCGCCAGCGAGTGACCATTTGAATCCGGCAAAGAGTCCCGCCAGGAAATTTCGGCAGGGCCTGAAACCTCAGCCTGTCGTGTCCTTGAACAGAACATTCTGGTCGATGAGATAACGGGAAAACAGGGGCAGGCTCGCTCCACCGATAGCCCGGGCCTGGCTGCCGACCGCTCCCTCGATGATCTCCGGCAGCGTAACACCCTGAAGATCGTGATATTTGAGGGCAAGACGGGTGGCGGAGACTATTCTTGCTCTGACCCAATCCGGAAAACCGCCATCGATGATGACGCTGGAAAAATCGATGATGGAGGCTGCAGCGATGACGGCCTGCGCAAGGGCCGCGGCCGTTTTTCCGATCCAGCTTTCCAGCGGCTCTCCGAAATCGATCCATTCATCCGGCGAGAACCACAGGGGACGTGGATCGATACCCCGTTCGCGCAACATGTTTTCCAGAACGAAGATGGAGGCGATTTTCAGAAGCTGGACCGTGTTGCCGTCTTGCCCCTGAACCGGAAGGGGCCCGATTGCACCGGCGGTGCCCGTCTTTCCGGAAAACAGTGCGGAATTTAAAACGACACCGCCACCGATGAAGGATCCGATGAAGATATAGAGAAAATCGGGGTAGTTTTGGCCTGCACCAAAAACCAGTTCTGCACCGCAGGCACTGGTCGCATCGTTCTGCAGGAAAACCGGATAGCTGACGCCATCCGCAATTTCGGAACGGATATCGACGTCGCGCCAGCGCTCCATCTCATTCTGCGGGGCGCCCACCTCCTGCGCCCAGTTCCACAATTCGAACGGCGCGGCAATGCCGACACCGGCAATTTTTTGCCGTTCGACCGGAGAGAGCTTGGACTCGAGTTCCGTGATACCCTCGATGACGAATGGCAAAATCCATTCCGGCATAGGATAGGGGTAAGTTCTGCGGAGCTTCAGCTTGATCCGGCCGACGAAATCCATCAGCACCAGATCGACGCTGCGACGGCCGATTTTTACGCCAAACGAGAAGACGGCATCGGGATTGAGGCGCATCGGCGTCGAAGGCTGCCCGACTTTGCCGCGCAGTCTTTCGCCACGAATAAGAAGACCGTCACTTTCGAGCGAGCGCATGATGACCGAGACGGTCTGCGCCGAGAGACCGCAAAGCCTGGATATTTCGGCTTTCGACAAGCCGCCGTGGCGGCGAACCAGCGACAGCACAAGCCGCTCGTTATAGGCACGCACCCCGATCTGGTTGGCGCCGCCGCTCATATCCATGTTGGTGGACGGCGCGGGCGGCGCCGTCTCGACAGATTGTCTCATAGTTTCATCCTCCCGCCCGCCATATCCGCCGCGACCGATACATGCAGGCTTTATGGCAATCTTGCTATCGCAACGTTAAACGACGCGGCGATATTCCTCCCTGCCGCTTGTTAGAATGCCATACGGAATTAATAATTCAATCGGATTTATTTATTGACAGCCGTTTCCTTTGGTGGTTCCATCTGTGTCAACGGTCGCTGTTCTCGGAGGAGACGAGATCGTCGGGTAACCGTCACGGTACTCAAACATTCAATGGGAGGATTACAATGAAGACGACTGTTTCCGCTCTTCTGGGCGCGCTTGCGCTAGGCGTTTCTTTCGCGTCCGTCGCGTCCGCCGCCGATACTTCGGTTTGCCTGATTACCAAAACCGACACCAATCCCTTTTTCGTCAAGATGAAGGAAGGCGCCACCGCCAAGGCTAAAGAACTTGGCGTGACGCTGAAGTCCTATGCCGGCAAGATCGATGGCGATTCCGAAAGCCAGGTTGCCGCGATCGAGACATGCATTGCCGATGGCTCCAAGGGTATCCTGATTACCGCATCGGACACCAAGGGCATCGTTCCGGCCGTGCAGAAGGCGCGCGATGCCGGTCTTCTGGTCATCGCCCTCGATACACCTCTCGAACCCGTTGATGCCGCTGACTCCACTTTCGCTACCGACAATCTTCTGGCCGGCGAGCTGATCGGCAAATGGGCTGCCGGCACCCTCGGCGACAAGGCCAAGGACGCGAAAATCGCCTTCCTCAACCTCACGCCTTCCCAGCCAACCGTTGATGTTTTGCGCAACCAGGGCTTCATGAAGGGCTTCGGCATCGACGTGAAGGACATCAACAAGATTGGTGATGAAGATGACAAGCGTATCGTTGGTCATGATGTTACCAACGGTAACGAAGAAGGCGGCCGCTCTGCGATGGAAAATCTGCTGCAGAAGGATCCGACCATCAACGTCGTTCACACCATCAACGAACCTGCAGCTGCCGGTGCTTATGAAGCGCTGAAAGCCGTCGGCCGCGAAAAGGATGTTCTGATCGTTTCCGTCGATGGCGGTTGCCCTGGTGTCAAGAACGTTGCGGAAGGCGTGATCGGCGCAACGTCTCAGCAATACCCGCTGCTGATGGCGGCACTCGGCGTGGAAGCCGTCAAGAAGTTTGCCGATACCGGTGAAAAGCCGAAGCCGACGGCAGGCAAGAACTTCTTCGACACCGGCGTAACGCTGGTAACCGACAAGCCGGTCAAGGGTCTCGATTCGATCGACACCAAGGAAGGCCTGAAGAAGTGCTGGGGCTGATACTTCACCATTGAAATCGGCGGGGGGCAATTTGCCCCCGCCCTTGAACCGGAATGGTTAAAAGAACGATCTGGGTGATCGGACAGGAACAAACGAGCGCGCCCGGCGTCCGTGGACGTAACTGAGGCACGCTTCTCAACAGTTTGAATCTACGCATTGTCCCCTCTGGAAAATAATCCCGAGTTCGGGGCTGATGCGATGGAGCGATCGGGAGGAAAATCCATGAGCGATCAGCCAGTGCGGGCTCAACCGCATAATGAATTTGAAAAAGTGCTGTCGGGAAGTTCGACCCAGGTCGCTGCTTTCGATACGCACAACAAGAGTTTGCTTGAAAAATTCCAGCACTTTCTGCATTCCAGCCCGGCGGCCGTACCGCTGATCGTTCTGGTGTTGTCGCTGGCTGTCTTCGGCATGACCCTGGGCGGCAAGTTTTTCTCGGCGTTTTCGCTGACCCTTATCCTTCAGCAGGTGGCAATCGTCGGCATCGTCGGCGCGGCACAGTCGCTGGTCATTCTGACAGCAGGTATCGATCTTTCGGTCGGTGCGATCATGGTCCTGTCCTCCGTCGTCATGGGACAGTTTACGTTCCGCTATGGTTTGCCTGCCGAAGTCTCGATTATCTGCGGTCTCGCAGTTGGCGCATTTTGTGGCTTTATCAATGGCGTGCTGGTTTCGCGCATGCGGCTTCCGCCCTTCATCGTTACACTGGGCATGTGGCAGATCGTGTTGGCCACCAATTTCCTCTATTCGGCCAACGAAACGATCCGCTCACAGGATATCGTCCAACAGGCGCCCATTCTCCAGTTTTTCGGCAACAATGTCCGCATCGGCAGCGCCGTCTTCACCTATGGCGTCATTGCGATGGTTCTGCTGGTTGCCCTGCTCTGGTATGTGCTGAACCGCACCGCCTGGGGTCGACATCTCTATGCAGTGGGTGATGATCCTGACGCAGCCGAACTTGCCGGCGTTAACGTCAAGCGCATGCTGACGACCGTCTACACACTTTCCGGGCTAATCTGCGCCTTCGCGGGCTGGGCTCTCATCGGCCGCATCGGTTCGGTATCGCCGACCGCCGGTCAGTTCGCCAACATCGAATCCATCACCGCAGTGGTCATCGGCGGCATATCGCTGTTTGGCGGACGCGGCTCAATCATGGGCATGATCTTCGGCGCGCTGATCGTCGGTGTCTTCTCTCTCGGCCTGCGACTTATCGGAACAGACCCACAATGGACCTATCTGTTGATCGGCGTCCTTATCATCTTGGCTGTCGCAATCGACCAGTGGATCAGAAAGGTAGCAGGCTGATGGCAAAAGAACCTATCCTCACAGCACGCAATCTCGTTAAACGCTACGGTCGTGTGACTGCGCTCGACAATGCCGATTTTGACCTTTATCCGGGCGAAATCCTCGCCGTCATTGGTGATAACGGTGCTGGAAAATCCTCTCTCATCAAGGCGATTTCCGGTGCGGTGACACCCGATGAAGGGGAGATCAGGCTGGAAGGCAAGCCGGTACAGTTCCGCTCGCCGATCGAGGCGCGCAAGGCTGGTATCGAAACCGTTTATCAGAACCTTGCGCTGTCTCCCGCATTGTCCATAGCCGACAATATGTTTCTCGGCCGTGAAATCCGCAAACCCGGTATTCAGGGAAGCCTGTTCAGGGCACTGGACCGTCCGGCGATGGAAAAGTTTGCCCGCGAGAAACTCTCTGAACTCGGCCTGATGACGATCCAGAACATCAATCAGGCGGTGGAAACCCTCTCCGGCGGCCAGCGCCAGGGTGTTGCGGTGGCGCGTGCAGCCGCCTTCGGCTCCAAGGTCGTCATCCTTGACGAACCGACAGCGGCGCTCGGCGTCAAGGAAAGCCGCCGCGTTCTCGAGCTTATTCTGGATGTACGCGCGCGAGGGCTACCGATCGTTCTCATCTCGCACAACATGCCGCATGTTTTCGAGGTTGCTGACCGGATTCATATTCATCGGCTGGGCAAGCGTTTGTGCGTCATCAATCCGAAGGACTATACCATGTCCGACGCCGTCGCCTTCATGACGGGCGCCAAGGAAGCGCCAAAGGAAACGCTGGCCGCATGACGTTGAAGCTTGAAACGATCGTCGAAGACGTTCTTCGGCGGGCTGAGGATAAATCTCGTTTTATCATTGCCATTGCCGGTCCCCCTGGGGCCGGCAAATCCACGCTGGCGGATGCCCTGTGCGGTGCCCTCGTGGCGCGCGGCGAGGCTGCGGCTGTCCTGCCCATGGACGGCTTCCATATGGATAACGGTATTCTCGAAGAACGGGGGCTCTTGCCGCGAAAAGGCGCACCGGAGACCTTCGACGTGCGCGGCTTTCTTGATATCGTCTCCGCAGTTCGTCAGGGCGGGCAGGAAGTTCTTGTCCCGGTTTTTGACCGCTCCCGCGAAATTGCCATTGCCTCCGCTCGCGCCATCGCGCCAGAAACACGCTTCATTCTTGCCGAAGGCAACTATCTGCTGTTGAACGAGGCGCCGTGGACGAAGCTTTCCGGCAGCTTCGATCTTACCGTCTTCGTAGGCCCATCCGTTGCGGTGCTCGAGGAACGCTTGCGGGATAGATGGCAGGGCTATGGTCTCGATGCGACCGAGATTCACGCCAAACTGTTCGAAAATGATCTTCCCAACGGAAAGCGGGTGATTGAGAACTCCCGCCCCGCCGACATTCGCATCGATATCTGGGAATAACCCGCCGCTTCCGTCCGTAGGCGGCATCGAGCATTCACCGTTAAGCCTTTGTTGACCATGTGTTGAATCTTTTTGATCCACAGGGTGGGGCTTTCGCATGTCTAATTATTGACGAAAAAAATTCCTCATATACTATATGTGGTGTTCAAGGTTCTTTCGATTCGCAAGCGTCGGGAGCTAAGACGGGAATTCGGTGCGCAACACCATTATGGTGAAGCAATGCCGAAACTGCCCCCGCAACTGTAAGCGGTGAGCATCGTTCCGATTTGAGCCACTGGCGCTAAAAGCTCCGGGAAGGTGGGAATGGATGTTTTGACCCGCAAGTCAGGAGACCTGCCTTGAGCGAAAACGTCCACGGGCGGGGTGTCCGGAAGGAAGGTGTATGACGCAAATGAATTGCGTGCGCCCTTTTCTGCCCCCTCCAGAACAAGCTTCGGGGTGAAGTCATGCCAGTGCATTTTTATGAGTTTCTACGCTCGTCGGCGTAGACAGCGATCTTACGCGGCCTCACCCGCGCGCCTCGCCAGAATGACAGAACCATCGCCACCCGCTTGCGATTGCAGGCGGGCAATGTTGAGCCGTGCGTAAAAGCGGCTTCGAAAGAGGAAACAATGACCGTCACCGTTTACAGCAAACCCGCCTGCGTCCAGTGCACTGCCACCTATCGTGCGCTTGACCGCATCGGTGTCAGCTACGAGATCGTCGATATCTCCGAAGATGCGGATGCCCTCGATCGCGTTCGCGGCCTTGGTTACATGCAGGTTCCCGTGGTCGTTGCCGGCGAACGCCATTGGGCTGGTTTCCGTCCGGACATGATTGGCTCGATCAGCTGAGGAGGCGATGCGATGGGGCTGATCGTCTATTATTCCAGCCGGTCTGAGAACACTCATCGCTTCCTTCAGAAACTGGGGCGACGATTGCTTCGCCTGCCGCTCGGCGCCGAGGAAGACGTTCCTCACGTGTCGGAGCCCTATGTTCTCGTCACCCCCACCTATGGGGGCGGCGGCATGAAAGGAGCGGTACCGAAACCGGTTATCCGGTTTTTGAACGAGCCCTCAAACCGAAATCTCATTCGCGGCGTCATCGCGGCGGGAAATACGAATTTTGGCGCAGCTTTCGCATCCGCCGGAGATATCGTGTCGCGCAAATGCGCGGTGCCGTTTCTCTACCGCTTCGAGCTTCTCGGCACGGAGGAAGATGTCGCCAACGTCAATCATGGATTGGAACGATTTTGGACACGCTGACCTCGAGCGCGGTGCGCAACACGGATGCCAAACAACAAGTAACCGCTGCGCAGAAACACCTGGACGCGGGACTGGACTATCACGCGCTGAACGCGATGCTGAACCTCTACGATGAAAACGGGAAGATCCAGCTCGACAAGGACCGCCTTGCGGCACGGCAATATTTCCTTCAGCACGTCAATCAGAACACGGTGTTTTTCCATAATCTCAGGGAAAAGCTCGATTATCTCGTGACCGAGGGATATTACGAACAGGAGGTGCTGGACCAGTATTCCTTCAATTTCGTCCGTGACCTCTACGACGAGGCCTATGCCAGAAAGTTCCGTTTTCCGACATTTCTCGGCGCCTTCAAATATTATACGTCCTATACGCTGAAGACCTTCGACGGAAAGCGTTACCTGGAGCGTTACGAGGACCGCGTCTGTATGGTGGCGCTGGCTCTGGCGCGTGGCGACGAGCAGCTTGCCCGCGATCTGATGGATGAAATCATTTCCGGCCGCTTCCAGCCGGCAACCCCGACCTTTCTCAACGCTGGCAAGAAAAGCCGCGGTGAGCTGGTTTCGTGTTTTCTGCTGCGTGTGGAAGACAATATGGAAAGCATCGGCCGGTCCATCAATTCAGCATTGCAGCTTTCCAAGCGTGGCGGTGGCGTAGCACTGTCCCTGACCAATATTCGCGAAGCCGGCGCGCCGATCAAACAGATCGAAAACCAGTCCTCCGGCGTCATTCCTGTCATGAAGCTGCTGGAAGATTCGTTCTCCTACGCCAACCAGCTTGGCGCGCGCCAAGGCGCTGGCGCGGTCTATCTGCATGCCCACCACCCCGATATCATGCGTTTCCTCGATACCAAGCGCGAAAACGCCGACGAAAAAATCCGCATCAAAACCCTTTCGCTCGGCGTGGTGATCCCTGATATCACCTTCGAACTCGCGAGAAACAACGAGGATATGTACCTGTTCTCACCCTATGATGTTGAGCGGGTTTATGGCGTGCCGTTTACCGAGATTTCCGTCAGCGAAAAATATCAGGAAATGGTCGCCGACAGCCGCATCCGCAAGAAGAAGATCAAGGCACGCGAGTTCTTCCAAGTCATCGCAGAAATTCAGTTCGAAAGCGGTTATCCCTATATCATGTTCGAGGATACGGTTAACCGCGCCAATCCGATCGCCGGCCGTATCAGCATGAGCAATCTCTGCTCGGAAATCCTACAGGTCAGCGAGGCGAGCGAGTTCAACGACGATCTCTCTTACAGCCATATGGGCAAGGATATTTCCTGCAATCTCGGCTCGCTCAACATTGCTTCAGCAATGGATTCGGCTGATTTCGGCAAGACGATCGAAACCTCCATCCGGGCGCTGACGGCCGTTTCTGACATGAGCCACATCTCGTCTGTCCCCTCCGTGGAAAAGGGCAACGATGCGAGCCACGCCATCGGGCTTGGTCAGATGAACCTGCATGGCTATCTGGCGCGCGAGCGCATCTTCTACGGCTCCGAAGAGGGCATCGATTTCACCAATATCTATTTCTACACGGTGACCTATCACGCCATCCGCGCCAGCAATCGCCTTGCCACGGAAAGGGGCCAGAGCTTCAAGGGCTTTGAAAACTCCAAATATGCCTCGGGCGACTACTTCGATAAATATACCGACCGGGAATGGCTGCCCGCGACGGATAAGGTCCGCGACCTTTTTGAGAAAGCCGGCATTTCCATTCCGACACAGGAGGACTGGAAAGCGTTGAAGCAGGCCGTCATGGAGGCCGGCCTCTATAACCAGAACCTTCAGGCCGTGCCGCCCACAGGCTCGATCTCCTATATCAACCACTCGACCTCCTCGATCCATCCCATCGTCTCGAAGATTGAGATTCGCAAGGAAGGCAAGATCGGCCGTGTTTATTATCCGGCTTCCTACCTTTCGAACGACAATCTCGAATATTATCAGGATGCTTACGAAATCGGTCCGGAAAAGATCATAGATACCTATGCGGCGGCCACCCAGCATGTCGATCAGGGCCTGTCGCTGACACTGTTCTTCCGCGATACGTCAACGACGCGCGATATCAACCGGGCGCAGATCTACGCCTGGAAAAAAGGCATCAAGACCATCTACTACATCCGTTTGCGCCAGATGGCGCTGGAAGGCACGCAGGTTCAGGGCTGCGTATCCTGCACGCTCTGAATTGAGGGACAAGACAATGAACATTGCCGTAAAACCCGCGTCCCGTATTCGCGCGGTCAACTGGAACCGCATCGAGGATGACAAGGATCTCGAAGTCTGGAATCGCCTGACATCGAATTTCTGGCTACCGGAAAAGGTGCCGCTCTCCAACGATATCCCGTCCTGGGGAACGTTGAAGCCGGAAGAGCAGACCCTGACGATCCGCGTCTTCACCGGGCTGACATTGCTGGACACGATCCAGAACGGCGTCGGTTCCGTGCGCCTGATGGCGGATTCGGCGACGCCGCACGAGGAGGCGGTGCTTTCCAACATCTCCTTCATGGAAGCGGTCCACGCCCGCTCCTATTCCTCGATCTTCTCGACGCTCTGCTCCACGCCTGACGTCGATGACGCCTATCGCTGGTCGGAGGAGAACGAATTCCTGCAACGCAAATCCGCGCTCATCATGCGCGAATATGATAGCGGAAATCCGTTGAAAATGAAGGTCGCCAGCGTGTTTCTGGAGAGCTTCCTGTTCTATTCCGGCTTCTACCTGCCAATGTTCTGGTCAAGTCGCGCCAAGCTTACCAACACGGCCGATTTGATCCGTCTCATCATTCGCGATGAGGCCGTGCATGGCTATTACATCGGCTACAAGTTCCAGCGCGCGCTCGAACGTCTGGGCGAAGCGGAAAAACAGGAGATCAAGGATTTCGCCTTCGATCTTTTGCTCGAGCTTTACGACAACGAGGCCAAATATACCCAAGACCTCTATGACGGCGTTGGCCTGACGGAGGACGTCAAGCAGTTCCTGCATTACAACGCCAACAAGGCCTTGATGAATCTGGGTTACGAGGCGCTGTTTCCGCCCGAGGCCTGCCGGGTCAATCCTGCGATCCTCTCGGCGCTGTCTCCCAATGCCGACGAGAACCACGACTTCTTCTCCGGCTCCGGCTCTTCCTATGTCATCGGCAAGGCGGTCGCCACAGAAGACGAAGACTGGGATTTCTGAACCGGTTGTCGCCAAGAACCCGCAAAAGTTATTGCGGGTTCACGACCTGGCTCGCAAGCCGGAAGGGGCTGGATACTGTTGCCCCGATAGCATCGAACACAAAGGCACCCGCGCGGCCTATGCCGTTTTCGCCGTTGCCGTTCCGGCTCGCCTCCAGTTGTGGCACCAGCGACGCGAGTGCCGCATATCGGTCGTGGTTGAGCGGATCCGATGCCTTGAGCTTGGAGATGTCAACGAACTGAACGCCCTCTTTCAGGGCGGCTTCCTGCACTTGAGGATCGGTCACATCCAGCGCGCCTATGCGGGTGACGTCCGCCCCGAGGATGGAGGAAGCCTTCAGGGCGCGGTCGTCCTTGGAGACGAGAATGGTGAGCGGCGGATTGAGCCTTCCCACCACCTCGATCTGCTTGCGGAAAACATCGGCGTCGATATCCGGCGCGGCCAGTACTACCTGTAGTTTGGAGAGCACATCGTTCCTGCCTTCGAAGCGCAATTGTCGCAGCGCTTCCATGACCAGCCAGCCGCCCATGCTGTGACCGAACACGACAATGCTTTTTTTCGGTGTTTGCCTGGTAAGGTCGGTCAGCACCGTGGCCAGCGCGTCTCGCGAATAGGTCGCTGATTCCTTGTCGGCCACGTAACCGGTGACGCTCGCCTGAGACGGCCATGAAAAGACCAGTGGCACACCATCCATATTGGCATCGGCTGCCATTTGTGCCGCACGGAACAAGGCTTCCTGATAGCTGTAATTATAGCCATGCACAAAAAGGGCGATCTGCTTGCCGGAGCGGGTGACGTCGCCAAGATCGGAATTGAAACGCGTTTTCGTCAGCATATCGGCTTTGGTGACGACAAAATCCTTGCTCGGGTTCGGCTTACCTTTGGACCATTCGATATTTCCGCTTTTATGGCTGGGAGGAATGGAAATGTCGAAGCGCGCATAATTCAGCTCAGCCGCCCGCCCAGCGCTAAAGCCCTTTTTGGCCTCGTTGTTTTTCTCCCGCGTGCTAGCCACATAGGCTGTCACGATTTTCGTATCGGTGGTCTTGGTGTTTATGGCCTGCAACACATCCGCCCCCGGCCTGCCCGCGCAGGATGAAAGAAGGCTGAAAGCGAGGAGGAGCGAAAAAATCAGGCGCATGGATGGGGTTACCGATAATGAGGGACCACGCATAAATAACCGGCCGCTCAAAAAGTTGCTACTGGAGACTGGATTGCGGTGTGGTTGCATTATGTTCAATGCGGACGACGCATTCCCCACCTTGCTATCCAGCTATGTTCGTTTTAGGCCGTACAGATGACGAATAAGGTGTCGCTTTTACGGCTGAAACTCACGGACTTCCGCAACTATGCGGCGGCGTCGCTCGCGCTGGATGACCGCCACGTGGTGCTGACGGGTGACAACGGTTCCGGCAAGACCAATCTCCTGGAGGCCGTTTCGTTTTTGTCGCCCGGAAGGGGCCTGCGCCGCGCCACCCTGTCCGATGTGACGCGGGTGGGGGCGGAGGCCGCCGGTTTTTCGATTTTTGCGGATGTCGACGGCATGGACGGCGAGGTCGCCATCGGAACCGGGATCGAAGGCGACGGCGAGGTAGTGTCGCGCCGCCTGAGGCTGAACGGGACATCGGTGAAGTCGGTCGATGAATTGACGGATCATCTGCGGGTGCTGTGGCTGACGCCTGCCATGGATGGGCTTTTTACCGGTTCATCCTCGGATCGCCGGCGTTTTCTCGATCGGTTGGTGCTCTCGCTCGATCCCGCGCATGGACGGCGGGCAAGCGACTTCGAAAAGGCCATGCGCGGCCGCAACCGTCTGCTTTCGGAAGGCCGTTTCGATCCGGTCTGGCTGGACGGTATCGAGAAGCAGATGGCGGAACTCGGCATTTCCATGGCGCTCGCGCGCTATGAAATGTTGGGTCTTTTGAAGAGCCTCATCGAAGGCCGTTCCGGCAATGCTGCCTTCCCCTCTGCAGCGCTGGCGCTCTCGGGTTTCATGGACGACACGCTCAACCGGCCGGCTGTCGATCTGGAAGACGAGTATAGGCTTATGCTGCGCGAAGGCCGGTATCGAGACGCGGCGGCGGGCCGCACGCTTGATGGACCGCACCGTGTCGATCTGTTCGTGCGCCATGCGGAAAAGAACATGGAGGCAGAGCGTTGCTCGACCGGAGAACAGAAGGCGCTGCTGGTGGGATTGGTGCTTGCGCATGCCCAGCTCACCGCCAATATGACCGGCCATGCGCCGGTTCTGCTGCTCGACGAAATTGCTGCGCATCTGGATGAGGGCAGGCGGGCGGCTCTGTTCGATCTCATTCACGCGCTCGGTGGTCAGAGTTTCATGACCGGAACGGATGCGGCAATGTTCTCCGCCCTTGGCAACAGGGCGCAATTCTTCAATGTTTCCCACGGGGGCATCACGGCATGACAGCGAAAAAATGGAGTGCGACATGGACCCGCTGAGCCCGGACGAAATCGAACGCTACAAGCGCCATATTCTCTTGCCGGAAATCGGCGGTGCCGGGCAGCAGCGTCTGAAGGCCGCGCGGGTGCTGGTAATCGGGGCTGGTGGCCTCGGCGCGCCTGTCCTTCATTATCTCGCTGCGGCCGGTGTCGGCACGCTTGGCCTGATCGATGACGACGTGGTCTCCCTGTCCAATCTCCAGCGGCAGGTGATCCACGATACCGGCACGATCGGTGAGCTGAAAACGGCAAGCGCCCGCGCAGCCATCGCCCGGCTCAACCCGCATGTGCGTACCCTTGTTTTTGAGGAGCGTTTTTCGCAGGTCTGGGCGCACACCCATCTGCCATCCTTCGATCTCCTTATCGACGGCTCTGATAATTTCGACACACGTTATGCCGCAGCCGATGCCGCAGAGGCTGCTAAAAGGCCGCTGGTAACGGGCGCTGTCGGCCGTTTCGATGGTTCGGTAACGGTGCTGAAACCCTATGAGGCGGGTGCCGATGGTAATCTGCTGCCGGGGTATCGCGATCTGTTTCCCGAGCCACCGCCGCAGGGGCTTATTCCGAATTGCGCGGAAACGGGCATCGTCGGCGCTTTGACCGGCGTGATCGGCACGATCATGGCCATGGAGGCCATCAAGGTGATCACCGCTGCCGGCGAGCCATTGGTCGGCCGCCTGCTTCTCTATGACGCCCTGTCGGCCCGCTTCGAAACCGTGCGTTACAAGCGCCGCCATGCTGGAAAAAAAACATGACCGAGATCACAAGGATTGGCGAAGAATTCGAGCGCTGGCAGGAGCTGCTTGCGCTTATCATGTCGTCCTTCGCCTATATGGACGGCGTCATCGACCCACCATCGTCCGCTCACCGTTTGACGCTCGAAAATCTCGCGGAGAAGGCGAGGGCGGAGACCGCTTTCGTGGCGCTGGATGGTGATGAGATTGTTGGCTGCCTGTTTTGCCGGCAGGAACCACCGAACTGCCTTTACGTCGGCAAGCTGTGCGTCTCCCTGAAAGCGCAGGGCAAAGGCATCGGCAAAATGCTTCTGGAACGGGCCGAAGCATTGGCCCGCGAATTGGCGTTACCGGCGCTGCGGCTGGAAACGCGCATCGAGCTTGTCGGCAATCACGCGAAATTCGCCGCCTGGGGTTTCATCAAAACCGCTGAAAACGCCCATCCGGGTTACGACCGCACGACTTCGATTGAAATGACGAAATTCCTCGGCTGAGACGGCTCAATTTTTGATCCGCTTAAAAGCCTGCTTCTCCCTTCCGCGTCACGAGCAGACACGGCTTGTGTAAACCGGTTCAGTTCCGCCCCGGCAGCACCCGGTTCGGCGGTCGGTGTCCGTCGAAAAGCGTGCGGATGTTGATGATGACCTTGTCACCCATCTCGATGCGTCCCTCGATCGTTGCCGAGCCCATATGGGGAAGCAGCACGACCTTCCCTTCTCTCGCGAGCTTGATGAGCTTGGGATTGATTGCGGGTTCGTTCTCGTAGACATCAAGACCGGCTCCGGCGATCTTTCCGTCGCGCAGGCACTGGATCATTGCCGCCTCATCGATGATATCGCCGCGCGCCGTGTTGACGATGTAGCTTGTCGGCTGCATCAGCGCGAGCCGTCGTGCCGAGATCAGGTGATAGGTCGCAGGTGTGGAGGGGCAATTGACGGAAACAATATCCACCCGCGCCAGCATCTGGTCGAGGCTGTCCCAATAGGTTGCCTCAAGCTCCGCTTCCGTCGCCGGGTTGACGCGCTTGCGGTTGTGATAGTGTATGGAGAGGCCGAAAGCCTTGGCGCGCCGCGCAACTGCCGTACCGATGCGGCCCATGCCGACAATGCCGATGCGTTTGCCGGAAATGCGCCGTCCCAGCATCCAGGTCGGCGACCAGCCCAGCCATTCGTCGGCGCCATTGGCAAGCACGCGCGTGCCTTCGATCAGGCGGCGCGGCACGGCCAGCACCAGCGCCATGGTGATATCGGCGCTGTCTTCGGTCAGCACATTGGGCGTGTTGGTCACTGTGATGCCCTTTCGGGCGGCCGCGTCCACATCCACATGGTCTATGCCGTTGGAGAAGCTTGCGATCAGCTTCAGTTGCGGCCCTGCTTTCTCGATCATGGCGGCGGTGATGCGGTCCGTTACCGTCGGCACCAGAACGTCGACCCGCTGCATGGCGGCCACAAGCTCTTCCTCGCGGCGCTGCGTATCGTCGATATTCAGTTCGGCATCGAAGAGTTCCCGCATTCTGGTTTCGACGACGTCAGGCAATTTGCGGGTGATATAGACTGTCGGTCTCTTCTTGTGGGTCATCGTTTGCCGCTGCCTTGTTCAGAAGTCATTAACCAGAAAGAGCGATAATTTCTTTCAATCAGGGCGTTTCTACCAGACCCACCGGCGAAGACAAATAAAACTCGCCGAAGCTTGAGGCGTGTGGAAACGAGCCTCCTCGAATTTAATCCGGTTTGCAGAAGGCAGGAAACGGAAATGGGCATGCGCAGTGTGGTTTCTATGGTTTGCATTGCATTGTCTCTGGGCCTCTTTGGTGTGGCGAACGAGGCCATGGCGCAAGGCGCTGCCAAAGGCGCAAGCGGCCTGCCTTTGCCGCGTTTTGTCAGCCTGAAATCCAAGCGCGTCAACATGCGCATCGGACCCAGCACGGATTATGCCGTTTCCTGGATGTATATGAAATCGGGAATGCCGGTTGAAATCATTCAGGAATATGAGAACTGGCGGCGCATCCGCGATGCCGATGGCACGGAAGGCTGGGTTAACCAGGCGCTGCTCTCCGGCGAGCGCACGGCCGTCGCCGCGCCGTGGATGCGCGGCAAGGGCAAGGATGTCTACGTGAACATGCGCCGCGACGCACAGTCGGGCGCCTCCGTCATCGCCCGGCTGGAGCCGGGTGTCGTCTTCAGGATCGGTGAATGCAACGGCGACTGGTGCCGCGCCGAGGCCGGTCAGGCCTCAGGCTGGGTGTCGCAGGGTGAAATCTGGGGTGCTTATCCCGGCGAGGCCTTTAAATAAGGCCGTTTTTCTCGCCCAGCGCCTTGAGCGATGACATCGGACGCGGCCCGACCTGCTGAATGACGGCGGCAGCAGCAAGGCAGCCGAGTTTGCCGCAATCTTCCAGAGACCGATCCTGCGTGTAACCGAACAGGAAGCCGGCGGCGAAAAGATCGCCGGCACCCGTTGTGTCGACCACGTCATACACTGGATAGGCTTCTACCTTCACGCGTTCCGTGCCGCGCAGGATAACGGCGCCTTCTTCGCTCATCGTTACCGCTGCGATCTTGCAATCGGCAGCGATTTTCGTCAGCGCCAGCTCGAAATCGTCGGTTTCATAGAGCGAGAGAGCTTCCTGCTTGTTGGCGAAAACGATGTCCACGGTGCCGGAACGCATCAGGTCGAGAAATTCTTCGCGGTATCGGCCAACGCAGAAACTGTCTGAAAGCGTCATGGACACTTCACGGCCGTTCTCATGCGCAATGCGGGCGCAATCGCGAATGGCATCCTTGGCGCGCGGCGGATCCCACAGGTAACCTTCGAAATAGGTGACCTTCGTGTTCGCCACGACGTCTTCTTCTACATCTTCCGGACCGAGATCGACGCAGGCGCCGAGATAGGTGTTCATCGAGCGCTCACCGTCTTCCGTGACGAAGATCATCGAGCGGGCAGTCGGCGGAAACGTGCCTTCCGGCTTCGTTTCGAAATAGACGCCCTGCGCGCGGATATCGTGCTGGAAGATTTCGCCGAGCTGATCTTCGGCCACCTTGCCGAAATAAGCCGCCCTGCCACCGAAATTCGCCACGCCCGCCGCCGTGTTGCCCGCACTTCCGCCGGAGGCCTCGAGCGCGGGTCCCATCAGCGAATAGAGCAGTTCGGCCCGCTCCGCGTCGATGAGGTTCATCGCGCCCTTGGTGATGGCGTTATCATTGAGGAAGCGATCATCACAACGGGAAATGATGTCGACGATGGCATTGCCGACAGTCAGTACGTCGAATTTCGTCATAGGCCCTATCCGGTTTGCAGGGTGCACATTTTTGAACGGTCTTAAACAATTCTGGCGGCAAGAAAAGCCCAAAGGGGAAATATGCGGTTCTCCACCAGAGACAGAAACGCGTCATGTGCCTGTAATGTGGTTAAGCTATCACTCCGATCAGAGCAAACGGTGCGTGAATACGGACCAGAATAGAAGACATGAGGTCTTCTGGCTCACCCGTTATCTCCGTCACGGATGTACTGACGGCGTATAACGGATATGACAAAAGGCGGGGGAAACCCCGCTTTTTCTTTTGGTCCACCTTTGGTGCGCCCCTTTCTAGAGTGCCGCAAGCGGGTTTTCATTATAGACGGTACTCGAAAGACCGACCGCAGCGCCACTTGATCCAGTGACCGGTTTTGAGGGGCTTTCTGCAAAAATACCTGACGGAGCTACGTCGCGTATTGAATGAAACATCCGGGTGCAGCGTTTTCGCGATTCCATTCCCTTGGAAAAGGCTCTAAAGCGGAGTATCTCCCGCAAAAGCCGCGAAAGCTCTCCCTCCATGTCTGCCGTTGCCGCGAACGTCGCTCCGATTTTCATTCTTATCCTGATCGGCTGGCTCACCGTCAAGGCCGGCTTGTTCAGGGCTGATACCGGTGAGATTCTCAGCGATTTTGTATTCAAGATCGCCGTGCCGACTTTGATCTTCCGCACTCTTGCGGAGGCGAATTTTCATGGCGCATCGCCCTTCCGGCTGTGGCTGACCTATTTCGCCGGCGTGGCCGTAACCTGGACGGTTGGGCATATCGTCACGCGGTACATCTTCAAGCAGGATAGTCGCATCGCCGTCATAGCCGGCATATCCTCGGCCTTTGCCAACAATATCTTCATCGGCCTGCCGCTCGTCGGGCGGTCCATCGGGGATGAGGGGCTGGTCGCCCTCTCCATTCTGCTGGCCATCCATCTGCCGGTCATGATGATTGCCGGTACCATCCTGATGGAGAACGCCACGCATAAGGCGGTGGGCGGCGAAAAGCGCAGCATGGCTTCTGTCTTCAGGCAGGTCGGCCGCAACCTCATCACAAATCCGCTGGTGATCGGACTTTTCATCGGGCTTTCGACCAATGTTTCAGGCGTGACGCTCACGCCCATCCTCAAGACCGTGGTTGATCAGATCGCGTCCATGGCGGGACCGGCAGCGCTCATCTCGCTCGGCATGGCGCTGACGAAATACACCATTCGCGGTAATCTGGGGATTGCTGTCACCATGACGGTTTTCAAACTGCTGCTTCTGCCCGCCTGCGTGTGGGCCATGGGCCATGCTCTCGGTCTCAGCCGGGAATGGACAGCTGCCCTCGTGCTCACCTCGTCGGTGCCGACAGGGGTGAATGCATGGCTGATCGCCAACCGCTTCGGCATCGGCCACAGCGTTGCGGCCTCCACCATCAGCATTTCCACGGCGACCGGTGTTCTCTCCGTGTCGCTGTGGGCATGGCTGTTGAGCTGATGATGCTCGAATTGCTTACTTCTGGGCGCTCAGGATCTTGAAGCGCGCGTTGCGGCATACCTCGGCGCTGGTGCGGAATTCCGCCGCCAGCACCGGCTCATAGGGCATGCCGCGATTGGCGACCATCAGCAGCTTTCCACCGTTGCGAAGCGCGCCGGCAGCCGTCTTGATAAAGGCCTGACCGAGAGCGGGTTCTGCCGCCTGTCCTGCCGCGTGGAAAGGCGGGTTCATGATGATGAGGTCGTATTTTTCTTTCGGCGGCTCGTTTGCAAGGTCCTGCCAGAAGAAGCGCGCCGTCAGTCGCGGATTGTTTTCAAGAAGATTGGTCTTGGCGAATTCGAGCGCGTTCCAGTCCGCTTCGAAAAGATCGATACGCGCCGTGCGCGGCGATTTTTCCGCCAGCATGACCGAGAGATAACCCCAGCCTGCGCCGAAATCGGCGGCGTTGCCGTCAAAGTCGGTCGGCAGGCGCGAGGCGAGCAGCTCCGAGCCATCGTCCACGCGGTCATGCGAGAACATCCCGGGCATGGCGGTGAAACGGCCAGCAACCGTAACGGAATGTTGCGCGAGTTTCGACACGGCAGATGCAACGTCTTCCGGCCGTTTGAACCAGAGGGCGACGCCGTGGTACTTCGGCGTCGATTCCGCCTCGATGCCAAGCTTTGCCAGCGTCTTGCGCAGCGTCAGAATGCCGTCTTCTTTCGATCCCGCCGCCACGATCAACCCACCCGCCTTGACGCGAGAGAGCGCTTCAGCGACGCGGTTTTCGTTCTCGCCGCGATGTTTGCCGCAAAGCAGCAACGCCGCATCGTAGTCCTCGCCGGAAATATCCGGCGTGACCTCTGCGTTCTGCGCCTGAAGAGCCCGGTAAAGCGGTCGAAAATTCTGAACCGAGACGATGTCAGCGTTAAAACCGTCTAGCCGCGGGCCGGCTTCCGCTCCCAGAAACAGAACGCGCTCGCCCTCTTTCGGCAAGTCGAGCATCTCTGCGGCAAAGGGATGGAAAAGGGTTTTAACAGCATCACGGCTCATTGGAGCGTCCTCAAGATGGAATAGAAAAAAGGCGCGGGCAAAACCCGCGCCTCGATAGGGTCTGGCGAGGCTGCCTTACTCGGCAGCGGCTTCGCCATCTTCCTTCTTCTTGTCTGCGGCAACTTCCTTGCCGGTTGCCTGGTCGACAACCTTCATGGACAGGCGAACCTTGCCACGCTCGTCGAAGCCCATCAGCTTGACCCAGACCTTGTCGCCTTCCTTGACGACGTCGGAGGTCTTGGCGACACGCTCGGAAGCGAGCTGCGAGATGTGAACGAGGCCGTCGCGGGCGCCGAAGAAGTTGACGAAAGCGCCGAAGTCAGCGGTCTTGACGACCGTACCTTCGTAGATCTGGCCGACTTCCGGTTCTGCAACGATCGAATGGATCCACTTGCGGGCCGCTTCGATTTCCTTGCCGGAAGCAGAAGCGATCTTGACGGTGCCGTCGTCTTCGATGTTGATCTTGGCGCCGGTCTTTTCGACGATTTCGCGGATGACCTTGCCGCCCGAACCGATGACTTMACGGATCTTGTCGACCGGAATGTTCATCACTTCGATGCGCGGTGCGAATTCGCCAAGCTGGCCGCGGCTCTCGGTGATGGCATTCGCCATCTCGCCGAGGATGTGCTTGCGGCCACCCTGTGCCTGCTCCAGAGCGATCTTCATGATCTCTTCAGTGATACCGGCGATCTTGATGTCCATCTGCAGCGAGGTGATGCCGTCGGCAGTACCTGCAACCTTGAAGTCCATATCGCCGAGGTGATCTTCGTCACCCAGAATGTCGGAGAGAACCGCAAAGCGCTCGCCTTCAAGGATAAGGCCCATGGCGATACCGGCAACTGGCTTGGCCAGCGGTACGCCAGCGTCCATCAGTGCAAGCGAGGTGCCGCAAACCGTTGCCATCGACGAAGAGCCGTTGGACTCGGTGATTTCGGATACGACGCGCAGCGTGTAGGGGAACTGTTCCGCAGTCGGCAGCATCGGACGGATAGCGCGCCATGCGAGCTTGCCGTGACCGATTTCGCGACGGCCCGGGGAGCCCATACGGCCCGTTTCACCGACCGAGTAGGGCGGGAAGTTGTAATGCAGAAGGAAACGTTCCTTGTACATGCCGGTCAGGCTGTCGACATACTGTTCGTCTTCGCCGGTGCCGAGCGTCGCAACAACGATCGCCTGGGTTTCACCACGGGTGAACAGCGCCGAGCCGTGCGTACGCGGCAGGATGCCAACTTCCGAAACGATCGGACGAACGGTCGACAGGTCGCGGCCATCGATGCGGCTCTTGGTGTCGAGAACGTTCCAGCGAACGATCTTCGCCTGAAGGTGCTTGAAGACAGCGCCGATTTCTTCAGGGCTATACTTCGCTTCGCCTTCTTCCGGCAGGAAGTGAGCCTTGACCTTCGCCTTTACGGCGTCGACGGCAGCGTAACGGGCAGCCTTTTCGGTGATCTTGTAGGCGGTGCGCAGTTCGGTTTCGGCAAGGCCGAGCATTTCGTTTTCGAGCGCGGAGAAATCTTCCGGTTCGAATTCGCGCGGTTCCTTGGCGGCAACTTCAGCGAGCTTGATGATCGCGTCGATAACCGGCTGGAAGCCGCGATGGCCGAACATGACGGCGCCGAGCATGACGTCTTCGTTGAGTTCCTTGGCTTCCGACTCCACCATCAGGACGGCGTCCTGCGTGCCGGCAACAACCAGATCCAGAACCGATTCATCCATCTCATCAAGATGCGGGTTCAGAACATATTCGCCGTTGATATAGCCAACGCGCGCGCCGCCGACCGGGCCCATGAAAGGAATACCAGACAGTGTGAGCGCAGCGGATGCGGCAACCATCGACAGAACGTCCGGGTCATTTTCGAGGTCGTGCTGAATGACCGTTACGACAACCTGCGTGTCGTTCTTGTAGCCTTCAGGAAACAGCGGGCGGATCGGGCGGTCGATCAGGCGGGAAACCAGCGTTTCCTTTTCCGACGGACGGCCTTCGCGCTTGAAATAGCCGCCGGGGATCTTGCCGGCTGCGTAGGTCTTTTCCTGGTAATTCACGGTGAGCGGGAAGAAGTCCTGTCCCGGCTTCGGAGACTTTGCGGAAACCACCGTCGCAAGAACCATCGTCTCGCCGTAGGTTGCGATGACGGCGCCGTCAGCCTGACGGGCAACCTTGCCTGTCTCGAGCTTCAGCGGGCGGCCAGCCCATTCGATTTCCACGGAGTGTTTATTGAACATATCTTGTCCTTGTTTGTGTATGCCCGCCTTGCGAGGGGGCAACGAACGACGCAATCACGGGCAAGACAGCCGGAGGCTTTTCAAGGTGCAAGCATCCGGCAATCCTGCCCCATGACAGGTCTGCGGTTGAAAAGGCTGCACCGGCCCATCCGGGGCTGCCTTATCGTCCGGGGGCCACATCTATGGCGAACGCCCGGAAATTGAAGATGACCTTCAAAAGGCCAGATATAAAAACCGGCGGGTATCGTTGCGAAACCCGCCGGATAAGGTTTTAGCGGCGAATGCCGAGAGCACCGATCAGCTTGCTGTAACGGGCTTCGTCCTTCTTCTTCAGATAGTCGAGAAGCGAACGGCGGCTCGAAACCAGCGTCAGAAGGCCACGACGGGAGTGGTTGTCCTTCTTGTGGTCCTTGAAGTGACCGGTCAGGTTGTTGATCCGCTCGGTCAGAATAGCGACCTGAACTTCCGGAGAACCGGTGTCGCCTTCGTTCGTTGCATATTCCTTGATGAGGGCGGCTTTGCGCTCTGCAGTAATCGACATCGGACGATCCTTTCTATTTTAAGGAAAAATGGGACGCCTAGAGCCGGGATGTCGTCCAGCTCTGGCCATTCGGCAGCATAGGCAAAGCCCAAGCTGGCGCTGCCTATAAACTATTCCGGGTACAATTGAAAGAGGCGATTGACGCCGCCCCTCAAGGCTCGTCTCAACCGAAAACGCGCTTCGGCCGGAATTCGCCCTCGCCGATCTCGCCGATGGCAATGAGCTTGCCATGCGCAGTGGCATAGGCCTCCGGGTGATTGGCAGGCGCATCACGCCCGCGTAGCAGGATCGGATTGCCCATCTTCAGCCGGTGTGCCTGATCATCATTGATGATGAGGTGGGGAAGGGATGAAAGCGCTTCCGCAGTGTCGATCAGAAAAGCATCGAGCGCTTCAAGCCGCTCGTCGCGGTCTTCGATGGCTTCGAGCGCCGTCAAGGTTTCGAGCGGTACCATCATGTCCTCGCCGAATGGCGCGACCATGGTACGGCGCAATTGCGAAATATGACCGAAACAGCCGAGATCCCGGCCCATGTCGCGCGCAAGCGCCCGCACATAGGTACCCTTGCCGCATTCCACTTCGAAATGAGCGGTGTCAGCGTCGGGGCAGGCGAGCAGCGTCAGGCGGTGAATTTCCACCTCGCGCGCGGGAATCTCCACCGTTTCGCCTTCACGCGCCAGATCATAGGCCCGCTCACCGGCAATCTTGATGGCGGAAAACTGCGGCGGCGTCTGCATGATCACGCCGGTATAATTGGGCAGAATATCGCGGATCGCCTGTTCGTCCGGGCGCTGGTCGGAGGAGTTGACAACCTCGCCTTCCAGATCGTCGGTTGCGCGTTCTTCACCCCAGGTGACGGTAAACTCGTAGATTTTCCGGCCGTCCATGACGTAAGGAACGGTCTTGGTGGCGTCACCGAGGGCAATCGGCAGCATGCCGGACGCCAAGGGGTCGAGTGTTCCGGCGTGACCTGCCTTCTGGGCGTTAAACAGCCATTTGATCTTGGAAACGGCTTCGGTTGAGCCGAAATCGAGCGGCTTGTCGAGAATGAGCCAGCCCGAAATCGGGCGGCCCTTGGGTTTGCGGTTCTGCTGTTTGCGTGGTTTGGACATGCTTCAGTTCTGTTCGTCGTCTTTTTCGTTCGAAGGTCCCAGATCGCGCTGCACCTCCGGTGACCGCAGGAGTGCGTCGATCTTCTGGTAGTTGTCGAAACTCGTATCGTCGCGGAAACGCAGTTCCGGCATGTACTTCATCTGCCGCAGCTGCGGGCCGAGGCGGCCGCGCATGAACTTGGCATGGCGGTTGAGCGCCGTGATGATGTCGGTATGATCCGCAACGCCAAGCGGCGTCACGTAAGCGGTCGCGATCTTGAGATCGGGTGACATGCGCACTTCCGAGATGGAAATGACGGTGCCTTCGATCAGATCGTCGCGGACTTCACCGCGCTGGAGAATTTGGGTCAGTGCGGCGCGCACCTGTTCGCCAACACGCAGCATGCGTTGCGAAGGGACCGATGATGTTGCTTTTGCCATGGGTAATGCCTCAAACGGAGCGAGCGCCGGTGAAGCCGGCGCCCGACAGAAAAGTCCTGTTTTGCGGCGAGACGCTTAGAGCGTTCTCGTGATGTGTTCGACGCGGAAGCACTCGATGGTGTCGCCGGCGCGAATGTCTTCGTAATTCTCGAAGGCCATACCGCACTCCTGACCAACAGGCACCTCGTTGACTTCGTCCTTGAAGCGCTTGAGGGTCTTGAGCTTGCCTTCGTGGATAACGACGTTGTCGCGCACCAGACGCACACCCGCACCACGTTCCACCTTGCCCTCGACGACGCGGCAACCCGCGACCTTACCGACCTTGGTGATGTTGAACACCTCGAGGATTTCGGCATTGCCGAGGAAGGTCTCGCGACGTTCCGGCGAAAGCAGACCCGACATCGCCGCCTTCACGTCATCCACCAGATCGTAGATGATGTTGTAGTAGCGGATTTCGATACCGGCGCGTTCGGACGCCGTACGTGCCTGTGCGTTGGCGCGAACGTTGAAGCCGATGATCGCGGCGTTCGATGCCTCGGCAAGCGAGATATCCGATTCCGTGATGGCACCAGCACCAGAGTGAACGACACGAGCGCGGACTTCGTCTGTGCCGAGCTTGTCGAGCGAAGCGATAATGGCTTCGACCGAACCTTGCACGTCCGCCTTGATGACCAGCGGGAATTCCTTCAATCCCGAAGTCTGCAACTGGCTCATCATCTGTTCCAGCGAGCCGCGCTGACCGGTCTGGCGGGCGACAGCCTTGTCGCGAGCCAGACGCTGGCGGTATTCGGAGATCTCGCGAGCACGACCTTCGTTTTCGACAACCGCAAAACGGTCACCGGCCGACGGCGTACCGGAAAGGCCGAGGATTTCGACCGGCATGGCCGGACCGGCTTCCTTGACATGGTCGCCCTTGTCGTTGACGAGCGCGCGCACACGGCCCCACTGATCGCCGGCAACGATGATCTGGCCGGGCTTCAGTGTACCCTTCTGCACGAGAACGGTCGCGACGGCACCACGTCCACGGTCCAGCTCGGCTTCGATGACCGTGCCTTCCGCAGTGCGGCTTGGATCCGCCTTGAGATCGAGGATTTCCGCCTGAAGCAGGATCGCTTCGAGCAGCTTGTCGAGGTTGAGCTTGTTCTTGGCCGACACTTCGACATCAAGAACTTCACCACCCATCGATTCCACGAACACTTCGTGCTGCAGCAGCTGCTGGCGAACCTTTTCAGGGTTTGCCTCGTGCTTGTCGATCTTGTTGATCGCAACGACGATCGGAACACCGGCCGCCTTCGCATGGTTGATCGACTCGATCGTCTGCGGCATCACGCTGTCGTCGGCTGCAACAACCAGCACGGCGATGTCGGTTGCCTGCGCACCACGGGCACGCATTGCCGTAAAGGCGGCGTGGCCGGGGGTGTCGATGAAGGTGATCTTCTGACCGTTCTTTTCGACCTGATAGGCGCCGATATGCTGGGTGATGCCACCGGCCTCGCCAGCAACAACATTCGCCTGACGGATAGCGTCGAGCAGCGAGGTCTTGCCGTGGTCGACGTGGCCCATGATGGTCACGACCGGCGGACGGGAAACCATCTCGCCTTCATCGTCAGCCTTGTTGAAGAGACCCTCTTCAACGTCGGATTCGGAAACGCGCTTGACCGTATGGCCGAATTCGACCGCGATCAGTTCCGCCAGATCGGCGTCGATCACGTCGCCCGGCTTCAGCATCTGGCCTTCCTTCATCAGGAACTTGATGACGTCAACGGCGCGCTCGGACATGCGCTGCGACAGTTCCTGAATGGTGATGGTTTCCGGCAGGATGACTTCGCGCAGAACCTTTTCGCGGGTTTCCTGCATCTGGCTGCGACGGAATTTCTCCTGGCGGCGGCGCATGGATGCCATCGAGCGGCCACGCGGCGTACCATCTTCTTCCAGATTGGCGGCGGTCACGGTCAGCTTGCCACGACGGCGCTCTTCTTCGGTCTTCAGGCGGGCTGCAGGCTTGGCCGGAACCGGAGCCACGACCTTGCCACGAGCCGGAAGGCTGCTGCCACGACGGACTGCACCGCGATCGTCCTCGTCGTCACCACCGGTGCGGCGTCCGCGGGGAGCGGCGGCATCGGGCGTGGCGGGAGTGGAACGGGGAGCAACAGGCTGGGGACGGGCGTCAGCGCGTGGCGCCGGCGCAGCGGTCGCAGCCGGCTTTTCGCCGGACAGATCGGATTTCGCTTCCGTAACAGGCTGGCTCGCAGCGATCTTTGCCGCAGCAGCCTCTTCGGCAGCGCGGTTTTCGGCTTCGATTTTTTCAGCGGCGATGCGTTGTTCTTCTTCCACCTTGCGGCGAGCTTCGTCTTCGGCGCGCTGCTTGGCTTCGATAACATCGCGAGCCTGCGCTTCTATCAGCGCACGGCGGCGGGCTTCCATCTCGCCTGCGGACAGGTCGTGCAGAACGTTGCCGCGCGGACGGTCAGGCTGACGCTGCTGCGGTGCGGACGAGCCGGGGCGCTGCTGCGAATGGGAAGAACCCGGACGCTGCTGTTGGTTGCTCGGCTGTTGAATGCGTTGCTGTGGGGCCTGCGGACGCGGTGCCGAAGGGGCAGGCGCTGCCGGCTTCGGCGCCGGAGCTGCCGCCACGACAGGCTGAACCGGCTTCTCGTCTTCGGGACGCAGGGGGCGGCGCTTGCGTGTTTCCACGACAACCGCGTTGGTGCGACCTCGACCCATGTCCTGCCGCACGGTGCCCTGATTCATCCCGCCCGGTTTCAGGGTAAGAGTCTTCTTGGCCGGCGCATTGAGTGTCTTGTCGTCGTTGTTGTCGGTCATTCCGTTCCCGTTCCTACGGACGAGAACCGGATGACATCCATCAGGTCTCGTCGTTCAATTGCTGCATCGGAACGCGGCGGCCGTTCATGTTTGGCAACCGCGTCATTGTACTGTCCGGGCAGCGTCGCGTTCCGCCTCAGGCTGACCGCCAAGGCGGTACTGCTTAAGCATCTTTGCGCGCTTCACTACACCCTCACCCGCCTGCCCCGCAAGCGCGCAAGCATGGATAAAAGCATTCTGGCCCATCAACTCGTCCATTTCGGCTTCGCTAAAGAGCCGGAAGGACGGAATTTCATTGCCGGCATCGCTGCCGAGCTCCCAGGCCTTGCGGGCCTGGTCCAGTTTTCGCACGCCGTCTGCCGCGGCATCGGTTGCGTGGAACACGGCAATCGCATTCCCCGAACGGACGGCGGCATCGACTTTCGTCGCGCCGCTGATGAACTGACCCGCCTTGCGCGCCATGTTCATCATTCCGGCAAGCTGCTGCGACATCAGCCGGTCGAGAAGAGCGAGAAGCTCCGGCCCGGCCTTGACGTCGCGTTTGAGTGCCCGTGCGAAGATCTTCTTCGCGATGGCTTTCTCTATCAGGGCGCGCTCCGGCTTTACCCAGCATCCGCGCCCCGGCAATTGGCGTTTCAGGTCCGGAACGACGTTGCCGTCCGGCCCTGCGACGAAGCGGATCAACTCGTCTGGAGATCCGCTCTGCCTTGTCACAATGCACATACGTCCATTGACGTTGCCTTCCAGCCGCCCGTCCTCATCGGTTTCGGGCAGCTCGTCCGGCTCATGCACCTGCGATGTCATTCCTGTTCGGCGGTATCCGCCTCCTCAGTAGCTTCCGCATCGACTTCCTCTTCGGAAGCCAGATCCTCGGCCGTGATCCAGCCTGCCAGAAGACGGGCCTGCACAACCATGTTCTCAGCTTCGACGCGCGATACGTCGAGCTTGGAGAAGATGCCTTCGAACTTCTTCGTCTCGCCGTCCTTGCGTTCGCTCCAGCCGACCAGATCGTCTGCGGCGCAACCGGCAAAGTCCTCGATGGTCTTGATACCGTCTTCACCAAGGGCAACCATCATCTGCGAGGTCAGGCCTTCGATCTGGCGCAGCTCGTCGGCAACGCCGAGTTCCTTGCGCTTGGCGTCCATTTCGGCTTCCAGGCGTTCCAGATATTCGCGGGCGCGGGTCTGGATTTCATCGGCGGTGTCATCGTCGAAGCCGTCGATCGAGGAAATTTCGCCAAGATCGACATAGGCAAGTTCTTCAACCTGCGCGAAGCCTTCGGAAGCCAGAACCTGACCAACCATCTCGTCAACGTCGAGGGCGTCCATGAAGAGTGCCGTGCGCTCGTTGAATTCCTTCTGGCGACGCTCGGATTCTTCCTGCTCGGTCATGATGTCGATATCCCAGCCGGTCAGCTGCGATGCCAGACGTACGTTCTGGCCGCGGCGGCCGATGGCGAGCGAAAGCTGCTCGTCGGGAACCACAACTTCGATGCGTTCGGATTCTTCATCCAGAACGACCTTGGCCACTTCAGCGGGCTGCAGAGCGTTGACGATGAAGGATGCCGGCTCCTGGCTCCACGGAATGATGTCGATCTTTTCGCCTTGCAATTCGCCGACAACGGCCTGAACGCGCGAACCGCGCATACCGACGCAGGCGCCGACCGGATCGATCGACGAGTCGTTCGAGATGACGGCGATCTTGGCGCGCGAACCGGGGTCACGGGCAACCGACTTGATCTGGATGATGCCGTCGTAGATTTCAGGAACTTCCATGGTGAACAGCTTCACCATGAACTGCGGATGTGTACGCGACAGGAAAATCTGCGGGCCACGCTGCTCGCGGCGAACGTCGTAGACGTAAGCGCGTACACGGTCGCCATAACGCATGTTTTCCCGCGGAATCATCTCGTCGCGACGGATGATGCCTTCGCCACGGCCCAGATCGACGATGACATTGCCGTACTCGACGCGCTTGACGGTGCCGTTGACGATTTCGCCGATGCGATCCTTGAACTCGTCATACTGACGGTCGCGTTCTGCTTCGCGCACCTTCTGAACGATGACCTGCTTGGCGGACTGTGCGGCGATACGGCCGAAATCCATCGGCGGCAGCGGATCGGCGATGAAATCGCCGAGCTTGGCGTCCGGGTTGCGGTCGCGGGCAAGTTCGAGCGGAATCTGGGTCGAATAGTCTTCGGCCGTCTCTACCACTTCCAGAAGACGCTGCAGGCGGATTTCGCCGGTCTTGGAGTTGATGTCGGCGCGAATGTTGGTTTCCGAACCATAGCGCGAGCGGGCGGCTTTCTGGATAGCGTCGGCCATTGCGGCAAGCACGATTTCGCGGTCGATGACCTTTTCGCGCGCCACAGCGTCGGCGATCTGCAGAAGCTCAAGCCGGTTAGCACTCACTGCCATTTTTTTGTCTCCGTAAGTCGCATAATTGCGGGGATCACCCGTTTTCCGGGCTTTTACGTTGGAATTAGTCTTCGTCTGCTTCGTTTTCGTCGTTCTGGTTTGCGGCGGCGGCCTTTGCCGCCTTGTCTGCCCGCAGCGCATCACGAATAAGGTCGTCCGTCAGAATGAGCTTCGCATCTGAAAGCGCGCTGAACGGAATGGTGACTGTCGGTTCGTCGCCATAGGCGATCTGGTCGCGTTCCAGCTTGAAGCCGTCCGCATCCACCTCGACGATCTTGCCGCGAAACCGCTTGCGGTTTTCGACCAGAATGGAGGTTTCGGCCTTCACCAGATGGCCCTGCCAACGGGTGAAATCCGACTTGCGAACCATCGGCCGGTCAATGCCGGGCGAGGAAACTTCGAGATGATACGCCTTATCGACCGGATCTTCCACATCAAGAACCGGTGAAATCGCCATTGACACGGCTTCGCAGCCCTCGACGGTCATGGTGCCATCTTCCCGCTCGGCCATCACCTGCAGGGTCATGCCGTTCTGGTTGGAGAGCCGCACGCGCACCAGAAGATATCCCATGCCCGTCAAAACAGGCTCGATGATTTCGGCGATGCGCTGGTCGATTCCCGTTTCGGTTATCAGTCGCGGTTCATGTACGGTGTCTGCCATCTGGCCTTCCGGTCTTTAGATTTTCACCGGGCGCTCAGCCCGTGGTTTCCGGTTCGCCTAACGAAAAAGAGCGGAGCCTTGCGGCCCCACTCTTCATCAAGCGATCAAGAATTTCAAAGGTCATATAGACCCATCAGGGCAGGATTGCAAGGTTTTCGCGGGCAGGGCGCGTCAGTCACGGCTGCGGCCACATTTTCACCTTCACCGTGTCGGAAAGGGTGGCATGATTTCCGGCACTGTCTATAGTTGCCGTTTGACAAATCGCAGTTGCATCAAGTGGACTGATCGTGCCTGACCGTAAATCGCCACTCGCGCCTTTAAGGCATTTGACTTACAGACGAATCTGGATCGCGAGCCTTGCCTCGAATTTCGGCGGTCTGATCCAGGCGGTTGGCGCCGCGTGGATGATGACCTCGCTGTCGAGTTCCGAAAACATGATCGCGCTGGTACAGGCCTCCACCTCGCTGCCGATCATGATGTTTTCGCTGATTTCAGGCGCACTGGCCGATAGTTTCGACCGCCGCCGCATCATGATTTCCGCTCAGATCCTGATGCTGACGGCTTCCGTGCTGCTGACGGTTTTTGCCTGGTCCGGCTGGCTCACTCCGTGGTTGCTGCTCTTCTTCACCTTCATGATCGGCTGTGGCACGGCGCTCAACAATCCGTCCTGGCAGGCGTCCGTCGGCGAAATGGTGCCGCGTGAGGATCTGCCCGCTGCCGTGACGCTGAACAGCGTGGGCTTCAACATCACCCGCAGCGTCGGTCCTGCCATCGGCGGCATCATCGTCGCTGCCGCCGGCGCCGCGGCCGCGTTTTTCGTGAACGCGCTCAGCTATTTTGCCCTCATCTACGCGCTGGTTCGCTGGCAGCCGCCCAAATATGCCTCGACCTTGCCGCGCGAGCAGCTTCTTGCCGCCATATCGGCCGGGATGCGTTATGTGGCGATGTCGCCGAATATCGGCAAGGTTCTGGTGCGTGGCTTTCTCTTCGGCCTTTCCGCCAGCGCCATCCTGGCGCTGATGCCGATCGTTGCCCGCGATCTGGTCGAGGGTGGCCCGCTGACCTACGGCGTCATGCTCGGTGCGTTCGGTGTCGGCGCTATCGGCGGCGCGCTCGTCAGCGCCAGACTTCGCGAGGTTTTGTCCAGCGAATGGATCGTGCGTGTCGCCTTTTTGGGCTTCGCCTTCAGTTCCGGCGTGACGGCGGTCAGCACGAACGCGATCGTAACCTCGCTTGTTTTGACTATTGCCGGTGCCTGCTGGGTTCTGGCGCTTTCCCTGTTCAATACCATCGTCCAGCTTTCTGCCCCGCGCTGGGTGGTGGGCCGGGCGCTGTCGCTTTACCAGACGCTGACCTTCGGCGGCATTGCCGTCGGCAGTTGGCTGTGGGGCGAGCTGGCGGAAGATTACGGTATTTCCTATTCGCTTCTCGGTTCGTGCGTGCTGATGCTGCTGGGCGTCGTCGTCGGCCTCAAACTCGCCATGCCCGCTTTTGCTTCACTCAATCTCGATCCGCTCAACCGTTTCGTCGAACCGCCGCTAAGGCTCGATATCAAGCCGCGCAGCGGGCCGATTGCCATTCTTATAGACTATGAAATTCATGACGAGGATCTTGGCGAATTCCTGCCTTTGATGGCCGAGCGTCGCCGCATCCGTCTGCGCGACGGCGCGCGCAACTGGAACCTGATGCGTGATCTGGAAAATCCAGATATCTGGACGGAAAGCTACCATGTACTGACATGGGTGGAATATGTCCGCCACAACCACCGCCGCACCCAGGCGGATGCGGAAGCCTGGGACCGGCTGCTGGCCCTTCATCGCGGCAAGACACGGCCCCGCGTGCACCGGATGATCGAGCGGCAAACCATTCCGCCGACAGATGACATCTTCCACAAGCCGCATACGGACCAGCATTGAGAGACGATAGGGCTAAGTAGTGGCGATGTCATGCTCGGGACAAGCCCGCGCATGACGGAGGAGAGGTTTTCACACGTCGCCAGTAAGCTGCTATTTCAGCTTCGCTTTCAGCGTAGCATCGGGAAAGCAGGTCGGTGACAGACCGTTTTTCGCCTGCCAGTCGCCCAGTGACCGGCGTGTCTTGAAGCCGGCCAGCCCGTCCGCCTTGCCGACATCATATCCCTTGGCGACCAGTGCCTTCTGCATGGCAAGAACGTCGGAGCGCAACATCGATCCGACATTGCCCCATTCGCCCTTGAACGGCCCCGCCCCATGGGAGATGCGGTCGGCGAGATTGCCGATGAACAGCGCGTAGAGATCGGAATTATTGTATTCCTTGATGACGTAGAAATTCGGCGTCACCACGAATTCCGGCCCGTGCCTCCCGGCCGGCACAAGCATCATGCCGTCGGCGGAGAGGTCATTGGAGGGAAAGGCCTTTCCGGAAATGCGGGTGATCCCCATCTTCGCCCACGCACTCACCGGCCGGGCAAGATCCGGGCCTTCCTGGGCGCAGGAGACGTTGCCGGGTATAGACACTTCGAAGCCCCAGTCGCGATCCCTTTGCCAGCCTCTATGCGAAAGATAGTTCGCTATGGATGCCAATGCGTCCGGCACGGAGTTCCAGATATCGCGGTGGCCGTCGCCATCGAAATCAACGGCATATTTGAGATAGCTCGACGGCATGAATTGCGGCTGACCGAGCGCGCCTGCCCAGGACCCCATCATGCGCGAGGCCGCAATATCGCCGCTTTCGACGATCTTCAGCGCATCGATCAGCTCGGTGCGGAACATCTCCTTGCGGGTCGACATATAGGCTTTCGTCGCCAGCACATCGACAACCGAATGCGGCAGTTTCGCACGGCCGAAACCGGATTCGCGGCCCCAGATCGCCACGACGACATCGCCGGGCACGCCATATTTGGCTTCGATCCGGCGAAGGGTGGCGGCATGCGTCGCGGCCAGAGAGCGGCCGGTGGCGGCAAGCCCCTGCAATCTTTTTTCGGAGAAATAAGCGCCGGGCGATGAAAATTCGGCCTGGCTCTGGCTCTGTTCCTTCGGCGGCTTCTGGCCGGGGATGACGAGATCAGGCAGACTCCAGTTGATGGAAAGGCCGCTCAGCGCAGCCTCCAGCGTCTTTTGCGAAATTCCCGCCTTGCGCGCTTCCGGCCAGATTTCCTTTTTCAGCCATGCATTGAAATCGGCATCGTACCGGGCAGCAGCGGCACCTGTCGGCGCGGATTGCGCCAGAGCGTCCGTTGCTGAAAAAACGGAAAGAATGGCGGCCAATGCCTTGAGGCTTTTCCAGGAAAAGTGGAGGCCGGTTTTCCGTCTGGAAATGCGCCAAAACAAAGAATCAAATCGGTTTCGCATTCGGTCTCCTCTTCGAGTGACGGACAGGGAAAGAAGGCGTCAGATCGTTGTGCGAGCGCGCAGCGCCGCCGTCAATGTGCCCTCATCGAGATAGTCCAGCTCGCCGCCAACAGGCACGCCATGCGCAAGCCGGGTGATCTTGATGCCGAGATCGGCCAGGCGGTCGGTGATATAATGGGCTGTTGCCTGTCCCTCCACCGTCGCATTGACGGCGATGATGAGCTCGCGAATACCGCCGGCGCTGACGCGATCGATCAGTCCCTTGATGTTCAGATCTTCCGGCCCGACGCCATCGAGCGGCGACAGCGTGCCTCCAAGCACATGATAGGCGGTATTCATGGCGCCTGCTCGCTCCAGCGCCCACAGATCCGACACGTCTTCCACCACGATGATGACCGACTGGTCACGTCTATCATCGGCGCAGACCGTGCAGGGATCGATGGTATCGACATTGCCGCAGCACGAGCAGATCTTCACCTTGTCATAGGCTTCACCCATCGCGTGGCCCAGCGGTCCAAGAAGCTGTTCCTTCTTCTTGATGAGATGCAGCGCCGCCCGCCGCGCCGAGCGAGGCCCAAGCCCCGGCACTTTTGCAAGCAGCTGGATCAGTTTTTCGATTTCGGGACCGGTGACTCGTTTTGCCATGAGCGCTTTCTACTGCATAAATCGGGAAACGGGAATCATGAAGCGCGAAGGGCAGTCCATGAAAATACGGGCAGTGTGCCGGGGCGAGGCGAAAGCCTTGCCGGGAAAGACGGCGAAGACGGGTATTTTCAAACATGCCGTGCAGGGCGCGGTGATGGTCGATGCGCAAGGCATCGTCAGCGACGCTGTCTGCAATCGTAAACATCACGGCGGGCCGGATCAGGCGATCTACGCCATGGGCTCAGCCGATCTCGATTTCTGGTCGCGTACGCTGGGTTTTGTGGTTGAGCCCGGATTTTTTGGGGAAAATCTGGTTCTGGAAGGTGTCGATAGTGCAAAACTGCATGTCGGCGACAGGTTTTCAGCCGAGGAAGTGGTGCTGGAAGTGACCGCCGCCCGCATTCCCTGCGCCACCCTGTCAACCCGGCTCGGCGATCCCGGCTTCGCGCCGCGTTTTCGGCAGGCGGGTCAGCCGGGCGTTTATTGCCGGGTTCTGAAAGGTGGAATGCTCAGCGCCGGTGAAGGCATTGCTTTCGAACCCTATCAGGGAACGAAACTGCCCATACCGGTCATTCTCCAGCGCTTCCGCCCCATGCAGCTTACCAGGGACGAACGTGCCGCATATCTCGGCACCCCGCTTGCGAGCCGGTTCCGCGCCATGCTGGAAGTCTGAATTCGTAAGAATATCAGAACGGCAGCTTCATGCCGGGCGGGATCGGCAGGCCAGCCGTGATTTCCTTGGTCTTTTCAGCGGTGATGGCCTCGGCGCGCTCCTTGGCGTCATTGTGGGCGGCGACGATCAGGTCTTCGAGAATTTCGACGTCGTCTTCCTTGAAGAGAGACGGATCGATCTTCAGGCCCAGCAGGCTGCCCTTGCCATTCAGCTTCACGGTGACGAGACCGCCACCGGACTTGCCTTCGACTTCAAGCGCGGCGATATCCGCCTGCATCTTTTCCATCTTGGCCTGCATTTCCTTGACCTTGCCCATCATGCCCATGATGTCGCGCATGTGCCAAACTCCTGTTTTTGTTATGTATTAAAATTCGATGTCGTCGCCGGGAAGGATGTCGCCCTCGCTCGATTCGGCAACCGAAGGCGGCGGGGCGATCTCGTCCGGCTCGTCCTGCTGGGTGACGCGAATGCGCACGTCGGTGATTTTAGCACCTGGAAACTGTTGAAGAATGGCTGCAACGTCAGGGTCCTGCCTCGCATCCACGAGGCGGGCGTCGCGCGCACTGCCCTCTGCTTCAACCAGCGTCGGCTGACCCTGTTCCTTGCTAAGGCTGACGATCCAGTGGATACCGGTCCACTCTTTCAGCTTCACACCAAGCTCGCCGGGGAGCGATCCGGGTGCGCCATCGCCGAGGCGCATGTCGAGCCGGCCCGGCTCCAGCCGCACCAGCCGCACGAAGTTGCGAACCTTCGCCCGCATGACGGGATCGCGATTTTTCTGGCACAGGTCGGCAATGTCCTGAAGAGAGTTGACGGGAACCTTCGGCTCCGGCCGTTCTTCGGTTTTTGGTGCCGCGACCTGCATTTCCTGCGGGCGGCTGTCAGGCACGGCGCGCAGCATGGTCGAAGGCTGCGAGCTTGCCGGCCTCTGGGCGGAAAGCTCCACAGGTCTTCCTGCGGCCACTGTCTGTCCTGAGGAATAGGCCCGCGCACCTCCGCCATTGCCGCCACCCGAAGGCGCGCCATTGGAATAGCCGCCATCGCTGTTGGAAAGTTCGAGCAGGCGTCGCGCCGCGTCTTCCGGTGCCGGAAGATTGGCGGCGTGCGAAAGGCGGATCAACACCATTTCGGCCGCACCCGCAGGACGTGAGGCATTTTCAGTTTCCGGAATACCCTTGAGCAGCATCTGCCAGATACGCGACAGCGCAGTCACGGCGATTGTCTCGGCAAATTCCGCGCCACGCACGCGTTCGATCTCGGACAGCGAGGGATCTTCCGCCGCATCCGGCACATATTTCATGCGGGTGACGAGGTGAGTGAAATCGGCAAGGTCGTTCAGCACGACGACGGGGTTGGCGCCTGCCTCGTATTGACCGTTGAATTCCGAAAGTGCCGCCGCGACATCGCCTTTGATGATGTGCTGGAAAAGATCGACGATGCGCGCCCGGTCGGCAAGACCCAGCATGCCGCGCACCGCCTCGGCTTCCACGCGTCCGCCGCCATGGGCGATCGCCTGATCGAGCAGGGAAAGACCGTCACGGGCGGAACCCTCAGCCGCGCGTGCAATCATTGAGAGCGCCTGCGGTTCGGCCTCGAAACCTTCCTTGCCGGCAATGGCAGTGAACAGGCCGACGAGATCGGCGGCGCTGATGCGGCGCAGGTCGAAGCGCTGGCACCGCGACAGCACGGTGATCGGAACCTTGCGGATTTCAGTGGTTGCGAAGATGAATTTCACATGCTCCGGCGGCTCTTCCAACGTCTTAAGAAGACCGTTGAAGGCCTGCGTCGAGAGCATGTGCACTTCGTCGATGATATAGACTTTATAGCGCGCCGAAACCGGGCGGTAACGCACCTGCTCGATGATCTCGCGAATGTCGTCAATACCGGTATGGGAGGCGGCGTCCATCTCGATCACGTCGACATGACGGCCTTCCATGATCGCCTGACAATGTTCGCCGGGGATACGCAGGTCGATGGTCGGTTTGTCGATGGTGTCGGTCTTGTAGTTCAGCGCACGGGCAAGAATACGCGCGGTGGTCGTCTTGCCCACACCGCGAACACCGGTCAGCATATAGGCCTGCGCGATGCGGCCTGTCTCGAACGCATTCGTCAGCGTGCGGACCATCGGCTCCTGGCCGACCATCAGATCGGAAAAATCCTTCGGACGATATTTGCGTGCCAGTACCCGGTAGCCGGTCCCGCCCTGGGATTCGCTTGATGTGGTGGGTAAGGTGTCGCTCATCGCCTCGCCAGTTTATTTTGCCAGTTTGTCGTAGAGCGCCGTGCGTCCCATTGGACGCATCAGGCACGCTCTATTCCTCTAAAGTCTGCACATCATGCCGATACGCAGGGGCCGCTTTCAGGCTGAACCGGCCCGGCGAAAGCTGAGCGGAATTTAAAAAGGGTGGGAGGCTGGCACGGCGACCCGTGCCTGGCTCGTTAGGGCTGCTTCCTTCCGGACCTGACCCGGTTGGCGAGTGGCTCGTCCACCACCAACCTCCCGGGGCCACATATCGGCAATATCGAAAGCAAATGCAAGCCAAGCCTTCAAAAAACTGCTATCACAATGAAAACAAACATGGAGGACGCCTTGGAGACATTCCGGCTGGACGACAGGCTGGCGCGCGACAGTGCGCTTGTAATGCGTTTGGGACTATGCGAGCTGCGTTTGCAGAACGACAGCCGCTGGCCCTGGCTGGTGCTGGTGCCACAGAGAGGCGGCGCCAGCGAGCTGTTCGATCTTACTCCGCTCGATCAGGCCGTGCTGACGTTCGAGACCAATCTCGTCGCCTCCGCGCTGAAGGACGTTACCGGGGCCACCAAGATCAATGTCGGCGCGCTGGGCAATATCGTTCGGCAACTTCACGTCCATATTATCGCCCGCAACGAAGGCGACACCTGCTGGCCCGGCCCAATCTGGGGTCACGGGACGCCAGTGCCCTATGGCCCGGGCGAAAAGGAATCCTTGATGAAAAAAATATCCGGCGCGCTCTGATGATATCAATGACTATTTTCGAAACCACTGCTCCCCATCCCGAAGCAAGCCTGCTGACAGCCTTTTCCAAGAACGCCCTCAACCGATTCGCCGAGAAGCGGACGGAAGACTGCGTTGCCGATGCGCTGAAAGTCGATGGCACCCATATTTTTGCCTTCTCCGGCAACCGGCTTGTCCTGAAACATGACGAACAGGTCATAGATCCCCTGTTTTCCGCCTATGAGCTGGCGGAATTGCAGCCGGATTTCGACAATGCCGTTCTGCTTGGATACCGCGAAACCGGCGAACCGAGAATTGCGGTGCCGGTGGCCGTCACGGAAGACACGCTGGCGAGCCACTACAAGCTGGCCGATGCCCGCACCCTTTATCGCGATCATCTTCTCGATGAGGAGTTGCTGAGCGAGGTTGCCCAGGCCGTCAGCCTTACGCACTGGAATGCCGACAACCGCTTCTGCGGACGGTGCGGCGGCACGATGGAATTGCGTATCGGCGGCTACAAGCGCATATGCGCCGCCTGCAATCACACCATTTTTCCCCGAACCGATCCCGTTGTCATCATGATGACGATCGATATCGAGCGCGATCTTTGCCTGCTCGGACGCGGCGCGCATTTTGCGCCGGGCATGTATTCCTGCCTCGCCGGTTTCGTGGAGCCGGGCGAAACGATCGAGCAGGCCGTGCGCCGCGAGACGCATGAAGAATCCGGCGTCGAAATCGGCCGCGTGCGCTATCACGCTTCCCAGCCCTGGCCGATGCCGCACACGCTGATGATCGGCTGTTATGCCGAGGCTCTCTCGTTCGATATTTCCCGCGATGAGATCGAGCTGGAGGATTGCCGCTGGTTCACGCGGGCGGAGGTGGCCACGATGCTGGAGGCTGCTGCGGGCGAGGGCTTTTCCGCGCCTCCGGGCGGTGCCATCGCGCACCGGCTGATGCGCGACTGGGTGGAATGGACGAAATGAAGATTTGCGGCAGGCTCAGCTCTGGTTGAGCTTGCCGCGCATCGCATGACCCTTGTAGACGCCGAGAATTCGGACCTTCTCGGAAAAGAAGCGCAGCTCGTCCAGCGCGTGCCGCACCGGCTCGTCATCCGGATGGCCTTCGATATCGGCATAGAACTGCGTTGCCACGAACCTTCCGCCGAGCTGGTAGCTTTCCAGCTTCGTCATGTTGATGCCATTCGTCGCGAAACCGCCCATTGCCTTATAAAGCGCCGCCGGAATGTTGCGGACATTGAACACGAAGGTCGTGACGATGGTTTCATCTGGTGCTTCGCCTTGGGACTGGCGTTTGGCCCAGTTCTCATCGCGCGAAAGAATTACGAAACGGGTGATGTTGTTTTCTGAATCCTCGACATTTTCAGCCATGATATCAAGGCCGTAGAGACCGGCGGCAAGACGCGGTGCAAGCGCTGCCATGCTGCGATCACCCTTTTCAGAAACCAGTTTCGCCGCTCCGGCCGTATCGCCGGCAACGACGGGCTTCCAGCCGTTGGAACGGATGATCTTGCGGCACTGGCCAAGCGCGTGGATGTGGCTGTGAACGGTGCGGATCTCGTCTTTCTTCACGCCCGGTATAACCATCAGCTGGAAGCGGATCGGCATGAAATATTCACCGATGATGTGAAGGCGTGATTCCGGCAGCAGATGATGGATATCTGCAACGCGACCGGCCAGCGTGTTCTCGATCGGGATCATGCCGAGATCGGCTTCGCCGTTTTCGACGGCATTGAAAGCATCCTCGAATGTCGGGCACGGCAAAGGCTCCATATCCGGGAACATGTCGCGGCATGCCATGTCGGAATTCGCGCCAAATTCGCCCTGAAAGGCAATACGGTTTGTGCTCAAGGTCATGGAATTATCCATCAGAGGGTTCGGTTTGCGAGAATAGTGCGGGCTTTTTCGAGATCGTGCGGCGTATCAACGCCAAGCGGCACGGAGTGAACGATTTCGGCATCAATACGCATGCCCGCTTCCAGCGCGCGCAATTGTTCCAGCCTTTCGCGCTTCTCGAGTGGCGAAGGCCGAAGCCTCACGAACGTTTCAAGGGCGGCGCGGCGATAGGTATAAAGGCCGATGTGATGATAAAGCGGTCCGTCGCCATAGGGCGCAGTCGCGCGGGTAAAATAAAGCGCGCGCAATCGCGTCTCGGAAAGCGGGCTGCCAACCACTTTCACCACGTTCGGATTGGTCTTTTCTTCCTCGTCGGTGATCTCCACCGTCAGTGTGGCAATGTCGACGGCGGCATTTTCCAACGGGCGCAACGAGGCGCGGATCGTTTCCGCTTCGATGGTCGGAAGGTCGCCCTGAACATTGATGACATATTCGGCGTTGCCATAGGGGTCGGCCTTCTGCAGCGCCTCGAAAATGCGGTCCGAACCGGATTGGTGATCATCTCGCGTCATCATTACGTCGAAACCGGCATTTTTTACGGCTGAAAATACCTGTTCGTCATCGACTGCAACGACGATGCGCGTCGCGCCAGCTTCACGCGCCCTGAGTGCAACCTGCACAATCATCGGTTTGCCGCCAATATCCGCGAGAGGCTTGCCCGGAAGCCGTGTCGATGCCATCCGCGCCGGTATAAGGACGACAGCTTTCTCGAATTCCCGATTCTTCATCCGACACCCTTCAAATCCCAACCGAAAAGTGTCAAAACGTCACGGAGTGGGGAATATTATTCAAGTTGCGCAGGCTGTGCAAAAGCCATAGCTTTTGAATAATTTCAAGATGCCCGGTTATATGGAGCGGATGCGAGGGAGCGCATATAGATGAATTCTTATGTAAATATGGGCGTTGGGGCGTTGCTGGGCACGGTTTTCGTTCTGATGTCGGTGTCAATTGCGTCTGAGGGCATTTTTCATGCGCCCACCCCGGAAAAGGAAGGTTACGCCATCGTCGCGGAAGCGAGCGGCGGCGAGGCTGCAGGCGAACCCGCTGCAGCGGCAACCCCGATCGCGAAATTGCTCGCCAGCGCGGATGCTGCCAAGGGTGAGGCGGTCTTCAAGAAGTGTACGAGCTGTCATACCGGAGAGAGTGGTGGTGCAAACAAGGTCGGCCCCAATCTCTTCGATATCGTCAACCGGCCGATCGCCAGCCATGCGGGTTTCAGCTACTCCGCAGCAATGAAGGATTTCTCCAAGGGCGGTTCCGTGCACTGGGATTACGATCATCTCAGCTACTTCATCGAAGCTCCCAAGAAACACGTTCCCGGCACGGCCATGGGCTTTGCGGGTGTGAAGAAGGAGACGGAACGCGCCGATCTCATCGCTTATCTGCGCACGCTGTCGGCAAACCCGGCGCCGCTGCCGGATCCGGCTGCGGCTCCCGTGCCGATAAACTGACGGAATATGGTGATTTCATAAGAAAAGCCCGGCATCGCTGCCGGGCTTTTTTGATTCTATCTGTCTGATTTCTGAAAGATCAGAAACCCTTGCCGCCGCGCAATTCGGAAATGACCGTTCCGATCATGATCTTGATATCCAGCCAGACGGAAAAATTGTCGACGTAATAAAGATCGGACACGATGCGGGCACGCGCCTTGTCACTGCGATCCGTCGGGCCGCGCAAACCCCGCATCTGGGCAAGACCGGTAATGCCTGGTCGCATCCGGTGCCGCAGGTGGTAGTGGGGAACAAGTTCCTCATAAAGACGGCCGGCGGCCAGCATGCCGATGGCATGGCAGCGCGGACCCACCAGCGACATGTCGCCTTTCAAGACGTTGATGAGCTGTGGCAGCTCGTCGACATTTGTGCGGCGAAGCACGGCGCCGATCCGGGTTATCCTCGGATCGTTCTTTACCGTTTGCGCCACGCCGGTGGCATCGCCCAGTTCGGTCCGCATCGAGCGAAATTTATAGACCCTGATCTTTCGCCCGTTCATGCCCCAACGGACTTGTGAGAACAGGACCGGCCCTTTGCTGTCGAGTTTGACCAGCGCCGCGACGGTCAGCAATACGGGCGCGAGTGCGACAAGGGCGATGGACGCCCCTGCAATGTCGATCGTTCTTTTGAGCACAAACTGGCTGCGCAGGAACACCGATGTGTTGGTTTCTGAAATGGAAGGTTGTGTTTCCGCCGCGTCGAAAGTGACAGCCGCAGGATAAGGGGCGCCGTAAAACACGGCATGCGATGAGCTTTTAGTACCCAGCATAATATGAAGCCCTGAAAAGTTATTTTGAAACAAGAAAATTAATTTATATGAACGATTAATAATTCATTTACCGTAAAAAGTCATCCGAAATGTAATCGTTTTTGCGCAAATAGCAATCTACGGTTAACGTGGATGCACGCATATGTTGCAAACACAAGTGCGGTCTCCGCTCTTGGCTGCGTTGGTTGCCCATTCGGTGTAATCAAGTCTTTGGAAAATTGAGTATTTGCGGGAAAGGCGACAGGATCGTTGCCTGCCCATCGCTTGGCGGGTAACCGGCGAGCCGATTACCCAAAAGGCAATTAATTTCCCATCAGAATATCAAGAAGGGTCGTCTGCTTCGGCCCGGAAGTTGCCGGCGCCCGGCCGCCGATATCGGCTGGCGGCACAGGTCCATTGTCGGCTGAATAGCCGGGTTCGATATCGCGGGAAGGGATGTTTCCAGGCGGCATGGGGACGCCCGGCTGACCAGCGTTTGGCGAGACGGGCGCTTCGGGATAGGCTCGAGTGTTTGTCGTTCCGCCGCCGCCGAGAGCATTGGAAATGATGTCGCCGATGGAGGAGGGCGCGCTCTCGGGCGCCGGTTGCTGTATTTCGCCAAGCGGCGGCACGCCGCCTGCGCCGAGACCGAAGAGCGGCGATGGCGAGAGCCCGGAATGGGCGGCGGTCATGAAATCTTTCCAGGCCTTTGCAGGCAAGCCGCCGCCGGTGACCTTTTTCATCGATGTGCCGTCGTCTTTGCCGAACCAGACGCCCGTTGTCAGGTTGCTTGTGTAGCCGACAAAAAGCGCGTCGCGGAAAGACTGTGTCGTGCCGGATTTTCCCGCTGCCTGCCAACCCTGGAGGCGGGCGGCTTTCCCTGTTCCTTCGGTGATGACGCGCGACAACATGCCGTTCATCGTCGCGGCGATCTCCTCGCTCAGCACGCGGGGCGGGTTGTCGTATCTGTTTTCATAAAGCACCTTGCCGTCGGCATCGGAGATGCGTTTGACGATATGCGGCGTCGCCTTGTAGCCGCCATTCATGAAGGGAGCGTAGGAGGCGGTCAGCTCCATCAGCGACACTTCCGAGGTGCCGAGTGCGATGGAGGCGTTGTTCTGCAGCTCCGATTCTATGCCCATGCGATGCGCCACCTGCGTCACCCGCTCAGGACCGACTTCCATCACCAGCTGCGCGGCGATCGTGTTCAGTGAATTGGCAAGCGCAGTGGCAAGCGTCACTTCGCCACGATATTTCTTCTCGTAATTTTCCGGTGTCCAGTTTCCGATGCGGACCGGCCCGTCATTGCGAATGGTACTGGGGGTCAGACCCGATTCGAGCGCGGCGACGTATACGAAGGGTTTGAACGCCGATCCGGGTTGCCGTTTCGCCTTGGCAGCCCGGTTGAACTGGCTTTCGGCATAATCCGCCCCGCCGACCACGGCCCGGATTGCGCCTGTGCCATCGATGGAAACGAGAGCCGCTTGCGAAGCGCCCTGCTTTTTACCATCACCCTGGAGAACATGGGTCAGTGCTTTTTCGGCGTCGCGTTCAAGATTGGGGTCGATGGTCGTATCGACGACGATGTCCTGCTTGACGTCGCCAATCAGGCCACGAACTTCCTCCATCACCATATCGGCAGCGTAATGTTCGGCACCGGACCAGAAACGTTTGGCCTTGGTCGGCGGCTGCGACATCGCGGTCTTGATCTCGTCATCGGTGATGAACCCGACATCGCGCATGGATCTCAGAACGACCTGCGCCCGCTCCTCCGCCGCCTGCGGGTCGCGCGCCGGTGAGAGGCGCGAGGGGGCCTTGAGAAGTCCGGCAAGCGTTGCCGCCTCGCCAAGATTGACGTCGCGCGCGGATTTGTTGAAGTAGCGTCTGGAAGCGGCTTCGACGCCAAAGGCGTTGGAACCGAAATAAACGCGGTTGAGATACATCGCGAGGATCTGGTCCTTGGTGTATTTATGCTCCAGCCAGAAGGCCAGCAGCACTTCCTGCACCTTGCGCTCCAGCGTCCGGTCCTGTGAGAGGAAGAGGTTTTTTGCCAGCTGCTGCGTCAGCGTCGAGCCGCCCTGCACTGTTCGTCCCGTCATCACATTGGTCACGATGGCGCGGGCCAGGCCGAGCGGATCCACACCGAAATGGGAATAGAACCGCCGGTCTTCGATCGCCATGACCGCTTGTGGAAGGTAGGGCGACATGTCTTCAAGCGCGAGAGCCTCGCCACCCGTGGTGCCGCGATTGGCAAGCACGCTGCCGTTCACCGAAACGATCTTCACATTCGGAGGGCGTTCGGGAATGGTCCAACTGCTGGCACTCGGCATGCGCGCGCCGTAATAAAGGACAAGACCGGCAACGCCGATACCGCCCCAGATGCCGAGCACGATGCACCAGTAAACGAGGGACCGGATAAAGCCTGTTGCGCCACCGCCGGAACTGCGTGTGCGCTTTTCCTTTTTTTGCGGTTTGGCGCGGCCGGATGTGGACTTCGGTTTTCTGGCGGGCTGCTTTGCGGTTCCGCCAATGCGCTCGCTGGCATCAAGACGCAGATCGTCACCGGATTCGTGGAAATCCCCGAAGGAAGGCTCTACCCGATCGCGTGATTTACCCTTGCCTGCCATCCAGCCGAAGTCGCTMCTTATATTCGCGAAACCGTTCGCACTTCAGGCTTCTATGCCTGCGCGATCCTTAATCCAGGATGAAGAGTTTAAATGCGGCAATTTAAGGCGGGGTTAAGTCCTCGCCGGATCAAATCGGCGTCATTGGCAGACGTCGACCCATTCCGCTCCCGTCAGTCGTGCCATCATGTCAGGCGAAATCCTCACCGCCGCATTGGTGGCACCCGCTGCCGGAACCACCTCGGGATAGTTTTTCAGGGATATGTCGCAAAACACCGGAAGGGGCGAAGGCAATCCGAAAGGACACACGCCGCCGACGGGATGGCTGGTAACCGCAACGACTTCTTCCGCTCCGAGCATGCGCGGCTTGGCGCCGAAATGATCGCGGAATTTACGATTGTCGAGCCGTTTCGTGCCGGCGGCAACGACGAGAAGAATTGTGTCGCCCGCCTTCAGGCAGATCGTTTTGGCAATCTGGTCGGGATCGACGCCGTGCGCTTCGGCAGCCAAAGCGACTGTCGCCGAACTCGTTTCCGTTTCGATAACGGTCACTTCGGGGGAATTCTCGGTGAAAAACGCTCTGACGGATTCGATGGTCATGCGTATTTATTAGGCGGTATGCCAAGAGGCTTCAAGGTGTCGCGAAATAGCTATGCGTTTTATGCAATGCTGCGCTGCGATGAAACGTCTGTTTTTTGAGCGGAGATCCTGTATCTTCAAATCATCGAAGCGACGCACTCCTCCTCCCAGCGTCGCCCGATTGGACTGACAATACTCCTCCTCCCAATTGTCAGTCAGTTTCAAGAACCCGGCGCACCTCCTCCCGCGCCGGGTTTTTGCTGTTTAAGGCCTTGTTTCCCGCGACTTTCATTTGCCGACGCTTCACAAAAATCGCCGGGCTTTTTCAAAGAAACTTGACTTTCAGGCCCTTCCAACCTAGGTGTTCGCGCATCGATATTTGTTTGACGACCAGAGCTTCGGCGCCTTTTTTAGGTGCACACGACGATCTTTCCTTCAAATTCGACCCAAGACCGCACTGCGCGCAGTGCAAATACAATTTGCCAACGGAAGGAAATCGTTATGGCGACTGGTACAGTAAAGTGGTTCAACGCAACCAAGGGCTACGGCTTCATTCAGCCTGACGACGGTTCGCAGGACGTATTCGTTCACATCTCCGCCGTTGAGCGCGCTGGTATGACCTCCCTCAACGACGGTCAGAAGCTCTCCTACGAGCTGACGCAGGACCGTCGCTCGGGCAAGATGTCTGCAGGCGAGCTCGTCGCTTCCTGATAAGCGGCTTGGCCTGAACGGGTCATTCGCATGAATATGAAAGGCCGGATTTTTCCGGCCTTTTTCTTTTGGAAGGTGTACCGGGTCCGGCCGCTCTTGAAAAAGCTGGAGTGCATACCAATATAGGGTTCACAGTGCTCCGCACGGAATTGTCAGGCTGGTGCTTTTAAAGTGCCGCTGTTGTTGCGTTAACCAAAGATTAACCAAAGCAGCCGATCCTGATCGTGAAAAGCAGCGTCGACTTTGTTGGCGCGCTCTGGAGCATCGGACCGTTTGAACGCTTTGACCACGGATGTACTGGCACTGACGAAAAACGGATGGAAAGGTCGGGCTTGCCCGGCCTTTTTGTTTTGAACCACCAAAATATAAGAGAACGGGGAGGCATCGGGTAACCGGCGCCTCCTTTCTTTTTGACTACTTCGCGGCCAGGGCGTCTAGAATGCGGATCCAAGAGCGGATGCCCTTGTGGAACGACTGCAGGTCATATTTTTCATTCGGCGAATGAATGCGGTCATCGGTAAGGCCGAAACCGACGAGCAGCGAATCCATGCCCAGCATCTTCTGGAAATCGCCGACGATGGGGATCGAGCCCCCCATGCCGATCACGACGGCAGGTTTGGGCCACTCTTCCGAAAGCGCGTTTTTCGCCTTCGTCAGCACTGGCGAATCATAGGAAAGCTGGATAGCCGGCGATGCACCATGCTCGTGAAATTCCACCGAGCAATCGGCTGGAATTTTGGAGCGGACATAGTTCCGGAAGATCTCGCGGACCGCTTTCGGGTCTTGCTCTCCGACGAGACGGAAGGACACTTTAGCAGAGGCCTTTGCGGCGATAACCGTCTTGAAGCCGTCGCCGGTATAGCCGCCGATGATGCCGTTGACTTCCGCCGTTGGACGAGCCCAGGTCTGCTCCAGCACGGAGCGGCCCTTTTCGCCCGATGGAATCGAGAGGCCGACTTCGCCGAGGAAGGCTTCGGCGGTGCGGCCCAACGTCTCCCAGGAAGCCTTGATGTTGGCGGGGGTTTCTTCCACGCCGTCATAGAAGCCGGCAAGTGTCACGCGGCCGGTCTCATCATGCAGGCCGGCGAGAATATCGGTCAGGATGTGAATGGGATTTGCGGCCGCACCACCGAAAAGGCCCGAATGCAGGTCGCGGTCGGCCGCCGTGATTGTGATTTCCTCGCCGACCAGGCCGCGAAGGGCGGCGGCGATGGCGGGCGTATCGCGGTCCCACATGCTGGTATCGCATACCAGTGCATAATCGGCCTTCAGCTCATCGGCATTGGCGTCGAGGAACGGCTTCAGCGAAGGCGAACCGGATTCTTCCTCGCCCTCGAAAAGAATGGTGACGCGCACGGGCAGACTGCCATTGACTGCCTTATAGGCCCGGCAGGCTTCCACGAAGGTCATCAGCTGACCCTTGTCATCAGCCGTTCCACGCCCGGTGATCACCTGCCGGCCGCCGCCGATATCTTTCACGGCGGGTTCGAACGGATCGTTTTCCCAAAGATTTAGCGGATCGACCGGCTGCACGTCGTAATGGCCGTAGAAAAGCACATGCGGCGCGTCTTTTGTCGCGGCGTCGTGATGCGCCACCACCATTGGATGACCGGCCGTGTCGCGAACGGAAGCCGCAAAGCCCAGTGATTCAAGCGTTCTGACCAGCCATTCCGCCGCCTTGCGGCACTCCGCCTTATAGGCGGGGTCCGTGGAAATGGACGGGATGCGCACCAGTTCGAACAATCGCTCGAGGCTGGAGGTGAGGTTGTCGTCGGCCGTGGAAAGAATGGGGGAAACGTCTGTCATCGCTGATCCTGTCATGTCTGTCGCAACCCGGCGATGGACGAAACATCCTGGTATCGCGCATCGCGTGGGAACAAGGGGCTGACGTGTCGTTGAATCGGCAAGCGCGCAGCCGCCGGAACGATAGAGCAGTTCAGGAAAAGTGCGAAGTGGTTTTCCGCCTAAACTGCGCGGAAACAAAACCTTGGAGGCTGCAGGCGATAGAAGGCCAGGAGCAAAGAAAGCGTTTCGAGTTGTAAATGCTATTTCGCTTTTTTGGCGCGGTCGATCGCCCGGCGCATATATTCCAGCAGAAGCTGCTTTTCGAAACGGCGGAAATCCGCCAGCAGCGTATCTTCCGTGGCTTCGGAAGCGGCAATGGCGTTCGCCTCGAGATCCCTGCCGCGCTGGGTAAGTTCGATGATCTGCGCGCGGCGGTCGCTTGGGTGGGATTTGCGCACGATCAGCCCGTCGCGCTCCATGCGGGACAGCGTATTGGCAAGCGTCGCCTGCTCCACGTCGATTCTATCCAGCAATTGCCGTTGCGTCAGTCCCTCCTCATGCCACAGTTCGATGAGGATGGGGAATTGTCCAGGAGAAAACCCCAGCGCGGCGGCTCTCTTCTGGAGCGCCATGGTGAATTCCCTCGCCATTTTTGCGGCGAGATAGATCGCCGATTCGTCCCGGGAAAAACCCATTCATCAATCCGTCTGGCATCTGGTCGGCGCAATCGCGCGATTTCGATAGTGGGATATGTATCGCATGATATGTTTATGCCAGTCAGAAACCCGGCACAAATAAAAACCGCCATGGCCGGGAGGGGACGGCCATGGCGGTCATATAAGAGGACAAAGGCCCGGAGAGGGGGGAAAGGCCTTTGTCCGGTCTGATGCGGCGGGGGACGAGCCTACAATCAGACTACGGCGTGATCAGGCGCCGTCCCCTAAGAAATGTGTGTGCAAATGCGGCTTTTCAAGGGAAAATCTATTACAAATTCGTAAGGTTCACTCGAATTTTGCCGGTGCCTCCAGCGGCTTAGCCCCGTGCGCTTTGCGGTGCGTTGTTTGAACTTTCTGTGGACGTCAAAACGGCCCCGCGCTATCCATATCGCCATGAAAAAAGGCGATCATCTCTTCCTCGTTGACGGCTCCGGTTTCATTTTCCGGGCGTTCCATGCCATTCCCCCGCTGAACCGCAAGTCGGATGGGCTGCCGGTCAACGCCGTTTCCGGCTTCTGCAACATGTTGTGGAAGCTCCTGAAGGATGCGCGCAATACTGATGTCGGCGTCACGCCCACGCATTTTGCCGTGATTTTCGACTATTCGTCGAAAACCTTCCGCAACGAGCTGTACGATCTATACAAGGCCAACCGCACCGCACCGCCGGAAGATCTGGTGCCGCAGTTTGGCCTGATCCGCGAGGCGACACGGGCCTTCAACCTTCCCTGCATTGAGACGGAAGGCTTCGAGGCGGATGACATCATCGCCACTTACGCCCGTCAGGCGGAGGCGATTGGCGCCGATGTCACCATCATTTCTTCCGACAAGGATCTGATGCAGCTCGTCACGGCCAATGTGCATATGTACGACGCCATGAAGGACAAGCAGATCGGCGTTCCCGATGTCGTCGAAAAATGGGGTGTAGCCCCGGAAAAGATGATCGACCTTCAGGCGATGACCGGCGATTCCACCGATAATGTTCCGGGTATTCCTGGTATCGGGCCGAAAACGGCCGCGCAATTGTTGGAAGAATACGGAGATCTCGACACGCTGCTGGCGCGGGCAGGAGAAATCAAGCAGCAGAAACGCCGCGAGAATATCATCGCCAATGCCGATCTTGCCCGCCTTTCCAGACAGCTCGTGGCGCTCAGAACCGATGTGCCGCTGGAGCAGTCTCTGGAAGAACTGGTGCTCGAACCGCAGAACGGCCCGAAACTCATCGCTTTCCTGAAGGCGATGGAGTTCACGACGCTGACGCGCCGGGTAGCTGAAGCCACCGATAGCGATGCCTCGGCCATCGAAGCCGCCAATGTGCCGGTGCAATGGGGCGCTGATGCCCATGGACCAGACCTCGACGCCGCGCCTGCAGTTGCCGCAGCTGATGACAAGACCGCTGTGCCGGCGTCAACCACCGCTCCGGCACGGAAGGTGACAGGGGAGGGCAGTGCGCCCACCGATCTCGCCACGGCACGGCAGACGGTTTTCTCCGCTGCCAAGATCGACACGACCGCCTATACGACGATCAGGGATCTGGCGGAGCTGGATCGTTGGGTTGCCGCTGCCCGCGAAACAGGTGTCGTCGCCTTCGACACGGAAACGACCTCGCTCGACCCCATGCAGGCGGAACTCGTCGGTTTCTCGCTGGCGATTGCCGATAACGGCAAGGATGCCTCAGGCACCGATATCCGCGCTGCCTATGTGCCATTGACGCACAAGACCGGCTCCGGTGGCGATCTTTTCAGCGATGGCATCAGGCTTGCTGAAGGACAGGTGCCGTTTGCCGAGGCGCTGGCACGTTTGAAGGATCTTCTTGAGGATGAAGCCGTTCTGAAAATCGCGCAGAACCTCAAATATGACTACCTGCTGATGAAGCGCCACGGCGTCGTCATGCAGAGTTTCGACGATACCATGCTGATTTCCTACGTTCTTGAGGCGGGAAAAACCACGCATGGCATGGATACGCTTTCCGAACGCTGGCTCGGCCACACGCCGATCGCCTACAAGGACGTGGCGGGATCGGGCAAGTCGAGCATCACCTTCGATTTCGTCGATATTGACAAGGCGACCGCTTACGCCGCCGAAGACGCGGATGTCACCCTGCGGCTGTGGATGGTGCTGAAGCCCCGGCTTGCCGCAGAGCGGCTGACCAGTGTGTATGAGCGGCTGGAGCGCCCTCTGGTGCCTGTACTGGCGCATATGGAGGAGCGTGGCATCACCGTGGACCGACAGATCCTGTCGCGTCTCTCCGGTGAACTCGCCCAGAAGGCGGCTGCTTTCGAAGAGGAAGTCTACCAACTGGCAGGCGAGCGTTTCAACATCGGATCGCCAAAGCAGCTCGGCGATATCCTGTTCGGCAGGATGGGCCTGCCTGGCGGCTCCAAGACCAAGACGGGCCAATGGTCGACATCGGCGCAGGTTCTCGAAGATCTGGCGGCGGAAGGTGCCGAATTACCGCGAAAGATCGTCGACTGGCGGCAGCTGACCAAGCTGAAATCGACCTATACGGATGCGCTTCCCGGATATGTCCATCCGCAGACGAAACGGGTGCACACGTCCTACGCGCTGGCCTCCACCACCACGGGGCGCCTGTCGTCCTCGGAGCCGAACCTTCAGAACATTCCGGTGCGCACGGCGGAAGGTCGCAAGATCCGCACGGCCTTCATCTCCACACCCGGACACAAGCTTCTTTCCGCCGATTACAGCCAGATCGAGCTACGTGTGCTTGCCCATGTCGCCGACATTCCGCAGCTTCGCAGCGCATTCGAAAACGGCATCGACATTCATGCGATGACCGCATCGGAAATGTTCGGGGTGCCGGTGGAAGGCATGCCGTCTGAAGTGCGCCGACGTGCCAAGGCCATCAACTTCGGCATCATCTACGGTATTTCCGCTTTCGGCCTCGCCAACCAGCTCAGCATCGCGCGCTCCGAAGCGGGCGAATATATCAAGAAATATTTCGAGCGTTTTCCTGGCATTCGCGATTACATGGAAGCGACCAAGGCTTTCGCCCGCGAGAACGGCTATGTCGAGACGATTTTCGGCCGCCGCGCGCATTATCCGGAAATCCGCTCCTCCAACCCTTCCATGAAGGCCTTCAACGAGCGTGCAGCCATCAACGCACCAATCCAGGGGTCTGCAGCCGATATCATCCGCCGTKCGATGGTCCGTATCGAGCCGGTGCTGGAGGCGGAAAAGCTTTCCGCCCGCATGCTGCTGCAGGTACATGACGAACTCATCTTCGAAGTCGAGGAAGGGGAAATCGAAAAGACACTGCCCATCGTCGTCTCGGTGATGGAAAATGCAGCCATGCCGGCTATTTCCATGAGGGTTCCGCTCAAGGTGGATGCCCGCGCGGCCGACAACTGGGACGAGGCGCATTGACGGGAATTGACCGGCCATTGACCGATGGGTGTCATTGGTTTGTTGCGTGCGCAGATTAGGGGAAACGTCTCAAAAGGAGTTCCCCATGCACGCCCCGCTCGTTTCAAAAGATCTGGAATCTTTTTCCGCTGCCAGCCACGATCAGCCGCCGCGCCATTTGGGTCGCCGCTATAATACGGATGGTGAATTCCTGCTCGAGCCGGGCAATACCGTGGTTTGCCATCTCGTTGAAGGGTCGAAAACCGAAAGCGCAATCATCGGGACACGCCAGCGTTTTCTGGATATGCCCGAGGCATCGCAGCTCGCCTTCACGCCGGTTTCCAGCCTGCATATGACGGTATTTCAGGGCATTATCGAATATCGCCGTGCATTTCCCTACTGGCCGGAAGATATGCCACTCGATACTCCGATCGACACGATGACGGAGTATTATTGCGATCGTCTGGCGGATTTTCCGGGCCTGCCTGGTTTCAATATGCAGGTGACTGGTCTCAAGCCGACGGGGCTGGTGCTGAAGGGTGCCAGCGCCGAAGACGACCGGATCATTGCGCTGTGGCGGGATACCTTTGCCGAAGCTTTCGGTTATCGGCATCCCGATCACAACACCTACCAATTCCATATTACGCTGGCTTATGTCACGCGCTGGTTCGATCCGGAGTGCCTGCCTCGATGGCAGGCGATGCTGGATGAAGAGCTGGAAAAACTGCGTGCGGCAGCGCCGATAATCGAGATGCGCGCGCCAGCTTTCTGTGAATTCAGGGACATGAACCACTTTAGGGAACTTATGGTTTTTGATAGGAAGTGAAGCATGATTTGCAAAGGCCTGCCGCCCGCCCGTCGCAGCAAACCGGCTTAATCGGAAAAAATGCGCGTCAGGGCTGGTCAAAGCCCGTTTGGGCATGTATAAGCGCGCCAAATTTCCGATATCGAGACACCCGACATTCGGCCTTTGGTTATGGCCGGTTACGTTGTTTCGCCGCTAAAGTGGAGTAACAAAAATGGCTGTACCAAAAAGAAAAACAAGCCCGTCCAAGCGCGGCATGCGCCGCTCGGCTGACGGTCTCAAGGCTTCGACCTACGTTGAAGACAAGAACTCCGGCGAACTGCGCCGTCCGCACCATATCGATCTGAAGACCGGTATGTATCGCGGTCGTCAGGTTCTGACGCCGAAGGAAAGCGCATAAGCTTTCTGAAATAATCTTTACGGAAAACCGRCCCTCGTGGCCGGTTTTTTTTGTTTTCAGGCCGTTTAGCTGCTTTTTTCGGTTACTTGGAAAATCCGATCACTCCTCCTACACTCTGTTCGGGAGAGCAGGTCTGGTGCCTGCAACGGGGAGGGGGGCTTCGGTGAAATATCGCTGGATTTTATTGACGCTGCTCAGCCTCGGCCTCGGTTACGGCGCCGTGACCAAGGGCAGCGGCATCATTGCGGAAAGCTATTTCGGCGAAGTCTCCGATCAGGGCCGCACCACCCTCAGGCTGGCCGTCTCGGCTCTTGGCGGGCTTTTGAGCCGTTTCGAGCCGCTGCCCGCCCTGATCGCCGATCACGACGACATTGAGGAGCTTGTCGCGCATCCGCAGGATGAGGCGATGCGCCAGCGCGCCAATATCTATCTCAAATCCATCAATACATTGCTGGAATCCTCCGACATCTACATCATCACGCTGGACGGAGTGACCATCGCCGCCAGTAACTATGATGGACCCACGAGCTTCGTCGGTGAGAATTTCAGCTACCGTCCCTATTTTCAGGATGCCGTCAAGGGCTTCCCGTCGCGTTTCTTTGCGCTAGGCACCACCTCCCACAAGCGCGGTTATTATTTTTCCGCGCCTATTCTCTTCAACGAGGAGATCAAGGGCGTCATCGTCTTCAAGGTCGATATTGAAGGCATAGAGGCGTCGTTCGGCGATGGTGAAAACCGCATTCTCGTATCGGACCCGGAAGGCATCATCTTCATGACCGGAACGCCGCAGTGGCTTTATTCCGGCCTGATGCCGCTGACACCGGAAAGGCTTGCGCGCACGGCGGCATCCCGGCGTTACGCCAATGCCGACCTGAAGGAACTGCCGCTGAAAAACGGCAATTTCGGCTCTCATCAGTTGATGACGATCAGCCAGAACGACGGTGACCGGGAATATCTCGTCCTGTCGCAGCCGATGCCCGACGCGGGCTGGACGGTCAGCGTGCTGATGGATACCGGCTCACTCAGGACGCAGGTCAAGACGGCGATGATCGCGATCATCCTCTGCCTGTGTCTTGCCGCTGCCGTGGTCGCCGCCATGCTGCAAAGACGGCGGCGCCTGCGTGAACGCCTGACCCACCAGGCCGAAGCTCAGGCGGAGCTGGAGCGGCGGGTGGAGGAGCGCACAGCCGATCTCGCGCGGGTGAACCGTGAGATCGAACACGAAATCGCCGAGCGCCGCCAGACGGAGAAACAATTGCGCAAGATGCAGAATGACCTGGTTCAGGCGGGCAAGCTTGCAGCGCTCGGACAAATGTCGGCAGCACTTTCGCACGAGTTCAACCAGCCGCTCGCAGCCGCCAAGAATTATGCGGAAAACGCCTCTCTTCTCGTGGAACGTGGACGTCTGGAAGAGGTGACGGAAAACCTCAGGCGTATTTCGGGCCTTATCGATCGCATGGCTTCTATCAGCAGGCATCTGAGAAATTTTGCCCGCAAACCCAATGAGAAAATGGCTGCGGTCGCGCTCGATGCTGTCCTTCGCGATACGCTGGAAATTGTTGGAGCACGGCTGAAGGCCGCCGATGCGGTGCTGGATGTTGATCTTGGTCCGGTGCCGCTTGCGGTGAAGGCCGGGCCGGTGCGGCTGCAGCAGGTGCTGGTCAACATCATCTCCAATGCCGCCGATGCGGTGGAAGGGCGCGAGGATCGTCGCATCGCTTTGAAAGCCGTGCTGCACGGTCAGACGGTGTCGATTTTCATTCGTGACCGAGGTCCGGGCGTTCCTCCGGCGATTTCGGAGCGCATCTTCGATCCCTTCTTCACCACCAAGGGCGTGGGCCGTGGCCTGGGTCTCGGCCTTTCCATCACCTACAACATCATCAAGGATTTTGGCGGCCAGCTGCGTGTCAGAAACCATGAAGACGGCGGCGCGGAATTCGAGATCGAATTACCGGCAGCAGCCTATCGTGTGGAGGTGGCGGCGGAATGACCATGTCGCGGGTTCTGTTGATTGATGACGAGGAGGAACTGCGCTTTTCCACCGCGCAGGCGCTGGAACTTTCAGGTTTTGCGGTCACCATGCTGGCGAGCGCCGAACATGCGCTCGAACTCATCGGCTACAGCTTCGATGGCGTCGTGGTCAGCGATATCAGGATGCCCGGCATGGATGGCATGACGCTGCTGCAGAAGGTGCGGGAGCTTGACCCGGAAATACCTGTCATCCTGATGACGGGCCATGGCGATGTGCAGCTTGCCGTCAATGCCATGCGCAACGGTGCTTATGACTTCATCGAAAAGCCCTTCACCCCGCAATATCTCGCCGGCATCATAAAAAGAGCCAACGACCGGCGGGCACTGGTACTGGAAAACCGCCGCCTGAAGGCGGTGGCGGGCAAGCATGACGATCTCGAAACGCGTCTGCCCGGCAGAACCCAGGTCATGGTCGATCTGCGTTACCGCATTCGCGCCATCGGTGCGACGGATGCCGATACGCTCATTGTCGGCGATACCGGTGCGGGCAAGGAAGTGGTGGCGCGCGCACTTCACGATATCAGCGCCAGAGCCAACCGGCCCTTTGTCGCCATCAATTGTGCCGCCCTTCCGCAAACGCTGATCGAAAGCGAGCTGTTCGGCCACGAGGCTGGCGCTTTTCCCGGCGCGCTGCGCCCGCGCTACGGCAAGTTCGAGCATGCCCGCGGCGGCACCATATTGCTGGACGAGATCGGCTCCATGCCCTTTGAATTGCAGGGCCGGTTCCTGCGCGTGTTGCAGGAACGGGTGATCACCCGTCTTGGCTCCAATGAAACAGTCGAGCTCGACGTCCGCTTCATCGCCACCAGCAAGGTCGATCTGGAGCAGGAAGTCGCGGCAGGGCGGTTCCGTGCCGATCTTCTTTACCGCCTGAACGTGGCGACGATTCTCGTGCCGTCCCTCTCGCAGCGCAGTGCCGACATACCGCTGCTTTTCCTGCATCTGGTGCGGGAGGCTGCTGCCCGTTACGGTCGGGAAGATACGGACGTTCCGCAGCATCTACTCTCAGTCATTTCCCTGCGTGAGTGGCCGGGCAATGTCCGGGAATTGCGCAATGCGGCGGACCGTTTCGTTCTCGGTCTGGAAAGCGATGTCTCCGAAACCTCGCTGCCATTTGAGGGCGATGGCAAGGCGGCGCTTGCCGCAAGGGTCGCCGCTTATGAAAAAAGCCTTATTGCGCGCGCGATCGCCGCCCACGGCGGAAATCTGAAATCCGTCTATGAGAGCCTCGGCATTTCACGCAAAACGCTTTACGAAAAAATGCAGAAATACGAGCTCCACCGGCACATGACAGAGGTGTGATGGGTGGATTTCCACCCATGGATGAGCCCGTATGGGTAGAAATCCACCCATTGCTGCCCATGATGGCGATAAAAGCGCGCCTTGCCGCAAGACCGCCGTTGCTGAACGGCAATCCCGGATCGCAAATGGCTCACCCCGGTCGCCATGGAGGAGCATGCGCGGCTGAAGTGGCGAACATTTTCATCCGGGAGGAATCGATGAAAATACTGAAGACAGTTACCGGCCTTGCTGCCGCCGCTGCCGTTTCCCTTTTTGCGCTTTCTGCATCCGCTCAGAACTACCCCGAGCGCAACATCACCATGGTCGTGCCCTTTGCGGCCGGTGGCCCGACAGATACGGTCGCGCGTCTTGTCGCTGAATCCATGTCGAAGGATCTCGGCCAGCAGATCATCGTCGAAAATGTCGGCGGCGCTGGCGGCACGCTGGGCGCTGGCCGCGTGGCGGCGTCGGATCCGGACGGTTACACCGTTCTGCTGCATCACATCGGCATGGCGACGAGCGCCACGCTTTATCGCAAGCTCGCGTATGATACCCTGAACGCTTTCGAATATGTCGGTCTGGTCACGGAAGTGCCGATGACCATTCTGTCGCGCAAGACGCTCGAGACCAAGGATCTCAAGGGTCTGATCGACTACGCCAAGGCGAACAAGGACAAGGTCACCGTTGCCAATGCCGGCATCGGTGCTGCTTCGCATCTGTGCGGCATGTTGTTCATGAGCGCGATCGAGACACCGCTGGTCACTGTTCCCTACAAGGGCACAGGCCCGGCCATGACTGACCTGCTCGGCGGACAGGTCGATATCATGTGCGACCAGACTACCAACACCACCAAGCAAATCCAGGGCGGGACCGTTAAAGCATATGCCGTAACCTCGGCCAAACGGCTCGACGTGCTGCCGGACGTACCGACAGTTGCCGAATCGGGCCTGCCGAAGCTTGAGGTGGGTATCTGGCACGGTATCTACACGCCGAAGGGTACACCGGCTGAGATCAACGAAAAGCTCTCCAAGTCGCTGCAGGTCGCGCTGAAGGACAAGAACGTGGCGGCCCGTTTTGCCGAACTCGGCACCACGCCTTCCCCGGAAGCCGATGCGACGCCCGCAGCGCTCAAGACCAAGCTTGAAAGCGAAATCGCCCGCTGGAAGCCTGTGATCGAGGGCGCCGGCCAATATGCCGACTGATGGTTGAAGCAATTGCCGGCGGCACCCTGCCGCCGGCTTCTTGCCGTCAATTTAACGCGCGGAACGGTGTGTGGCCGGCCGCAGTGGAGGGGCATCTTTCATGAAGTCGTTTTTCATTGACCCTGCCGAGGCAGCCTGTGGGGCAATTTTCATCGGTTTTGGCGCTTTTTTCGCGTTGCAGTCTTTCGGGCTGGATATCGGAACCGCCTTCCGCATGGGGCCGGGTTATTTTCCGCTTGTTCTGGCAATCGTGCTGATTTTGCTTGGCGGAGTAATATTCATTCGCGCCACCCGCGTGCAGGGCGATGCCCTCGGTGCAATTGCCTGGCGGGGGATTTTTTTCATCCTGCCCGCGCCGATCTTTTTCGGTTTCACGGTCCGGGGGCTTGGTTTCGTACCGGCGCTTTTTTTCAGCGCCCTTATCGCAGCCTTCGCCTCGCACAAGATGAGCCCGCTCATGGCCGTCATTATTTCCGCCGCCATCACGGTCTTTTCCGTTGCTGTGTTCAATTATGGTCTCGGCCTGCCATTCCAGCGCTTCGGCCCCTGGCTTAAATTTTGAGGTGCCGTAATGGAATTGCTTGATAATCTTGCTCTCGGTTTCGTCACGGCCACGTCGCTGGCAAACCTGTTTTTCTGCCTGATTGGCGTGCTGCTCGGCACGCTGATTGGCGTGCTGCCGGGCATCGGCGCAACCGCAACCATCGCCATGCTGTTGCCTATCACCTTTCAGCTTGAGCCCGTCTCATCGCTCATCATGCTCGCAGGCATCTATTACGGCGCGCAATATGGCGGCTCCACCACGGCGATCCTCATCAACATGCCGGGGGAATCCTCATCCGCCGTTACCGCCATTGACGGCTACCAGATGGCGCGCAAGGGCAAGGCGGGTGCCGCACTTGCGATTGCCGCCATCGGCTCGTTTTTCGCCGGCACGGTTTCCACCTTTCTCGTGGCAGTCTTTGCACCGCCTTTGACGGCGATTGCGCTGGAATTCGGCGCGGCGGAATATTTCTCGCTGATGGTCGTCGGCCTCGTCTCATCCATCGCGCTTGCCCATGGTTCCATCGTCAAGGCGCTGGCCATGGTCGTGCTTGGCCTGCTGCTTGGTCTGGTCGGTACGGATATCTACAGCGGCGCGCCGCGCTTCACTCTCGGCATCCGTGAATATGCCGATGGGCTGAATTTCGTTGCGGTGGCGGTGGGTGTATTCGGTATCGCCGAAATCCTGCGCAATCTCGAAAACGAGCGCACGCGCTCGGTGCTGATCGCCAAGGTCAGCAGCCTGATGCCGTCGAAGGAAGACTTCAAGGCGATGGTCGGCCCGGTGCTGCGCGGTACGGTCATCGGTTCGGCACTAGGCATCCTGCCCGGCGGCGGTGCAATTCTCGCTGCCTTCGCATCCTACACCGTCGAAAAACGCGTCTCCAAGCATCCTGAGGAGTTTGGACACGGTGCGGTCGCCGGTGTTGCCGGTCCGGAATCCGCCAATAATGCCGGTGCCCAGACCTCGTTCATCCCGCTTCTGACGCTCGGCATTCCCGCAAACCCGGTGATGGCGCTGATGATCGGTGCGATGATCATTCAGGGCATCGTGCCCGGTCCGAACGTTGCGACCGAGCAGCCGGCGCTGTTCTGGGGCATCATCGCCTCGATGTGGATTGGCAATCTGATGCTCGTCATCCTAAACCTGCCCCTGATCGGGCTTTGGGTGAAGCTGCTGACGGTGCCTTATTACGTGCTTTTCCCCATCATCATGGCCTTCTGCGCCATCGGGGTTTACAGCGTCAATTCCAACGTCTTCGATCTCTACGCCGTCGCCTTCTTCGGCTTCATTGGTTATGTGCTCGTGAAGCTGCGCTGCGAGCCGGCGCCGCTGCTGCTGGGCTTCGTGCTTGGGCCGCTGCTGGAGGAAAACCTGCGACGCGCCATGATCCTGTCACGTGGCGATCCGACGACCTTCGTCACCCGACCGATCAGCGCTACCCTGCTGTTTATTGCTCTGGCCGTGCTGATCATTGTCTTCCTGCCCAGCGTGAAGAAAAAGCGCGAAGAGGTTTTCGTAGAAGAAGACTGAGCAGGTCTCGAAATATTCGGAACGCCGGTGATGGAAATGTCGCCGGCGTTTCTGCGTTGATGGGATCGCTGTGAGGAATCCGGTTCACCGAAGCGGCATATGGTTGACTTGAAGCTTTTTAGGGCCAAGGAAGGGCGGGAAAGAGAGGTCGATATGACGTCGGAAACCGAAAAACGGATCATTGCGCTTGAGGAAACGATCGCGCATCAGGCCAAGACTATAGAGGAACTGTCCGACCAGCTGACGGAACAGTGGAAGGTGGTGGAACAGACCCGCGCCAAGCTCGACCGGTTGACGGAAAGGTTCCTGAGCCTTGAGGAGCAGTCGCTGGACGCACCCGCAATCACCCGGCCGCCGCATTATTGATGAGGGAGACCCGATGAGGAGCGATACAGCCGCACTTGCCGCCGAAATTGTGGATTTCTGGAAGCAGGCAGGACAGGACAAGGGGTTCGACAAGGACGCCGCCTTCGACGATCACTTTCATGACCGTTTCCGCGATGCCCATTTTGCTGCTGCAAGGCGCGAATTGGATGGCTGGCTGGACGGTGCGGAAAGCAGCCTCGCGCTGATGCTTCTGCTGGATCAGTTCCCGCGTAACTGCTTTCGCGACACAGCGCATATGTATGCGACCGATCCGCTGGCACGCATGTTCGCCAGCGAGGCCATCCGTCGCGGCCACGATCAGGCGGTGACCGAGGATTTGCGGGTCTTTTTCTATCTGCCCTTTTCCCATTCGGAAAGCATCGAGGATCAGGAGCGTGCCTGCACGCTCAACCGGCCGCTTGGCGGGCTTTATCTCCACCATGCCGAAGAGCATCGCGATATCGTCGCACGTTTTGGCCGCTTTCCGCATCGCAACGACATATTGCTGCGGGAAACGACGCCGGAGGAACGGCAATATCTTGATGCGGGCGGTTTTACTGGCTGATATCAACGAAAAACGCCGCCAGTCCCGAAAGACGGCGGCGCTTTTTTTAGTGGGTAACGGCCGCAGATCAGCCGTCGAAGAATTCCTTCATCCGGGCAAAGAAGCCGGTCGATTCCGGATTATTCTCCTGGGACGAGAGTTGCTCGAACTCCTGCAACAGCTCGCGCTGGCGCTTGCTGAGCTTCTGCGGTGTCTCGATCTGGATCTGGATGTAGAGATCGCCAGTCTGCGCCGAACGCAGCACCGGCATGCCCTTGCCCTTCAGGCGGAACTGCTTGCCTGGCTGGGTGCCTTCCGGAACCGTGACGCGAGACTTCGTGCCGTCGAGCGTCGTCACATCGAAGGTGCCGCCAAGAGCGGCCGTCGTCATGGAGATCGGCACGGTGCAATAGAGATCGGCACCGTCGCGCTGGAAGAACTCATGCGGACGCACGGACAGGAAGATGTAGAGATCGCCCGCCGGGCCGCCACGCATGCCGGCTTCGCCTTCGCCCTGCAGGCGAATGCGGGTGCCATCCTCGATACCCGAGGGAATGTTGACCGAAAGCGAACGCTCTTCCGTCACGCGGCCCTGGCCGTGGCACTTGCTGCACGGATCGGAAATCGTCTGTCCACGCCCGTGGCAGGTGGGGCAGGTGCGTTCTACCGAGAAGAAGCCCTGGGCTGCGCGCACGCGACCGGAACCCTGACAGGTGCCGCAGGTTTTGGGTTGCGTGCCGGGTTTTGCGCCGGAACCGGAACAGACATCGCAGGTTATCGAGGTTGGAACCCTGATCTGCGCCGTCTTGCCGGCAAAGGCTTCTTCCAGCGTGATTTCCATGTTGTAGCGAAGGTCGGCGCCGCGCTCGCGACCGCCGGAAGAGCGGCGTGCGCGTCCGCCGCCCATCATCTCGCCGAAGATGTCTTCGAAGATATCCGAGAAGCCGCCATTGGCGAAACCGCCGCCGCCCATACCACCGCCGCCCATGCCGCCATTTTCAAAGGCGGCGTGGCCAAAACGGTCATAGGCCGCGCGTTTTTGCGGGTCCTTCAGCGTTTCATAGGCTTCGTTGATTTCCTTGAACTTCCGTTCGGAATCAGCATCATCCGGGTTCTTGTCCGGATGGTATTTCATCGCGAGTTTGCGGAAGGCGCTTTTCAGCTCTTTTTCGTCCGCGGTCTTGCTGACGCCGAGTGTTTCGTAAAAGTCTGCTTTCGCCATTAAGATAACAAGCCTCGCAAATGGATTTCCGGCTGCACTTCGGCAGCCGGATGTCTTGCATGTATCGACAGGAGACGGGAAGTCACGCGATTATGCGGACTTCTTGTCGTCCTTGATTTCCTCATAGTCGGCGTCGACGACGTCGTCCTTGCCGCCCTCTCCGTTAGCGCCGGCTTCAGCCTGCTGCGCTTCGTAGATGGCCTGACCGAGCTTCATGGAAACTTCCATGAGGGTCTGGGTCTTTGCCTGAATGTCGTCGGCATCCGGTTCGGAAGCCTCAACGGCCGTCTTCAGGCTGGCAATGGCGTCTTCGATGGCCTTGCGGTCGGTTTCGGAAACCTTGTCGCCATATTCCTTCACCGATTTCTCGGTGGAGTGAACGAGGCTTTCGGCTTGGTTCTTGGCTTCGACACCCGCACGACGCTTCTTGTCGGCTTCGGCATTGGCTTCAGCGTCCTTGACCATCTTCTCGATGTCGGCGTCGGAAAGACCACCGGAAGCCTGGATACGGATCTGCTGTTCCTTGCCGGTGCCCTTGTCTTTCGCCGAAACCTGCACGATGCCGTTGGCGTCGATATCGAAGGTCACTTCGATCTGCGGAACGCCGCGGGGTGCCGGCGGCAGGCCGACGAGGTCGAACTGGCCGAGCAGCTTGTTATCCTGTGCCATTTCGCGCTCGCCCTGCGAGACACGGATCGTCACGGCCGACTGGCTGTCTTCGGCGGTCGAGAAAGTCTGGCTCTTCTTCGTCGGGATCGTCGTGTTGCGATCGATCAGACGGGTGAAGACGCCACCCAGCGTTTCGATGCCGAGCGACAGCGGGGTCACGTCGAGAAGCAGAACGTCCTTGACGTCGCCCTGCAGAACGCCGGCCTGAATGGCGGCGCCCATGGCAACCACTTCATCAGGGTTCACGCCCTTGTGCGGCTCCTTGCCGAACAGCTGCTTGACGACTTCCTGTACCTTCGGCATGCGGCTCATGCCACCAACGAGAACGACTTCATCGATCTCGGCAGCGGTAACGCCGGCATCCTTGAGGGCAGCCTTGCAAGGGGCGACGGTGCGCTGCACCAGATCGTCCACCAGGCTTTCGAACTTGGCGCGGGTCAGCTTCAGCGTCAGGTGCTTCGGACCGGAAGCGTCAGCCGTGATGAACGGCAGGTTGATTTCGGTCTGCTGCGAGGACGAAAGTTCGATCTTGGCCTTTTCGGCAGCTTCCTTGAGGCGCTGCAGAGCGAGCTTGTCGTTCTTCAGGTCGATGCCCTGATCCTTCTTGAACTCGCCGGCCAGATATTCGACCAGACGCATGTCGAAGTCTTCACCGCCGAGGAAGGTGTCGCCGTTGGTGGACTTCACTTCGAAAACGCCGTCGCCGATTTCCAGAACGGAAATATCGAAGGTGCCGCCGCCAAGGTCGTAAACGGCGATGGTCTTGCCGTCCTTCTTGTCGAGGCCGTAAGCGAGGGCCGCCGCGGTCGGCTCGTTGATGATGCGCAGGACGTCCAGACCGGCGATGCGGCCGGCATCCTTGGTTGCCTGGCGCTGGGCGTCGTTGAAGTATGCCGGAACGGTGATGACGGCCTTCTCGACCTTTTCGCCGAGGTAGGATTCAGCCGTTTCCTTCATCTTCTGAAGGATCATCGCGGAAATCTGCGAAGGGGAATAGTTCTTGTCCTGAGCCTTCACCCATGCGTCGCCATTATCGCCCTTGACGATTTCAAAGGGAACGAGAGCCTTGTCCTTTTCGACGGTCGGGTCTTCATAACGGCGACCGATGAGGCGCTTGACCGCAAACAGAGTGTTGGTCGGGTTGGTGACCGCCTGGCGCTTAGCCGGCTGGCCGACAAGGCGTTCGCCATCGTCGGAAAATGCCACCATGGATGGCGTAGTGCGCGCGCCTTCCGCGTTTTCAATAACTTTCGTGTCCTTGCCGTCCATCACTGCAACGCAGGAATTGGTTGTGCCAAGGTCGATACCGATTACTTTTGCCATGCTCTTCTCTCCTTGAAGCGAGCTGTCGGAACCCCGTGAGGCATTCCATGGACAACTCCTTGACTTGGATTTGCAGTATTCGCTGCTGTTATGCGGCGTATATAAGGAGCGATTTTTCCTGCTGCAAGGCGCAAGAGAGGGTGAAGCGCTGCAAAAAAGCGGATGAAACCCCTGTCAGTGCAGAAGCATAGCCATCAAGGCATGCAGAAGGGCAAAAACGTGACTTTGACTGCCACGGTCATGGCGATGCGGAGGCGCGTTTATAAAGTCATTGAGGTGAGGTGAAATGGCGGACAGGGTGGGATTCGAACCCACGGTACGCTTTCACGCACACACGCGTTCCAGGCGTGCGCCTTAAACCACTCGGCCACCTGTCCTTTTTTCAAATCTGCATGTTTTGAGGAATGCAAATCACTGGAACGGCGCGATATATACCGATGAATTCGCTGGGATCAACACGAATCTGACAGTTTTTTGAATTGTCGGCAATTTCCTGCCTTCCGATGCGATTGCAAACCGGTTTTCCCGCCTTTATCGATGCAATATATCTTTCAAAACATGGCTGTCGAAACGACGGGCCGCAACCGAGGTATCCTGATGAAAGCTTTTTTGCGGTTTTTGAGCTTTCTTCTTCTCATTGCAGCTGTTTTTCTTGGCGTACTCGATTCGATCCGCTCGGTTTCCACATCCTCGGTCAATATCACCGGCATCCTGTCCGTCTGGGACTATCTTCTTCCTGCCTCGCGCACCATGGTGGAAACGGCCTTGGCTCACTATATTCACCCTGAAGCGTGGCGCTTCATTGAAAATGCCCTGTCGGGACTGCCGGCATTTGCTTTTTTCCTCGCGCTATCCCTGCTTTGCTGGATGGCCGGTTACAGGAAGCGCAAAGTGATGAGGCGTTCGTCAGTCTGAATTTATCAACTGACAGCGCGCGCGCCCCGCAGATGTGAACCCTGAGAAGCGGCATAATCGGCCGCACGGAGGACCGAATGTTCCTGTTCGATACGCTTTCAAAAAAGACGACGATGCCGACCGAAGAGACGGCTTTGCCCGGCCGTGAAGAGGCGCTTGCCGTGCCCGAGACCCATTTCGTCAATGGCCGGCCCTTGAAGGGGCCTTATCCCGATGGTTTGGAAATCATCTATCTGGGTATGGGTTGCTTCTGGGGTGCGGAGCGCCTGTTCTGGCAGACGCCGGGTGTGTGGGTGACGGCGGTGGGTTATGCCGGCGGTTTTACCCGCAATCCCACCTATCAGGAGACAACGACGGGCCAGACGGGCCACGCCGAAGTGGTCAAGGTCGTCTACGATCCGGCCGTCATCTCGCTGTCAGGCCTGCTTAAGATATTCTTCGAGGAGCATGATCCGACGCAAGGGATGCGGCAGGGCAACGACGTCGGCACGACCTATCGTTCCGCCATCTATGCCAATACCGAAGGCCAGTTGCAGCAGGCGCAGAAGGCGCACGACGCTTTTCAGCAGGCTTTGGACGAGGCGGGGCATGGCCGCGCCATCACCACCGAAATTGGACCGCTTGAAACATTTTATTACGCGGAAGACTATCACCAGCAATATCTTGCCAAGAATCCGGGCGGCTACTGCGGGCTCAGGGGAACCGGCGTAAGCTGCAATATCGACTAGATTTTTTGCACGTTGCCCAGGTGGAAAGACCAAAAAAACGCCAGAATAAAGTTTTTCCACCGGGTCAAAAAAACCGGATGAATTTTTCATTGAGCCATGCAAGGATATGAGCCAAGCACAGCCGGGATAACGGCTGGCGGTTCCGCAGACATTCCCGGTCAACGGGTTTGCGGGAGGACCCTTAAAATATCAATTGCAACAACAGGGCTGCACAATGAAAAAATCCCTTCTGACGCTTTTTGCGCTCGCCGCCATGTCGGCTTCCGCGCTTGCTGCCGATATCAAGCCGGCATTGGTTTATGGTACGGGCGGCAAGTTCGACAAGTCGTTCAACGAAGCCGCCGCGGCTGGCGCTGAAAAGTTCAAGGCAGAAACGGGCATCGAGTTCCGCGATTTTGAACCGACCAGCGATACGCAGGGTGAGCAGGCTATCCGCAACTTCGCCAGCAAGGGCTTTAACCCGGTTGTTGCCGTGTCCTTCGCCTGGACGTCGGCCATGGAAAAGGTTGCAGCCGAATTCCCTGACACCAAGTTCGTCATCGTCGACTCCGTCGTCGAGCTGCCGAATGTCCGCTCGGTCGTCTACAAGGAGCACGAAGGCTCTTATCTCGTCGGTCTTCTGGCAGGCATGGCCTCCAAGACCGGTAAGGTCGGCTTCATCGGCGGCATGGATATTCCGCTGATCCGTAAATTCGCCTGTGGTTATGCGCAGGGCGCCAAGGCTGCCAACGACAAGATCGAAGTCTTCCAGAACATGACCGGCACCACGGGTGCGGCCTGGAATGATCCGGTGCGCGGTGGCGAACTGACCAAGAACCAGATCGACCAGGGCGCTGACGTGATCTACGCGGCAGCCGGTGCGACCGGTATCGGCGTGTTGCAGACCGCTGCCGACAACAAGAAATTCTCGATCGGCGTCGATTCCAACCAGAACCACCTGCACCCCGGCTCGGTTCTGACCTCGATGGTCAAGCGCGTCGATCTGGCCGTCTACAACGCCTACAAGGATGCCAAGGACGACAAGTTCACCCCCGGCATCGTTGCTCTCGGCGTCAAGGAAGACGGCGTTGCCTATGCTCTCGACGACAACAACAAGGCCCTGATCACGCCGGAAATGACCGCCGCCGTGGACAAGGCGAAGGCCGACATCATTGCCGGCACCATCAAGGTTCATGACTATATGGCGGACAATTCCTGCCCGAAATGATATGATATGTGTCTGGGGCGCATGGTGATTTTTCACCTTGCGCCCTTTTCATATCCAGCCTTCGGAGAGGTTTCGGTTTGAGTATGGACCCAGCAATCGAACTCGTGGGCATCGATAAAAAATTCGGTGCCGTTCACGCCAATAAGAATATCAACCTGACCGTTGCCAAGGGTACGATCCACGGCATCATCGGGGAAAACGGTGCCGGAAAATCGACCCTGATGTCGATCCTCTACGGTTTTTACCAGGCTGATGCCGGTGAAATCCGGGTAAACGGCGCGCCGGTATCGATCCGCGACAGCCAGGCTGCGATCAGTGCGGGCATCGGCATGGTGCATCAGCATTTCATGCTGGTGGAAAATTTCACCGTGCTGGAAAACGTCATGCTGGGCGCGGAAGGCGGCGCATCGCTTGCCAAGGGCAGGGCGGCTGCGCGCAAGGAGTTGAAGCGCCTTGAAGACGACTACGGGCTGGAAGTAGATCCGGATGCTGTGATCGAAGAACTGCCGGTCGGCCTGCAACAGCGCGTCGAAATCCTGAAAGCCATGTATCGTGGCGCCGAAATCCTGATCCTCGACGAGCCGACCGGCGTTCTCACGCCTGCGGAAGCCGATCATCTTTTCAAGATCCTCGGTGTCCTGCGTGAGCAGGGCAAAACCGTCATCCTCATCACCCACAAGCTGCGCGAGATCATGGCGATCACGGATTCCGTCTCCGTCATGCGCCGCGGCGAAATGGTGGCGACCCGCAAAACCTCCGAAACCAGCGTTGAGGAACTGGCCGAACTGATGGTCGGCCGTCGCGTGCTGCTGCGGGTGGAAAAAGGCGAGACGACGCCGGGCGAGGTTCTCCTTTCCATCCGTAATCTGACCGTCAAGGACAGCCGGGGCGTCACCATGGTGGACGATGTCTCGCTGGATGTCCGCGCCGGCGAAATCGTCGGCATCGCCGGTGTGGCCGGCAATGGCCAGTCCGAACTTCTCGAAGCGATCGCAGGCATCCGCAAGCCTTACTCGGGAGAGATATGGGTGGCCGGGCAGAAGGTTGACCGACCCGATCCGTCCATTCTGCGCGAACTCGGTCTCGCACATATTCCGGAAGACCGGCACCATATGGGGCTGGTGCTGAAATTCGAGGAATATGAAAATTCCATCCTCGGCTATCACCATGACGAGCGATACGGCAAAGGCCCTTTCCTCAACCCCGAGGCCATCCGCAAGGATGCAGTCGAAAAGATCGAGAAATACGATATCCGCCCGCCGAACCCGCAGCTGAAGACCGCCAATTTTTCCGGCGGCAACCAGCAGAAGATCGTCGTTGCCCGCGAAATCGAGCGTGACCCCAAGATGCTGATCATCGGCCAGCCGACCCGCGGTGTGGATATCGGCGCCATCGAATTCATCCATCGCCGCATCATCGAAATGCGCGATGCCGGCAAGGCGATCTTGCTGGTTTCGGTTGAACTCGATGAAATCCGTTCCCTTTCGGACCGGATCATGGTCATGTTCGCCGGGCGTGTCGTTGGAGAAAAAACGGCGGAAGCCGAAGAACAGACGCTGGGCCTGATGATGGCCGGCATCGCCGCATGAGGCATGAATGAGCACCGCTTCCGTACCCCTGCCAAACTGGATCACCTACGGCCTCCTGCCGTTTTTAAATGTAGTTACCGCATTTCTGATTTCCGGCCTCGTCGTCTGGTCGATCGGTGAAAATCCGCTCGCGGCGCTTCGCCTGCTCATCGAAGGTGCGCTAGGTCGTGGCGATGCCATCGGCTTCACGCTGTTTTATACGACGAGTTTCATCTTCACCGGCCTATCTGTGGCGGTCGCCTTCCATGCCGGTCTGTTCAACATCGGTTCTGAAGGCCAGGCCTATATTGGCGGACTGGGCGCGGCGCTGGTGGCGCTGGCGCTCGACCGTTATGTGCCCTGGTATGTGACGATGCCCTTCGCCATCATCGGCGCTGCGGTTTTCGGCGCGGCCTGGGCGTTTATTCCAGCATGGCTGCAGGCAAAACGCGGTAGCCACGTCGTCATAACCACCATCATGTTCAACTTCATCGCTGCGGCGTTGATGGTCTATCTGCTGGTGAACGTGCTGATCGTGCCGGGCAAGATGGCGCCGGAAACGCGCACCTTTCTGCCAGGTGGGCAATTGCCGAAGCTCGACTGGCTGATGGCGCTGTTCGGCCTGAAGCTCGGGCCGGCGCCGTTCAACGTCTCCTTCATCATCGCACTGGTCATGTGTTTTCTCGTCTGGGTGCTGATCTGGCGCACCAAGCTCGGTTATGAGATGCGCACGCTCGGCGTCAGCCCCTCGGCCGCCGTCTATGCCGGCATTCCCTATGCGCGCACCGTCATCATCGCCATGCTCATTTCCGGCGGTCTGGCAGGTATGATGGCGCTGAACCCGGTCATGGGCGCGTCCGCCCGCTTGCAGGTGGAATTTGTCGGCGGTGCGGGTTTCGTCGGCATCGCCGTCTCGCTGATGGGGCGAAGCCACCCGCTCGGCATTCTGTTTTCGGCGCTGCTGTTCGGCATTCTCTATCAGGGCGGTGCAGACCTCTCTTTCGAGATGCCGAATATTACCCGTGAGATGATCGTCGTCATCCAGGGTCTGGTTATCCTGTTTGCCGGCGCGCTCGAATACATGTACCGGCCGGCGATCGTCCGCATCTACCAGCGCTTGGCAAAGGGGTGAGCTGATATGGATTTCTTCGATATGCTGGTCAGCATTCTCGGCTCGACCGTCCGTCTCACCATCCCGCTTCTGTTTACGGCGCTTGCCGGGCTGTTTTCCGAACGCGCGGGCGTGTTCGATATCGGCCTTGAAGGCAAGATGCTGGCGGCAGCCTTTGCTTCGGCTTGTGTCGCCTATCTCACCGCAAATCCCTGGGCAGGCCTGCTTGCGGGCATCGCCGTCTCCATCCTGTTTTCGCTGATCCACGGCTTTGCCGTCATCACAAATCGCGGCAACCAGATCGTTTCGGGCGTGGCGCTTAACTTCATTGCCGCCGGTCTGACGGTGGTTCTGGGGCAGGCGTGGTTCGGGCAGGGCGGGCGCACGCCGCAATTGCCGGGCGAAGGCCGTTTCGCACCGATCATCCTGCCTGGTGCGGATGCGATGCGCGAAGTGCCTTTCATCGGCCCGCTCTACGCCAATGTCATTTCCGGCAACAATATCCTGACCTATCTCGCCTTTCTGGCAGTGCCGCTGTCCTGGTGGGTGCTTTACCGCACCCGTTTCGGCCTTCGCCTGCGCGCGGTGGGTGAAAATCCGGGCGCGGTCGATACGGCGGGCATTTCGGTGACATGGATGCGTTACCGCGCCGTCATCGTTGCCGGCTTCCTCTGCGGTTTCTCGGGCGCCTATCTCGCCGTTGCGCAATCGGCGGCCTTCATCGCCAACATGTCGGCCGGCAAGGGCTATATCGCACTAGCCGCGCTGATCTTCGCGAAATGGAAGCCGGTGCCGGTCATGTTCGCATGCCTGCTCTTCGGTTTCCTGGATGCTTTCGCCAACTTCATGCAGGGCAAATCCGTGCCGGGTATCGGTGAAGTGCCGGTGCAGATTTTCCAGGCCATGCCCTATATTCTGACCTGCATCCTGCTTGCCGGTTTCATCGGCGTCGCCAAGCCCCCCAAGGCCGGTGGCGTTGCCTATGCGAAGGAGCGTTAAATCCATGTCCCGTGAACCAATGTCCCATCAGTTGTTCGAGGCAGCGGTGGAGGCCATGGCCTTTGCCCATGCGCCCTATTCGAAATTCCCTGTCGGTGCGGCAATCCGCGCTGAAGACGGTAAGATCTACAAGGGCGCCAATATCGAGAACCTCTCCTTCCCTCAAGGCTGGTGCGCCGAGCCTTCGGCCATCAGCGCCATGATCATGGGTGGAGCAAAGAAGATAAGCGAGATCGCCGTCATCGCGGAAAAGCTTGCTCTTTGCCCGCCCTGCGGCGGCTGCCGGCAGAAGATCGCCGAATTCGCCTCGCCAGACACCAAGGTCTATCTCTGTGACGAAACCGGTGTTCAGAAGGTCATGACCATGGATGAACTTTTGCCCTTCAGCTTCAAGACCGAGCTGCCCTGATGCCGGATACGCTGATCGATATTCTGGTGGAGCGTCTGAATGGCCTGATGCCGCGCATCGCCATCGTGCTGGGCTCAGGCCTGGGGTCGCTTGTGGACGAGGTCAGCGATGCGATCCGCGTGCCCTATGCCGAACTTCCCGGTTTCCCTGCAAGCGGCGTTTCTGGCCATGCGGGCGAGTTGGTGGCCGGATATCTCGGTGGCGAGCCGGTGATGATGCTGTCCGGCCGGGTGCACTATTACGAAAAAGGCGATCCGGCCGCCATGCGCGCGGTCATTGAGGCGCTCGCCGGTCTTGGCGTGCAGTCGCTCATCCTCACCAATTCTGCAGGCTCGGTCAGGCAGGACATACCGCCCGGCTCGGTCATGCAGATCACCGATCATATCAATTATTCCGGCATGAACCCGCTGATTGGCGAAGAGAGCGACAACCGCTTCGTCGGCATGACCACGGCTTATGATCCTGACCTGATGCTCGCCATGCGTAATGCCGCGATCCGCGCGACGGTGCCCTTGTTCGGCGGCGTCTATATGTGGTTTTCCGGCCCGAGTTTCGAAACGCCGGCGGAAATCCGCATGGCGCGGCTGCTGGGTGCGGATGCCGTCGGCATGTCCACCGTGCCGGAAGTCATCCTCGCCCGCTTTTTCGGGATGCGCGTTGCCGCCGCATCGGTTATTACCAATTACGGTGCCGGCATGACTGGCGCTGAACTGAGCCATGAGGAAACCAAGGACATGGCTCCGGTAGGCGGCAAGAGGCTTGCCGCCATCTTGAAAGAAATGATCGCAGGAGGAGCGTGACCATGGAACTCCAGCGTCCGCGCGAAGCGGCTGCCCTGACACTATCCTTGCTGGACCTGACCAACCTCAAGGAAGACTGCACGCCCGAGCAGATTGCTGCTTTGTGCCAGAGGGCTCATACCGAATACGGCAATACCGCCGCGATCTGCATCTGGCCGCGTTTCGTCGCCCAGGCGCGTGCCGCTTTCGGAAAAGACCATGCGATCCGTATCGCCACGGTCGTCAATTTTCCTTCGGGCGATCTGGATGTTGCGACCGTGGTGGCGGAGACCGAGGCGGCTATCCGCGACGGTGCCGACGAAATCGATCTGGTCATCCCCTATCGTAAGTTCATAGCAGGCGATGAAACGGCTGTTTCCGAGATGGTGGCTGCCGTACGCAAGGTCTGCGTCGCACCCGTTCTTCTCAAGGTCATTCTCGAAACCGGCGAGCTGAAGGACAAGGCTCTCATTCGTCGTGCTTCCGAACTCGCCATTGCCGAAGGGGCCGATTTCATCAAGACCTCAACAGGTAAGGTCGCCATCAACGCCACGCTGGAAGCCGCCGATATCATGTTGCAGGCGATCCGCGACAGCAGGCAGAAGGTGGGCTTCAAGCCTGCCGGCGGTGTCGGCACGGTGGAAGACGCCACGCTTTATCTGCGGCTGGCGGAAACAATCATGGCGCCCGACTGGGCCATGCCGTCCACGTTCCGCTTCGGCGCTTCCGGCGTTCTCGATGATGTCCTGAACGTGCTGGCCGGCGGCGAACCGGCCAAGGCCGCCAGCGGGTATTGAGCTTGATCCCGCAGGAAATCATCCGCCGCAAACGTGATGGCCTGTCTCTTGCGCCGCAGGAGATTGCCGCTTTTATCGAGGCGCTGTCCAAGGACGGCATATCGGAAGGCCAGGCCGCTGCCTTTGCCATGGCGGTGTTTTTCCGGGGTATGAACCGCGACGAGATGGTGGCGCTGACACTCGCCATGCGCGACAGCGGCGATGTCCTTTCCTGGAACGATATTGGCAGGCCGGTGGCGGACAAGCACTCGACCGGCGGCGTCGGCGACAACGTCTCCCTGATGCTCGCCCCGATCGTTGCCGCCTGCGGTCTTGCCGTGCCAATGATTTCCGGCAGGGGCCTTGGCCATACCGGCGGCACGCTCGACAAGCTGGAAGCGATCCCCGGTTACGATGTGATGCCGGACGAAGCCCTGTTCCGCCGGACGGTCAAGACGGTCGGCTGTGCCATCATCGGCCAGACGGGCGATCTCGCCCCCGCAGACAAGCGCCTCTATGCTATCAGGGACGTGACCGCAACGGTGGATTCCATCCCGTTGATCACCGCCTCCATTCTGTCTAAGAAGCTTGCGGCCGGACTTCAGACGCTGGTTCTGGATGTGAAGGTCGGCAACGGCGCTTTCATGCAGAGTGTGGAGGATGCCCGTAATCTCGCCGTCGCGCTGGTCGATGTGGCAAATGGCGCAGGCCTGCCGACGACGGCTCTTATAACCGACATGAACCAGCCGCTTGGCGATGCCGCAGGCAATGCGGTCGAAATCGTCAATTGCCTGGACTTTCTGGCTGGCCGCAAGGCGGGAACGCGTCTCGAAAAGGTGGTTCTTGCCTTTGCTGCGGAAATGCTGGTGCAAGCGGGCAGCGCGGCCACTCTGGATGAAGGCGAGGCGCTGGCTGAGGCCGCCCTTTCCTCCGGGCGTGCCATGGAAGTCTTTGCGAAAATGGTCGCAGCACTTGGCGGGCCTGCGGACTTTGTCGATCATCCATCGCGTTACCTGCCATCGGCGCCGGTTATTCTCCCGGTTTCGGCTGAGCGCAGCGGCTGGCTGGCATCCTGTGCGACGCGCGATCTCGGCATGGTCGTTGTCGAGCTTGGCGGCGGCAGAAGAATGCCGTCAGACAAGATCGACCCCTCGGTCGGGATCTCCGATATCCTGCCGCTCGGCACAAAAGTGGAAAAAGGCGAACCAATCGCCTGCGTCCATGCGGCCTCTAAGCAAGAAGCGGAACTTGCCGTCAAAAGGATTACGGCCTGCTATGGGGTTGCTGACACTGCGATGGAAACCAGCACTGTGGTCCTCGAGCGAATTACCTGACCAGCCTCATTTCGCCACCCGATACCTTGAATGACGATAGTTGTTTCAGGAAGCTCATGCCAACAAGCATGTTGCTCAACGCATTATCTTTCAGCACCATGGCGTCGACATTCTGAACGCGGATCGTGCCGATTTCCACCCGGTCGAGCTTCAGATAGGCCGCCATGGTCTGGCCGTTGGCGGTTGAGATCGGATATTTGAAATCGAGGCTGTTGACGCCGAAACCGAGCCGCCGGGCGATCGTCTCATTGATGGCAACCATGGAGGCGCCGGTATCGACAAGCCCGTCGAAAGATTTGCCGTTGATACGGAAGGCGGCGTTGAAGTGGCCGCGTGCGTCCGCTTTCAGATTGACGCCACCAAGCGAAACGGGTTCCGGTTTGACGGCTTCCGATTTGACTTCGGCTTTTTCCACCTTGGCTTCCGGGCGCGGCTGAAATTTTTCCACCAGCGCCGGAATCTGCGTGGCGCTGACCGAAAGACCGATAAGCAGAAAAATCGTACGCGCCAGCAAGTCGTCGCTCCTGAGAAAGCAGGGTTATCCCTATGCAGAATAGACGCAAAACATGCTGAAATCTTAAAAGAAAAAAGCCATTCGCCGCTTGTTGGTCGGCGAATGGCTCAAACGGTTAAGCGATGATGAACGGTGTTACTTCGTGCCGTACATGCGGTCGCCGGCATCGCCGAGGCCGGGAACGATATAACCCTTTTCATTCAGCTGCTTGTCGATTGCGGCAGTATAGATCGGCACATCGGGATGCGCTTCACGGAAATTCTTGATGCCTTCGGGTGCAGCCAGCAGACACAGGAAGCGGATGTTCTTCGCGCCCCGCTCCTTCAGCTTTTCAACCGCAGCGATGGAGGAATTGCCGGTCGCCAGCATTGGATCGACGACGATGATCAGGCGGGCATCGAGGCTTTCGGGAGCCTTGAAGTAATATTCGACCGCCTCCAGCGTATCGTGATCGCGATACACGCCGATATGCGCAACACGCGCCGAAGGCACGAGCTCGAGCATGCCTTCCAGAAGGCCGTTGCCGGCACGCAGGATGGAGGCGAAAACCAGCTTCTTGCCCTCCAGCACCGGAGCCTCGATGGTTTCGAGCGGCGTATCGATGGTTTCCATCGTCATTTCAAGGTCGCGCGTCACTTCATAGCAGAGCAGCGTCGAGATTTCCCTGAGCAGGCGGCGGAAGCCGGCTGTCGAGGTTTCCTTCTTGCGCATGATGGTAAGTTTGTGCCGCACCAGCGGATGTTCGATGACTGTGACGCCGTCCATGAAACTGGCCTTCCTTTTTTATCCTGTGCCCCTGTAATTCACCGAAAGCAGGCTTTTCGCAAGCCTTCTTCGCGGTTTTACCCCGCCAACCGATGCCTAGTGGCTATCGAGTTTCGCAAGCAGCCGGGCGCGTGTGACTTCATCCACAAAGGCGCTTTCCAGTGCGGTTCGGGTCATGCGGTTAATCTCGGCATCGCTGAAACCGAAAGCATCCGCAGCCAGCGCATATTCCCGGGCAAGCGAGGTAAAGAAGAATGGCGGATCGTCGGAACTGATGCAGACGCGCACCCCGGCATCGCGCAACGTCCTCAGCGGATGGCTGCCGAAATCGGGATAAACGTTGAGCGCGATATTTGATCCGGGGCAGACCTCAAGCACTGTTCCCGCCTCAACCAGCCGATCGACGAGAGCGGCGTCTTCGATGGCGCGCACGCCATGGCCGATGCGCGACGGCTTTACGAGATCGAGCGCATCGACGACGCTTTCCGGTCCGCAGACCTCACCCGCATGGATGGTCAGCCCAAGGCCGGCATCGCGGGCAATGTCGAAGGCGCGTGCGTAATCGGCGACGCGGCCCATGCGCTCCTCGCCCGCCATGTTGAAACCGGTCACCAGCGGATGTTTCGTCCGTGCTGCATATTCAGCCGCCGCGATGACCCGTTCAGGACCGAAATGCCGCTCGCCGGTCACGATGATGCGGGTTTCGATACCGGTCTTTTCTTTCGCGATCCGGATGCCCTCGGCGATACCGGAGAGATAGGCGTCAGCGCCGAGCCCGATGCGGTCGCCATGATCGGGCGAGATGATGAGCTCGCTATAGATCGTATTGGCCTCGGCAAGTTCGGTCAGATAGGTTTGCGTCAGAACCGCATAGTCCTCATCGGTCTTGAACACCTGCGCCACCGCATCGTAGCACTGGATGAATTGCGCAAAATCCGACCAGACGTACTGGCCGTCGCGCAGAAAGCTACTGGTGTCTATGCCGTATTTCTCAGCCTGTTGTGCGACGAGGGCAGGGGGTGCCGCACCTTCCAGGTGGCAGTGAATTTCCGCTTTCAGCAAATGCGATGTCAAATGAAGCTCCTGCCGTGCGAACCGGCCTCGATTCCTAGATGGTGGGCGATGCTTTCGCCGATGTCGGCGTAGCTTGAACGAATGCCGACATCGCGGGAGCGGATGCCCGGCCCGAATGCCATGATCGGCACTCTTTCCCGTGTATGGTCCGTGCCCCGCCATGTGGGATCGCAACCATGGTCAGCGGTAAGAATGGCGATGTCGCCCGGCGCCATTTTGCGATGGATTTCCGGAATGCGCGCATCGAAGGCTTCAAGCGCCGCCGCATAACCGGCAACATCGCGGCGATGGCCGTAGAGCATGTCGAAATCCACGAAATTGGTGAAGACAAGATCGCCGTTTTCGGCTTCGTCAATAGCGTGCAGCGTTGCATCCATCAGGGCGCTGTTGCCATTTGCCTTGATGATGCGCGAGACACCCTTGTGGGCATAGATATCGCCGATCTTGCCGATCGCGTGCACTTTCCTGCCAGCCTCCACAAGGCGGTCGAGCAACGTCGGTTCGGGCGGCGGAACGGAGAAGTCGCGGCGGTTGCCGGTGCGTTCGAAGGTTGCGACCGTCTCGCCGATGAAGGGACGGGCAATGACACGGCCGATATTCAGCGGATCGAGCAGCTTGCGCACCGTCTCGCAGAGCGTGACGAGCCGCTGCAATCCGAAATGGGCCTCGTGCGCGGCGATCTGGAACACGGAATCGGATGAGGTGTAGCAGATCGGCTTGCCGCTCCTGATATGCTCTTCGCCAAACTTCGCGATGATCTCGGTGCCGGAAGCGTGGCAGTTGCCGAGAATGCCTGGAATATCCGCTTGCGTGCAGATGGCTTCCACCAGTTCGGGAGAAAAGGCGTCGCCCTCTGTCGGGAAGTAGCCCCAGTCGAAGGTGACGGGCGTGCCCGCGATCTCCCAATGGCCTGAGGGCGTATCCTTGCCCTTCGATATTTCGCTGGCAGAGCCATGCAGGCCGAAAATACGCTCCGGCGGTTCCATGCCGGCGGGAATGTCGCCGCTTGATTGTCGTGCAATCTCCAGAAGACCAAGCGAAGACATGTTGGGCAGCTTCAGCGGACCCGCCCGAAGGCCCGGCCTGTCGGCAGCACCTGCGGCGCAGAATTCGGCGATATGACCGAGCGTATTGGCGCCGAGGTCGCCATAATGCTCCGCGTCAGGCGCACCGCCGACACCGAAGGAATCCAGAACGAGAAGAAATGCTCTTGCCATAACTCACCGAAACGAAAATGCGCCGACGGGCAATGTCAGGCCGAACTGTCGTTATAGATCAGCAAAACGTGAAGAAGGAAGTGATTTTATGAACCATCCGGTAAAACCGGCTGTTCAATCCTCTTCCCGTTTCGATTTCGGCGCGTTGAGATTGCGCAGCACGTACCATCCAGCGGCAATTACCATGGCTGCAAGAATGTACCATGTGATGGCGTAGGACAGGTGGTTGTTGGGGAAGGTGAGCATGGTCTTGCCGCCGACCGGTAGGCCACCCGGATTGGGCGTCGCATCGGCATCGACATAAAAGGGCGCCACGCCGGAAAGGCCGGATGCCTGCGATATCTGCGGGATATTGCGGGAGTACCAGCGCCGATTTGCCGGATCGTTGGTTCGAAGGAAAAGCCCGCCGGTTTCTGGCGCGCGCATCAGCCCGACGATCTCGACCTGCCCGCTTGGTTCCCCTTCGCGGCGCGAGGATGGATCGCGTTTGTCGGAAGGCACGAAGCCACGATTGACGATGATATTCGATCCGTCATCGCGTCTCAGCGGCGTCATCACCCAGTAGCCGGGGCCGAGATCACTGACCGTATAGACCTGGACCTCCTTGTCGTTGAGGAAGGTGCCGGACAGTTTCACGCGGCGATATTCATACTCTGCGGGATCGGCAAGGGCCGGCCATTCGCGGGCTGCCGGTGCATCCACAGGTGCGGCATGGGCGCGAGCTTCGACGCGTTCGATGAGATCGAGCTTCCAGAAGAGGCGTTGAACCTGCCATGTTCCAAGCGCCAGCAGGAAGCCTGTCAGTACAATAGTCAGAAGCAGGACGACGATTGCTGCGGGGCGGATGCGTCGCGTGTGCGGGGCGGTTGTCGACGGATCGGTCATGGTTTCACAGTCCTTGCAAGGCCATGCGGTTTGCTGCGGCAACACTGTCGGCTGTCGGCTGTCGGCATCCGGGTCTTCCAGCAAATAACCCCATAAATCGCGCCGACGATTCATGGGGTTATGCGCTGCGGGGGTAGTGTGCTGGCGCAGAAAGCGGCCCGCCGGAAATCCGGCAGGCCGTTGATCTATGGCTGCTCAGGGCAGGTTTTTCACATCCTCGATGTGCAGCGGCATCATGTTCTTGTTCATGTTGTACATGACCCAGAGTGAGCCGGAGAGCGTGATCAGCAGCACCACGACGGTGAAGATCAGCGCCATGAAGGTCCAGCCGCCTTCGGACTTGGTGTCCATGTGCAGGAAGTAGATCATGTGCACGAAGATCTGGATGACGCCGAGACCCATGATCGCGATGACCAGCAGCGTCTTGTTTTCAAGAACGTCGCCCATGACCAGCCAGAACGGGATCGCCGTCAGGATGACCGACAGGACGAAGCCGATCATGTAGCTTTTGAACGTGCCGTGGCTGGCGCCATCATGGTGATGATGGTCGTCGCCATGCGCGTCGTGGTGTGCGTGTGCTTCGGAACTCATCAAAGAACTCCCATGAGATAAACGAAGGAGAAGACGCCGATCCAGATGACGTCAAGGAAGTGCCAGAACATCGACAGGCACATCAGGCGACGCTTGTTTGCGGCGATCAGACCATGTTTTGCGACTTGGAACATCAGTGTGACGAGCCAGATCACGCCGAAGGTGACGTGCAGACCGTGCGTTCCAACCAGCGCGAAGAAGGCGGAAAGGAACGCTGAACGCTGTGGACCTGCACCTTCTTCGATCAGGTGATGGAACTCGTAAAGTTCCACGGCGAGGAAGGCGAGACCGAAGAGACCGGTGATGCCGAGCCAGATCAGCGTCGTCTTCACCTTCTGCTTTTCCATTTCCAGCATGGCGAAGCCATAGGTGATGGAAGAGAAAAGCAGGAAGGCGGTGTTGATCGCCACAAGCTTCAGATCGAACAGATCTGCGCCCGAAGGGCCGGCCGCGTAGTTGCGGCCGACAACGGCATAGGTGGCAAACAGCGTTGCGAAGATGAGGCAGTCGCTCATCAGATAGAGCCAGAAGCCCAGCGAGGTGCCGTTCTCCGGATGGTGGTCTTCTTTCAGGTAGAAGACCGGTGTTTCCGCGCCCGCGGCGCTTTGTGCAGGTGTATGAGCCATATTCGTTACGCCTGTTCCGCAAGCAGCTTCGTACGTTCCGCCTCGACTGTCGAAACATCGGAGGCAGGAATGTAGTATTCGCGGTTGTAGTTGAAGGTATGGGCGATCGAGACCGCGATGATGGCGAGCATGGACAGAGCCGCCAGCCACCAGATGTGCCACACCAAGGCAAAGCCAAGCACGACGCTGATGGCGCTGATGATTACGCCCGCACCGGTGTTCTTCGGCATATGGATCGGGATGAAGCCTTCCTTGGGACGGTCGTAACCGCGCTTCTTCATATCCGCCCAGGCGTCGACGTCATGCACAACCGGCGTGAAAGCGAAGTTGTAGGCAGGCGGAGGCGACGAGGTCGACCACTCCAGCGTACGCCCATGATAGGGATCGCCGGTCACGTCACGGAGCTGATCGCGCTTCAAGAAGCTGACGATGAGCTGGATGACGAAGGAAGCGATGCCGAGCGCGATCAGGAAGGCGCCGAAGGCTGCGATCAGGAACCAGATCTGGAGCGAATTGTCTTCGAACTGGCTGATACGGCGGGTCACACCCATCAGGCCGAGAATGTAGAGCGGCATGAAGGCGAAGTAGAAGCCGATGAACCAGAACCAGAAGGACAGCTTGCCCCAAAACGGATCCAGGCGGTAGCCGAAGGCCTTCGGGAACCAGTAAACGATACCCGCAAGCACACCGAACACCACGCCACCGATGATGGTGTTGTGGAAGTGGGCGATGAGGAACAGCGAGTTGTGGAGCACGAAGTCCGCCGGCGGAACAGCGAGAAGAACGCCGGTCATGCCGCCGATGACGAAGGTGATCATGAAACCGATCGTCCACAGCATAGGAACGTCGAACTTGATGCGGCCCTTGTACATGGTGAAGAGCCAGTTGAAGATCTTCGCACCGGTCGGGATCGATATGATCATCGTGGTGATGCCGAAGAAAGCGTTGACGCTTGCGCCGGAACCCATGGTGAAGAAGTGGTGCAGCCACACGATATAGGCGAGGATGGTGATGACACCCGTCGCATAGACCATCGAGGCATAACCGAAAAGACGCTTGTTGGAGAAGGTCGAGACGATTTCCGAGAAGACGCCGAAGGCCGGCAGCACCAGGATGTAAACTTCGGGATGGCCCCAAATCCAGATGAGGTTGACATACATCATCGGGTTGCCGCCGAGATCGTTGGTGAAGAAATTCGTGCCAACGTAACGGTCAAGGGTCAGAAGGGCGAGCGTGCCGGTCAGGATCGGGAAGGATGCCACGATCAGGATGTTCGAACACAGCGACGTCCAGACGAAGATCGGCAGCCGCATCATGGTCATGCCGGGTGCGCGCATCTTGATGATCGTGACGATCAGGTTGATACCAGAGAGCGTCGTGCCCACACCGGCGATCTGCAGACCCCAGATGTAATAATCCACACCCACGCCCGGACTTCCATCAATGCCGGAAAGCGGCGGATAGGCAAGCCAGCCAGTCTGCGCATATTCACCGATGAACAGCGAGATCATGGTGATGACGGCGCCGGCCGTGGTCATCCAGAATGAGAAGTTGTTGAGGAAGGGGAACGAAACGTCGCGGGCGCCGATTTGCAGCGGCACGACGAAGTTCATTAGACCGGTGATCATCGGCATGGCCATGAAGAAGATCATGATGACGCCATGGGCCGTGAAAATCTGGTCGTAATGGTGCGGCGGAAGATAGCCTTCCGATCCACCGGAGGCGATCGCCTGCTGGACGCGCATCATGATGGCATCTGCGAAACCGCGCAGCAGCATGACGAGTGCCAGAATGATGTACATGATACCGATCTTCTTGTGATCGATGCTCGTGAACCATTCATTCCAGAGATAACCCCACAGCCGGAAATAGGTGAGGGCGCCGACGACGGCGATGCCGCCAAGAGCCACTGCCGCGAAGGTCGCGACGAGAATGGGCTCGTGAAGCGGGATGGACTCCCATGTCAGCTTCCCGAACAGGAATGACGTTTGATCGGAATTGACGATCATTTTTAGCCTCTTGCGATTCTAAGACATAAGATCGGCGCAGCCATTGGCCGCGCCGCATAATGCCGGGACTTATCCGTCAGCCAGCGACTTGTTTCGTTTCCGGCAGCGCCGCGGGTTCGAAAGTCTGTCCTTCGATCGCAGCCGGAGTGGATTGGGGTCCGCTGGCGACACCGTAAGGTGAAAGCGGTGTGCAGACGACGGAGTTCAGCGCCTTGGCGATATCGATGCCTTCCTTGCCGCCGCCGCCCTTGGCGTCGATATGCATCATGTCACGCATGCAGAGCTTGTTGGGCTCGACACAGCGGTTGAGGATGGCATCGTAAAGCTGCGGATCGACGGAGGCGAAATATTGCACCGGCTCACGTTCCGAAGGCTTGGCAAAGTCGAGATATTCCTGGCGACCGAAGCCTTTGCCGCCATCCTTGATCTTCGCAACCCACTGATCGAAGCCCTGCTGGCTGAGACCATGGAACTTGAAGCGCATATGCGAGAAGCCGGGGCCGGAGAAGTTGGCCGAGAAGCCGTCATAAACGCCTTCCTTGTTGATGACCGCGTGCAGCTTGGTCTGCATGCCACCCATGGCGTAGATCTGGCCGGCGAGTGCCGGAACGAAGAACGAATTCATCGCGGTCGTGCCGGTGATCTTGAAGTTGATCGGAACATCGACCGGAGCTGCGAATTCATTGACGCTGCCAATGCCGAGCTCGGGGTAGAAGAACAGCCACTTCCAGTCCATGGCCACCACTTCCACCGTAAGCGGCTTGGTTTCGGCGGTAACCTGACGGTTTTCGTCGATACGCTCCAGCGGGCGGTAGGGGTCGAGACGGTGGGTGGAAATCCAGGTCACCGTGCCTAGCATCAGGATGATGGCGACCGGGGCGGACCAGATCACCATTTCAAGGCGCGTCGAGTGATGCCATTCGGGATCGTAATCCTCGGCCTTCGCCGATTCGCGATACTTCCATGCGAAGAACAGCGTCAGGGCGATAACCGGGACGATGATGAGCAGCATCAGAACCGTGGACGTGATGATGAGGTCGCGCTGCTGGATGGCGACGTCGCCCGAAGGGTTCATCACCACGAGGTTACAGCCGCTAAGCAGCAGCAGTGCGGGGATTGCCAGAAGGGCAGATGTGATTTTCTTGATCATGCGCACGTTCTTTGAACTCGTACAGTTTGGATTATGCCGCGATTAATTGCCGAACATCATTTTTGAAATGAGGTATATTGTCGCGGTGCAGCGAAACCTTCGCGATGCACCATAGGCTTAGCGGAGCCGCGTTTGAAGGCGGAGCGGCTGCATTATCGCATAGGGAGCTTGCGGAGCAAGCCTTTCTTATCAAACTTCAATTGACGTTACGTAGGGTGCGTGTGACAATCCGTCGCATCGTAACGCTAAGGAAGAGGAGCCGGCGCGTTACAGGAAATGGTTCGTCCATGACGCAGGAGGGATATTATGAGTTATACTGATGCTGCTCCATCTTTTTGGCAGGCGCCGGAAGCGAAGGGACATGGGACCGATCCGGTCAAGGTCGATCCGGATCGCATTACAATTGCTGTCATTCTTGCGAGAATGACGGAGTTTTTCGACTTTTTCATCTACGCCATCGCCTCCGCGCTCGTTTTTCCGCATGTCTTCTTTTCCTTCGTCGATCCGCTGACGGCTACGCTTTATTCCTTCGCGGTCTTCTCGCTGGCCTTCATCGCAAGGCCGATCGGTTCATTGATCTTCCTCCAGATCGACCGAAAGTTCGGCCGTGCCGTCAAGCTGATGGCGGCCCTGTTCACGCTGTGCGGTTCCACGATGGCGATCAGCTTTCTTCCGTCCTATGCGGAAGCCGGCATGCTTGCCCCCTGTCTTCTGGCGGTATTCCGTATCGGTCAGGGACTTGGTCTTGGCGGTGCCTGGGATGGTCTTGTCTCGCTCCTCGCCATGAATGCACCGCCGAAGCAGCGCGGCTGGTACGCCATGATGCCGCAAATTGGTGCGGCGATGGGCTTTGGTCTTGCTAGCGCATTCTTCATCGTGTTCGTGACGCAGCTCTCCAGCGCGGAATTCTTGGCCTGGGGCTGGCGTTTCCCGTTCTTCGTTGCACTGGCGCTCAATGTTCTCGCGCTCTTTGCCCGCCTGCGCATGATTGTCACGCCGGAATTCCAGTCCATGCTTGCACAGCATGAGCTGGAGCCGCGCCCCGTGTTCAAGATGCTGCGCTCGCAGTTTCCGGTCGTGCTGACGGGCGCTTTCGTGCCGTTGGCAAGCTTCGCGCTCTTCCATCTTGTCACGGTCTTCCCGCTGAGCTGGGTTTCCCTCAATACCACCCAGCGGGTTTCGGACTTTCTGTTCGTGCAATTCGTCAGCGCCATCATCGCCGGCGGCATGATCGTCGTGTCTGGTATTCTCGCCGACAAAATCGGCCGGCGGAAGCTGCTGGCTTTCGCCGCAGTGCTGATCGGTCTTTTCAGCCTCGTGGCGCCGCTTCTGCTGAGTTCGGGCGATATAGGGCGCTATCTTTTCGTCTTGGTCGGCTTTGCATTGCTTGGTCTGTCCTTCGGCCAGGCGGGCGGTGCGCTCGCCTCCCGCTTCAGCCGCGAATACCGTTATACCGGCGCTTCGCTCACCTCGGATATTTCGTGGCTGATCGGCGCTGGTTTTGCACCGCTCGTGGCGCTCGGATTTTCGTCCAAATTCGGACTGTTTGCGGTCGGCATTTACCTGATGTCGGGTGCAGTCTGTACACTGGTCGCACTGTGGTTCAGCCGAACGCTGGACATGCCCTCGGAGTGAGCAGGGCAATATAAACATCTCTGCAGTCATCGCGCCGCGGAATCCTGTCGGATTTCGCGGCGTTTTTGTTTTTTTATTKCGTGGGACCGATTTTAATCTTGACTCGGCCAATCATGAAATATTATGTAAGCAATACTGACGTAATTCAATGTGTCTCACTGCCGGAATTGCCGGCCATCAGGGAACGCAATGCGAACGATGACGATCATTATTTGCGAGAAAGCGGCCAATGCCGCCACGCCGTTTGGCGGCCGCAAAACGACCGTTCGCGCCATTAAACGCCGATAAGCAGAAAAGAAGAGGAGCAGCCAGGTCGCCTGCGGCTCCGCCCGCAGAGTGCCGGCTGACGCGCCGGGTTTCGGGAAAAGGGCGATGCCGCGCGGAATGCGCAACGAGAGGAGAGAACCTTGAGCGTGACGGAGCAAAAATTCGGCCTTTACGATGCGGCTTTTGAGAAAAGCAGCTGTGGCGTCGGTTTCATCACCCGCAAGGACGGCGTGCAGACGCATGATGTGCTGAAGCGCGGTCACGAGGCGCTCTGTGCCGTGCCGCATCGCGGCGGCATGTCGGCGGAGGGCGTGGGTGATGGTGCTGGCGTGTCGCTCGATCTTTCACTCTCATTTTTCCGGAAGCTGACGGACAACGATTCCTTGCAAGCCGGCCGGTTCGGCGTCGGCAATTTTTTCCTGCCGCAGAACCCTGCTTTTCATGACCAGGCGATCGGCATCATCGGCAGTGCTCTGGAGGAACAGGGCTTCTCGATCCTGCTCGTCCGCAATGTACCGGTGAATGACGCGGCCATCCGCGCGGCCGCCATTTCCTACCAATTGCCGATCCGGCAATGGGTCTTTTCGGCCCCAGCGGAATGCGCAACCCTTGCCGAGTTCGACTGGCGTATTCACAAGGCGCTGCTCGCTATCGAGGCGCTTGCCTATACTGCGCCGGAACTTGCCGGTTTTTATCCGCTGTCGCTCAGCGCACGCACGCAGGTTCTGAAAGGGCGTTTGAACTCGCATGAGGTCATGCCCTATTTCTGCGACCTGACCGATCCGCGCCATGAAGTGCATACGATGTATTTCCACACGCGGTTTTCCACCAATACGGATCCGCACCCCTCCATGGCGCAGCCCTTTCGGCTGATGGCGCATAATGGCGAACTCAACACTGACAAGAAGAACCGGCTGTCGGAAGCGGCCGTGGCGCTGGCGAAAAATGCAAGCATCATCCGGCCGAAGGGCCAGTCTGATAGCTGCCGTCTGGACCAGACATTGCAGGCGCGGGTGATGGAAGACGGTCTCGACCTCGTCACCGCCGTCGTCTCGATGATGCCGCCCGCCTGGGAAAACGACGACACGCTCTCGCCCGGCGTCAAGGCGATGCTGGAATATTTCTCGCTCTACGAGGAGAAGAATGACGGCCCGGCTGCGCTGATTTTCGGCGACGGCACCATCATCGGCGCGCGGCTCGATCGTCTCGGCCTGCGCCCGCTGCGGACCGTCGAGACAGACGATTATCTCTGCGTCATGTCGGAGGCGGGGCAGATCGCCTTTCCGGCCGAAAGCGTCATTCGTCGCGGTCGCATCGAGGCCGGCGGCATGCTTTATTACGACCACGCCGAACGGCGCGCCTTTTCCACCGTCGAGGCGCTGGAGCTTCTGGCGGCGCGGAGGGACTACCCGTCGCTATTGTCTGAAGCGCGCGTCATGCTTGCGGATTTGCCGGAGGTGCCCGCCGAAAAGCAGGGATCGCCGCTTCGATACAATGGCGATTTGGAACGGCATCAGCGTTATGTCGCCTATTCGCACAATCAGGAAAGCTTCAAGTTCCTGATGGATCCGATGCTGGCGTCGGGTGCTGAAAAAATCTCGGCCATGGGTTATGGCAATGCCATCAACGCGCTCTCCGATCAGGAAGGCGGGGTCGCCAAATATTTCTCGCAACGCTTTGCGCAGGTCACCAACCCCCCGCTCGACAGCATTCGTGAGGCCGATGGCATGACGCTGCGCGTGGCGCTCGGCGCAAAGCCGAATAGCGGTGCGAAAGCGGCCCGGCAGATTGTCGTGCGCTCCCCGATCCTGACCCATCTCGACATGCTGCGCATTCGCGAGCAGTCGGAGACGCCAGTTCGTCGTTTCGAGATGCTTTATACGCCGATCTTTGATGCTGCGATTGCCAACGAAGCGGCCTTGCGTCAGGCGATAGATGGCCTCTGCGGTGAGGTTGTGGCTTTCGCGGCTGAGGAGGGCGGTATTGCCGTCGTCACTGACCGGCACGTTTCGGCAGGTCGTGCGGCGTTGCCTATGATCATGGTCGTCTCCGCCATCAACCAGCGGCTGATCGAGGAGGGGCTGCGGCTACGCGTGTCCCTGATCGTTGAAAGTGGGCAATTTTCCTCCTCGCATCACATCGCAGCGGGCCTTGGTTTCGGGGCTTCGGCTGTCTACCCACTCGGCGTGCAGTTCCGTGCCGAGGAGAAATTTGGTGCCGATGCTGACAAGGCCTTCAAGCGTTTTGCCAAGGCGGCTGAAAAGTCGCTGATGAAGACCATGGGCAAGGTCGGGCTGTGCACGGCGGAAAGCTATATTGGCGGCGAGTTCTTCGAACCGAACTTCCTCGACACCAACGATCCTGTGCTGAAGCGTTATTTCCCCAATGTTAAGACCCCGGTCGGTGGCGTTACCTTCGCTGTCATCGCGCAGGCGGTGTCGGACTGGCATCGCAAGGCGCTGTCGGTAAAGGGTGAAAACGACATTCCGCTGCTCGGTCTCTTCAAGGAGCGCGCCGAAGGTGCTGGCCATTCCTATGGCACGACGGCGGTTCGCGGTTTCGTCGATATGACGGAGGAAAAGATCGGTTTCGACAAGGGAACCGACAACGAAGAGGCGCTACGTCTCCTGCCGCTCAACCGGCTGGAGGATGCTTTCGGCCTCAACGATGCGGCCTATTATCACAACAGCTTCGACCGGCTGACGCCCGAAGCAATCGACGCTTTCGAGGTAACGCCGGGTTACCGCGCCTTCGCACGCATGATGGCCGAAGAAAGGGCCCGCCGTCCGGCAGCCCTGCGTGATGTTCTGGAATTGCCGGCTGATGTGACCTTTGCCGGTTCGGCCGAAGAATTCCGCCGCGAGATGGGGCGCTTTTCCAGACGTGGCAACAACAGCTTCATGGTGCGCGGATTGCTCTGCGAAGGTGCGGGCGAAGGCGCGTTCCGGCTGCAATTGACCGGCCCGCACGGTCATGAGCTTTCCCGGCTTGCCGCACTCGGACAGTCGCTGCTCGATCGTTTCGGTGAGGATATTGCCGGCCATTGGCTAGAGGGCGGCGCGCTTCTGGTTCAGGCAAAGGGTGAAGCATTCACCTATCTGTCGCTGATCCGCACCGCACCTGACAGCATTGCGCTCGACGCTGTGCAAAAGGCGAGTGCGATCACCAAGACCCTCGCTTCGGGTGCGATGAGCCATGGCGCGCTGGTCGCAGCCGCCCATGAGGCGGTGGCGCATGGCACCAATATGGTTGGCGGCATGTCGAATTCGGGGGAAGGCGGCGAGCATATTTCCCGTTACGGCACCATCCGCGCCTCGCGCATCAAGCAGTTCGCGTCTGGCCGTTTTGGTGTCTGGGCGGGTTATCTTGCCGACCCGATGCTGGAGGAAATAGAGATCAAGATCGGCCAGGGTGCAAAGCCCGGCGAGGGCGGGCAATTGCCGTCCCCCAAGGTAACGGTGGAAATAGCCGCGGCCCGTGGCGGCACCCCAGGCGTCGAGCTGGTTTCGCCGCCGCCGCACCATGATACCTATTCGATCGAGGATCTGGCCCAGCTAATCCACGACGCCAAGGCGGCGCGCGTGCGCGTCATCGTCAAGCTCGTTTCGTCGGAAGGCATCGGCACGATTGCAGTCGGTGTTGCGAAAGCGGGTGCGGACGTCATCAATGTTGCCGGCAATACCGGTGGCACGGGTGCGGCCGCTGTCACCAGCCTCAAATATACCGGCCGCGCGGCGGAAATCGGCATCGCCGAGGTGCATCAGGCGCTTTGTGCCACAGGCCTTCGTGCCAAGGTGCTGCTACGCTGCTCCGGCGCGCACCAGACGGCGAGCGACGTGGTGAAATCGGCCCTTCTCGGCGGCGACAGCTTCGAGTTCGGCACCACGGCGCTGATGATGCTGAAATGCGTCATGGCGAAGAACTGCAACATCAAGTGCCCCGCCGGCCTCACCACCAATCAGGAAGCCTTCAACGGCGATCCACGCGCGCTGGCGCAATATCTCATGAACATCGCCCATGAAACCCGCGAGATCTTGGCCGCACTCGGGCTGCGCTCGCTGCGCGAAGCTCGGGGCCGCTCCGATCTTCTTCACCTCCTCGATCACCCGGCGAGCGTCGGCCAGCTTGACCTGCGGGCGATGCTTTCGGTGGTGGAGGAAGTGAAGATCGACAGCCCTGTCTATATGGAAAAGGACTTCGCGCTGGACGATGCCTTCATTGAACTGGTGCGCTCGGCTCTGATCGACAGCAGACGGGAAAACATCGAGCTTGGCGGCAACCGCTTCCTCAACAATTGCAACAAGAGTGTTGGCGGCCAGCTCGCCGTCGATATCGAGCGCATGCTGAACCACGAACTTTCCGACGAAGAGGCGGATGCGCTTCCGGCTGTGAAGCGGGATAGCCGTGGCCGCCGTTTTCTGGAGGCGGGTTCGGTGCGCATCGACACATCAGGTTCAGCCGGGCAGTCCTTCGGCGCTTTCTGCAATGACGGCATGGTCATGGTCCATACCGGTACCTGCAATGATGGCGTCGGCAAAAGCGCCTGCGGCGGCACCATTGTAGTGCGCTCCCCCGGTGGCGGTTCGCAAGATGCTGATGGCAATGTGCTGGTCGGCAATTTTGCATTGTTCGGCGCCACCGGCGGTCGCACTTTCGTGGAAGGGCAGGCGGGCGACCGTTTCGCGGTGCGCAATTCTGGTGCGACAGCCGTTGTCGAAGGTGTGGGCGACTTCGCCTGCGAATATATGACCAATGGCGCTGTGCTTAACCTCGGCAGTTTCGGCAAGGGTTTCGGCAACGGCATGAGCGGCGGCTTCGTCTATCAATATGACCCTTACGGCGATCTGCCGAAGAAGGTGAGCCATGATTCCATCCTGCTCGGCTCCATCACCGGCGAGGACGAACAGGCATCTATCCACAATCAGGCCGTTCACCAACTTTTGACCTGGCATGTCGACGAAACAGGGTCGGCCAAGGCCGCATGGATTCTGGAAAACTGGGAAAGCGAACAGCACAATTTCGTTTACGGCATGCCGCGCGCCCTGCTGCTTTATCAGGACAGCGACGAAATTCTGAAAGCCAAGCCCCGCAAGGAGCTGCTGGAGGAACTGGCATCCGCGCTTGCCGCCCATCAGGTGCGGAAGTTCAAGCTGGCCTATCGCGACCGCAAGGCCGTGTTGAACGGAACCGTTCCTGGTTATGGTGAGACGGATACGGAAGACATGTATGCGCTCATCAACAACTACACGGTTTTGAGTATGGCGCAGGCCATTGCTCTCCAACGGTTGCCGATGGCATCCGGTCCTTCCGATCCCGCCATCGAAAAAGCCGTGCGCAATCTCGTCCTCACGGAGGACTATGCGTTGATGCAGCGGCTGCTGAAATATGCGCGCGAGGCGCTTTCCGATCATGATGACGAGCAGCTTGCGGTGATGATCGCCGCCAAGCGGCTCGACGATTACAAGCAGGCGCTTGCGCGCCGTAACATCTGGTCGGTGGATAGCCCCGGCACCTATGGCTGGATCATTCAGCAGAACCGCAAAAACATCGAGAAGATTGGTCGTCTGCCGGGCTTTGAGGAGCTATTCGCGGCGCGTGCCATTCCCGACCTTGCCACCGCATCCAGCCAGAACAGGGCAGCATGATGAAGATACCTTACATTCCTCAAGATGCCCCTTTCAATGGCGACCAGCGCGCCTGGCTATCCGGCTTCCTGGCCGGGCTTCATTCCCGCGCAGCAATGGGTATGGACACATCGGTTGCCGCTGCCGCTCCCAAGGCGGCGGCCAGCGTGCTGAACATTCTCTTTGGCACCCAGACCGGCAATGCCGAGGCGCTGGCGATGGATATAGCCGACGCCGCCCGCGCCCAGGGCATGCAGCCTGTGGTGACAGCCTTGGACGATGTTTCCATGGATAGTCTGGGCGTCATGAAGCGCGTCATTGTCGTCACCTCCACCTACGGCGAAGGTGAAATGCCTGACAATGCCCAGCTTTTCTGGGAGGCCCTTTCCAAGGAGGCCGCACCCCGGCTGGATGAGATGAACTTTGCCGTGCTTGCGCTTGGCGACACCGGTTACGATGGCTTCTGCCAGGCGGGCAAGCTCATCGATACCCGCTTCGAGCAGCTTGGCGGCAAACGGATGAAGACGCGTATCGATTGCGATATCGATTTCGAAGATGTCGCCGCCAACTGGATCGGCGAGACCCTGCCACTCGCGCTCGCCATCGATGGTGGCAATAAGGTGGCGGTTGTGCCGGCGATCGCCGAGGCGCCCGCGCGGGCAAAACAGGGCTGGAGCCGCAAGAATCCCTATGCCGCGCAGGTGAGCGTCAATCGCCTTCTTTCCGGGCCTGCTTCGTCCAAGGAAATTCGCCACTACGAATTTGATCTCGGCGAAAGTGGTCTCGACTATGAGGCGGGGGATGCTCTGGGCGTCGTTCCCCTAAACGACCCGAAACTAGTGGGCGCGCTGCTCGAACGCTTCGGAGTGAGCGCGGATGGCGAAGTCGTCGGACTCGACCGTCCGGTCGGCGATGCGCTTCTCAATATGTTCGAGATATCGACACCGTCGCGTGAACTGGTCGCCGAGATCGGCAAGCGCGCAGGGCACGATGAACTCAGCCACATCCTTGCGAATGGAGACAGGGAACAGCTTGCCGCCTTTCTCTGGAGCAAGGATATTCTCGACCTGCTTAGTCTCGGTGAAAAACCCGTATTCGAGCTTGCTGAATTCGTGACTTTCCTGAAGCCGTTACAGCATCGCGCCTATTCGATCTCTTCCAGCCCTCTGGCCGCGCACAACAGCGTGCATCTGACAGTCGCCAGCGTGCGTTATCGCGCCGAAGGTCGCGAGCGTGGCGGCGTGTGCTCCACCTATCTCGCGGACCGGGTAGAAGCGGGGCAGAGTGCCGGGATTTTCGTCTCTCCGAACAAGGCGTTTCGCGTGCCTCAGGACAATGACGCACCTGTTATCATGGTGGGACCCGGCACGGGCATTGCGCCATTCCGGGCTTTTTTGCAGGAACGGCAGGCGCGGGGCGCAAAGGGCCGGAACTGGCTGTTTTTCGGCGACCAGCACCGGCAGTCGGATTTCATCTACGAAGACGAACTTGGAAAGATGAGTCGCGATGGCGTGCTGACCCGTCTCGATCTCGCTTTCTCGCGGGATCAGGCCGAAAAGATCTATGTTCAGACCCGTATGCGCCAAAACGGCAAGGCACTCTATCAATGGCTCGAAGAGGGCGGCCATTTCTATGTTTGCGGCGACGCGACCCGCATGGCGAAGGATGTTGACGATGCCCTGCACCAGATCGTTATTGACGAGGCGGGCATCTCTGCGGAAGCGGCAAGCGACTATGTAAACCGGCTGAAGCGCGAAAAACGTTATCTGCGCGATGTTTATTAGAGCAAAGCGCTGACGCGCATCAGCAATTGGAGCAGGTTATCTCAGCGTCGCGCTGCTTGAAGAAATAATCGCGTGCGATCGTGATCGATCTTACGCCGGACGAAGAAATATCTGGCATGAACATCAACAACTCATGCGGCACGGAAAGCTCGACGTGGATGAGGAAACTGTCCGCTACAAGCAAACGTGTGGGAACGGAGACTGGCGATCCCACCACATAGGGCCGCGCGTTTTTCTCGTTCCAGGACCAGGCGATAGTCGCCTGTTTCTGCTTGTCGATCTTGATGCCGCTGATCTTCAGCTGCAGACCCTTGGTGCTGTAAGGCGCAAAGACGGCAGCCGTTACGTCCTGCATGCTTGTCAGATAAGCCTTGTCGACGGAATTTGTTTTGGAGATCAGGTCGTTGATCGTTGCGGAGGCGCTGCTTGCCCGCTTGTAGGTATTATAGCCGATGGTGAGTTCGAAGGACGTCAGATAAAGCGCAAGCAATATCGGGAAGACGATCGCAAATTCTACCGCACCCACGCCACGGCGATCCCTTGCGAAGCGTGCAACGAGCGCGATAAAACGAAGTCGGCCGTTCGTGATGGTGGAAACAAGCCCTGCCATCATGAACCCCCGCTCGTGGTGTATTTCTCATTCATGAAAGCGTCGGTCGCGACAATGAGGAAATGCGACGGCATCGACCCGTCGGCTGGGCGTATTTTGGTAAGATATGGTCGGATGATATCTGCGACTACACGCCAGCGATAATAGACGCGCAGCATGTTGATCGTGTCTGGCCCACCCGGCTTGAAGCCGAATTGCGCCGTGTCGAGGTCGTAATATTCGCCGTTAGCTTTCAAGGGTATCGTAGTTGGAATATCCTTGAAGGCGGTGAAGGAGCGAAGGTCTATATAAAGCTTCTGTTCTTTTTTGATCTCATCAGCCGAGCAGGTGATAATCACCGAAACTTCGTTGCAGAAACTCTTGCGAAAATCCTCTTTGGAAATCGAACTGCTGATCTGCCCGGTGCGCAGACGCCTCGCCATCGTGTCGGTAGCATTGACGACCACTTGCTCCGCAATCAAGGCGATGAAAGTTTCGATGATCGCAAATACGACGAGGAAATAGGGAAGCGCCAGGATCGCGAATTCGATGGCTGCTGTCCCGTCACGCGAGAGCCCGAATTTTTCCAGCAATGGCTTCAATTTGGCCAGTCGCATATGTCGGTGTCGATCTTTAGAATATGCGGCAAGCGCAACCGTTGAATTTGTTGCGGACCATAACCAGCCGGTGTTTAAATTCAGTTACCCCGACGAGTTATACTTTATCAGTTCGCAAAAATGGCACAGGCTATAAACGCAAAAAGCCCGGCATATCGCCGGGCTTTTACTTACTGGAAAAACGATAGCTTATTCCGCATCCGCTTTTGAGAGAACCTCAAGGGTGGGTGTGGAGGTGATATTGTAGCCGCAATCCACGTAGTGGCACTCGCCGGTAACGCCGCGCGACATGTTGGACAGCAGATAAAGAGCCGATCCGCCGATATCGTCGATATCCGCTGTTCGCCGCAGCGGTGCGTTTTTCTGGTTCCACGCATAGATTGCGCGCGCATCGGAAATGCCGGCGCCCGCCAGTGTGCGGACCGGTCCGGCCGAGATGGCGTTGACGCGAATATCGCGCGGGCCATAGTCGGCAGCGAGATAACGCACGGACGCTTCGAGAGCTGCCTTGGCAACGCCCATGACGTTGTAGTTGGGGATGACCCGCTGCGAACCGTTATAGGTCAGCGTCAGCATGGATCCGCCATTCGTCATCAGTTCGGCGGCACGCTTGGCGATTTCCGTGAACGAGAAACAGGAGATGACCATAGTGCGGCTGAAATTCTCGCGGGTCGTATCCGCGTAAAGACCCTTCAGCTCGTTCTTGTCGGAAAAGCCGATCGCGTGCACGACGAAATCCAGCGTACCCCATTTTTCGCGGATTGCCGCAAAAAGCGCGTCAACCGAGGCGATATCCTCGACATCGCAAGGCACGATAAAGTCGGATCCGAGCTCGGCGGCGAGCGGCTTTACCCGCTTGCCGAGCGCCTCACCCTGATAGGTGAAGGCGAGCTCTGCGCCCTGCGCCGCAAGAGCCTTGGAGATACCCCAGGCGATAGAGTGATTGTTTGCGACGCCCATGATGAGGCCGCGTTTACCCTGCATGATGCCGTTCATGGCAATTATCCGTTATGACGCTGAAAGACCAGCGTGGCGTTGGTGCCGCCGAAGCCGAAGGAATTGGAAAGGATCGTGTCGATCTTGGCATTGTCGATGCGGCTGCGAACAATCGGGACGCCCGCAAATTCCGGATCGAGTTCGGAAATATGCGCGCTCTCGCCGATGAAGCGTTCCTGCATCATCAACAGGCCGTAGATCGATTCCTGAACGCCTGCTGCGCCCAGCGAGTGGCCGGTGAGGGACTTGGTCGACTGGATATGCGGGATCTTGTCGCCGAAGACTTCCCGGATCGCGCCGATTTCCTTGCTGTCGCCAACCGGCGTCGAGGTGCCGTGGGTGTTGATGTAGTCGATATCGCCCTTGACGGTGGAAAGGGCCTGACGCATGCAGCGGATCGCGCCCTCGCCGGAAGGAGCCACCATGTCGTAACCATCCGAGGTTGCGCCATAACCGACGATCTCGGCGTAAATCTTCGCGCCGCGCGCCTTCGCATGTTCAAGCTCTTCAAGAACCAGTACGCCAGCACCGCCGGCGATCACGAAACCGTCGCGGTTGACGTCATAGGCGCGGGAAGCGAGGTTTGGCGTCTCGTTATATTTGGACGACATCGCGCCCATGGCGTCGAAGAGGTTGGACATGGACCAATCGAGGTCTTCATGGCCGCCAGCAAACATCACGTCCTGCTTGCCCCACTGGATCATCTCGGCGGCGTTGCCGATGCAATGCGCCGATGTGGAGCAGGCCGAAGAGATCGAATAGTTGACGCCGTGGATCTTGAACCAGGTCGCAAGTGTGGCCGATGCGGTCGAGGACATGGCCTTCGGCACGGCAAACGGGCCAATACGCTTCGGGCTGTTGTTCTTCAGCGTGATATCGGCGGCTTCGACGATGGTGCGGGTGGAAGGACCGCCCGAACCCATGATGATGCCGGTGCGCTCGTTGCCGCTGATGTCGCTTTCCTCGAGGCCGGAATCGGCAATCGCCTGCTTCATGGCAACGTGGTTCCATGCGCCGCCCTGCGAAAGGAAGCGCATGGCGCGACGGTCGACCAGTTCGGTCGGATCGAGAGACGGCTTGCCCCATACCTGGCACTTGAAACCGTGTTCAGCAAAATCCGGTGAAAATGAAATGCCGGATTTGGCGTCGCGCAGGGATGCGGTGACTTCGGCGGCATCACCACCGATGGAAGAAACAATGCCGAGGCCGGTGACAACAACTCGTCTCATGAAATGGACCTTTTCTTAAGATTTCGGCTGGACGACCGAAGCCGCCCGGCGTTTGCCAGGACTATTCCGTCCGCTTCAGGCGGTCTTTTCCTTCGACAGCCCCACACGAAGGTCCGTCGCTTGATAAATGGTTTCGCCGTCTGCCTTCAGCCATCCGTCTGCGGTACCCAGAACGAGACGTCCGCGCATCACACGCTTGAAGTCTATGCCGTACTGGAGGAGCTTCGTCTCCGGGCGAACCATGCCCTTGAACTTGACTTCGCCGGTGGAGAGCGCCATGCCGCGGCCTTCTTCGCCCAGCCAGCCGAGGAAGAAGCCGGTCAGCTGCCACATGCCGTCAAGGCCGAGGCAACCCGGCATGATCGGGTTGCCCTGGAAATGGCAGGGGAAATACCAGTCGTCTGGGCTGACATCGTATTCGGCGCGGATGAAACCCTTGTCGAACGCGCCGCCGGTTTCGGAAATTTCGGTGATGCGGTGAACCATGAGCATGGGAGGCAACGGAAGCTGGGCATTTCCCGGACCGAACAATTCGCCGCGTCCGCAGGAAAGGATCTCCTCGTAATTGTAACTTGATTGCCTCGTTGCCATACCGCTTTCACTTCCTCAATCACTGGTGTTTATCGACTTCACTAGAGCAAGTTAGGTTCAAAATGAAGCGCTGCAAGGGCAGAGGCCATTATGCCCCCATTCTTTGTCTTCGAACCTTCTTTAGAGAAGTCATTACCTCAATATGCCGTCCGCATACAGGAACCATCCGGCAGGAACCAGAGGAAATTTGCAAGAATGGCCGGTTTGCAGCCATTTGCGACACTCGGCGACGCTGAAACTATTGAAAGCATTCACCGCAAAAGATATATGCTATTGCAATTGATGGGTTTCACCCCTGTGTTTGGAATGGGATTGCATGGCATTTGACGCCACATTGGATATCGGGACGAGGCTGCGGCGCTCGGGGCTGCGCCCCACGCGCCAGCGCGTTGCTTTGGGCGATCTTCTTTTTGCAAAGGGTGATCGCCACCTGACGGTCGAGGAGCTGCATGACGAGGCGGTGACCGCCGGCGTGCCCGTTTCTCTCGCGACGGTATACAACACGCTGCATCAGTTTACCGAAGCCGGCCTGATCCGCGTTCTGGCCGTCGAAGGTGCGCGCACCTATTTCGACACCAACGTGTCCGACCACCATCACTTCTTCGTGGAAGGAGAGAACGAGGTTCTCGACATTCCCGTCAACAATCTCCAGATCGACAATCTGCCAGAGGCGCCCGAAGGCATGGAAATCGCCCATGTGGACGTTGTCATTCGCCTGCGTCGCAAGCGCGGTTGAAGCTTTTACCCTATCACGGAATGTAAATGGCGCCCACGGGTGCCATTTCTGTTTTCAGCGCTCATTTCTGTGGAATGTTTCGATGGCTTATGCTTTCGGCTGAGGCAGAACTTCGCGCCGAAAGTATTAATTCTTCTTCGGTTCACAACGTTCCCGTGCGATCAATTTTTTCCGTAAATTATCTTATGTAGTTGTGTTGAGTTTCAAAGTATTTTATAAGAAATTTTCTCTATTAATAGCTTATTTTTTGGATTTGTATTTTATGAAAATAGCAAAAAAAATTCTACTTTAGAAAAAAGAGAAAAAGACACAACAAATTACTATAAATTATTCAATGGTGGAGATCAAATCAAAGGAGTTTTTAATGGAATTAATTTAATATTGTCGCTTTTCATTAAAAAAAACAAAAATAATACTGATGAATAAATATAATACAATGCAAATATAGGGATGTAAACTACGAACTGGGTAGCGCACGCCGTAGTCATGTGCTGTCTTGTAGAGACGAGGAAAATGATGCTTAATTTATGGGTTTGGTATTATCAGCGCTGGAGTTGTTTCCTATCTAGAATTTAAAGGGTCACCGCAAGAGTTGGCGCGACCGCCATAGGCGTAAGTTATATTACTTCAATATATCTTCAGGCCGTCTGCCGGGCTTGCCCTTGTAGGGCGGAAAGGTCCATCCGAAGATCAACGCTCCGGACCGGACACCGAAAGCCGTCAATACGCCGATGCCCGACGCGACATAAAGCGGCGCGCCGAGGAAATAAGCGCCGGTGAAGATGGAGGCCCCCAAAAGCGCGCAGGTGATGTAGATTTCCGGGCGCAGCAGCACGGACGGTTCTCCCGCGAGAACATCGCGCAATACGCCGCCGAACGTCGCTGTCAAAACGCCTGTCACGATCGCCACGGTTGCGGAGCCGCTTGCAGCCAGACCCTTGGCGGCTCCCATGACGCAATAGGCTGAGAGGCCGACGGCATCGAGCCAGATGAGCACCCGATACCGGGATTCGAACAGGTAGGCGGTGAAGAAAAGCAGGACCGCAACCGATACGCAGACCAGAATATAGGTCGGGTTCAACACCCAGAACACGGGCGCCCTGCCCAGCACGAGATCGCGCACCGTGCCGCCGCCGATCCCGGTCGCGGCGGCGAAAAACAGGAAGCCGATCAGGTCGAGCTGCTTGCGTGAGGCGGCCAATGCGCCGGTTGCGGCAAACACGGCAACGCCGGCATAATCGAGAAAACCCAGCAGTGTCATGGAAAAGGTCCCCCCGGAAATTTGGATGCGTTTGCGTCAGTGTCGCGCAAGCACGGAACTCTAGGCTGGCCGCCCGGATGATCGCAACATCCATAAACGAAACGGATGCAAAGGAAAATGCCGTGCGAATCGCTATCGTTGCCGCTCTTCAGGCGCTGGTCCTCTTGATGTTTCCGGTCGCGCTGGCGGCACAGCAGCAGCTGGTGAACGATCCTGAGATCTATGAGAAGGATCATTTTCGCAAGGAGTGCAAGACGGCTGGCTTCGGCGATGATTTCATCACCAGACTGGATATCAACAATGATGGCCTGATGGATGCCGTCGTTAATCACGGCGTGCTGGATTGCGATGGCGAAAAAGGCCGCAGCTGCGATGACGAAGGTTGCCCTTACAATTTTTACGTCCAGGTCAAAGAGGGCGGATATCTGATGATCGCGACGGCCCGGATTTACGGCTACGATTTCATCAAACGTTTCGGCAACATGGTCTTCGTACTGAAGATGCACTCGCGTTATTGCGATCGAACCGACAAGGAAGCCTGCCTGATGACGGTGCGGGTGCGCGGCACGAAATTCGTCACCATCTCACGCAAGTGACGACGCAGTCCGTCAGGGCGCGATGCGCCTGATCCGGACCCTTTGATTATAGCGGTGGCGAAGCGAACGCGGAATGACGAGTGTGGCGATGGCGACCGCAAAAACGGTTGCCGCAACCACCCACAGGGCATCGTACTGTAGCATGGCGCCCAACACCGCCCCGCAGATTGCGCCGCTGATCATACCGAGCCAGGGCACGATTTGGATGCCCCAATCGAGGCTTCGCTCCCCCAGAAGATAGCGACCGATGCCACGGCCAAAACGGGAAAGGGCGCCGGTCACGTAGGTGAGGCCAATAGGCAGCCCCTCAATATGCTCGACGGCAGCGTTGACCATCCCCATGGCGAAAACGACAAGATAAAACTGCGCCAGGGCGGAAGCATCGCCGCGCAGCAATGCGGCAATCGCCACCAGCGACCCGACGGCCATGAGAACGGCAAAGATACTCCGGTCGAATTTATGCGCGACCACGATACCGCCAGCGTTGCCCGCCACGAAAGCGATGATCGCGAAGAGTAGTTTCGCCGCATGGGAATAAACGCCAGCTTCCACCGAAATGGCCGCGCGGGTGGTGTTGCCGGTCATGAAGGAAACGAAATCGCCGGAAAGATGAAGACCCACCGCATCTGTCATTCCGGCGATGAATGAAATGGCGGCGACGAGCGCAATGCCGGTGCCGGTGCGCCTTGCCCTGATGATGTTACGGCGTCTCTGTCTTGTCATGGAAAGCTCGATATGGAAAACAGCGGGCCGATGCGCCGGGCTGTGCTATCCTATGTCTAGAATGCCGGGCGGCTTGTTTGCAATCTTTCTGGAAGCGTTTGAGCGCCTCTATTTTGTCTAGACAAATGTAAAATCCCTGCCTAGCATGCCTCAAATAAAGCGAAAAAAATATCGCACAAAAATAAATCAAAAGGGGTTCCGATCATGAAAAAAACATGGGTTGTCGCCGCAATCGCGACGCTTGTTTCATCTGCTTCCGCCTATGCCGAAACATCGGTTACAATAGGCATGTCCGGCTGGACCGGCTTTGCGCCACTGACGCTTGCCAAGCAGGCCGGCATTTTCGAAAAGAATGGCCTCAAGGTCGATATCAAGAAGATTCCGCAGGCAAGCCGGCATCTGGCGCTTGCTTCCGGTGACATCCAGTGCGCCGCCACCACGGTCGAAACATGGATCGCGTGGAATGCCAACGGCGTGAAGTCCACCCAGATTTTCCAGATGGACAAGTCGCACGGAGCCGACGGCATTGCGGTGCGCAGTGATGTTGCAAAGGTGTCGGACCTGAAGGGCAAGACGGTTGCCGCTTCTGCACCGGGCACATCCCCCTATTTCTTCCTTGCCTGGATACTGAAGGAAAACGGCCTGACCCTGAAGGACGTGAAGGTCGTCAACCTTGAGCCGGGACCGGCCGCGCAGGCATTCGTCGCCGGCCAGAATGAAGCCGCCATGACCTATGAGCCTTATCTGTCCACAGTGCGCGCCGCACCGGACAAGGGGAAAATCCTTGCGACGACGCTGGATTATCCCGCCGTCATGGACACGTTCGGCTGCACGCCGGATTTCTTGAAGGCCAATCCGCAGGCGGCAAAAGCCCTTGCGGACAGCTATTTCCAGGCGCTCGAGCTCATCAAGACGGACCCTGCAAAATCCTATGAGACCATGGGAGCGGACGTAAAACAGACGGGCGAGGCATTCGCAGCTTCGGCGAAATTCCTGGAATGGCAGGACAAGGCCGCCAACCAGAAGTTCTTCGACGGTGAATTCAAGACATTCTCCGAAAAATCGGCTGATCTGCTTCTGGAAATCGGCGTGATAAAATCGAAACCCGATCTTTCGACACTCGCGGACACGTCCTTCATCAAGTAACAGAAGCAAACTGCTGCTTTTCCTTCGGGGATTATTGCAGCCAGTGAGAAGCCTTACAGCGCCTGTGCGTCACGGATGACGTACGGCGCCTAGATGGTGCGGCGATAGAGTGCCGCGCCCGTTTTCCGGACAGGCGACAGAATGCAACCTCTTCAACCCATAAAGAACAGCACGCGGATTTTTCTCGGCATTCTGTTCTTCGTGCTTTTTTTCTCCGCCTGGGGCTTTGCCACGCTCGGCGGTTTCGTATCGCCGACCTTTCTGGCTGACCCGATCACCATGCTGAAGGACGGCATCTATCTGCTGACCGATCAGGGATTTGCCAGCGATATCGGCATGACGATCTGGCGTGTTGTCGGCGGCTTCGTGCTGGCCTCGCTCGTTGCCGTACCGGTCGGCATCGCCATGGGCGCTTACAAGCCGGTCGAGGCGCTGCTTGAACCCTTCGTCTCCTTCGCGCGCTATCTTCCGGCTTCCGCCTTCGTGCCGCTGCTTATTCTCTGGGCCGGCATCGGCGAGATGCAGAAACTGCTGGTGATCTTCATCGGCGCAGTTTTCCAGATCATTCTCATGGTTGCCGTGGCGGTTGCCGGCACAAGACGCGATCTGGTGGAGGCTGCCTATACACTTGGCGCAAAAGACCGGGGCGTGGTCCGCCGCGTTCTCATTCCCGCCAATGCGCCCGATATTGCGGAAATTCTCCGTCTCGTCCTCGGCTGGGCCTGGACCTATGTCATTGTTGCCGAGTTGATCGGCGCGTCGTCGGGCATCGGCTATATGATAATCAACAGCCAGGCGCTGATGGCGACCGGGCAGATCATCTTCGGCATCATCGTCATCGGTGTCATCGGACTTATTTCTGACTTCGCGTTCAAATCGCTGAACCGGAAGCTTTTCGCCTGGAGGCTTGCCTGATGAGCGAACTCGTTATCAAAGGCGTCAGCCGCACTTTCCCCGGCGTTCAGGGCGGCCAGCCAACGCTGGCCTTGCAGCCCACGGATCTGGAAATCTCCCGCAACGATTTCGTCACCATTCTCGGCCCGTCCGGATGCGGAAAGTCGACCTTGCTGCGCATCATCGCCGGTCTTGACCGTCCAACGACGGGTGAAGTCCTTTTGTCCGGCCGGGCAGTGACAGGGCCGGGGGCGGATCGCGGCATGGTGTTCCAGTCCTACACGCTGTTTCCGTGGCTAACGATCCGGGAAAATGTCGCCTTCGGTCTGCGCGAGCGTGGTGTGGCCGAGAAGGAAAAATGGGAGATCGTCGACAGCTATATCGACAAGGTTGGCCTGCGCGGCTTCGAGAACCATTGGCCGAAACAGCTGTCCGGCGGCATGCAGCAGAGAACAGCCATCGCTCGCGCTCTGGCAAACGGCCCGAAGATCCTGCTGCTCGACGAGCCTTTCGGCGCACTCGACAACCAGACGCGCGGGCTGATGCAGGAATTGCTGCTCGGCATATGGGAGCGCGAGCAGAAGACCGTCATTTTTGTGACGCATGACATCGAGGAGGCGGTGTTCATGGCGTCGCGGGTTGTGACGATGTCAGCGCGGCCGGGGCGCATCAAGTCGATCATGCCGGTCGACCTGCCGCATCCGCGTCACTACACCGTCAAGGCCAGCCCGGAGTTTTCGCAGCTACGCGCCAAGTTGACGGAGGAAATTCGCAGCGAGGCGATTGCCGCCGCTGCCCATGGATAGTTGATCCATAGAACCGGGAGGAAGGAAGCATCGGTATGAGGAGTACAGGCGCCGATCTTCAGGAAAAATCACTGCACGAGCGCATCCGCAACGATGTCGAGCGCCACATCATGTCGGGCGAGTGGCCGCCGGGGTACCGTATTCCCTACGAACACGAGATGACCCGGCAATATGCCTGCTCGCGCATGACGGTGAACAAGGCGCTCGGCGAACTGGTGCAGCGCGGCCTTATCGAGCGCCGCCGGCGTCTCGGCACTTTCGTTCGCCAGCCCCATGCGCAATCGGCCGTGCTGGAAATCCACGATATCGAGCGGGAGGTGCAGGCCCTCGGCCTCGTTTACGGTTACCGTCTCGACAGACGGCGACTGCGCCCTGCGGGGGAAGAAGACGGCGCGGCCATGGCGCTTGCCGCGGATGCCTCAGTTCTGGAACTCACCTGCACGCATTTTGCCGGCGGCGTTCCCTTTTGCCTCGAGGAACGCATCATCAATGTCACCGCCGTTCCGGAGGCTGAGGCAGCGGATTTTTCACAGATCGGGCCGGGCACTTGGCTGCTGAAAATGGTTCCCTGGAGTGCCGCGGAACATCGCATCAGCGCAGTTTCCGCTGATCGCAAAAATGCGACCGCGCTCGGCATTGCTTCCGGTGCGGCGTGTCTGGTCATCCACCGCCGCACCTGGCACGGAGCGGATTATGTCACCAGTGTTCGGGTCACCTATCCCGGCGACCGACACGCGCTGGTGGCGCAGTTTTCGCCTTCGCAAAACACCTGAAGACCGCAGGTCGGTCAATTTTTTGTAAAGAAGAGTTTACGGGTCGTCTTTTGGCAATATAATAGTTGTCAAAAGAACTCAGGTTTATTATCGGAACGTCAAGCTTTCACGACGGCATCCGTTCATGGCCCCGGTTTTAATGAACCGGTCAATCTGCGGATGAGTTCATCGACGGAAATCCGGGATAAAAATTATGTCAGCTGAGACCTCAACTTCTTCCGCGTGCTTCACCAGAGCAAACAAAACACGGCATATCTCACTTGCCATGACGGTCACTTTGCTGGCCGGCTTGAGTGCCGGAGCGGTTTTTGCTCAGTCGGCATCCGAGACCCAGATCCAACCAGCACCTGCACCGGCAACGGAAACGATGCAGCCCGCGCAGTCGCCGGCTGAGACGCCGAGCGCTCCGGCAGTCCAGCCTGTGCCGCCTTCCGCTGCCGCGCCCACACAGCCCGCGCCGGCCCAGCCTGCGCCCGCCGCAAGTAATCCCACGCCGGCAGCCGAAGGTGTTTCACCGCAGCCGACACAGACGGAGCAACCCGCTCCGACGAACGGTACGGCAGCGCCGAACGAGGTCTCCACCCCGGTTGAACCGGTAGTCGCCGAACCCGCAAGTGCCGGACATCGTGCTGATATCCCGCACAACCTGTCTCCCTGGGGCATGTTCATGGCGGCAGACTGGGTCGTGAAGGGCGTGATGATCGGTCTCGCTTTTGCATCGCTCGTCACCTGGACGGTCTGGGTGGCGAAGTCTATCGAGCTTGCCGGTGCACGGGTGCGCGCCGGTGCGACACTAAAGGTTATTCGCAGGGCGAAAACCCTGAACGAGGCGACTGAGGCCGTCGAAAAGAAGGGCGGGCCGGCAGCGCTGATGTTGCGCATGGCAACTCACGAAATGCAGCTTTCCGACGCGGTGGTCGAACACACCGACGGCGGCGGGATCAAGGAGCGTGTCTCCTCGGCCCTGTCACGCATTGAAACCCACGCCGGTCGCCGCATGTCGCGCGGAACGGGCGCCTTGGCGACCATCGGCTCCACCGCTCCCTTTGTCGGTCTGTTCGGTACCGTCTGGGGCATCATGAATTCCTTCATCAGCATCTCGGAATCGCAGACCACCAATCTCGCCGTCGTGGCACCCGGCATTGCCGAGGCGCTGCTTGCCACGGCAATMGGCCTTGTTGCTGCTATTCCAGCGGTGGTGATCTACAACGTCTTCGCCCGCTCGATCACGGGATACCGGCATTTGCTGGCGGATGCCGCAGCCGGCGTGGAACGCCTCGTCAGCCGTGACCTCGATTTCCGCCGCATTCCGCCGGGCAGCAGCAGCAAGCCCGCAGTGTCGTTGGTTGGGCGGTGATCGGTCATGGCTGGCGGTATTCGCGAAAATAGCGGAGACGATCTCTCCGAAAACCACGAAATCAACGTCACGCCTTTCATCGACGTGATGTTGGTTCTGCTCATCATCTTCATGGTTGCTGCACCGCTGGCGACCGTGGATGTGAATGTCGATCTGCCCGCATCCACCGCCAAGCCGGCGGAGCGCCCGGAAGAGCCGCTTTATCTGACCGTCAAGGATGATCTGTCGCTCAATCTCGGCAATGATGCGGTTGCCCGCGAAGCCCTGGCAGCGGCGATCGACCGGCAGACGAGCGGCAAGAAAGATACGCGAATTTTCCTGCGCGCCGACAAAGCCGTCGACTATGGCCACTTCATGGAAATCATGAACCTGCTTCGCGATGCCGGATATCTGAAAATCGCTCTGGTAGGGCTGGAAAATGCCGCTGCGGCAACGCAGCCAGCCGGTGCCGTTCCGCCCGCCGCGCCTTCAGTTCCAGGAACCGCGCCATGACTGAAAACGGCTACCCGCAGTCCCGACATTCCCGCCTAGGGGAAGCGGCGTTGTGGTCCGCCGCAGCACTGCTCATGCTGGGCGTTCATGCGGGTTTTGCCTATTACCTGATGCAGGAACCAGAGGAACTGGATGCCGGCGGGCCGCCGCCTGCCGCAATCATGATCGAAATGGCGGCCATACCGGAAGCCGTCAACACCGAGGAAACGACGCCTGCGCAGGACGTTGAAGATGCCGAAGAGGTAAAGAGCGACAACAGCCAGCCGGTAGAGGAAGTCACCCCGGAGGAGCCGCCGCCGCCTGAGCCGGTTGTGGAAACGCCGCCGCCGGAACCCGTGCAGCCGCCGGAACCGCCGGTCGAGGAGATCGTCGAACCGCAGGAAATTCCCGAACCGGTGGAGCCGATCGATCCCGTGCAGGAACAGATGATGGCGGAACTCGAAAATGTCGAGGTTCCCTTGCCCGTCATCCGGCCACCGCCGCCGCCGGTCGAAAAGAAGGTGGAGAAGAAAGAAACGGACGACAAGAAGAAGGTCGAGCGCCAGCGCCCCAAACCGCAACAGGCATCGGAACTGCGCGAAACGGCCAAGGCCGAGACACAGCAATCCGACCGGACGGCGGCATCGCGCAACAATGCCGGTTTCTTCTCTTCATCCTCCGCCTCGCCGGCAAAATGGGGATCGAAGGTTCGCTCGCATATCCAGAGGCGTAAGCCCCGCTCGCTTCGCAGCGATGCGATGACAGCGACCGTGCGGTTCCGGGTTAACGATACAGGCGCCATCAGCGGTGTCAGTGTGGTGCAGTCCACTGGTGATTCCTCCATCGACCAGCAGATTGCGGCCTGGATCCAGAGCGCGTCACCCGTGCCCGCGCCGCCACCGGATGCAAATAAGACAATCACCTTGCCGATCAGCATCCGCTAGATCAATTCCAAGGCCACGTCGCGGTTCTGCTGGAATAAGCTCTTGCCTGGCATGACGCCCTGCCGAAGGGCGAATGCGTGCCCGACCGGTATTCTCGATAAGATATCCATTTGGGCCTGAATTGCATTTCGCGAATGTTTTCGATGGTGTAGGTCTTGTCGACTTAACACGCAGAGGCATTCCGGAATGAAATTCTCAATCGCAGAGGCGGAGGATCTCGTATCCTCTATCTTTGAGCGTAACGGCGTTCTGCCGCAAAACGCCCGCTCCGTGGCGAAGGCGCTCGTGGCATCCGAGGCTGCAGGCCAGGGCGGCCACGGTTTTCGGCGTATCCCCGTTTATGTCCGTCAGGCGCGGGTTGGCAAGGTCAATGGCAATGCGCGGCCGGTGGCAAGTCGTGTCAAACCGGGTGTGCTTTCAATCGACGCTAACAACGGTTACGCCTATCCCGCGATCGACTGCGCCGTAGACGAGTTGCCGGACATGGCCCGGCAGCAGGGCATCGCGCTTGCCGCGATCCATCGCTCCCATCATGCAGGCGTCATGGCACTTACAGTCGAGCGTTTCGCGGAAATGGGCCTCGTGGCGCTGATGTTCGCCAATGCTCCTGCATCCATGGCGCCTTGGGGTGGCACCAAACCGCTCTATGGCACCAATCCGATTGCGTTCGCCAGCCCTGTTGGCGAGGCAGATCCGCTGGTGATCGATCTGGCGCTTTCCAAGGTTGCGCGCGGAAAGATCATGGCAGCCCGCCAGAAGGGCGAAACCATTCCGGGCGACTGGGCGCTTGATACGAATGGCCGGCCCACGACCGATCCCGAAGAAGCCCTAGCCGGAACGATGGTGCCTGCGGGCGAGGCCAAGGGGGCTGCCTTGGCGCTTATGGTGGAGATCATGGCCGCCGCGCTCACCGGTGGAAGCTTCGCCTTCGAGGCCTCTTCCCTTCTGGACGACAAGGGTGCGCCACCCTCTCTCGGCCACACGATCATCGCCATAGACCCCGTATCGTCGGGCGGTGCGGCCTTTACCGAGCGACTGGCGCTTATCGCCGGAGAGATAGAGAAGCAGGAAAACGTGCGTTTGCCCGGTCGGCGAAGCCAGGGCATTCGAAGGCAGGCGCTGGAAAGCGGTATCATCGTCGAAAGCGATATTCTTGCCGAGATTCAGTCGCTGTGAGGAACTGAAAATGAAAACCCGGCGGACCGGAAAGTCCGCCGGGTAAACCGTGTATGGCTGCCTTGCAGTTGCGCCGATAGGCCGGAAATCATTTCCGACCCGCCTTTTGGTCCGCCGTCCCGCCATCAAAATGGTGGGTTTTTGGCGCAGAAAGCAACACATCCGGTTTTGGCTTACGGGAAGGGGACGATTTCGCGTAAGCTTTTGGAGCGAGAGGGAAGCTCTAAATATCCTGTTCGATCAGTCCACGCAGCAGGGCGATGCTGACGGCATTCAGCAGATTGGCCGCACCTAGCCTTAGGCGGACCCGTTCCAGAGTATCTTTAACATCCGCTTCGTCCGCTCCCGTTATCAAGGCAATGTGAGAAGGATGTCGGCCCCGCGCAACGAGCCCCAGATATTGCCGCTCACGATCCGAAAGGACGATTTCACGCGCCTGGTGACGTTCATGCTGCGTTTTTGACGACATAGTCTTTCAGCCTCAAAAGAGATTGACCTTCCCAAAGCGGGATGTGGCCTCAGGAACCAGGCAATAAGCAGCTGATCTCGCAGCCAGCCGGTCCCGGCATGGGCATATCCTCGGCGATGAAAGAATGACTGCATCGTCCTTCCCAAAAACCCGAAATCGGTTCTTGTCCAGAACAATGTAAAATTCAAAGCTTTGGAATATTTTCCGTCATGCCCGAAGGCATATTGCGGCGTTCTATTAGGCGGTCTGCCATCTCAAGAGAATAACATCTCACGCCAAGTTTTGCGTTTTTATTGTTATGTTTCGATACATAATCCAAAGAACGCCGACATATTTCCCAAATTTATTTTGGATATATGGAATATTGATGCTGGGAATGGGCCCTATACGGCGGAATGATGCGCGTGTTTCTTGCGAATGTCCGTGGGCGTTGCCCCGAACCAGCGGGAAACGGAACGCGAAAACGCACCCGGCGTAGAATAGCCGAGCCTGTAGCTGATATCGGAAACCGGAAGATCGCTTTCCACGAGGAGCTTGAAGCCGGCATTCTTGCGAATGGCGTCCTTTATCTCGTTGAGATTAGTCCCAAGCTCGGCAAGCCGTCTTTGAAAACTGCGTTCCGACAGGTTGAAATAGGGGGCGATCTCGCTCAGCGAAAGCTCGGCATCCGACAGCCGCACCTGCATGTAACGCTTCACCTGATCGATGAAATGCGTGGCGTCTGCCGATGTCTCCGGCCGCAGCATCCGGCATTGCAAGTTCATCAGCTCGAACAGCCGCTCATCTGCATTTGGGTTGACCACGTCCAGAAGCGATGTGGGAAGACGCATGGTATGGATGGGTTGCGAAAAGCTGACGCGCTTGGTCATTCTTTCTTTAAATAGCTGAATATTAACCGGTTTCGGCCGTTCCAGACCGATCTCGATCAGGTTGACGCGCTCCCCCAGAATATCGCGAAGGCGCTGGATCAGAGCTGTCAGCGACAAATCCACATATTGATCGCGTTTGGCGATGACAGGCGCAAAGGACCACGACAGGGTTACGTGCGCGGCATCCGTGACCATGGTGAAATTGCTGTTATTGGTCGCGTAATAAACGTGATCCTGAAGAAAACGCAGGAAAGCCCGCACTGTCGGCGCGCTCATCAGGCCATATCCGAACGCGCCGGATGCGCCGGCGGGAAAGGTGGACGCGCATTGCAAACCAAAGGCGTCGTCGCCGGAAATCAACGCACATGTCTCGAGCAGGCGGCAAAATCGGTCGAGGCTGATGCGCTCCGTCACGCTGCCGAAAGTGGCGGGATCGATATCGAGAGCCTTGCAGATGGGGGCAATATCGATGCCCCGCGACCGTGCATAATTGGCGACGCCGGCGGCCAGACCGGCCACCACTGTTATCTCGTCGCTGACCCTCTTTTCAGGCATCCCTCGCCTTGGCGTACCATGTTTGGAAATTGTCGCCTGATGGTAAGCGTTGGGAAGCCATTTGTCGAGCAGTTCGGCCTGTGGAGTTTAAATGTGGCGACGGCCGCTCTGCTCAAGCACCTGCATGATGGTTTTGCCCGCATCTTCCATGGCACCGCTATTGTCCACGGTCGTCACATCAAAATCCCCGACGACCGTGAGCGAACTGCGTTCCAGCCGCCGGAGAATATCCTCCCGGCTTTCCCGCCCGCGCTGCTCCAGCCGCTTCGCCAGCACGTCCGGCCGTGCAACGATGTTCACGACCTTGAGGCGTGCAAAGGCGGTGCCGAACTGGGGCAGGGCTGAGCGGGAGCCGTTGGCGATGACCACGTCTCCCGCATTAAGATGACGATAGACGGCGGCCGGAATGCCATATTTCAGCCCGTGCGCCTGCCAGGAAACGGCAAAAGCACCTTCGTCTTCCAGCCGGTTGAACTCGTGCATGGAAACCGCATCGTGATTTTCGCCGCCGGCATCGCCGCTGCGGGTAATGACCCGGCGTGTGAAATGAAAGCCCGGCCGCCCGGACAGCTGCGCTGCGGCATAATCCATCAGCGTGTCCTTGCCGGCCCCACTCGGGCCGACAATTACGATCATGGTTCCGGGCACCGTACCCAGCGTCTGGCCGTCAAGCCGGCTATCCTGTCCGTTGCCGGTCATGCCACACGTTTGCCCTGACGCCAGACCGAGCGGGCGACGGGAACGCCGTCCTCGCGGTGAACTCGGACCAGATCGGCCCGCAATCCCGTTGCGATGCTGCCGCGATCGCGAAGGCCCACCGTTCGTGCCGGCGTGGAGGTAACCATGCGCAACGCTTCCGGCAGAGTGATGGCTTCCACCTGGTCGGCGAGCAGGAACGGCGCGTAAAGCAGGCTGAACGGCACATAGTCGGAAGAGAGAACATCCAGCACGCCAAGTTCGGCAAGATCACGCGCGGCGATGTTGCCGGAATGGGACTTGCCGCGAACGATGTTCGGTGCGCCCATCAGTACGCTCATGCCGGCGCTGTGCGAAGCCTTTGCCGCCTCGACGCTGGTGGGGAACTCCGCGAGTTTCACGCCGTGCCCGATCGCTTCGCCCACATGCGCTTCTGTAGCGTCGTCATGGCTTGCAACGGTTATGCCGCGCTCGGCGCAACGGGCCGCCAGGTAATCCCGGTGCTTGGCGGAAAACTCCGCCGATGCCGTCTGCCGGCGTCTGACGAACTCGGCGAAAGCCTCGTCGCTCAGTCCGCGCTTCTTCTGGTAATAGAAGATATATTGGTCCATCGACTGAAACTGGCGCTGCCCCGGGGAGTGGTCCATCATCGAAATCAGCCGCACACGCGGATCGGTCTCGAAATCTTCGAAATGCTCGAGCACATCGGCGGAGGCGACTTCACAGCGCAGGTGCAGCAGGTGATCTGCCCGCAGGCGGTTCTGATCGGCAGCGGTTTCAATGGCATCCGCCATTTCCCGCATCTCGCCCTTCTTGAACCCGCCATCTTCGTCGGAGCCCAGCCGCAGGCAGTCGAAAACAGTGGTAATGCCTGATGACGCGACCTGCGCATCGTGAGCCTGAATGGCGGCAATCTTATCCCAGATAACCCCGGGACGCGGCGAATAGTGCTGTTCCAGATGGTCGGTGTGCAGTTCCACCAGACCCGGGATGAGGAAATCGCCTTCGAGATCCTCGCCGGTCTTGGAGGCGCCTTCGCTGATATCGGCGATCTTGCCGTCACGGATCAGAACGGATCCCAGAATAATATCGTCTTCCAGAACGATACGGGCGTTGGAAAGGGCATGCTCGGTCATGGGTCAGCATCTTTCTTTGGCGGCTGGCCAAGCGGGTGCCAGCGATGAACGGTAAATGGTGCGCCGCGCGTTTCCTCAACGAACAAAGCGAGGCCGGAAATGGTGAGAGGCCGGTCGACGAACTCGGAAAACTTGGTCGAAAGCACATCCTGGATAGCGGGCGCGTCGCTTTCGTCGATGCGGCCCGTCAGCGTCATATGAAAGCGGAAGTCGTCCATGACATGCGGATAACCCCAGAGCGACAGATTTTGCCGCTGGCTTTCGGTCAGGTTTTGCGGGCGGCGGCGGGCAATGTCGGTCTCGGACAGGGGCGCGCGAAACCGGTCGAAATGGTCGACGATCTCAGCGGCAAAATCCTGCAGCGGCTGGTAGGTGCGATCCGGAACGAGCGCGAAAAACGGCCCGAGTGCACCGATGACAACACGCGGAATATCGAAGACGGACTGGCTGGCCGCAAACTGTTCGAGGGCGGCGACGAGATCCGCTTCGCTGTATTTTTCGGAAAGCTCGAAGGGGGCTTTCAGCGTCGCGTGGAAACCGTAACGGCGCGGCTCCTCAGTCATCTCCGCATAAGCGGCATGGTCATCATGTTGCGCGCCGGAAAAGGCATTGCGTCCCAGCCAGCGCGACGCCGCTTCAGTCAGTGGATGATCTTTAGCCGGAGAAAAATAGATGGCGTAGCGCACGGCAAGCACTCTTCGGTGTCATGGAAAACCTGGATGAAAAGCTATTTGGCGTGACTCGCCCGCTTCCCGCAAGGTCAGGAGTGCGAGGTAATCGCTTTCCGTGACAGAATGATGATGACCCAGGAAAAAAAGCGCTTGAAACGCCGCGTGTCTCTCGAATGTCCGCAAGACGGATGCTGGCGCATTGAGGGGATGTATCTGACTTTGCAAAGAGGTTCCGGTTTTGCGCACGTCTCGGGAAGCGGGATAGCCAAACCCCGCTCCTGCTTTATGAATTAATGCTGGGTTTTCCCGATCAGGCGCGACCGCAGGGAATTCGAGATGTGGTCGAACAGGAAAACCACGAAGAGAATGAGCAGCACCATATAAGCGACCTTGTCCCAGTCGGCATTGGTACCCATTGCTTCCAGCAGTTTCAAACCGATGCCGCCAGCGCCAACCGCACCGATGATCGTGGCTGAACGGGTGTTGCTTTCCCAGAAATAAAGCGACTGGGAAATGAAGACCGGCAGGACCTGCGGAAGCACGCCGAAACGATTGACGGCGATGGGGGAAGCGCCAACCGATTTGACGCCCTCGCGCTGCTTGTCGTCAACATTCTCCAGCGCCTCGGCATAGACCTTGCCGAGCGCGCCGGTATCGGTGAAGAAGATCGCGGCAATGCCGGGGATCGGCCCCGGACCGAAGCTGCGGGTGAAAAACAGCGCCCAGATCAGCATGTCGATCGAGCGCAGGAAGTCGAACAGACGCTTCATGCCCCAGTTGGCGGCCCTGTTGGCGGTGATATTGCGTGCGGCTAGAAAGGCGAGCGGCAGGGCAACGAGCGTGCCGAACAGCGTGCCCACAAAGGCCATCACCAGCGTCTGCATCAGCTTGGAAAGAATATCGGCGTGCTGCCAGACACCATTGTCGAGGAAATCATCGACCATGTGGCTGATGTTTGAGCGCGTGGGATCGAGCCTTTCCCCCCACAGCGCCAGTGCGGCAAGGTCGCCGTAGCTCTTGCCCCAGAATTCCGATTTGGTATCGAACAGGAAGTTCGCCCACCCGAGGAACCGCCGCTGCACGTAAACCTGGCTGGTGCGGATTTCTGCCTGTCCGGCAAAACCGTAATGCACGAGAACCTTGTTGCCGTCCTGCGTGATCTCTTGCGGCAGGACCTCAGGGGCCAGAGCCTTGTCGCCATTGATGATGACGGGATAGTTCTTGCCGTCCACATAGACGTCCACCCGGGTCGGCGTTACGTCCAGACGGTTTTGCGTGCCCGCGTAAACGACGCTGTAGCCGCCATCCGGCAAGGGTTGCAGCCAGTCGATCGGCGCATCGGCGGGATATTGCATCCGGCTTGACCACTGCGGGTTCACCTTGCCGTCTTCGAAACGAAGGCGTGGCTGGGCCCGCCAGGAATACCAGTCCTGAATGTAGCTCGAAGCGCGATCCCATCGGCCCTGCATGAAAGCGGGGCCGACATTGAAGAAGAAAAAGCAGGCGGTGAGATAGACGAGGACGGCGACAATACCGGTCAGCAAGCCGTATCGCTGCATGAAGCCGCGATTGAAAATTGCGGGATGTGCGGCCGTCAGCCTCTCGCGGTCTGCGGTATTGAGAATGAAGCTGGACGACATCAGGCCGCTCCCCGTCCGAATTCGAAGGATTGATGGCCAATCAGCCTGCGGCGCAACCAGCTGGAAAACTGGTCTACGGCGATGATGGTGATCAGCAGCAGGATGATGATGGCATAGGTCTTGGAGGCGTGATCGTTACCGATCGACAGCCGGAAGACCTCGCCAATGCCGCCACCACCAACGGCGCCGATGATGGTCGAGGCGCGTACGTTGATTTCGGCACGCAGCAATGCATAGGACACGAAATTGGGCAGGACCTGCGGCACGATGGCAAAGCGAACCCGCTCCAGCCAGTTGGCACCCGCGGCACGCAGGCCTTCATCCGCCTTCATGTCGGCATTTTCCACGACTTCGAAGAATAGCTTCCCCAGAGCCCCGATGGTGTGCACGGAAATCGCGATGATCGCCGCGATCGGCCCGATCGATAAGATGGCAGTCAGCAATCCCGCGACGACGATCTCCGGAAAAGCGCGCAGGATCTCCATTACCCGGCGAACCACCCAGCGCACGAGGCCGGCACCGATAAGGTTGGTGGAGGCAAAGAAGCACAGCACAAATGCGAAGGTCGTGCCTATTATCGTCGAGACCAGCGCGATGTTGAGCGTGATGATCAGCTGATAGATGAAATGCGGTATGTAGAAACCGTTGGTGATGTAAACGCGATCCGCGACATAGTTGTATTTCAGCGAACCGTTGTCATAGGGCGACGGCAGGTCGAACATCGCCCGGAAGACCTCGAGCGGGCTATCTGGCACGAATGTTTTCATGAAGTCGAAAAAATATGGCAGGCGCTCGAAGAACTTGCCCGAATTGGCCTCATTGGCGAAATTCAGTGAGGCGGCAAGGACGATGAGGAAGATAACGAGCGACATAACGGTATAAATCCGCCGTGTCCTAAGCTGCTGTTGATAATGACGCATCACCGTTCGGGACGATGTGCTCAATCCCTCAGGCGTGAGGGTACCATGTTGCAGTGTGGTCGCCATGCCGCTTTCCTTTATTGGCAAAAGCGGCGATGCCGCAAGGCACCGCCGCTTCCGGATATGATCTGAGGATCAGCCGCCGATAACGGACTTACGGGCGTCGATGATCGTCTGGTAGAAAGCCGGGTCGACCTTGATGTAGGCAGTGTTCTTGCCCTGGGTGTAACCCTGGAAGCAGGCGAGATCCTTCTTCGGCAGTTCCATGAAGAAGTCTTCGACCTTCTGCTTCATGCTGTCACCGATCTTGTTGGCAACGAGAAGCGGACCGTTCGGGATCAGCGGGGATTTCCAGACCTGAACGATATCGTCCATGTCGAGGTTGCCCTTCTTGACCATCTGGTGAAGGTTGCCGCCGGAGTAGCCTTCTTCCCACTTGCCGACGCCCGAACCGAATGTCGTGCCGACGTCGAACTTTTTGTCGAGAACGGCGAGAACGAGGTTCTCATGGCCGCCGCCGAAGCCGGTTTCGGAGAAATATTCCTTGACCGGAACGCCGGTTTCCTTCGGGATCGATACGTTCGGGACGAGGAAGCCCGAGGTGGAGTCAGGGTCGGCGAAGCCGATCTTCTTGCCCTTGGCGTCAGCCAGAGACTTGATGCCGCTGTCCTTGCGGGCAACCATGATCGTGTAGTAGCCGCTGGAACCGTCAGAGCCGGTATAGGTCAGGATCGGATCGACGGCCTTGGGATCGGCAATGGCGATCTTGGCGTAGGAAGAAGCGCCCATGGATGCAATGTCGATGGTGCCGCCGAGCAGGCCCTGGATAACGCCGTTATAGTCCGGCGACGGGAAAACCTGAACTTCGGAAACGCCGGTTGCAGCCTTGAGGCCATCCGCAACGCACTTCGTGTTGCGGATCTGGTCGGCTTCATTTTCCGAACCGTCGAGACCGATACGCAGGACCTTGACGTCCTGAGCCATGGCCGAACCGGCCAGAACGCCAAGGGCGACTGCCGAAAGAAGGATTTTCTTCAACATGGACTTTCTCCTGTTTCCCGGCGAGCCGGAGTTTGTTGTGAAGTATCGGCCCTTGACGCGGGCGCAAACGATGCTGAGCGGTTCCTCAGAGCCCGGCGAGAGCCAGCGGTTCGGGACCGGCAGATTGCTGAACCGGACGCGCGGCAAGCTGCGCGCCGGGAATATTGATGCTGGTCGAGGTCATGGTCTCGTCGATGCCGGCGCCGTGTGAATCCGTGCCGTAAATCTCCGTGACCGCCGCAGCCGTTAGTTCGGCGGGTGTTCCGTCGAAAACGACTCGACCCTGCGACATGCCGATAATGCGTTCGCAATAATTGCGCGCCGTATCCAGCGTATGCAGATTGGTGATGACGGTGATGCCTTCACGCTCGTTGATGTCGCGCAGGGCGTCCATGACGATCTTGGCGTTCAGGGGATCGAGAGAGGCGATCGGCTCGTCGGCGAGAACCATCTTCGGAGACTGCATTAGTGCCCGGGCGATAGCGACGCGCTGCTGCTGGCCGCCGGAAAGCGTGCCCGCCGCCTGCATGGCTACGTGCTCGATGCCGAGCCGCTCGAGGGCGGCAATCGCCATCAGGCGCTCTTCATCCGTGAAAATGTTGAACAGGCTGAGCACGGTCGAACGGTGGTTCAGGCGGCCGAGCATGACATTGGTGAGCACGTCGAGACGCGGCACCAGATTGAACTGCTGGAAGATCATCGCGCAGTCGCGCTGCCAGTTGCGCAGGGCGGCACCCTTCAGCGAAGAGACTTCCGTGTCGTTGAAATGAATGGAACCCGAGGAGGGATCGACGAGGCGGTTGATCATGCGCAGCAGCGTTGACTTTCCTGCGCCAGAACGTCCAATCACGCCAACCATCTGGCCTTGCGGAATTTCCACATTCACGGAATCGACCGCAGTGTGGTTGCCGAAACGGCGCGTGACTTGCTTCAGGTGAAAGCTCATTTCCCCGTCCAATCTTCTTCTGATGGGGTTCGACCTAACAGCGGTGCGTGAAGCGTGAATGTCAGTTTGATGAAGAAAATATTACAGAATGCGCAGATAAGGCGTGCGCGTGGTCGCCTGCGAACCTTTTAGTAGTCGTGCCACCGGATTGAGGCCGGCGGGTGTCTCGCAGACATGGTTAGGGAGACCCCGGAGCACGACCCCCGGAATCTGCAGTTTCTTCGGTGTGGGGCGATTTTACCCGGCGTATTTCGCCACGAAATCCTCGGCGGCGAGGGTGCGGAAATCGTCCAGTGCGCCGCGCAGCGTTGCGTGGTCCCAGTCCCACCATTTGAGATCGTCCATGCGCTGGCCAAGGTCCGCCGGGAAGCGGTTCCTGATCAGCCGGGCGGGTACGCCGCCGACGATGGTATAGGGCGCAACGTCTTTCGACACGACCGCACCGGCCCCGATTACCGCACCGTTTCCGATTGTGACGCCAGGCAGGATGGTCGCGCCATGGCCGATCCAGACATCGTGGCCGATCACCACGCGCTTGGCGCGGCGGGCGGCGAAGAAGTCATTTTCATCATCGGCGTCGTCCCAATAATTGCGGGCACGGTAGGTGAAATGGTGAAGTGTGGCGCGCGACATCGGATGATTGGTCGCGTTGATGCGGACGGATGCGGCGATGTTGACGAATTTGCCGATGGTGGCGCACCAGATCGCACCGTCCTGCATGACATAGGAATAGTCGCCCATCTCCACTTCCTCGATGCGGCAGCGTTCCGAGATTTCGGTATAGCGGCCGATCGATGAATTGGTGACACGGGCACTTTCGTGGACAACAGGTTCGAGACCGACCTTCACACTCATGCCGCTGCCTTCCGGGGGGAGAATTGCGAGACATCCAGAACGCGATCGGCCACGGCTTCCCGCACTTCCTCGTCATGGAAAATACCGAGCAAGGCCGTCCCTTTGCGCTTCTTTTCCGCGATCATCTCCACGACCACCCGTCGGTTGGCGGCATCCAGGGATGCGGTCGGTTCATCGAGAAGCAGGATCGCGTGATCGGTGATGAAACCGCGTGCGATGTTGACGCGCTGCTGCTCGCCGCCGGAAAAGGTTGCTGGCGGCAGAGACCACAATTCCCGCGGCAGGTTGAGTTTCGAAAGCAGAACGGCTGCCTGCTCGCGGGCCTCTTCCGCGGCAACCTTGCGCGCAAAAAGCGGCTCGGCGACGACGTCGATCGCCGGAACGCGCGGCACGGTGCGCAGAAACTGGCTGACATACCCGATGGTGCGATGGCGAATATCGAGGATGGTGCGCGGCGAGGCGCTGCCCATGTCAATGACCTGATCCTCGTGGCGGATGAGGATCTGGCCGCTGTCGATGGCATAATTGCCATAGAGCATTTTCAGGATCGAGCTTTTGCCGATGCCGGACGGGCCGCCGAGCACGACACATTCTCCGCCGGACACGGAGAAACTGACATCGCGGACAACAGGCAGTTCGATGCCATCGCGAAGATGCATGGTGAAGCTTTTGAAGACTTCCGAAACGATAAGGGGTGTCGGCATGGCGTCAAACCTGCAAAATGGAGGAAACAAGCAATTGCGTGTAGGGTTCGCGCGGATCATCCAGCACCCGGTCTGTCAGACCGTGTTCGATGACGTCACCACCCTTCATCACCATCATGCGATGGGAAAGCAGCCGCGCGACCGCCAGATCATGGGTGACGACGATAACGGCGAGGCCGAGATCGTTGACGAGACCACGCACGAGATCGAGCAGGCGTGCCTGCACCGAGACATCGAGGCCGCCGGTCGGTTCGTCCATGAAGACGAGGCGCGGTGAGGTCACCAGGTTGCGGGCAATCTGCAGACGCTGACGCATGCCGCCGGAAAAGGCGCGTGGCTGGTCGTCAATGCGGTCTGTGCCGATTTCCACCCGTTCCAGCCACTCGCTGGCCGATTGCCGGATATTGCCGTAATGCCGGTTACCGACAGCCATAAGCCGCTCGCCGACATTGGCGCCCGCCGAAACCGCCATGCGCAGTCCATCCGCTGGGTTCTGGTGCACGAAACCCCAGTCTGTCCGCATCAGGAAACGCCGTTCGGCTTCGCCCATATGATAGAGGTCTCGCACCGAGCCATCGCGCATGCGATATTCCACGCTGCCAGCCGTCGGCACGAGCCGTGTGGAAATGCAGTTGAGAAGCGTGGTCTTGCCGGAGCCGGATTCACCGACGATTGCCAGAACCTCGCCCGGATAAAGCTCGAAGGAGACGTTGCGGCAACCGGCGCGGTCGCCGTAATATTTCGAAACGTCCCTGACTTTCAGAAGCGGTGCGTCGCTCATTCTGCGGCCTCCTTCACATCCGCCAGCAAATGGCCCTTGTGGCCATGGGCGCGGCGGTCTTCGCAATGGTCGGTATCGGAGCAGACGAACATCCGCCCGCCCTTGTCGTCCAGCACCACCTCGTCCAGATAGACATTCTCCCCGCCGCACAGCGCGCATGGCTTGTCGAAGCTCTGGATTTCAAACGGATGGTCCTCGAAATCCAGGCTGACGACATCCGTGTAGGGTGGCACGGCATAGATGCGCTTTTCGCGACCGGCCCCGAACAATTGCAGGGCGTCCGACAGGTGCATTTTCGGATTGTCGAACTTCGGGGTTGGCGAGGGGTCCATCACATAGCGCCCTGCAACCTTCACCGGATAGGCATAGGTGGTGGAGATACGGCCGTTGCGGGCGATGTCCTCATAAAGCTTGACGTGCATCAGGCCGTATTCCTCCAGCGCATGCATGACGCGGGTTTCGGTCTCACGCGGCTCGAGGAACCGCAAGGGTTCAGGAATGGGAACCTGATAGACAAGGACCTGCCCCGAATGCAGTTCTTCTTCGGGAATGCGGTGCCGCGTCTGGATGATGGTTGCATCCTTGGTGCGGGTGGTGACGGCGACATCAGCGACCTTCTGGAAGAAGGCGCGGATGGAAACGGCGTTGGTGGTGTCGTCGGCGCCCTGGTCGATAACCTTCAGGACATCGTCTGGACCGAGGATGGCGGCGGTCACCTGCACGCCGCCGGTGCCCCAGCCGTAAGGCATGGGCATTTCACGGGAAGCGAAGGGAACCTGATAACCGGGAATGGCAATTGCCTTCAGGATCGCCCGGCGGATCATCCGCTTGGTCTGTTCGTCCAGATAGGCGAAGTTGTAGGCAGCCAGCCCGTCGTCGAATGAAACTTCTTTAAGCATTGCGCGTTAACCTTGCGAAAAAAGGAGTACAAGCTCATGGAGATTGGAATTCTTGCAGCCGTGTTTTTTGCCGCTTTCGCAGCATTGACCGTCTTTTGCGCCTATTGGTTCGGCGAGCAGCACAGTCGCTGATTTATTCGGCGGCATCGCTCATCCATTCCCCGGCATCGGTGTCGGTCGCGTCGAAATCTGCGCGCATTTTGCGCACCAGGCCCAGTTCGGCCTGAAAATCCACGTAGTGCGGCAATTTCAGATGTTCGACAAAGCCCGTCGCCTGCACATTGTCGGCGTGCGAGATGACGAATTCCTCGTCCTGCGCCGGGGCAACCACATCCTCACCGAATTCAGCGGCGCGTAGCGCACGGTCCACAAGTGACATGGCCATCGCCTTGCGCTCGCTCTGGCCGAACACCAGACCGTAACCGCGGGTGAATTGCGGAGGTGCCTTGGCAGAACCCTTGAACTGGTTGACCATCTGGCATTCGGTGACCTTGATGTCGCCGACCGAGACAGCAAAACCGAGCTCCGGCACATCCAGTTCGACCTCCACCTCGCCGATGCGGATTTCACCGACGAACGGGTGTGTGCGTCCGTAACCGCGCTGCGTCGAATAGGCGAGCGCCAGAAGAAAGCCCTCGTCGCCGCGTGCAAGCGATTGAAGGCGCAGGTCACGCGCCATCGGAAACTCTATTGGTTCGCGTGTCAGATCGCCCGCAACGTGGTCGTCCGGCATGTCGCCGTCACTTTCGATCAAGCCTTCTTCGGCGAGAATGTCGGATACGCGCATGACGTATTCTGTCTCGCCTTCACGGATGGCAGGGATCTCGACAGCTCCGTCCTCCAGCAGCGAGGGATCGAGCAGGCGGTGGGTGTAATCGAAGGTCGGTCCCAGCAATTGCCCGCCCGGCAAATCCTTGTAGGTTGCCGAAACGCGCCGTTGGACCGTCATCTTCGCAGTATCCACGGGAACAGAATAGCCGAAACGGGGCAGGGTCGTGCGGTAGGCGCGCAGCAGGAAAATCGCTTCTATCATGTCGCCGCGAGACTGCTTGACGGCAAGGGCGGCCAGCGACTGGTCGTAAAGCGAAGCCTCCGCCATGACCCGGTCAACGGCGAGCGAAAGCTGCGAAACGATCTGCGCCACCGTCATGGCGGGCAGGTCGCGGTCTCCGCGCCGCTTGTCGGCCAGAAGCCGGTGGGCGTTGGCGATGGCGGTTTCCCCGCCTTTGACAGCAACATACATCTTATGCCTCCACGGGTTGAATGCGCGTCCTGCGCGGCAGGCAGACGAATTTGTCGCCAGCCGTCAGGATGACGTCGATGCCGCGCGGGAAGATGGCGTTGTTTTCCGCCCATAGCCTCGGGAATATGTCCGGCAGGCCGGATGGGCTAATGATGTTGATATGGCGGATGCCGGGGCCGGACAGCAGCAGTTCCCGTCCGCCGTCAAGATCGGGCAATTCAATGATGACCGTCGTGGAACGGTCGGGGTATTCCTGACTGCCTTGGGCAAAGAGACCGAAGGAGGCAATTGCGCTTCCCGCCTCAATGACGGCGAAATGCGCCGCGCTTTTTTCCTCTGTTGTAACCGCCCCGGTGTGAAACCCGATCCATCCCGGCACCGTGGTTTTGCGTAGCGCGCCGCTCAGCCAGACCGGCGTGTCATGGTCGCAAAGTGCAAGAAGAACAGCGCCGCTGGCCGCACCAAGCGGCAGCGGCGGGGCAACTGTTGTTTCGATCGTTTGCGCTGTGCCTGGCCGGGCCATGCCGTCCATGAGCTTCTTGAAGATTCGCTGTGAATCGAAAACGGCGTCGGAAAAACCGCCCGTCAATGCTTCGGCTTTCACGCCCATCAATCCTCTCCTCGAACCATGGTGAAGAAATCCACACGAGTTGCGGCTGTTTCTTTCGTTTTCCGGTCTTTCTCCTCGGCCAGTCTTTTTTCGACCGGTGAAAGAAGCTCGGTCTCGATGAAGCCGCGTGTCGGGTTTTCCTGCCAGAGCGCATCGAAAACCGCAGCGTACCAGGCCTTCTTGCGACCGGTGCCGAGCACATGCGCATGGCCGACGGTGCCGGATGCGAGCTTCACGGTTGCCCGGGTCACGGTGGTTTCGCCCAGATTAAAGGGCGCACCGCCGCCGCCGATACGGCCTTTGACCATCACGAGGCCGGTTTCAGGCCCCCGCACGTTTTCCGTCTGCGGGCTGGCATCCTGCCGGCTCCAGACGGCCTCAAGTTCCTGAACGGTGGCGCGGGCAAGAAGTGCTGCCACCCGTTTCCTTTCCGCATGTGAATTCGCAGCTTCGTTATTCATCGCTTGACCTCTAATGTCTATTGATATAGACAACTATACAATATAAGTTACAATTAACGTCGATGAATGACAAGCGTGTGACATGAGCCCTTCGGCAGCGATGAAAAGAAAGAACGGCGTGGCGCTCTGGCGACAGATCGCCGACGGGATCAGGGGCGAGATCGCAGCGGGCGATCACGACGAAACCGGCATGTTGCCGCCAGAAATGACGCTGGCCGAAAAATTCGGTGTCAACCGCCATACCGTCAGGAGCGCCATTGCCGCGCTGGCAAGCGAAGGCATTCTCGAGGCGAGGCAGGGGCGCGGCACGATGATTGCGCGCAAGGAACGACTGAGCTTTCCGATTTCACTGCGCACACGGTTCACAGCCGGTATCAGCGATCAGGTGAAGGATATGCAGGCGCTGCTTCTTTCCCACACCACCGAGCCGGCAAATGCCGACCTGGCGGCACGGCTGCAATTGCAGCCGGGTGCGCCGCTTGTGCGTCTGGAAACCCTGCGAAAGGCCGACAGCCGGCCGGTTTCCCGCTCGACCACGTGGTTTCCGGCGGACCGTTTTTCAGGGATAGGGGAAGCCTATCAAAAAAGTGGGTCGATCACCGCCGCCTTCGAAATGCTGGGCGTCGCGGATTATGTGCGCATCTCTACCGTTATTTCCGCGAGCCACGCTGATACGCAGGATCTGGCCGATCTCGAATTGTCGCCGGGCGCAATACTGCTCGTCACCCAGGCGCTGAACGCGGATATGGACGGCATTCCCGTGCAATATGCCATCAGCCGGTTCTCGGCCGATACGGTTGAGTTTACCGTGGAAAATTAAGGCGCAGACATAGATTGAAGCGTTATTCTGCCTGCGAAAGGCCGAGAACATCCAGCATCGAATAGAAGCCCGGCTTCTTGTCGAAGGCCCAGACCGCCGCCGCAATCGCGCCGCGTGCGAAGATGGAGCGGTCGCCGGCGTAGTGGGAAAGCTCGACGCGCTCTCCCTCGCCAGCGAAGATCACCGAATGTTCGCCGATCACCGAGCCGCCGCGCAGCGTCGCAAAACCGATTGTACCCGCTTCGCGCGCACCCGTATGCCCGTCACGCACGCGAACGGAGGAGGTGGCGAGATCGACCTTGCGGCCCGCTGCCGCCGCTTCGCCGAGCAGCAGCGCTGTTCCGGAGGGCGCGTCCACCTTGTGTTTGTGGTGCATTTCAAGGATTTCTATATCCCAGTTCTGCGCATCCAGTGCCTTGGCGGCCTGCTGCGTCAAAACGCTGAGCAGATTGACGCCGAGGCTCATATTGCCTGATTTGACGATGCGGGCATGGCGTGACGCTGCCTTGAATTTTTCCTCGTCGCCCAGTGAGCAACCGGTGGTGCCGATGACGTGTACGATGCGGGCCTGCGCGGCGAGACCGGCGAAAGTGACGCTGGTTGCAGGCGAGGTGAAGTCGATCACCCCTTCCGCATGCAGGAATGCCTGCAAGGGATCGCTGGTGATCTCGACGCCGATTGGTCCGAGACCGGCGATCTCGCCGGCATCGCGGCCAACAAAAGCAGACCCTTCGCGCGCCACGGCGGCATGCAGCGTTACACCCGGTGTCTGGTGAATAAGGCGGATCAGCGCCTGTCCCATGCGGCCCGCCGCACCAACCACCACCAGTTTCATATCGCTGCCGCTCATGCCTTCACTCACTTTTCACGTCCTGCCGTTCAAGGTCGCCATTCAATTGACTGACCCATACCTCACCGACGTTAATGACCGCCCGCCAGCTTCGCAAGCCTGTCCCAAGCGCAGATCAGGCTCTCCAGCGCCGCCCGTCGAGTGAAAGGCCGAAATCCGAAGGGGTGCGCGCGTAGGTGGCGAGACCGGAAAGGGCCGCCTGTGGATGGGTAACGACGAAGGTGGGAATGCTGCGCATCAGGGCACTGTGCGGCGCCTTGTCTTCGAACGCCGCACGGAATTCAGGGCTTTTCAGCGCGGGAACGATTTTCTGCGAAATGCCACCTGCGAGATAGACACCGCCCTTGGCCATGAAGATCAGGGCAAGGTCACCCGCCACACGGCCGAGATAGGTGCTGAAAAGCGAAAGCGTCTCTTTCGCCTGCGGGTTCTGGCCCGAAAGCCCCTGCGAGGTTATGTCGGCCGGATCGGAAAAGATCGGCTCGATGCCATCGGCGGTGCAGATGGCCCGGTAAAGATTGACCAGCCCGCGCCCGCAAAGGATCTGTTCGCCGGCGACACGGCCCTCGATGGTCTCGATATGCGGAAAGACCGCATAGTCACGCGCGCTTCTGGGGCCGATATCGATGTGGCCGCCTTCGCCGGGTACAGGAAACCACATATGTCGGGCGTAAACCAGACCGGCAACGCCAAGGCCTGTGCCTGGTCCGAGAACGACGCGCGATGCCAGCATGTCTTTTTTGCCGGAGCCGATAGACTCGCGGTTGTCGTCGTCGAGCGCGGCAATAGCCAGTGCCTGCGCCTCGAAATCGTTGATGACGATGACGTCCTTCAGGCCGAGTTTGGCCAGCATATCCTTCGGCTTAACGACCCAATGGCAGTTGGTCAGCGGAATTTCGTCGCCTTCGATGGGGCCGGCGATAGCAAGGATGGTCGACACGGGCTGAAGCGAGGTCTTGTCCAGAACCGCCTGCTGGATGGCGTCGTCAATTGTCGGATATTCCGCTGTTTTCACGGTGGTGAGGTGCACCGGTTCCGCAAAGGAATCGATCAGAATGGAAAAGCGGGCATTGGTGCCGCCGATGTCGCCAAGAAGGATCGGAAAGGAAAGATATTCGGTATCGGACGTCTTCGGCATTACCTGTTCCATGTTGGCGCGTCATTCGGCGAGGTTGAAGTCGATCAGGTTTTCTGCGGTGGCGCGATTGAGCGCCATGGGAATGTCGTAAACCGTGGCAAGCCGCGTCAGCGCCTTCACATCCACATCATGCGGCATCGCCGTCAGCGGGTCGGTGAAGAAGATAAGCATATCGACCTCACCGGTGGCGATCATCGCACCGATCTGCTGGTCACCGCCAAGCGGGCCGCTTTTGAGGCGAATGACGCTGAGGTCGGGGCATGCTTCCTGAACGCGCCCGCCGGTGGTGCCGGTGGCGACGATCTTGAAGCCGGAAAGCACCTTTTGGTGATGACGCGCAAAATCCGCCATATCGTCTTTTTTCTCGTCGTGAGCGATGAGTGCGATACAGCGTTGTCCTGCCATGTCCCCAGCCTGTTCCCATAAAGAATTAAATCGATTTGAAGCCTTCTATAACAGCTTGTCCCCATTTGAAAAGGGAAGCTGTTTAATGCCGCATTTCTGTTTCAGTTCAATGTCGGGCGCTGGGTCGGAAGCGGAATATCCGCAGGTGGCTGAATGGCCGGAGCGTTCTGGATGATCTGTTCCACGCCTTGCTGGCGCACGGCCTGCGCCGGGGAATATGCCTGGGCAGCAAAACCTTCCGTATTGGCGGATGGGGCGGCGGCCACGGCGGCACAGGCTGCGGGCAGATCGGAGACCATGACCTGACGGGGTTTCACCGGCTTGGCATTGGGGTCTTTCTTCGGCGGCGCCCATGGTTCCTTGGTGAACCACCAGGCCAGCGACTTGTCGCAACCATCACCTTTGCCAACTTCTGCCTGAGGTTTGCAGTTGGGCGCGCCGGGCGGGCATTCCAGCCGGATGTGGAAATGTTCGTCGTGACCGTAGATTGGCCTGATCTTGCCCATGAAGGTGCGGTCGCCGGTCCATGTCTGGCAGAGTTTCTGCTTGATTGCCGGGTTCACGAAGACCCGCTCCACCTGCGGATAGCTCGCTGCCATCATTACCAGCCGTGCATTGAGCGGCGACCATTTGCGGTCATCGACCGTGAGGAACTTGGACTTATCAAGCATGGAAATGAAAGGCAGCGTCTCGCGCTGCTGCACCGTCAGCCTCGGATTCGGCATGGGCCGCCACCACACATCGACATCGAGGCCGATCTGGTGCGAGGCATGGCCTGTCAGCATCGGTCCACCGCGCGGCTGTGAGATATCGCCAAGCAACAGGCCCGGCCAGCCGATTTTCTGTGCATCCTGCGAAAACCGTTCGAGGAAGGAAATGAGCTGCGGTTGGCCCCAGTTGCGATTGCGGGAAAGGCGCATGGCTTGCCACGTCGGGCCATCTGCGGGCATGGCGATGGCGCCGGACTGACATCCCTTTGCATAGGAGCCGATCGGCTGGGAGCTATTCGCAGATGGCAGGTCGATGTGGCCGAATACCTCTTTCGCGGGCCTGTCCTCGGCCGATGCGATTTGCGTCTGCAACTGGAGCGCCGAAACGACCGAAATCGCCAGCATGGCCGCTTTGAAAACTCTGGATGATCCCGCCGTCATATATTCGTGCCCGTTCCGACTAAATGATTCTCTCGCCCCTCAGGATAAACTGGATCGGGATTTTGTTGAAACCATGTTTCAAGCCGCCCGCACCAAGGCATGCGAATAAAGGCCTCAATAAAGAGCTTGTGAGCCGGAGCATCTGTTTTTTGCCAATGTTTGTTTTATGCTCTCTTCAACAAACACGAAAACAGGGAACGTCCCGAATGAAATTGGCACCGCTGAAATCCCGGCTCCTCGTCGCTCTTGCGGCCTCCGCCATGCTGATGCCGGCGGCCGCCTCCGCACAGTCTGCGGATGTCTGGCGAAAGGGAATCTCGACGGTCGGTGAATTGAAACATCCCGATGGTTTTGATCATTTTGACTATGTGAACACCAAGGCGCCGAAAGGCGGCACGCTACGCCTGTCGACGTCGGGAACCTTCGACACGCTCAATCCGCTGCTCGCCAAGGGTGAGGCGGCTACAGGTCTTTCACTGGTTTTCGACACTCTGATGAAATCGACTGAAGAGGAACTCTCGGCCTCCTACGGTCTCCTGGCAGAGGGCGTGAGCTATCCCGACGATATCTCCAAAGCCACCTTCCGGCTGCGCGCAGAAGCGAAATGGGCCGACGGCAAGCCGGTGACGCCGGAAGATGTCGTCTTCAGTTTTGAAAAAGCCAAAGATCTCAGCCCGCAGCTTGCGACCTATTACACCCATGTCACCAAGGCAGAGGTGACGGGTGAAAGGGACATCACCTTTACCTTCGATGAAAAGAACAATCGCGAATTGCCGCAGATCGTTGGGCAGTTGCTGATTGTTCCCAAACACTGGTGGGAGGGCGTTGGTCCTGATGGCAAGCCGCGCGACATATCGCGTGGCACGCTGGAGCCGGTGATGGGGTCTGGCCCGTATAAAATAGCGTCGCTGTCTCCCGGATCGACGATGACCTATGAGCGACGTGACGACTATTGGGGCAAGGACATCAATGTGAATGTCGGCCAGCACAATTTCAAAACAATCACCTATACCTTCTTTGCCGATCAGGACGTCGAGTTCCAGGCTTTCAAATCAGGCACAGTCGATTTCCGGCAGGAAGCTTCTTCCAGCCGCTGGGTCACTGGTTATGATTTTCCGGCCGTCAAGGAAGGCCGCGTCACAAAGGAGGAATTGCCGAACATCTATCGCGCCGTCGGCATCATGCAGGCCTTCGTGCCGAACATGCGGCGGGAGAAGTTCCAGAACCCGAAACTGCGCAAGGCGCTCAACTATGCTTTCGACTTCGAAGAGCTGAACAGGACGCTGGCTTACGGTCAGTTTCAGCGCATCAACAGCTTTTTCATGGGCAGCGAGCTCGCCTCTTCCGGCCTGCCGACCGGTCGTGAACTCGAAATTCTTCAGGAGTTGAAGGATCAGGTGCCGCCGGAGGTCTTCACCACCGAATATAGCAATCCCGTCGCGGGTGAACCCGCCAAACAGCGTGACAATCTGCGCGAGGCGGTAAAGCTGATGAAGGAGGCCGGTTATGAGCTTCGCGGCAACCGCATGGTCAACGCGGCGAGCGGGCAGCCGCTGGATATGGAGTTTCTGATCGATTCCTCCGGCATGGAAAGAACCATCCTGCCCTATGTCCAGAACCTGAAGAAGATCGGCGTCAATGCGACCATCCGCACCGTCGATGCCTCGCAATATACCAACCGTACCCGCAGCTTCGATTTCGACGTTGCGGTCAAGCTCTGGGCGACGTCGGCAAATCCCGGAAACGAACAGGCGGATTTCTGGGGTTCGGCGGCGGCCGACCGGCAGGGTTCCAACAATCTCGCCGGCATCAAGAACCCTGCCGTCGACGCTTTGGTCAGGAAGGTCATATTTGCGCCCAACCGGGATGAGCAGGTGGCCGCCGCGCGGGCGCTTGACCGGGTGCTTCTGGCAAACAGCTACGTCATACCGCAATTTTATCGCGGCGAGATGTTCGTCGCTTACTGGAACACGCTCATCCGTCCGGAAAACCTGCCGCAATATGGCATCGGTTTTCCGGAAGCATGGTGGTCCAGCCAGGCCGCGAACTGACGCCCCGCTTGCTTTCGCGCCGAAGGCTTGATTCACATAGGGCGAGACGAATCGCTTGGATCGCGCAAGGCAGCGCTTTCAGGAAAGGACCGGGTTTGACAGAAACGAAAACCGCTGACGTATCAGCCGGGAGCAAAGGCTGATGGGCGCCTATATTCTCAGACGTCTGGCGCTGATGATCCCGACCATTATCGGCATTATGGGCATTTCGTTTCTTGTCATCCAGTTCGCGCCGGGCGGGCCGGTGGAACAGGTCGTCGCGCAACTGACTGGGCAGGGCGACAGCGCCTCCGACCGCCTCTCCGGCGGCGGCGATCTTATGGGCCAGTCCGGCGGTTTCGATGAAAGCGGCTCGAAATATCGCGGTGCGCAGGGCCTTGATCCGGAGCTGATCGCCAAGCTTGAGAAACAGTTCGGTTTCGACAAGCCGCCGCTCACCCGTTTTCTCGAAATGATGTGGAATTACATACGCTTCGATTTCGGCGACAGCTTCTTCCGCAATTCCTCGGTCATCGATCTCATCATCGACAAGCTGCCGGTCTCGATGTCGCTCGGCTTCTGGATCCTGATCATCTCCTACATGATCTCCATTCCACTCGGCATCAAGAAAGCCGTTTCCGACGGCTCGACCTTTGATATCTGGACATCAGGCATCATCATCATCGGTTATGCCGTTCCAAGCTTCCTGTTCGGCATTCTTCTCATCGTGCTTTTCGCCGGCGGATCGTTCTTCGACTGGTTCCCGCTGCGCGGTCTGGTATCGGACAATTTTGACCAGCTGAACTGGTGGCAGAAGATCATCGACTATTTCTGGCACCTGACCCTGCCGCTGATCGCGCTATCGCTTTCGGCTTTCGCGACGACGACGCTTCTGACGAAGAATTCCTTCATCGACGAGATCAAGAAGCAATATGTCGTGACGGCCCGCGCCAAGGGGCTCAGCGAACGCAAAGTTCTTTATGGCCACGTCTTCCGCAATGCTATGCTGATCGTGATCGCCGGTTTTCCGGGCGCCTTCATCTCGGCATTCTTCACCGGTTCGCTGCTGATCGAGAATATCTTCTCGCTGGATGGCCTAGGCCGCCTCGGCTATCTCTCGGTCGTCAATCGCGACTACCCGATCGTGTTCGGCACGCTCTTCATCTTTTCGCTGATGGGCCTCGTGGTCAGCCTCCTATCCGACCTTATCTACACATGGATCGATCCGCGAATCGATTTCGAGCGGAGGGACGTGTGATGACGCTTGCCCATACCGCCGCAACGGAAACATTGGTAAAGCCGAAGCGCCCGTGGTTTTCACCAACCACCAAGCGCCGCTGGCAGAATTTCAAGGCAAACCGGCGTGGTTACTGGTCCTTCTGGCTGTTCCTGATCCTGTTTTTCCTGAGCCTGATTGCGGAATTCATCGCCAATGACAAACCCATTTTCGCTTCTTACAAGGGCGAATTTCTGGTGCCGGTCATGGTCGATTATCCGGAGGAAAAGTTTGGCGGGTTCCTTGCCCAGACTGACTACAAATCCTCCTTCATTCAGGACGAGATCAACGCCAATGGCTGGATGATCTGGCCGCCGATCCGCTATTCCTATCAGACGGTCAATTCCAACATTCCGCATTCCGCCCCCACGGCACCCTTCTGGCTGATGGATGAAAAGGACCGCTGCTCGGCCTATCCGCAGGGCAATGCCGATCCCGGCTGTACGCTCGGCAATCTCAATTGGCTCGGAACCGACAATCAAGCGCGCGACGTCACGGCGCGGATGATCTATGGCTTCCGTATTTCCGTGCTTTTCGGCCTGACGCTGACGATCGCTTCCGCCCTCGTTGGGGTGACTGCCGGCGCCATCCAGGGTTATTTCGGCGGCTGGACGGACCTGCTGTTGCAGCGTTTCATTGAAATCTGGTCATCCATGCCAGTGCTTTACATCCTGCTGATCATCGCAGCCATTCTGCCGCCGGGTTTCTTCGTGCTGCTTGGCATCATGCTGCTGTTTTCATGGGTCGGCTTCGTCGGCATCGTGCGGGCGGAATTCCTGCGTGCCAGAAACTTCGAATATGTCCGCGCCGCCCGCGCCCTTGGCGTCGGCAACTGGACAATCATGTTCCGGCATCTTCTGCCAAACGCCATGGTGGCAACACTGACCTTCCTGCCGTTCATCCTCTCCGGCTCGATCACCACTTTGACCTCGCTCGATTTCCTCGGCTTCGGCATGCCGCCGGGATCGCCGTCGCTGGGCGAGATGATCGCGCAGGGCAAGAACAATCTTCAGGCGCCCTGGCTTGGCCTCACGGCCTTCTTCACCATGTCCATCATGCTGTCGCTGCTGATCTTCGTCGGTGAGGCGGTGCGAGACGCCTTCGACCCACGCAAGACGTTCCGGTGATCGCCATGATGGAAACAAAGACCCAGCCGCTTCTCTCCGTCCGTGATCTCTCCGTTGCCTTTCATCAGGGTGGAGCGACCAGCATCGCCGTAGATCATGTTTCCTTCGACCTGATGCCGGGCGAAGTTGTCGCCCTGGTAGGGGAATCCGGCTCCGGAAAATCGGTCACGGCGAACTCCATTCTCAAATTGCTGCCCTATCCGGCGGCGAGCCATCCTTCGGGCAAAATCCTGTTCGACGGCAAGGATATGCTGACCCTGCCGGAACGCGCGTTGCGCGCTGTTCGCGGCAACGACATCACCATGATTTTCCAGGAGCCGATGACCTCGCTCAACCCGCTCCACACCATCGAGCGGCAGATCGGCGAGATTCTGGAGCTGCATCAGGCAATCACCGGCGCTGAAGCGCGGGCGCGCACGCTGGAACTGTTATTGCAGGTGGGTATCCGCGAGCCGGAAAAGCGCCTGAAGGCCTATCCGCATGAATTGTCCGGCGGCCAGCGGCAGCGCGTGATGATCGCCATGGCGCTTGCCAACCGGCCGAAACTGCTGATCGCAGATGAACCCACGACCGCACTCGATGTAACCGTTCAGGCGCAGATCCTTGAACTGCTGAGCGACCTCAAAAACCGGCACGGCATGTCCATGCTGTTCATCACCCACGATCTCGGCATTGTCCGTAAGTTTGCCGATCGTGTCTGCGTGATGACCAAGGGAAAGATCGTCGAGACCGGCACGGTGGAGCAGGTGTTTACCGATCCGCAGCATGCCTATACCCGCCATCTTCTGGCTGCCGAACCCAAGGGCGAGCCGCCGCTTTCCGATGCCAGCAAACCTGTCGTCATGCAGGGCGACGACATAAAAGTCTGGTTCCCGATCAAGGCGGGGCTGATGCGCAAGGTGGTCGACCACGTGAAGGCGGTTGACGGTATCGATATTACCCTGCGCGCAGGACAGACGGTTGGCGTCGTGGGCGAATCCGGCTCCGGCAAAACGACACTCGGTCTCGCCCTATCGCGTCTTATAGCGTCTGAGGGGCGTATCAGTTTTATCGGTCAGTCGATCGACAGCTATTCCTATGAAATGATGAAGCCGCTCAGAAATCGGCTTCAGGTGGTGTTTCAGGATCCTTACGGTTCGCTCAGCCCACGCATGTCGGTGGGCGAAATCGTTGCCGAGGGTCTGAAGGTGCACGAGCGACAGCTTTCCGCCGATGAGCGGGATACCCGTGTCGCCCAGGCGCTGGAAGAAGTCGGGCTCGACCCGGCGACGCGCTGGCGCTATCCGCATGAATTTTCCGGTGGTCAGCGTCAGCGTATCGCCATTGCCCGCGCCATGGTGTTGAAACCTCGCTTCGTCATGTTGGACGAGCCCACATCGGCGCTCGACATGAGCGTGCAGGCACAGGTGGTCGATCTCTTGCGCGATCTTCAGGCCCGCCACGAACTCGCCTATCTCTTCATCAGTCATGACCTGAAGGTAGTTAAAGCGCTTGCCAACGACGTAATCGTCATGCGCAACGGCAAGGTGGTGGAGAGCGGCCCGGCAGCGGAGATATTCGCCGATCCGCAACAGGAATATACCAAGGCCCTGCTGGCTGCTGCTTTCAATATCGAGGCAGTCGAAACTAAAGCGGTGAGCCAGTAGCAGGCGCATTGCTGTTTCTATTAAGACGATGATTTTTCTGTTGCTTTGCGCAAAATGCAGACCCATGTTGAGGGGACGAGATACGCAAACGGATTGAATGCCATGGCAGCGGATGTGATCGTTTTGGGGGCGGGGATCATCGGGGTCTCCGTCGCTTTGCAACTGGCCCGCAGGGGCAAATCGGTGGTGCTGGTGGACCGGCGGGGACCGGGTGAGGAAACCTCCTTCGGCAATGCCGGACTGATCCAGAGAGAGGGTGTCGTTCCCTACGCCTTCCCGCAGGAAGTTAGCCGGCTTCTCCGCTATTCCCTGAACAACAGCATCGATGCCCGTTATCATCTCTCGGCCCTGCCGAAGATCGCGCCTTTTCTTGGCCGCTACTGGTATAATTCCGCAGCCACGCGCCACGCAGCAATTGCCCGCGCCTACGCGCCGCTGATCGAGCACTCGGTCTCCGAACACAGCATCCTGATCGATGAAGCCAAGGCTGGCGATCTAATCGTGAAAAACGGTTGGATGGAGGCCTACAGGACCGCCGAAAGGCGGGATGCAGACTTTGCTTTCGCCGAACGTCTGGCGCGCGACCACGGCATCTCCCACACGAAACTCGATGGGGCGGAACTCGCCGCGGCGGAGCCGCATCTCAGCCGGGATTTCGTCGGCGGTTTGAAATGGAACGATCCATGGTCGGTGCGCGATCCACATGCGCTGACGCTCGCCTATGTCAAACTGTTCGAGAGCCTTGGCGGAACCTTTGTCCGGGGTGATGCATCCACGCTCAGCCAGACGAAAAGTGGTTGGACGTTACGCACCGAAACCGGGGCAGTGGAAGCTGAACATGCCGTTGTCGCACTAGGCCCCTGGGCGGATACGGTGACGGAACGGCTCGGTTACCGCTTTCCGCTCGGTGTGAAACGCGGCTATCACATGCACTATGCGCCGCAGGAGGGCACCAAGCTCAACAACTGGTTGATCGACGCCGAGCGCGGTTATTTCCTCGCGCCAATGCGCAAAGGCATCCGCCTGACGACCGGCGCGGAATTTGCCGAACGCGATGCGCCGAGATCCCCCGTGCAGATCGAGCGGGCGGAACGGGTGGCCCGCACCGTCTTTCCTCTGGGCGGCAGGCTGGATGCGGAACCCTGGATGGGCGCGCGTCCCTGCACACCGGATATGATGCCGATCATCGGCAAGGCGCCGCGCCACAGGACATTGTGGTTCTCGTTCGGTCACGCCCATCACGGCCTGACACTCGGGCCTATCACTGGCCGTGTGCTGGCGGAAACCATGCTGGGAGAAACGCCGGTCATCGCCATCGATGCCTATCGACCCGAAAGGTTCAATCCCTAGATCCTGATGAACTGAAGTCATCTCTGGCGAAAACCGTGTACACTTTTCGCCATCCCGCTCTGATGGCCGAATCCGCTGGCCTTCCCGCGGCGGGCCACGTAACATGGGCTTATAAAAAGGGAAAAGGGGCAAGCGTCATCATGACGGCGAGGTTTCTCATCTATCAACAGCAGGACGATTTTCGTTAGCGAAGCGCTTCTGCGCGCGAAACAGAAGAGAAACAGCCTGCTGGTGCATGATGGATGATATTGAAAAAGCAAAGAAATTTTTCGACGATAACCCCGATATCGAAATTCTCGAAGCCTTCGTCATAGATGCGAACGGCGTGCCGCGCGGCAAATGGATTCCGCGCGAAAGGGCGATCGATGTCCTTGAAAAGGGAATGGCGATCCCACGCTCGGTCTATGCGCTGGATATTTGGGGCCGCGATGTGCATGCCGCAGGCCTCGCCGAAGGGACGGGCGATCCGGACGGGTTCTGCTTTCCTGTTCCCGGCACGCTGTCTCGGGTGACATGGCTCGGCCGGCCGACCGCGCAAGTCCTGCTCGCGATGAAAAATCCTGATGGAACCGGGTTTTATGGCGATCCGCGCAATGTTCTGGCAAGGGTGCTGGAAGCCTACAAAAAGGCCGGCCTCACGCCGGTCGTGGCGACCGAACTTGAATTTTACCTGATCGATCCGGTTCGCTCTGCGCTCGATCCGGTGCGTCCGCCGCACAGCCGCGAAGGCCGGTGGCACACGGGCCAGACACAGGTTCTGTCGATTTCCGAATTGCAGGATTTCGAGGATGTCTTCCATGATATCGCAACCGCATGCAGGGCGCAGGGTGTTCTTGCCGACACGACGCTGCGGGAAAACGGCCCCGGCCAATATGAAATCAACCTCAATCATGTGCCGGACGCGTTGCGGGCCGCCGATTTCGCTGTTTTCCTGAAACGTATCGTCAAGGGTGTGGCGCGGCGGCACGATCTCGACGCCACCTTCATGGCGAAGCCGTACGGGTTACAGGCCGGCAATGGCATGCATGTGCATTTTTCTGTTCTCGATAGTGACGGCAGGAATATCTACGCCGGCGAAAATGGCCCATCGGACGCGCTGATGCATTCCGTCGGCGGCCTTCTGGAAAACATGGGGGAGAGCATGGCGATCTTCGCTCCCCATGCCAATTCCTATCGCCGCCTGACGCCCAGCGAACATGCGCCCACCTATGCCTCCTGGGGCATAGACAACCGCTCGGCGGCGGTGCGCGTTATCACTGCCAGCAAGGCCGCAACCCGCATCGAACATCGTGTCGCCGGTGCCGATACCAATCCCTATCTTGTTGTGGCGATGATCCTGAGTGCTGCCCTTGCCGGCATGAAGGAAAAACGCCAGCCGGGCGGCGCGATTTCCGGCGACAGCCACGCCATCAATCACGAACCTTTGCCCACCAACTGGGATTATGCATTGCAGCGTTTCACGCGTTCGAGTTTCGCCTATGCGACGCTTGGCCAGCGTTATCGCACGCTGTTTTCTGCCTGCAAACAGCAGGAACTTTCCGAATTTTCCCTGCGTGTAACCGACGTCGAATATGACGCCTATATCAGGACGGTGTGAGATGGCTGAGGTGACGACTATTCCCAATCCCGGCCACACATCCTCCTGGTATGCGGCCTCCGCCAATGTCAAATCCGTGCGGCCAACGCTTGAAGGCGCAATGGAAGCGGATGTCTGCGTCATCGGTGGCGGGTTTACCGGGATTTCCGCAGCACTCGAACTTTCCGAACGCGGCTATTCCGTTATCGTGCTGGAAGGCGTGCGGGTCGGCTTCGGCGCCTCGGGGCGCAATGGCGGCCAGATCGTCAATGGCTATAGCCGCGACCTCGAAACAATCGCCAGTCGTTACGGCCACGACAAGGCGGTGAAACTCGGCGAAATGTCGCTGGAAGGCGGGGAGATCATCCGCAGCCGCATTTCGAAATACGCTATCGATTGCGATCTCGTCGATGGCGGTTTCTTTGCGGCCTTCACGACGAAACAGATTCGCGAGATGGAGGCCCACAAGGCCCATTGGGAAAAACATGGCCATGGCGGGCTTGAGATGGTCTCCAAAGCCGATGTCGGAAAATACGTGCGGACCGATCGTTATGCCGGCGGCATGATCGACCGTTTCGGCGGCCACATCCATCCGCTCAATCTGGTGCAGGGGGAAGCCGCGGCGGCCGAAAGTCTCGGTGCGCGCATATTCGAAAATTCGAGGGTCATTTCGCTGGAGCAGGGCGTAAACCCTGTCGTGCGCACGGCGACGGGCAGCGTGAAGGCGAAATATGTTCTCGTCTGCGGCAATGCCTATCTCGGCAAGCTGCTGCCGGAAATCGGCGACCGGATGATGCCGGTCTCAAGCCAGGTCATGGCGACAGAGCCGCTTGATGCCGATCTGATCGAGCAACTCCTGCCAGCCAATTATTGCGTCGAGGATGCCAATTATATTCTCGATTATTATCGCCGCACCTCCGACAACCGCCTGCTTTATGGCGGTGGTATCGGTTATGGCGGCAGCGATCCGGCGGATCTGACCGGGGTGATCCGTCCGAATATGCTGAAGACTTTCCCGCAACTGGAAAAAACGAAGATCGATTTTGCCTGGAGCGGCAATTTCGCGCTGACGCTGACGCGCATCCCGCATATGGGCAAACTGTCGGACAATGTATATTTTTCGCATGGCGACAGCGGCCACGGTGTCACCACCACGCATCTGCTCGGCAAGATATTGGGCGAGGCCGTTGCAGGCCACGCCGAGCGTTTCGATGTCTGGAGTTCCCTGCCGAATTATCCGTTCCCAGGCGGTAAGACGTTCCGCGTGCCGCTGACCGTGCTTGGTGCATGGTGGTACGGCCTGCGCGACAGGCTCGGATTTTAAAAAATCACCGCTTTCAGGCCCGAAAGTGCGTTTGCGGTAATTTCCTCCGGCGTGGCGTCAATGCTGACGGTTACGACGCCGGGTTCGCCCGTCGGCACTTCCAGCGTGGCAAGCTGGGTCTGGAGCAGCGAGAGCGGCATGAAGTGGCCCTTGCGTTCGCCCATACGCCTGCTGAGAAGTTCCAGGCTGCCGTCCAGATAGACGAAAGCGAGCGGGCCACCGGTAGCCTCGCGAAGGCGGTCACGATAGATTTTCTTCAGCGCCGAGCAGGAAACGACGACACCGTTATTTTCGTTTCCCTTGCGCAGTTCTGCGCCAATCAGATCGAGCCAGGGCCAGCGATCTTCGTCGGTCAGCGGAATGCCCTCTGACATTTTGTCGACATTGGATTTCGGGTGAAGCTTGTCGCCCTCAATAAAGGCAATGCCCAGTTTTTCCGCCAGTTCTTCTGCGACCGTGGACTTGCCAGAGCCGCTCACTCCCATCACGACGATTGCCTTTGTCACCCGAACCTCGAATGTTTCTGTTTCGACGGTCAGCCCCTAACATGCGCGGCGGATGTCGGGAACATAAAAATGAGGAGCTTGCATTTGTCAGTGCCCGGTTTTGCGGGCCGCTGCCTTTTCCAGTGCAGAAAAGCTGGCGTGGATCAGGATTGCCAGCACAGCGACGATCAATCCGCCCTGAAGGATGAAGGCGAGATTGTTGGATTGCAGACCGGCGATGATCACCTCTCCGAGCGTGCGGGCCGCGACCGTGGAACCGATGGTTGCTGTTGAAAGGCTGATCACCGCCGAAAGCCTGATGCCTGCGAGGATCGCCGGAAGGGCAAGTGGCAGCTCCACTTTGACAAGTCTTTGCCAGCCGGTCATGCCGGCGCCCTTTGCGGCATCCATGACGGTTGGCGGCAGCGTGGTCAGCCCTGTCAGCGTATTTTCGAAAACCGGTAGAAGCGCATAGAGAAACAGCGCAATGAGCGTCGGTTTCTCGCCAAAACCGATCATCGGCACGGCAAGCGCCAGCACCGCCACCGGCGGAAAGGTCTGGCCGATATTGACGATGCTGCGCGATAGCGGCAGAAAATCCGCGCCGAAAGGGCGGGTGACGAGAACCGCAAGGGCTCCCGCCACCAGCGTGGCGAGCCCCGTTGCGATTGCGACAATGGTCAGATGCGACAGTGTCAGGGAAAGCAGATTGGCCTGCGTGTAGATCGCCGGCGCATTGGTCTGCACAAGAGGGCGGAATATCGGTGCGAAAACCTGCGGCGCCGCGAGAAAGGCCATCAGCGCCAGCACCAGAAGCCCGGGGGCGAAAAACGAAGCGGCATTTTTCATGGGGTTCCGGCAGCCCGCTGGAGGAGAACATCGCGCCGTACGATACCTGCGGGTTTGCCATCGTCTTTCAGCACCGGCAAGGTATCGCAGCCCGCCCACAACATTGCAGACAGGGCGTCGCGCTGGCTGGTATGTTCATTCAAAGGTTCGCCTTCAGCGCTTCCCGGCTCCACGACGTCTGCAACCGACAGGACGGATAGAAGTTTCAGGGCGCGCTCGTTTTCGCCGATCATGGTGCGGACGAAATTTGTTGCCGGTTTCAGCACCAGCTCGGCCGGCGGGCAGTCCTGAACGATACGGCCCTTGTCCATAACGGCAATACGATCCGCCAGGTGAAAGGCCTCGTCCATATCATGCGTGACAAGAACGATGGTGACACCGAGCTTCTTCTGGATATCGAGAAGATCGTTCTGGGCCTTTGCGCGGATAACCGGGTCCAGTGCACCGAAAGGTTCGTCCATCAGGAGAATGTTCGGTTCTGCTGCAAGCGCGCGCGCCACGCCGACACGCTGTTGCTGGCCGCCTGAAAGCTCATGCGGAAAGCGGTTGGCATAAAGCGCCGGATCCAGCTGGAAGAGCTGCATCAGCGCGTCGATTTTCGCATCGATGCGCTTGCGGTCCCAGCCGATGAGCTGCGGAACCGTCGCGATATTCTCCGCCACGGTGCGATGCGGAAACAACCCATGGCCCTGAATGGCATAGCCGATCTGACGGCGCAGCTTGTAGCCGGGCATGGTGCTCACATCGTCTCCGTCGATGCGGATAGTGCCGGAGGTCGGCTCCACTAGCCGGTTTATCATGCGCAGCAGCGTGGTTTTTCCCGACCCGGAAGTGCCGACGATGACGGTGACGGTGCGCGGCGCCACAGTCAGGGAGACCTGGTCGACCACGACCGTATCGCCATATCGTTTCGTGATGGTGTCGATCTCGATCATGCCTTTTGCCTTCCGCCTGCGCTGAAGAGATTGCTGTCGATGAGGGCGTCGAGCGTAATCGCGGCGGCGAAGCCGAGCAGAACGGTCGGCACGGTGCCGAGCAGTACGAGGTCCATCGCGGTCTGCCCTATGCCCTGAAACACGAAAACGCCAAATCCACCGCCGCCGATCAGAGCTGCGATGGTCGCAAGACCGATATTCTGCACCAGTACGATACGGATGCCGGTGAGGATGACGGGCATGGCTAGCGGAAACTCCACCCGCAGCAGCCTTTGCGGTGGCGTCATACCAAGCCCGCGCGCGGCTTCCCGCACTGCCTGCGAAACGCCGGACAGGCCGACCACCGTATTGGAGACAACGGGCAGCAGCGAATAGAGAAATAGCGCCACGAAGGCCGGCGCCATGCCGATGCCGGCGATGCCGATCTTCGCCGCACCCGGCACATTGGCTGCCATCCATCCGAGTGGCGCGATCAAAAGGCCGAAAAGCGCGATGGAGGGAATGGTCTGGACGATATTGAGAGCGTTCAGTAGACCGGAGCGCAAACGCTCGATCTTGTAACAGAGAATGCCGAGCGGGATACCGGCGAGGGTGGCTGCAACCAGCGACCCGATGGCAAGTTCCACATGCCGCAGTGCTTCGGTCCAGAAGATATCTGCCCGGCCGGTATATTCCTTGATGATGGAGAGATCGTCCCAGAGGCCGCTTGTCAGGACCGCCGCAAGCGTCCCGGTTGCCACCAGCAACAGCAAAATCCGCAAAGTGGGTTTCGGCTGGAGACGTGCAATGCAATCGGCGGCAAGCAATGCAAGCCCTGCAAACATCAACCAGAAACCGCTGGCGGGCGAAACGCGGGCAAAACTGTTGCCCTCAGGTGTCAGCGCAGACGCCGCCTGCCCGACGAAGATCGCCAGTGCCGCGAGACCGACCAGCGCAGCGGCGAGTTTCAGGTGCGCTGGAAACCGGAAAAAGGCGATGAAGGCGGCGACAATAATGATGGCGACGAGGAGGGTAGCAACAGCAACCGGAAGCGCTTCGAAGATCGTTCGCGTTTCACCCTGAATGATCCGGTTAGCTCGGAATGTCATGAAGGGGGACGCGGCAAGCGCGTAGAGAAGCAGGCACGAAATCAGCACGCCTACCTTGTCAGGCCATTTCGTCAAATTCCGCTCCCCCGGATCATAGGTTCGGACGGGATGGTGAAAACCTCACATGGTTTCCGATATCCCGCCCCAACGGTTCTATGGCAATTACTTGAGGAAACCGTTCTTCGTCAGGAAGTCGGTCGCAACTGCCTTGGCCTGTTCGCCCCCCACCTGCACGCGGGCGTTCAGCTCCTGCAAGGTTGCCAGATCCAGCTTTTCGAAAACGGGTTTCAGCAATGTCTCGATATTGGGGTTCTTTTTCAGAACTTCCTCGCGAATGATCGGCGCAGGCTGGTAAACGGGCTGCACATGCTTGTCGTCCTCAAGCACGACAAGACCGGACGGCGCTATGCCACCATCGGTGCCATAGACCATAGCCGCATTGGCATTGTTCGTCTGGTTTGCGGCGGCAGCGATAGTGGCAGCCGTGTCGCCACCGGAAAGCGTGATCAACTGATCCGGCTTCATGGTAAAGCCGTAGGTGGTCTGAAATGCCGGCAGGGCGGCTGCGGAATTGACGAATTCCGAGGAGGCGGCAAGAACCACCTCACCGCCACCGGCAATGTATTTGCCGAAATCCGAAAGCGTCTTCAGATTGTTCTTGTCGGCAACATCCTTGCGCAGCGCAATCGCCCAGGTGTTGTTTGCGGGCGATGGTGTCAGCCAGACGATCTTGTTGGCGTCATAGTCGAGTGTCTTGGCTTCCTGATAAGCCTTGGCGGCATCTTTCCAGAGCGGGTCGTCCGCCTTGGAGAAGAAGAAGGCGGCGTTGCCTGTGTATTCCGGATAAATGTCGATCTCGCCAGCAGTGATCGCTTTTCTGACGACCGGGGTAGCGCCGAGCTGGATGCGATCCGTCGTCTCGATATTGTTCTTGTTCAGCACGGCGAGGATGATGTTGCCGAGAACGCCACCCTCCGTGTCGATCTTAGACGACACCACCACCTGCGCCTGAGCGAAGGAAACAGAAAGGGCAAGCGCAAATCCGGCGCCTGTCAACATCATCAAGCGGTTCATGAATAGTCCTCCGGTGGGTCAGCCTGTCGAACACGCGAAAAATCGCCGCCGCAATTGCGGAGAAACATGAACGGCCAGAGGAACAAATGGTTGCAACGCCATTGGCGTTTTTTACCTGAATGGCGAGGGCGCTGGCCCGGCTTAGATTTCGCCGTCCCGCTTGCGTGCATCCTTGCCCATGACGAGCGGCATGAGAACCGACAGGAACAGGAGCCGTAAGACGTGATGTGACCCGACATAGGCGGTATCGGCATGCATCATCACGGCCATCGCCGCCATGGTTTCAAGACCGCCCGGCGAATAGGCGATCATCACCGCATTGAGCGGAACGCCTGTAATGTTGGAAATCATCCATGCGATACTTCCGGCGATCACCATCACGGCGATGGTGACGACGAAACCTGCCAGAAAGCCTTTTCGCACATCCATCAGCGACACATTCGAAAAGCGCGTGCCGATGAGACAGCCGATCAGCACATAGACCGGCAGGCTGAGCCAGCTCGGAACGCCGCCCTCGGTAAGGCCGGTAATATGGGTGCCGATGGAAACCGCGACGCCGCCCAGCAGCAGGGCTGCGGGAAATCTCCAGCGAAGGAACAGCCATCCCATCGCAAGCGACGCGCCAATGGTCAGGGCCAGTGTGAACAGGCCCATTGGTGGATTGGCGATGAGCGGTTCCGTGCTGACGAGATCGAAATATTCAACAATCAGCGGCACGGAAAGCGTCAGCGCCAGCACTCGCACGCTTTGCACGATGCTGACGGTCGCAAGGTCGCTTTTCGTCTCGGCGCCGAGGCTGATGATATAGCTGAGGTGCCCGGGCGAAGCGCCCAGCATTGCCGTCGTCCTGTCGTATCCGAAGCCGTAATGCAGGATCCAATAGGCGACATACAGCATGATGACGACTGCAACGAGCACGATGACGAAGCTCAGTGGCCATGTCTTCGCGGCATCGATCACCGACGGCGTTACGCTCGTTCCCATCGAAATGCCGACCACAACGAAACAGGCATTGCGGATGAAGGCGGGAATCCCAAGCTTCACGCCCGCCAGTCCCGTAATCGTCACGGCGAGCGCCGGACCGGACAGAAACGGCGCTGGAACGTTAAGGAGACTGGCAAGCAGCGCACCCATGCTGCCGACGAGCGCGGTAAGTGCAAATGTATGGAATTCAGGCTTGATGATCATTGCGACGCTGGCTGATTGCTTCAAAAAAGCTCGCGACCAAATGCGCCGCTTCGTCTCCTGGCGTCAACACGCTCGACCAAAAATATTGCATTTCCGAAGTATTCTATAAAAGAAAAGCCCGTGACCTGCGGACACGGGCTAGCGCAATTGTTGCTTGGGCAATGGGATGATCAGGCGGCCGGCAAGGCGGCGATCTTCGGCATTTCCGTGTCGATGCCGAGCAGGAAGTTGATCTGCGGCCGCGCCTTGACGAGATCGTCGATGGAATATTCCGCCAGCACATCGAAGAAGGCATTGAGCGCCTTGCGAAGCGCCGAGTTGAGGCCGCAGCTATCCACAAGCGGACATTCGACAGCACCGTCCTCGAAACATTCCGCCATGGCAAAACTGTCTTCGGTCACCTTCACCACGTCAAACAGGCTGATTTTCTCAGCGGGTTTGCCAAGACGCACGCCGCCGTTACGGCCGCGCACGGTTTCCACCAGACCGGCCTTGTTGAGCGGCTGCAGAATTTTGAAAAGGAACAGCTCAGATACGCCATAAGCCCTGGCGATCTCCGGAATGCGGCTCAACTTGCCTTCATTTGCGGCGCAATACATCAACATGCGAACGGCATAGTTGGTCTGTTTGGTCAAACGCATGCTGGTCTCCTAACTCTCAATGTGGAGTTATATAGTCTCTTTTTCAGTTTAGAACAATTCCAGAAACTGAAAAAACTGGCAGCCATCCGATATTTCTCGGACAGCCTTGTTGACCGCTTTGATGATTCATGAACAAACAAGTCAAGAATCTGAATGTAATGGAGGCATTCTTAATGGCAAGCTTGAAATCGTGTTTTTCCGCTGCCGTTTTTTCGGGTCTGACGATCCTCTCGGCCGCGCCCGCTGCTTTTGCGGACGGCGAGGTAAACGTCTATTCCTACCGGCAGCCCGAGTTGATCCAGCCGCTGCTCGATGCCTTCACGAAAGAAACGGGCATAGAGGCGAACGTTCTCTTCCTCGACAAGGGTCTGGTGGAGCGCATTCAGGCAGAAGGCGTCAATTCGCCGGCCGACGTGCTGTTGACGGTCGATATCGCCCGGCTTGTCGAGGCGAAAGAAGGCGGCGTTACACAGCCGGTGCTGAACGATCCCGTTATTGAAAAGGATATCCCGGCCAATCTGCGCGATCCGCAAGGCGAATGGTTCGGCCTGACGACGCGTGGCCGCGTGGTATATGCCTCAAAGGAGCGGGTCACCCAGAAAGACATCACCTATGAAGAGCTTGCCGATCCGAAATGGAAGGGCAAGATCTGCATTCGCGACGGCCAGCATTCCTACAATATCGCGCTGATCGCCTCGATGATCGCCCATCATGGCGTCGATTATACCCGAACATGGCTGACCGGCCTTAAGAACAATCTTGCCCGCAAGCCTGATGGAACAGACCGCAGCCAGGCCAAATCGATCTTTTCCGGCGAATGCGATATCGCGCTCGGCAATACCTATTATGTCGGCCTGATGCTGACCAACGACCGCGAGCCGGAGGAAAAGGTCTGGGCGGGATCGGTGCGGGTGATCTTTCCCAATGCGGGCGACCGCGGAACGCATGTGAATATTTCCGGCATGGCGCTGACGAAATACGCACCCAACAAGGACAATGCGCTGAAGCTGATGGAATTCCTGGCATCGCGCGAGGCGCAGGAAATCTATGCCAAGCAGGTCTTCGAATACCCGGTGCTGCCCGGCGCGGAGCCTTCCGATGTCGTGAAGGGCTTCGGCCCCATCAATCCGGACAAGCTGCCACTGACGGATATTGCCGCCCACCGCAAACAGGCATCCGAGCTGGTGGACGAAGTGGGTTTCAACGACGGCCCGACCAATTGACGCCGTTTACACGCCTGTGACCGGTTAGGATACCGGCGGGTCAATCGCCCGCCGGTTCATTGTTTAGAGACGCATTGCTTACTTCATCGTCGGCATGACGAATTCGGCACCCGATTTGATGCCGGACGGCCAGCGCGAGGTGATCGTCTTGGTCTTCGTCCAGAACTTGATCGAATCCGTTCCATGCTGGTTGAGATCACCGAAGCTCGAGGCCTTCCAGCCGCCGAAGGAGTGATAGGCGAGCGGAACAGGGATCGGAACGTTGATGCCGATCATGCCGATATTGATGCGGCTGGCGAAGTCACGCGCAGCATCGCCGTCACGGGTGTAGATCGCAACACCGTTGCCATATTCATGCTTCATCGGCAGTTCCAGCGCGTCTTCGTAGTTCTTGGCGCGAACGACGGAGAGAACAGGTCCGAAGATTTCCGTCTTGTAGATGTCCATGTCAGGGGTGACGTGGTCGAACAGGCAGCCACCGACGAAATAGCCGTCTTCATAACCCTGGAGCTTGAAGTCGCGGCCATCGACCAGCAGTTTCGCGCCCTGCTCGACACCGCTGTCGATCAGACCCTTGACGCGCGTCTGCGCTTCCTTGGTAACGAGCGGGCCCATATCCGCCTTGTCGTCGGTGTAGGGGCCGATCTTCAGTGCTTCGATCTGCGGGATGAGCTTTTCAACGAGACGGTTGGCCGTTTCTTCGCCAACCGGAACCGCAACCGACACGGCCATGCAGCGCTCGCCGGCCGAACCGTAACCGGCGCCCATCAGGGCGTTCACGGCCTGATCGAGATCGGCATCAGGCATGATGATCATGTGGTTCTTCGCGCCGCCGAAGCACTGTGCGCGCTTGCCGTTCATGGCGGCAGTACCGTAGACGTAGCGGGCAATCGGCGTCGAGCCGACGAAGGAAACCGCGCCGATATCCGGATCGGTCAGGATGGCGTCGACAGCGCCCTTGTCACCATTGACGACGTTGAGGATGCCAGCCGGAAGACCTGCCTCGATCATCAGTTCGGCAAGGCGGATCGGCAGGGACGGATCGCGCTCGGAAGGCTTGAGGATAAAGGCGTTGCCGCAGGCGATTGCCGGCGCAAACATCCACATTGGGATCATCCCCGGAAAGTTGAACGGCGTGATGCCCGCACCGATGCCGACCGGCTGGCGGATCGAATACATGTCGATGGCGGGACCTGCGCCCTCGGTGAACTCACCCTTCTGCAGATGCGGAATGCCGCAGACGAATTCGCAGACTTCGAGGCCGCGCACGATATCGCCCTTGGAATCTTCGACGGTCTTTCCGTGCTCGCTGGAGAGCAGCACCGCCAGCTCATTCATGTCGCGGTTCAGAAGTTCGACGAACTTGAAGAAAACGCGGGCGCGGCGCTGCGGGTTGGTGGCGGCCCACTTCGGCTGCGCCGCTTTTGCGCTTTCCACGGCAGCGCGCAACTCGGCGTCGCTGGCAAGCGCGACAGTCGCCTGCACTTCGCCGGTTGCCGGGTTGTAGACGTTAGATGTGCGGCCACTTGTGCCAGACACATGCTTGCCGTTGATGAAATGACCGATTTCCCTCATGGGGCTTTCCTCCGAGATTTTTTGATGGTTCAGCATTGCACTTGAATTTGTACAAATCAATGAACTCAGATAAGAAACCGTTGTGCGTAAATTGAAGCAAGGCGAGCATTTTGAGGGTGGCGGCGGATTTCCGACACCCACACGTTCGCCGGTCAACAGAAGGTCAGAAGCTTGATGAGCGATGAACCAGTCGTGCGGATGGCTGAAATCCAAATCGATCCAACCCAGCTGGATGCCTATCGCAGACTGCTTGCAGAAGAGATCGAAGCCTCGGTCAGCCTGGAAATTGGTGTGCTTGCATTAAATGCGGTGGCAATTAAAGGCAGCCCGGAAAAGATTCGCATCCTCGAAGTCTACGCGGACCGGGCGGCATATGAAGCGCATCTGCAAACGCCGCATTTTCTGAAATACAAAGAGGGTGTGGCAGGAATGGTGACGTCGCTGACCTTGCTTGACGTCGAACCCATAATGCTGCGCAGCAAACCATGAATTGGGATGACGTCCGCATCTTCCTCGCCGTTGCCCGCTCCGGGCAGATCCTTGCCGCATCGAAACGGCTCGGCCTCAACCACGCAACGCTTTCGCGACGATTGACGTCGCTGGAGCAGGCACTGAAGACCCAATTATTTATCCGCCGGACGAACGGTTGCGAACTGACCGAAGACGGTCAGCTGTTTTTGGGCGCCGCCGAGCGCATGGAAACCGAAATGCTGAATGCGCAGGCAAATCTCGGTCGTGTCGATACGGCAGTGGCGGGAACGGTGCGCATCGGCGCGCCCGATGGTCTCGGGGTTTCTTTTCTTGCGCCACGGCTTGGCCGGCTGACCGCGCGTTATCCCGACCTGAAAATCCAGCTCGTGCCGGTGCCGCGCTCCTTTTCCCTGTCGCAGCGCGAGGCCGATATCGCCATCACCATAGAGCGGCCGGAACAGGGTAGGCTGATGTTTTCCAAGCTCACCGACTATTCGCTGGGGCTTTACGCATCGAAGTCCTATCTCTCCGAATATGGAACGCCGGCGGATGTGGAAACACTCAAGCGCCATCGGCGCATCGGCTACGTCGAGGATCTGATCTTCTCGCCTTCTCTGAACTATACCGGCGAGATTATGCGTGACTGGGACGCCGCCTTTGAAATATCCAGCGCCACCGGTCAGACCGAGGCGGTGCGCTCGGGCGCCGGTATCGGCATCCTGCACAATTACATTGCCGGACAATATCCCGAACTTCTGCGGATCATGCCGCATATGAGCATAAGTCGGTCCTATTGGACGGCCTATCACGAATCCGCCCGTCAGTTGGTCCGCGTGCGCACGGTGGTCGATTTTCTCCAGGAACTCGTTGCCGAAGAGAAGCGCATGTTCGCGTGACATCGAAATTGCCAATTTATTAGTACTATTAATACGCGACTCCTCCCGCTTCGGGCTTGACAAACGAGGGCTGGCTGAACGACCAATGCAGCCATTGGGAGAGAACGGAACCTGACATGCCGAATATATTACGAAAGCTTTCGCCGACTGGCCTCGGCGTGGCCGTCATGCTGCTTGGAATGCTGCTTTTCGCGTTGAACGACGCTATGGGAAAATGGCTGGTTTCGACCTACAGCCAGGGGCAGGTGATCCTCATCCGCAGCGTCGCTGCCCTTGTCATTCTGGTTCCGATCGTGTGGAAAGGCGGTCTTTCCGGCCTCATGAAAATCGAGCGACCGTCTCTCCAGGTGGCGCGCGTATTCTTCTCCACCGCCGAGCTTTTCTGTTTCTATTTCGCAGTCGCTGCTCTGCCGCTGGCAGACGTGATGACCTATTGGCTCGCCGCCCCCATTTATGTTGCGGCTCTATCGCCGTTTCTCCTGGGAGAAAAGGTCGGCTGGCGTCGCTGGACGGCCATCGCCATTGGTTTCGTCGGTGTTCTCATTGCCTTGCAGCCAAGCTCGGCAAGCCTCACCTCGGCCGCACTGTTTTCCATTCTCGGCAGCGCCGCCTTCGCCTTCATGATGTTGTCCGGACGCCAGCTACGCAACACGCCCGATACGGTGCTCGCTTTCTGGCAGATCATCGGTGCGGGGCTTGCGGGCCTCGTTGCGGTGTTCGTCACGCCGTCTGGCTGGTTGCCGGTCCAGTCCGGTTTCGATCTCGCTTTCCTCGGCCTGCTCGGGGTGGTCGCCATGGCAGCGCATGTGCTGGTCAACCGCGCTCTGAAGCTCGCGGACGCCGCGACCGTCGCGCCGCTGCAATACACATTGCTGCTCTGGGCGGTGGTCTTTGGCTGGCTGTTCTTTGGTGATGTGCCGCAGACCAGTATCGTTGTCGGTGCGGGCCTGATCGTTCTTTCCGGCCTTTATATTTTCTTCCGTGAAAATACGCTCAAACGCGGTCGCGAAAAGGTGGATATACTGGCTGCGGACTAGACATTTCCTCTGTTTACCCGTGATGTTGCCGCCGAAATCGTCACGGGACTTGACGAAGAGGTGATCTTCGAGGAGTAAGAGAAGGTCCTGCGATCATATGTCTCGCAAGGGCAGAGGAAACAAAGGTGCCGGGCCCCTCTGGCGAGAGTTTTACGGCGCTCTCGTGATGTCGGTACCGCCTGCAAAAATTGGCCGGCGGATTAAAAACTATGAAAAACCTGAATGTGCTTCGCGCGCGTGCTTTCTGCGTGCGGCCCGACGTCCTGCGTCGTTCCGCAATCGCTCTCGTTACCGGAGGTAACCGGACATGAGCGCTGCCCAGAAAACCACACTTTCCTACTTCAAGTGGGCTTTTATCGTCACCATCGTCGGTCTGATCCTTGGCGGCTATCTCGGCTGGGAAATGACCGGAACTGTCAGTGGAACAGCGACGATATTCTTCATTTGTGCGGTGCTTGCCGTGCTGGAAATTTCGCTTTCCTTCGACAACGCCATCGTCAATGCCAACAAGCTGAAAGAGATGACGCCAGTCTGGCAGCATCGCTTCCTGACCTGGGGTATTCTGATTGCCGTTTTCGGCATGCGTATCGTCTTCCCGCTACTGATCGTGGTCGTTGCCGCCAATGTCGGCCCCTGGACGGCGCTCGTCATGGCGGCCACGCAGCCGGAACGTTATGCAGAAATCATGCGTGACGCCCATCTGCCGATCGCTGCTTTCGGCGGTACCTTCCTGATGATGGTCGGTCTCAACTTCTTCTTCGACCATGAAAAGGACGTGCACTGGGTGCGCTGGATCGAGGAAAAGGCTGCGGTCTATTCCTCCGTCAAGGGTATCGAGATCGCCGTCGTGCTGGTCGTCATGCTGGCCTTCTCTCGTATCATCGGCGCCAGCGACAATCCGGAGCTTGGTCCGGTTGCGGCCAACACCTTTTTCCATGCGGCAATCTGGGGTCTTTTGACCTTCCTGCTGGTGGAAGTCGTCGGCGGTATTCTCGATCGTAGCCAGGAAGTGCTCGAAGGCGCTGCAAAAGGCGGCTTCGGTGCGTTTCTCTATCTCGAAGTGCTCGATGCAAGCTTCTCCTTCGATGGCGTCATCGGTGCTTTTGCGCTGACGCAGAACCTGTTCATCATCGCCATCGGCCTCGGCATCGGCGCCATGTACGTGCGCTCGATGACGATCATGCTGGTGGAAAAGGGAACGCTTGCCGAATACCGCTATCTGGAACACGGCGCTTTCTACGCGATCCTCATCCTGTCCGTCATCATGTACGTGCAGACGATGTTCCACATTCCGGAGGTCATTACCGGCCTTGGTGGCGCGACCCTGATCGGCATTTCGCTCTGGTCGTCGATCCGACATAACCGGCGGCACAATGCAGATGCGACCGATGCCGCACGTGGTGCGGAAATCTGATCCATCCCGATCCCAGCCTTCCGCTGTTACGGCGGAAGGCAGTTTTTAAGCACTGAATTGCTGATTGCCTGTTTTTGTTGCTATTTTCGCCTTGCGGAAAATTTGAACATAACATCGGAATTATACCCCAAGCACCTGTTTTTACTCGTATTTGTGCACTGCAGTAAAACTGGCACGCTTCCTGCATCTCATCTTGCAAGTCCAGAGGGGACATTAAAGGCCCGACAAACGGGTTTAAACAACACCGCCGCGCCGCGCGATCTTTTATGGTCTGTGAAGGCGCGGCGGTTCTGTTTGTGCGGTATGCTTCTTGAGTTTTCCGCTCCGTTGAATGAAAACGGTGGGATAACGACTGGAAGGTTACCGGTTTGCCTGCAGAACTTTCGCCTACGGAGGCCTTGGGGCTTTGGCATCGCGTATCTGCTGCGCAGGTCACGGCCGATGCGCCGGATTTGACCTTGCGCCAGACTACAATCCTGCTGCAGATATACCTCGTGCCGCCGCCACATACAGTCCGGGGCCTCGCCGCCTTGCTGGGCGTGACCAAACCGGTCATCACCCGCGCACTCGACAGTCTGGGGGCGCTCGGGCTGGTTGACAGGGTGCGGGACGAACGGGACAAGCGCAATGTCGTGATAAAACGCACCGTGGCAGGTGCGCTCTATCTGGAAAAATTCGGCGATCTGATTATTGATCAGGCACGCAAGATCTAACCTCTGGATGTGAAACCATGATGCTCGACCGCCGCCTGAATGTCTTCCGCTCCGATCTGGCCGATGAGAAACTGCAAGGCGTGGTTCAGGCCGAGCGTTTCGTCAGCGGTTCGCCCGCCCAGATCGCGGTGCCGGTTATTGGCCTGCGGCCAACGCCTGACCTTGCCGCCGGCATCGATACGGAGCTGCTGTTTGGTGAAACCGTGCGCATTTTCGACCGGGCGAATGGCTGGGCCTGGGTGCAGGCGGATGCTGACGGTTATGCCGGTTACGTGCCGGAGACGGCAATCGGCGATGTCGTTGCCGTTACCCACCAGGTGGTTGCGCCACGCACCTTCCTCTATCCTTCCGCCGAATTGCGCAAACCGCCGGTCGCAGCCATTTCCATGGGCAGCATGGTCCGGATCGTTGGTGAGGCCGAGACACGCGGCACCCGCTATCTGCTGACCGAAAAAGGCGAAGGCATAATCGCTGCCCATTGCCGACCAGTCGATGCCGCTCTCGAAGAGGACTATGTTGCGGTGGCCTTGCGCTTTATCGAGACACCTTATCTCTGGGGCGGCCGCTCCGGCTTCGGCATCGATTGCTCGGGCCTCGTGCAATTGTCTATGGCGATGACGGGCCGACGGGTTCTGCGCGATACAGACATGCAGGTGAAATCGCTCGGCGTGGAAATAGAACGCGATGAATTGCGCCGCGGCGATCTGGTTTTCTGGAAGGGCCATGTCGGGCTCATGGAAAACGAAGAGACGCTGCTGCATGCCAATGGCCACACGATGAATGTTGCACGCGAAAATCTCAATGAGGCCATCGAGCGCATCGGCTGGCTTTACGAAAAGCCGACGGCTTTCCGGCGTCTGGAAGGCTGAGGCGGCGGCTTCACGAAATTGTGCCTGCCTCGCCCTTTGTGCGACTACAGCCGAAAGCCTACATCGGTTGAATGATGGTACGGGACCGGCATCGATGAACACAAAAATGGCAACACGATTGGCAGCGATCCTGGCAGCGGTTTTAATGAGCGCTTCCGCGCAGGCGCAGACCGTTTTTCAGAATGGTTTTGCTCCGGCTCCAGATGCCTATGCGAACCTGCCGGGTGTCAAGGACCCGCGAACGCTACAGCCCAAGGTGCGTTACAATTGCCATAGCGAACTTGGTGTAACTGGATATGCCCGCGGCCCATACCGGGATGTTTTCGGTAGCCGCGGTCTGCCGGTTCAGGGCTATCGCTGCACTGATGAGAACGGCATCTCCAGCTTCGGTGGCAGAAATCCTATCTCCAAGGACTGGTATCCCGGCATCAATCCAGTCGACCCGACCTTCTGAAGTAATATGACTTAAAGCGGCGTTTGCGCCGCCCGCACTCTGGACTTGTTGTTGCTTTTTCAGATAAATCTTTGACATGACAGGTTGATAATACCTGCCGAGGTGCGGGGTGACGTCGGCCCTGCCGATGTTCTGGGCCGATGCTGGGGAATGCAAGCATGACGAAGACCGATATAGCAACCCGTGTCCACAATCACACCTGGAAACTCGATCCGATCGTCCGCAGCCTGATCGATACGGATTTCTACAAGCTGCTGATGTTGCAGATGATCTGGAAACTCTATCCGGAAGTCGACGCGACGTTTTCGCTCATCAACCGCACGAAGACGGTGCGGTTGGCGGAAGAGATCGACGAGATGGAACTGCGCGAGCAGCTCGATCACGCGCGTACCCTGCGCCTCTCCAAGAAGGAGAACATCTGGCTTGCGGGTAACACCTTCTACGGCCGCTCGCAAATCTTCGAGCCGGAATTCCTCTCCTGGCTTTCGAGCTACCAGCTGCCGGAATACGAGCTTTTCAAGCGAGACGGGCAATATGAGCTGAATTTCCACGGCCGCTGGATGGATACGACACTCTGGGAAATCCCGGCGCTGGCGATCATCAATGAGCTACGCTCGCGCAGCGCAATGCGCTCGCTTGGTTATTTCACGCTGGATGTTCTCTACGCCCGCGCAAAGGCCAAGATGTGGGAAAAGGTCGAACGGTTGCGGGAACTGCCGGGCCTGCGTATTTCCGATTTCGGCACCCGCCGCCGCCACAGTTTTCTGTGGCAGCGCTGGTGCGTCGAGGCGCTGAAGGAAGGCATTGGCCCTGCCTTCACCGGCACGAGCAACGTCCTTCTCGCCATGGATTCCGACCTTGAGGCGGTCGGCACCAATGCGCATGAATTGCCGATGGTGGTTGCGGCGCTGGCGCAGACCAACGAGGAATTGGCCGCAGCACCCTATCAGGTTCTGAAGGACTGGAACCGGCTTTACGGCGGCAACCTGCTGATCGTGCTGCCCGATGCTTTTGGCACGGCGGCCTTTCTGCGCAACGCGCCGGAATGGGTGGCGGACTGGACGGGCTTCCGTCCCGACAGCGCGCCGCCGATCGAAGGCGGGGAAAAGATCATCGAGTGGTGGCAGAAGATGGGCCGTGACCCCCGCAAGAAGATGCTGATTTTCTCAGATGGGCTCGATGTCGATGCCATCGTCGATACATACAGGCATTTCGAAGGTCGGGTGCGCATGAGCTTCGGCTGGGGCACCAATCTGACCAATGATTTCGCCGGTTGCGCGCCGAAGACCATCGCCAGCCTGAAGCCGATTTCCATTGTCTGCAAGGTCAGCGACGCCAATGGTCGGCCAGCCGTGAAACTCTCCGATAATCCGCAAAAAGCGACAGGCGAACGATCCGAGGTGGAGCGTTATCTGAAGTTCTTCGGTGAGGAAGATCTCAAGGAACAGAAGGTTCTGGTTTGAGTAAGGCCGGGCGCTCCGCTTAACGAAGCGCCCGTGGGCCGGTCAAATCAACCGCGGTACCGATTTACTTCGCAAACTGGTGTGTGATGTAATGGAAGAGTGCTCTGATCCCTTGAGCCTCGCCGCCGATCGATGAATGGTGCCTTTCGCTCAAGGACCAGCCGTAAATATCGAAATGTGCCCATTTTTTCGTATTGGTGACGAAACGCTTCAGGAACAAAGCGGCGGTGATCGATCCTGCCATGCCGCCTGATGGCGCGTTGGTGATATCGGCCGCGCGTGAGCGGATATCCTTGTCGTACCCCATGTAGAGCGGCATGCGCCAAAGGGGATCGTCGGTATCGATGCTGGCTTCCGCTATATCGTGGGCCAGATCGTCGTCATCGGTATAGAAGGGCGGCAGATCCGGGCCGAGAGCAACGCGGGCGGCACCCGTGAGCGTTGCCATGTCAATCATCAGGTCCGGCGCATCCTCGTCTGCATAGGCCAGCGCATCGGCCAGAACGAGACGGCCTTCCGCATCCGTATTGTCGATCTGTACCGTCAGGCCCTTGCGGCTCCTGTAGATGTCACCGGGACGGAAGGCGTTGGCGGAAATGGAGTTTTCGACGGCGGGCACGAGGACGCGAAGATTGATCGGCAGTTTCGCGTCCATGATCATCAGCGCGAGACCGAGAACATTGGCCGCACCACCCATGTCCTTCTTCATCAGCGCCATGGAGGCGGCTGGCTTGATATCGAGACCACCAGTATCGAAGCAGACACCCTTGCCAACGAGGGTCAGGCGGGGATTTCCCTTCTTGCCCCAGTTCATTTCCAGAAGGCGCGGTGCGCTTTCGCTGGCGCGGCCGACGGCGTGGATGAGCGGGAAGTTTTCCTTCAGCAGATCGTCGCCGGTAATGACGCCCACCTTTGCCTTGTAGTGTGCGGCAAGGCTGCGGAAGGCGATCTCAAGCTCGTCCGGTCCCATATCGTTGGCCGGAACATTGATGAGATCGCGGGCGAGGAAGACGCCGGCCAGAACGCGCTTGATTTCGCCATCTTCGGCATCCTGCGGAATGAGAAGCTTTGCCCCGCTGGTTTTGGTTGTCTTGTATTTGTCGAAGCGGTAGCTGCCGAGGCCGAAACCGAGAGCCAGCCGATTGGCCGTCAATGGCGCGGTTTCAATATGCCACTCGCCTTCGGGCAGCTCGCGGGCCAGTTTTCCGGTTATGAACGGGATTTCGGAGGGATTGCCGCCAAGGCCGAGAAGAACGCCACCCAGCGAACCATCGGAAGAGGGAACAAGCAATACGGCGCCTGCTTCGGCCTTGAAACCCGCTTTTTTCGCCCAGTCCAGAGCAACAGGATCGATGGCACCCTGTTCGATATGGGCTGGCGTCACGGCGAAAACCGGCAGGGTGCTGCCAGCCTTGGAGCTGAAAGGTGTCGGGCGTTCGATGAACTGATAGGGCGCCATGGTCTGCTTTCGTAACTGTCGAGAATCGGTGCGATTAACGCTCTGTTAGGGTTAACAGATTATTGCTTAAGCGAAAGTTGCGTCATGTGAGTCTGTCGTATGTCGGGCGCAAGATCGATAATTCTTGGGCTGGAGCACTGCCATGACTGCTTTTTCTTTGAGCGAGACAGGTCGGACAGGCTTACTGCGGGGAGCATGTCTCGCAGCGCTGGTTTTCGCCGTTTCCGGATGCGCGAGCACCAACAAGCCGGATCGCATGTCCACCGGCTCCATTCCTGCGACCACACGCTCCTATGACCACATGAACATGGACCAGCTCCGGCAGGCGGAAGAGACGGCCGGCAAGGCCTATGAACGCAACCCCAAGGACAGGTCAGTCGGCATGAATTATGCCAACGTGCTGATGATGACCGGCAAGAACACGCAGGCGCTCGCGGTCATGCAGCAGATCGCCATCGCCAATCCGGCCGACCGCGAGGTGCTTGCCGCCTATGGCAAGGCGCAGGCAGCATCAGGCCAGCTCGAACAGGCCCTTTCAACCATCCAGAGAGCACAGACGCCTGATCGTCCAGACTGGCGGCTGTATTCTGCCGAAGGTGCCGTGCTCGACCAGCTTGGCAGGTCGAACGAGGCCCGCACCAAATACAGGCAGGCACTCGATCTCAAACCGAACGATCCAAGCGTGCTCTCGAACCTTGGCATGTCCTATGTCCTGTCGAGCGATCCCCGTACCGCCGAGACATATCTGCAATCGGCCATCGCCCAGCCGGGCGCCGACAGCCGCGTTCGCCAAAACCTCGCGCTCGTGGTGGGTCTTCAGGGACGGTTTGCCGAGGCTGAGCGCATCGCGGTTCAGGAACTTTCGCCACAGCAGGCACAGGCAAATCTCGGTTATCTGCGTGCAATGCTGTCGCAGCAGAATTCCTGGCAGCAACTGGCGAAGAAGGACAACAAGCCAGCAGGCTGATGCGGGTTCAGGCACGTCCATCAACACCAGATCGCAGATAATATTCAAAGCTCCGCCTCATCACTCGCTACCGCCTACAGTGCGGTCGCGTTTAGCGTGTCAGAACGTATCGGCGACGCGAATGCCGGCTGGTCCGAGAATGACTGCGATGAGCACCGGCAGGAAAAATATGATCATCGGCACGGTCAGCTTTGGCGGCAGGGCGGCGGCCTTCTTTTCGGCTTCGTTCATCCGCTCGTCGCGGCCTTCCTGGGCCAGAACGCGCAACGCCTGAGCCAATGGCGTGCCGTATCGTTCCGCCTGGATAAGCGCTTGCACCACGCTTTTGACGCCGTCTAGCTGCGTGCGCATGCCAAAATTCTCAAGTGCGATGCGCCGGTCCTGAAGGAAGGAAAGCTCCGCTGTCGTCAGCATCATTTCCTCCGCCAGTTCGGGCGACTGCTCACCCATTTCTTCCGCAACACGACGCATGGCGGCCTCCATGGACACACCGGATTCGATGCAGATCAGCATCAGATCCAGCGCATCCGGCCAAGCGCGCCTGATCGAGGCCTGCCGCTTGTTCATAGCGTTCGAAACATAAATATTGGGTGCGTAAAAACCCAGATAGCCGAATATGAGCACTGCCATCAGCCGGACGACGAAAGCCTTATCGGCGAGGTTTCCGAGAACGAAAACCCAGGTAAAGGCCAGGGCCAGAAAAACGAATGGCAGCACGAACCGGGCGGCAAGAAATGTGTTGAGCGCATTCTGTGAACGAAAACCCGCAGCGCGCAGCTTGTTCATCGTGTTCTTGTCGGCAAGCGCTTCCTGAAGGTTGAATTTTTCGACGATGCGGCGCGCCGATTTATTATTATTGCCACGCAGGGAGGCCTTGCCGTCCCTAGTGGCGGCGGCCAGGCGCTCACGCTCGCGGCTGCGAATGAGATCGCGCTCCGATGACACGGCTTTCATGCGCTTGGCGAAGTCTTTTCGCTCAAAGAGCGGCATGATGAGCGTATAGAGGGTTGCGAAAACCGCAAGGGTGACGAGAATGGCAATGATCGTTTGCGGGTCCGTCAGGCTGGAAAAGAGGCTTCCTGTCATGGTCGTGCCCTCATATGTCGAAATTGATCATTTGGCGCATGATGAAAATCCCGATCAGCATCCACAATCCCGACACCCCCAGAATGATGTGCCCACGCATGTCGGTGAAGAGCACCGACAGATAGTCGGGCGAGGTGAAATGCACCAGCAGCATGACGATGAAAGGCAGCGCGCCAATAATAACTGCAGAGGCCTTCGCCTCCATCGATAACGCGTTGACTTTGGCACGCATTTTCCTGCGTTCACGCAGAACTTTCGAAAGGTTGGAAAGAGCCTCCGAAAGGTTGCCGCCCGCCTGCGCCTGAATGTTGATGACGGTGCTGAAGAAGCTAACTTCGAAAAGCGGCACGGTCAGCATCATGCGCTCGATCCCCTGCGGAATGCCGATGCCGACCTGCTGCGCATCGACGACGCGCTGGAACTCCGTCTTCACCGGTTCCTGTCCGTCCGACGCGATCAGTCGCACGGCGTCGTTGAGCGGCAATCCGGATTTGATCGACCGGCACATGACATCCAGCGCATTTGGGAATTCCTCGAGGAATTTTTTCTGCCGGCGCTTGAGTATAAATCCCAATACCCATCTCGGCAGTCCCAAGGCCACGACGGCTCCTATGAGCAGAGCGATAAGCAACGACAGGCCATAAAGAAGCGCAATGACGACGGAGAAAGCAGCCGCGCCTGCGCTCAGAAGGTGGAACTGCCGGACAGAAAGTTGCAGTCCCGCCTGAACCAGCTTTTCGCGCAAACCGACATTCTTTGCTTTCTTTGCCTTTTCGCTTTGTTTCTTTTCCATTTCCCGCAGGCTGTCCTGCATGGACTTGCGGCGTTTGCCAAGTTCCTGGACCCGGTCCCGCGCGGCCTTGATGTTTGCGTGATCCGTTTCGGCGGCCTTGACCCGCTTGACGCGACTGGTGGTCTTTTTCTCGACCTCGATCTGCTGGAAGAGGAAGGCATAAGCAAGCGCCCCTGCCGAAATAGCGACAAGTGCGGCCAGTAACAGGATTGTGGGGTCCATGGCAGTCGCCTTCCTTAGAGCATTTCCAGTAAAATTGCGTAGTGGTTTTCCGTCCGGAAAATGCGTAGAAACAAAGAGTTAGAGCACGTCAGACGATTCCGTTTAAACAAGACTTGCTCTAGGATGTCTTTTCCATCTCGTCGAGCGCGGTGGCCAGGCGTTTTTCCTCGCCATAGTAGCGCGCGCGATCCCAGAAATGAGGTTTGCTGATGCCCGTGGAGACATGCTTGCCGATCAGCTTGCCATGCGCGTCTTCGCCGTCAATTTCGTATCGCATCAGATCCTGGGTCACGATGACGTCGCCTTCCATGCCGATCACTTCGGTGATCTGCGTTATCCGGCGCGAGCCGTCGCGAAGGCGCTGGGCCTGAATGACGATATCGATAGAGCCCGAGATGATTTCGCGTACCGTCTTTGCCGGCAGGGTAAACCCGCCCATGGCGATCATCGATTCGATACGGCTGAGGCATTCCCGCGGCGTATTGGCGTGGAGCGTTCCCATCGATCCGTCATGGCCGGTGTTCATCGCCTGAAGAAGGTCGAAAACCTCCGGTCCACGCACTTCGCCGACGATGATACGTTCAGGCCGCATACGAAGGCAGTTCTTGATCAGATCACGCATGGTGATCTCGCCTTCACCTTCGATATTCGGCGGGCGCGTTTCCAGCCTCACCACATGCGGTTGCTGCAGTTGCAGTTCGGCGGTGTCCTCACAGGTGATGACGCGTTCATCCTTGTCGATGAAGCTCGTCAGGCAATTGAGAAGCGTGGTCTTGCCCGAGCCGGTACCACCAGAGATGACGACATTGCAGCGGACGCGGCCGATGATCTTGAGCAGGGTCGCGCCTTCAGGCGTGATCGCGCCGAAACGCACCAGCTGGTCTAGCGTGAGCTTGTCCTTCTTGAATTTTCGGATCGTAAGCGCCGGACCATCGATGGCGAGCGGTGGTGCGATGACGTTGACACGCGATCCATCGGGTAAGCGGGCGTCGCATATCGGGCTCGATTCGTCCACGCGTCGGCCGACCTGGCTGACGATGCGCTGGCAGATGGAAAGCAATTGACCATTGTCACGGAACCGTATGTCGGATTCGATGGTCTTGCCGCCGACTTCGATGAAGGTCTGGCCGGAACCGTTGACCATGATATCGGCAATATCATCGCGTGCGAGAAGCGGCTCCAGCGGCCCATAACCAAGAACGTCGTTGCAAATGTCTTCGAGCAGCTCTTCCTGCTCGGCGATGGACATGGCGAAATTCTTGATCGTTATGATATCGTTGACGATATCACGGATTTCCTCGCGTGCGCTCTCCGCGTCGAGCTTGGCGAGCTGCGAAAGGTCGATCGTATCGATGAGCGCGGAAAAGACCTGGCCTTTGGTATTGTAATAATCTTCCGTGCGGGCACGCTTTTTCTGCGGCGATTGCATGGGAGATTGTGCCTGCCGCGTTGCAGGCGATTGGCCGGGCTCCAAAGTGTCGATCGCCAGAGATCGCGGCTCAGGTGTTGCCTTCACCTGCTGTATGGCAGGCGCGACAAAATCTGGCTTTATGGTTCTGGCTGGGCCTTCTGGCCCGCGTTTTCCGAACATCGGCGTTTCCGTCTAAAGGCCCAGAAAGGGAGCCTATTTGCGCTTGAGAATATTCTTGAGCTTGTCCAGACCGCCGCGCTTGTTTTTGCGCAGAATGGTACGGCCTGTAATGGTATGGGCAATTTGCGAGAACGTTTCCGCGATCTGGGATTTTTCGTCCATCTCGCTGATCATGCGACCGCTGTTGGCGGCATTTCCGAACAGCTGGGCGTCGAACGGAATGATGGCGACCGGCTCGATTTCCAGTGGGTCGAGAAAATCCGCAGGGGCGATCTCCGGGCGTTTCGGCATGCCGACCTGATTGAGAACGAGATGCGGTAACTTGTCGTTGGGTCTCAGTTTTATCAGCGCGTCGAACAGGTTCTTCGTATTGCGCAGGTTTGCGAGATCCGGAACCGCCGTAATGACCACCTCGTCGGCTTCCGCAAGCACCGCCCGCGTCCAGTCACACCATTGATGGGGAAGGTCTAGAACGGCGACGGGCGCACTGCGCTGCAGGACCTCAAGAATCGGCAGAAACGCCTGACGATCGAAATCATAGGTCCTGTCGAGGAGAGAGGGTGCGGCCAAAAGTGAGAGGTGGTCGGAACATTTCGTCAGCAGACGGTCGAGGAACACCTCGTCCAGCCGCTCCGGCGAAAACACCGCTTCCGCCATGCCCTGAGCGGGATCCTGATCGAAATCGATGTTGGCCGTGCCATAGGCAAGATCCATATCCGCCAGAATGGTTTCGGTGGAGAAGAGGGTGGAGATGCCGAAGGCGCAATTATGCGCGATCGTCGACGAGCCCACCCCGCCTTTGGCGCCGATAAATGCTATGTTGCGACCGAGCGGCTCCGCTTCCGGATCAACGAAGATCGTCGCGATCGAGGCCAATAGATCGGCCATGTTGATCGGTGCGACGAGATATTCGGAAATGCCGTTACGGATGAGATCGCGATAAAGCGTTATGTCGTTGTGCCGGCCAACGATGATGACACGGGTGGTGGGGTCGCAGACCTCCGCCAGAGGAGCGAGATCATCCAGCAGAGAAGACGGTGAGCTTGCTGTTTCGAGAACGATGAGGTTGGGCGTTGGTGAGGCGGAAAACATCGTCGCCGCCGCGTTGATGTCGCCCTTGGTTACCCGCAGGGTGACCTTGCTCATCCGCCTGTCACTGGACAAGGCATCCATCACGCGCTGCATGTTTTCGCTGACGCAGAAGGCATGGACGGATATGCGGGGCAGGGGCCGCAGGCGATCCATATCCGAGGCACGCGGCGCCGGCTGTTCGGCTTCCGCGTCGCCGCTTGACTTGATATCGTATTCTACAGCGCTCATTGTCTTTCCTGCCCTGACAATTGTTGGAACCGCGTCAATTTGGCGTCGCCGTGTTTTTGCCGCTGCGATAGGCGTCAATCACCACCGCTCGGCGCTCCGCGTCGATCGGACTCATGCCACGCGGGCCAACCAGATCCATGGGGTTGGCAACCTGTGCCGCGAGATTGCTCTGGGAGGCACATCCGAAATTGTACCAGTTCTTGTTGGCAAAGGTATTGTCGGAAAGGTCTTCGGGCCATTGGCCGCATTGCCCGGTCATGGCGGTAACGGCCACATAACTCAGTCGAATGGGGGCGGCGTCGCCATTCGGGGATGCAGCGTAACGTGTTTCCATGATCTTGCCAGAAGGCACACCAGCGCCGGAAAGCGCGGAGCGGATTTGTCTCGCCATTTTTAAAGCCGCTGCCGAGTTGGCTGATCCCGATGGCATCTGGATATTGACGATACCGGTCGACATCGAGGCGTAATTCTGGGCGAAACCACGGACATTATCCGCCATTGCCGTGGTCAGCCGGCTATCGCCTGCTGATACCGGAATATCCAGCGAATGCTCGGCTTCCGACAGGGTGATCGGATGGCGCGTGCGGTAGTCGTCAGGAATGGCGTTGGTCGTCATCGGGTCGCGTGCGCAACCCTGCAACAGGCCGGCGGCAAGCGCGACCATGGCGACGAGACCTGCCCGTCTGCCCGGCAGGCTTGAGGAAAAGGAAGAAGGGTTTTCCTGCATGACGTTTCCTGCCCGGACCGGGCTTGCTCTGAGGGCGAGATTTCGTGCGTGTGTCATCATTTGTAGATGAACCCCACTGATCCCTGATAGGGAGCCGCCTGAACCTGGTCCTTGCGGCCATAGACCTTGTTGACACGGTTCATGAAATACATGGCGGCATCGTTTTCCGGGTTGAAGTTGTCATCCGGCCGGGCGATCTGGTTGCGCGCAACGGGACGTACCAGATAGGGCGTTGCTATGATGACAAGCTCCGTCTCGTTGCGGATGAAATCCTTGCTGCGGAAAAGCGTGCCGAAGATCGGGACTTTGGAAATGCCGGGAAGTCCTGACATGGCCTGGCGAATATTGTCCTGGACCAGACCTGCGATCACAATCGAGCCGCCGGACGGAAGTTCGACTGTTGTCGATGTCTCGCGTTTGCGGATCGACATGTAGGTAGAACCTGGGATGGTGCGGCCCGCATTTCCGGTTACAACGTTGCCTTCATATGTCGGCTCGGAAACATTGGTCTCGATTTTAAGGCTGATCCGTCCCGGTGAAAGCACGACGGGCCTGAAGTTCAACGTGATGCCGTAGTCGACCGTGTTGGTGGTACGCGTTATGGTTGGCTGGCCCGTTTCCTTGTCGATGGTAACTTCCTGCTCTGCAGGCAGACGGAAATCGCCCCCCACGTAGAACTTGGCCTGTTCGCCGGAGATGGCGGTAAGACTCGGTTCGGCCAGAGTGCGCACGACACCCGCCTGTTCCATGGCGTTGAGATAGGAAGCAAAGTTGAGCGAGCCGGAGCCAATCGCGCCACTGGCTATTCGCGACGCACCGCTAATTGCATTTCCGAGATTGGACGGATTTGAAAATTCGAAACCGTTATTGCTTGTCGAGCTGCTGATGGAACCATTGAAGCCAAGCTGTTTCAGCACCTGCCGGCTAACTTCAGCAACGGTGACTTTCAGCGTCACCTGATCTTCGCCCTCAATCGTCAGCATATTGACGATCTGCGATGTCTGGCGGTTTTCGGCAAATATCGCCGCGTCACCGCCATTGTTACCGCCCGTCAGCGATATGTTGCGGGTGGTGGCTTCGCCGCCTTTCAGAAATGCTTCGGCAAGCTGGACGGCGCGTGCAGAATCCTGCGGCGTGCGCACTGATCCAGTGAGAACGATGTTGTCCGAAACGATCTCTACCTTGATGTCCGATTCGGGAATGAAACGGCGGATATTGGCTTCAAGCCCGGAGATATCGCGCTCGACCTCAAGATCAAGACTGACGATTTCGCGCCCGCCATCTCCGAAAATGAAGATATTGGTCTGGCCCACCGTTTTTCCGAACAGATAGATGCGCTTGGACGTACGGGTTACGGCATCGGCAAGGCTCGGATCGGCGACGAGAATATCATGGGCATCCTCCGGCAGATCGATGACCAGTGCCTTGTTGAGACCGAGCTTCAGGCGCTTGCGAATGCCAGTACCGCTCTCGGTGATCCGCACGATGCTCGCGCTTTGAGCCTCGGCTTCGCTGATACGCAAAAACGCGGGTGAGTGCTGACCCGGAATACCTGAAAAAGCCAGGCAAAATGCAAGGCTGCCCGCCATTGAGGAATGCAGGTGTTGTTTAATGCGCTTTGCCATGGAACCCCCGGTCATTGCGATGCTCCCTGTCCGGCTTTGACGATCGAACCGGATTTGATCACCTGAATCTCCGGCTGCCCGGAGCCGCCGTTGAGAAGGTAACCTGCTGAAAACGTGTCGTTTTCCTGCGCATCGGCGACTGAGCGCAAAGCAAGCGTAAGGCGATCCGCCATCTGTTGCGCCACGGTGATGATTTTGGCCTGTTCGGGTGTGAGTTCGAGCGTTGCGGTTGCACCCACGACGGCTGAGGTGCCGTCCTCGCCTTCCTTGATCTGCTGGTCGATCGCCAGAACACGGACATTGTTCAAAACATTTTCAGTTAAAAAATGACCTGAATCGCCCTTGCGGACCATGATGACATCGACTCGGTCATTCGGCAGCACGAAACCGCCAGCACCTGTCGAGACGGAAATTTCCGTGGCGACGGCGCGCTTGCCGGCCGGCAAAAGCGAGGACATGATGCGGGTGCTGGAATCGACCACTTTTTCAGGCCGTACCGGCTCGCCCTGAAACAAAGGCAGCCGCACGACAGCGCCGGATAGTTCGGTTATGGCGTTCGGGTTTTTCGCTTCCGTTATGAAGCTGTCGATGACGTTACCAGTGGGCCAGGGCGTCCAGTGTACCGAACTATCGTTCAGGCGGCTGCCGACGGGTAGGTTGACCGAGGAAACTAGAACGTTAACCGTCGGTTCCTTCTCTATGATCGTTTCCGCTTTTTCGATGACCTGCTTCGCGCCGGAAATCTGCATGGCAACGATGCCGGCAAGACCGGCGGCGACCAGGGCAACGGACAGAATGACGATACGCGACGGTTTCATGCTCGATCCTTGAGGGAATCAGATTCTTCTCCCGTCAGGATGGCCGGTCATTGGTATAATTATGGTTAATATTATGCTTGGATTTCTGGTTAACAGGCCTTTAACCTGCAGCGAACGCAGATTTCTCAGGAAAGACTTGCGATGGCGGCTTTTACAAGCGGTGTTTCGCCATAGGTCAAAAGCCCGGCAATAGCGATGCCTATGCCATAGGGGATTTTCTTCGCAACCAGCAGGGAATCCGGAATGGGAATGCCGGCCGCCATGATTTCCTGCGAGCGCGATCGCAGAAGCAGGATTCCAAGCGTTAGAACACCGCCGATGAAGGTGACCGCAAGTAGAAACTCTATTAGGGAGGCATTGAAACCGTACCAGACTGCGGCAGCTGTGAGAAGTTTGGCATCCCCACCGCCCATGACATTGGCAGCGAAGAGCGCAAAACAGGCAAAAAAAACGGCTGCGGCGGCTGCAATGCTCATTGCGAAGGTTTGCCACTCCATACCCGTAAAGGGCGCAACCACAATGAAGGAAAGCAGCAATATAAGCGGTATTCTGTTGGGTATGGTCATGCTGAAGAGATCGTTCAGCGCAGCAAAAGCGAGACATAGAGGCAAAGTCAGAAAAATTGCTGCTACGACCATTGGATCAATTCCACATATGAATGGCAACCAATACGGGTGGATCCCAAAAAATACCAAGATGGCCGCCCGTTTTCGGGGCGGCCATCCAAAAGGTCTGTAGTTATCACAGACCCGATGCGGTGGAAGCTGCCGTCATCTTCGTGCCAATGTTTGTGAACAGTGTACCGATTTTGCTGCCAACGGTTGTAGCGCCGCCAACGATAGCGACAGAAATAAGCGCAGCAATCAGGCCGTATTCAATTGCCGTGGCGCCGGACTCATCTTTCAGGAAACGAGCGAAAATCTTGGTCATGGGTCTCTCCTAACTCTTGTGTTGTGTTCAGCACGCCGACAACTGTTTTCCGTTGTTCGGTTGCGTTCAAATTACAGGTGAGCGATTTCCAAGCGCTTAAAGAAGAGGATTAATCCAAAGTAAACGACAGGATGAGTTTCTCTTGGTAAACAAAACAAAAAAGTATTGTCTCTATTTTTATAGTTGCTGATAAACAAATATATTCCAGAGACTGTCAGTTTCTTATTTCCGGCAAAGTGTCCTTCCGGTGAGACATAGATGTTCAGTTTTGGTGCGGGACAGCGAGAGCCTCGAAAATGTTGCCATGTCAGGCATGGTTACCGTTCACATTAGGGGCCTCTATCATTTAACGCTTCATTCACTAAAAACACGCATTCTGCTGCACAGTAAGTGCGGGTAGTGAGCAGGGGCGAAACGCGTGTCATCCGGAAAACTGGCGAAAATCGTGGTCGGCTTGTCCGTCATCCTATCGGGTTCGTTACAGCCCATTTTTGCTCAGGAAGACATATTGCGCGTTTCGATGAACCACGCCCGTGTCCTTCGCCTCGACCGCCCCGTAAGCAAGGTTATTGTCGGCAACTCGAAAGTCGCCGATGCGACGGTGGCCGATGCCACCACGATTGTGCTGACCGGGCGCAGTTTCGGCACGACGAATCTTGTTCTTCTCGATGCCGAGGGCAATCCAATCGTCGATGAGCGCATTCTCGTCTCCATCGATGAAGGCAATACGGTTCGCGTTTTTCGACAAACGGAACGGACCGTGCTTTCCTGTACGCCGAATTGCGAACAGCATTCGCAAAACAGTGGCGACAAAGACGCCCAGCCTTAAGCGAACTGCAACCCAATATCAGGTCTGAATATATCGGAATTCCGCGCGCGGGAATGGCTGGCATTTTGTCAAAGTGACAAAGGCTTAGTGCTCGTCCTGGGCAGTATTTTTATGGGAAAAATCGGGGTTGATCGCCAGCAAAACGAAAAATCGCAACATGTTCCCCTGCGTTTTGCAGGAGGACTGAATGTTGCTGTTTTTTCGTCTAAGTGTTTGATCTGGCTAAGATCAAAAATGGAATGGTGCCCAGAAGAGGACTCGAACCTCCACACCCTTGCGAGTACCAGCACCTGAAGCTGGCGCGTCTACCAATTCCGCCATCTGGGCGACGGAGAGCGATGTACGAGGGCAGCCGCCCGGTGTCAACAGACTTTTTGAACTTTTATGACGATCATTGATTTTAAAGGTAAAAAACTTGGTTAGACGCTGTTGAAACATGTTGCCGCGTCAATTGTCGAGCCCTTCATGCTTCGTCCTGTCGACATGACCGAGGTCACGTTCCGGGTCGATGACATCGCGGATTCTCTGTTTGAGCTCTTTTGGACCGGGGAAACCGCCATCGCGCTTACGCTCCCATATGGTTTCACCATCTACGGTGATCTCGAACAGGCCACCCGTTGAGGGAATGAGGCTGACTTCGCCTATATCAGAAGCGAAGGTTTGCAAAATCTCCTGCGCCATCCATCCCGCACGAAGCAGCCAGTTGCATTGTGTGCAGTAGCGGATGGTTATGCGGGGCTTGGTCTCGGCCATGATCACGTCTCCTTCAGCGCCCGGTGACAATAATGCTCACGATAATGTCAACTATAATACTCATGTTTTTACCTGCGGCATGCTTGTTCTTATCATGCTGCTTTGCGAACAGATAAGCCATCGAAGGCTAAAACGCGGAGATCCCATGGCCCAGTTCGACAATAATCGTCAGCGTCTTTTCGTTCCGGCGGTCGCACCTCTTTATAATTCGACACATGATCTGGTGGAGACCGTTCTGCGCGTCGTGGCCGGGCTTCTTCTTGTCACCCACGGCTTCGGCAAGATCGCCAATCCGTTCGGGGCTGTCGGCATGGTGGAGAGCCTCGGCTTTTATCCGGGTGTATTCTGGTCACCTCTCCTGGCCGCCACCGAATTTTTCGGTGGAATTCTCGTGGCCATTGGGCTGTTCACGCGGCCGGCATCCTTTGCCGCAATGATCGTGCTTTTAGTAACGGTCTATTTTCACGGTATCGTAAAGGCGGAAGGTCTGGGTGGCGCGGAAAAATCAGTTCTCTGGGCAGCCATTTTCCTGTTCTTCGCTGTCCGCGGCGGCAACCGGCATTCCGTCGACGCGAAGCTGTCGCGGGAATTTTAAGATGCCACAGGCCGGCTTGTCCGCTTATTGCCTTGCTGACGATATTGCGCCTCTTGAAAATCCGTTTTTCTCGTGGTGAAGCTGAATTCGATCGGCGATACCGGCCGATCGAATTCCCCGTTGTCGGCAAGAGGCCCCATGCGCGTTGCAATTATCGAAAACATGGCGGGCACGCCGCATGGACAGATCGGCGTCGCTCTGGAAGAGGCAGGGGCTGACGTGCATGTCATCCGCGCCTATGCGGGTGAGCCTCTTCCTCTCGATGCAGCTGCACACGATGCGCTCGTCGTTTTGGGCGGGGAGCAGAACGCTCTTGACGACGTGCTTTATCCCTATCTTCCAGACCTCGCACTTTTGATGAAAGCGTTTGGCGATGCGGACAAGGCCGTGATGGGCGTCTGTCTCGGCAGCCAGTTGCTGGCGCGCGCCTATGGCGGAGAGAATATTCTGGCCGGCCCGCCCGAATTCGGCTGGGAAGACGTATCCCTCACGGAAGAGGGCGTGTCCGATCCGCTATTGGCGGGGCTCGACAAGACATTTCCCATTTTTCAGTGGCATTGCGACACATTCACGCTTCCGCCCGCGGCAACGAGACTTGCGACCAATCGTGCAACGCGAAATCAGGCTTTTCGCGTTGGCCGCGCTGCCTATGGCACGCAATTTCATTTTGAGGCATCCACGGCCGTGGTCGACGGATGGTGTGAGGCATTCCCGGCTTCCGTCGAAAAAATGGCGCCCGGCTGGATGAACAATTACCGCGATCACCGTGGCGGGCGTGCAGATGTGGCCGATGCGACCGGTCTGGAAATTGCCCGTGCCTGGGTACGGCTTGTCTGATCTGGCAATTATCGGTTGCGAATATGGCCAAGGCCGCTCAGAATTGAGTGTGTTTCACCGACGTTTGCCAAGGAGGCACCAAGATCATGTATAAATTCGAAATCTATCAGGACAGGGCCGGGGAATATCGCTTCCGCTTCAAAGCATCCAACGGGGAAACGATGTTTTCGTCCGAAGGATACAAGGCCAAGGCATCGGCCATCCACGCCATCGAATCGATCAAGAAAAATTCCCCCGGCGCCGATACGGTCGATCTGAGCACGATGACCGCCTGAAGCTCTCCGTTTCGCGAAACCTCGAGGCATTCTCCTGCCAGAAATGACGGGCGCGTTGGAAGGTGTCGGCGTAAAGATAAGATTCAGTCTTTTTTGATAATCTTCCGTTAGCAATTGTATTTCGAGGTTCCCGGGCGGCGTCAGAGTGCCCCTGGATTGTTTTGCGTACGGGTTCTCATGCGTTCATCGGCTGTGCCAGCACTTCTCTTCGGTTGCCTTCTGCTTGGTGGCTGTACGTCCAGTTCCGGGCCGGAAAGCCTGATGGCCGGCCTGCCGTCGAAGGAAACCACGAGTTCGGTTACGCCATCCGCGCCGGTGCCGCAGGCAAGCGTGGGCAGCCAACCCATCACGGCCCAGCCGCGACAGGAAGTTTTGGCATGGGGCGGGCCGGTGCCCGAAGAGCCAAAGGCCTTTTCAGCCGTTACCCCACGAGCGCCCGTGCCGCAGAACGCGCTTGAAACCCGTTTGCCGTCACCGTCACAGGCTGGAATGGTACGACCGGCAGAGCGTCCGGTACAATTGGCCATGGCTGCAGCCCCGGCGGCCAGTGCCGGTGCGCAGATCCGTTCGCGCATTTTCCGCTCCAGCTTCAGCGATGCCAAACCCATCAATTTCGGCAGGGTCCAGCCGCGCCATTTTCAGGTCCACGGGGTGGATGTCTCGCGCTGGCAGGCCAATATAGACTGGCCGCAGCTGCGCACACGCGGCGCCAACTTCGCCTTCATCAAGGCGACGGATGGCGGCGATCATCTTGACCCGATGTTCCGCACCAACTGGCAGCGTGCGAAGGAAGCGGGCATCCGTCGTGGCGCCTACCATTTCTTCTACTGGTGCCGGTCGGCCGGCGAGCAGGCGGATTGGTTCATTCGCAACGTACCGCGCGATCCGGATGCGCTGCCGCCGGTGATCGACGTGGAATATAACGGCGAATCGAGCTGCAAGATGCGCCATTCCCGTGAGCGTATTCTGGAAAAGATGCGCGTGTTCATGGACAAGCTGGAGCGCCATTACGGCCAGCGTCCGATTATCTATACGGCGCCCGATTTTTATAAGGACAATCTGACCGGCGAGTTCCAGGACTATCCCTTCTGGCTGCGCGCCGTTGCCCAGCATCCGTCCGTGGTCTATCCCGGCCGCAAGTGGTTGTTCTGGCAATATTCAGGCTCGGGCCTGTCGCATGGTGTCGATGGCCGCATCGATCTCAATGTCTTCAACGGCAGCGAGGATGCCTGGCATCGCTGGGTAGACCGCCGCTCGAGTTGACGGGGCGGGCGTCAGCGCGAAAATTTTCGCGCGCCGGCAACGCAGAGCACCACCACGAGCGTGATGGCGATCATCGCAGGGCTGACCTCCTCGTGAAGCAGGGTTGCTGCAAGCACCAGCCCGAAGAACGGCTGCAGCAATTGCAGCTGGCCCACTGCGGCAATGCCGCCAAGCGCCAGCCCGCGATACCAGAAGATGAAGCCGATCAGCATGCTGAACAGCGAGACATAGGCGAGGCCGCCCCAGGCCTGCGGGTTGATGCCTGCGAGGGTTTGCGGCCCTGTGAAAAAGGCAAGCGGCAGCATCAGAGGCAGGGAGAGGACCAATGCCCATGAGATGACCTGCCAGCCCCCCAGTTTGCGGGAAAGGGCAGCACCCTCGGCATATCCCAGCCCACAGACGATAATCGCGCCCAGCATCAAGAGATCGCCGGCAAGTGAGACTCCGAGCCCGGAGGCCAGCGAATTCGACAATGAAAAGCCGGCAACGAGGACGCTGCCCAGGCAGGAAAAGAACCAGAAGGCGGGCCGCGGGCGTTCTCCCCCACGCAGCACGGCAAAAACCGCGGTTGCGAGCGGCAAAAGCCCGACAAAGACGATGGAGTGGGCCGAGGTGATGTGCCGCAAGGCGAGGGCAGTCAACAGCGGGAAGCCGACCACCACGCCGAAGGACACGATGAAAAGGGATGCCATATCATCGCGCGCTGGGCGTTTTTGCCGGAACACAAAAAGCAAAGCGAGCGCCAGAAGGCCGGCTATGCTGGCGCGGGCGAGGGTCAGGAACACCGGATCGAAACCCGTTACCGCAACCCGCGTGGCGGGCAGCGAGCCGCTGAATATCACCACGCCGATAAGGCCGCTCAGCCAACCGCTTGTCGTCTTGTCCATGACCGTCTCCTGCAATTTCCCTTACTTGATCCGGAACGGCTGGTGAAAACAGCGACAATCATATACAATTTCAAGAAACTGTTATGGTTGTTTGGGTGGTACGGTTGGAGAGAAATGTGGACGGACACCTCGCGACGGGAACGCGCATAGAACAGGTGATGGCCAGCATGCGGCAACGCATCGCTTCGCGAAGCCTCGTTCCCGGCGCCAGATTGCCATCCGTTCGAGCGCTTGCGAAGGCCATGCAGGTCTCCACTTCAACCGTCGTCGAGGCCTATGACCGGCTGGTTGCCGATGGCACCATAAGTTCGCGACCGGGTTCGGGATTTTATGTGGCGGGTCCGCTAGCGCCCCTGTCTCTGGCCGATATCGAGCCTCGGCTGGACAGGGCTGTGGATCCGCTCTGGGTGTCGCGCCAGGCGCTGGACGAGGGGGCGGCGCTTGCCAAGCCCGGCTGCGGCTGGCTTCCAGCGTCATGGATGCCGGAGCAAGCGCTAAGGCGGGCGATGAGGGCGCTTGCCCGTGCGGATGCTTCCTTGCTGACGGATTATGCGAGCCCAATGGGGCTGTTGCCGCTACGCCAGCTTTTGTCCCGCAGACTTGCCGAACATGGCGTCCAGGCGGGCGCCAGCCAGATCATGCTCACCGATTCCGGCACGCAGGCGATCGATCTCCTGTGTCGTTTCCTGCTGCAGCCAGGGGATACGGTTATTGTCGATGATCCCTGCTATTTTAACTTCCGCGCTCTCTTGCGGGCGCATCGGGTGAAAATCGTTGGTGTGCCCTATACGCCGGCTGGACCGGACCTGCCGCTTTTCGAGCAGGCACTGAAAGAGCATCAGCCGCGCCTTTATATCACCAATTCCGCGATCCATAATCCGACAGGCGCAAGGCTTTCCGCCGTTTCCGCCCATCGCCTGCTGATGCTGGCCGAACAGGCGGGCCTCACCATCATCGAGGATGATATTTTTGCCGATTTTGAAACGCAGGCGGCACCACGGCTGGCTGCTTTCGATGGTCTGAACCGGGTCGTCCAGATCGGCAGTTTTTCTAAAACCCTGTCTGCTTCCGTTCGGTGCGGTTTCATCGCAGCGCCTCCGGCATGGGTGGAAGCCCTGACCGATCTCAAGATTGCCACTGCTTTTGGTGGAGCAAATTTTTCGGCTGCATTGATCCTGTCGCTTTTGACTGACGGTAGTTATCGCAAGCATGTCGAGGCTCTTCGACAGCGTCTCGCGGCGGCGGTGCCCGAGGCGGCGGCGCGTTTGAAAGCGCTTGGATGTGTGCCGTGGATCGAACCGCAGGCGGGCATGTTCTTATGGTGCCGCCTGCCGGAGGGGGTCGACGCCGCCGATGTTGCACGCCGGGCACTGGTGCAAAAGGTGGTGCTGGCACCCGGCAATGTTTTCAGCTCCGCGCAGAACGCATCCGCTTTCATGCGTTTCAATGTGTCGCAAATGGCCGCTCCTCAGGTCATGGCGGTGCTGGCAGATGCCCTCAGGCAGAGCGCGTGATTGTCGCCCATAGTGTGCTGGCTGAGGAGAATCGGAACAAAATCCCGTGAACGCCGTTTTCTTCTCAGAATGAAGAGGAGGAAATACCATGACATTCGATCCAAACAATCCGCGCCCGGACCGCGATCTTCGTCCGGAACTGAATATCAGCAATGAACCGCTTGCCCGCAAGTCTCCGTCCTGGATGCCATGGCTGGCGATTCTCGTTGTCGCATTGGTGGGCGTTTTCGCCTGGTCGCAGATGAGCGGCCCGAACACTGATCCGGCCACGACATCCTCGACCATGCCGCCTGCGGCAACGCAACAGGCACCGGCGCCCGCGACTCCGACCGTACCGGCAACACCGCCTGCCAACAATGCAGCACCGGCAAGCCCGAATACCGGCGGCACGCAGACGCAGCCGTAATGGGTTAGATCATCTGACAAAACCGCCTGCCTTTCGGCAGGCGGTTTTTTATTGCGCCAACTCTGCGGCGTTAGAGCTGATCCATCGCGGAGGGATGGTTGGACAATCTGGACCAGCGGCTCATCGATTCCTCCGCCAGCGCGGAAAGCGTAATGTTTCCGAAGCGGGACAGGAGAATGGTCTCCGCCTCGTTCATGGCGTCGAAAAGGGCAGCATTGACGGCCTGCTCTATGACGCAGTTAGGATTATCTCCTGCCAGCCCAATCGAGAACAATTCCGGCGCGCCAAGCGCCCGGTAAATATCGAGCAGCGTGATTTCGCTGAGCGGTCGCGCCAGAACCCAGCCACCGCCATGGCCTTTTTCCGACGACACGTAACCGTGCTCCCGCAAGCCCGCCATGGTTCTGCGCACCACCACCGGGTTCGTCTGCAACATCGCCGCGATGCTTTCCGAGGTCGCCGCACCCTCGTGTTTCTCCATATGGATCAAAATATGCAGCAGCCGTGAAAGGCGCGTGTCGTGTCTCATCGGTGAAATCCGCCTGTTTTTCGCGACATTACCAGTTAGCCTATGATGTAACAATATAAGTTGCGTGACTATTGACTCTAAAATTCATGTAACAATATAAGTATCGTGAAACGAACGGGCGCTTCCGGCTCGGTGAACGATAGGTGCATCATGAAATACGACGTCATCATCATCGGCGGCAGCTATGCGGGCCTGTCCGCCGCCCTGCAGCTCGGGCGCGCGAGAAAAAACATCCTGGTGGTGGATGCGGGTGAGCGGAGAAATCGCTTCGCCAGCCATTCCCACGGTTTTCTCGGACAGGACGGCAAGGCGCCGGGCGACATCATCGCCGAGGCACGCCGCCAGATCGAGCGCTACCCGACGATACACTGGGCAAAGGGCAGGGTAACGAATGCCGAAGGATCATTCGATGACTTCGTCATCGAGATCGATGGCAATCGCCGCGAAAGGGCGGCCAGACTAATCCTTGCCACAGGCGTTACGGATGAACTGCCTGATATAGCCGGGCTGAAGGAACGCTGGGGCAGCGCCGTCTTCCATTGCCCCTATTGCCACGGATACGAACTGGATCAGCGCAGGATCGGCGTCATCGCGGCCTCGCCGCTGGCCATCCACCATGCACTGATGCTTCCGGACTGGGGTGAAACGACCTTTTTTACCAATGGTATATTCGTTCCAGATGCCGAACAGAATGCGCTTTTGTCAGCCCGGGGCGTTCGGGTGGAAAAAGAGCGTATCAGAGAGATCGCAGGGCATGCGGATGTCGTTCTTGCGGATGGGCGCAGCATTGCTTTGGCCGGTCTTTTCACGCAACCGAAATTGCGGATTGCCTCGGATTGGATCGAAAAGCTCGGTTGCACCGTGGAAGAGGGGCCGATGGGTTCAAGCATCGTGACAGATGCCGTGAAACAGACGACAGTGCGCGGAATCTTCGCCTGCGGTGATGTGGCAAGGCCCGCCGGCTCGGTCGCTCTTTCCGTGGGCGATGGCGCCATGGTAGGGACTGCGGCGCACAGGTCGATCATGTTTCCGGAATGATCAGTGCGAAACAAGGCTTAGCCAGCGCCCCGGAGGCATTCCGAAGGCATTCTTGAAGTGGCGGGTAAAATGCGCCTGATCCGCAAAGCCGCAGGCAAACGCCGTTTCCGCAAGACCCGCACCAGCCCGCATCATGTCCTTGCATTTTTGCAGACGCCGCATGATGAGATAACGGTGCGGGCTCGTGCCAAACAGGGAGCGGAAGTGCCGAAAGAGCGTGAAGCGATCTAACCCGCTTATTTGCTCCAGCTTCTCTGAGCTGACGGCAAGCGCGCTGTTCTCCAGCAGGTAATCCCGGCAACGGAAAACGGCGATCCGGTCAAGCCGCTTGATTGTTCTCTGGTTTCCGTTCGAATGCTTCCAGAGCAGATCCGAAAGTCTCGATTGCCAGTCGGTCAGGAGCAGATTGTCCGGCTCGCCTTCGAGATTGCCGAGAGCCTCTATCAGGCATTGCCGGAACTCATCGTCTTCGATGACGGGATTTTTTGCAAATGGCAGCGCGTGAAATCCGGTCGCCACCTGCATGGTTTTTTCCGGCGGAAGATAGAGCATACGGTAGCGCAGGCCTTCGTCGGTGCCGGCACCACCATCGTGAACTTCGTCCGGATGCAGCACGATAACCTTTCCGGGCGTGCTGAAATGCGATGTGCCACGATAGGAAAAGGTCTGGACGCCAGAAAGCGTCACACCCAGAGCATAGGTGTCATGGCGATGGGGTGCATAGGCGTTGCCGTGAAAGCGCGCTTCGATGCGCTCGATCCCTTCGCTGGAAGGGGCCTGCACGATCCCTTCGAATTTGCACGAACGTTCAAGATCGCTCGTGCCCTGAGGGGCTAGGGTCGCTTCTCTTTCGTAACCAGAGCCAGATTGAGTTCGCATGTTTGATACCAAGATCGCCGTCATCCTTCGTGATGACCTTGCCGTGTGGCAAAAACTGAATGTCACCGCATTTCTAATGTCCGGTATCGTCGCCCAGACCAGAGAGATCATCGGGGAACCATACCGCGACGGGGCGGGTAACGTCTACAATCCCCTGTCCGTCCAGCCGATAGTCGTCATGGCCACGGATCAGGAGGCGCTGCGCAAAATCCATCAGCGATCCCTGGAACGCGAGGTCACGACATCGCTCTATATCGAGGAAATGTTCGCAACCGGTCATGATGTTGCCAACCGCCAGGTGTTTTCGGAATTTTCTCCCGACAATGCAAAGGTCGTCGGCATGGCGCTTAGGGCGGACAAGAAAATCGTCGACAAGATTACCAAGGGCGCGAAGCTGCATGCCTGAGCAGCTGCCGTGAATGTAAAAAGGGAGGCCGTAAGCCTCCCTTGTCAAATCAGCGACGATTTAGCGGCCGCTTATTCGTCGTTCATCTTCAGCGCAGCGATGAAAGCTTCCTGCGGAATCTCCACCTTGCCGAACTGGCGCATGCGCTTTTTGCCTTCCTTCTGCTTGTCCAGAAGTTTGCGTTTACGCGTCGCATCGCCACCGTAGCACTTCGCCGTCACGTCCTTGCGCAACGCGCGCACGGTTTCGCGGGCGATGACCTTGCCGCCAATGGCCGCCTGGATCGGGATCTGGAACATGTGCGGCGGAATGAGTTCCTTCAGCTTTTCGCACATGCCGCGTCCGCGCCGGTCAGCCGCCGAGCGGTGGACCAGCATGGAGAGTGCGTCCACCGGGTCGCCGTTCACGAGGATCGACATCTTGACGAGATCGCCTTCGCGATAGTCGATGATGTTGTAGTCGAACGAGGCGTAACCCTTCGAGATGGATTTCAGGCGGTCGTAGAAATCGAACACCACTTCGTTGAGCGGCAATTCATAGGTGATCATCGCGCGGTTGCCGACATAGGTCAGCTCCGTCTGCAGGCCGCGCCGGTCCTGACAGAGTTTCAGAATACCACCGAGATATTCGTCGGGCGTCAGGATCGTCGCCTTGATCCACGGTTCGCGGATTTCCTTGATCTTCACGACATCAGGCATATCCGCCGGGTTGTGCAGCTCTTTCTCGGTGCCATCTGTCAGCGTCATTTCATAGACGACCGAAGGTGCTGTGGCGACGAGATCGAGATTGAACTCGCGCTCGAGGCGTTCCTGAATGATTTCAAGATGCAGCAGACCGAGGAAGCCGCAACGGAAACCAAAGCCGAGAGCGGCAGACGATTCCATTTCGAAGGAGAAGGAGGCGTCGTTGAGGCGAAGCTTGCCCACCGCCGCGCGCAGATCTTCGAAGTCGGCTGCATCGACAGGGAAGAGGCCGCAGAAAACCACGGGCTGCGCTGGCTTGAAGCCGGGCAGGGCCTGCGCCGTCGGGCGCTTGTCGTCGGTAATGGTATCGCCAACACGCGTATCGGCGACTTCCTTGATCGAGGCGGTGATGAAACCGATCTCGCCGGGGCCGAGGCTGTCGACATTGACCATCTTCGGGGTAAGTACGCCAACGCGCTCGACGCCGTATTTCGCGCCGGAACCCATCATGCGGATCTGCTGGCCCTTGGTCAGCACGCCGTCGATGACGCGCACGAGAACCATGACGCCCAAATAGGTGTCGTACCAGCTGTCGACGAGCAGTGCCTTGAGCGGCCCGTTCTCGCCGACTTCGCTCTTCGGCGGTGGCAGGCGGTTGACGATGGCTTCGAGAACATCGGGAATGCCAAGCCCGGTCTTGGCCGAAATCAACACAGCTTCGGAAGCGTCGATGCCGATTACTTCCTCGATCTGTTCCTTGATGCGGTCGGGCTCCGCAGCCGGCAGGTCGATCTTGTTCAAGACCGTCACCAGCTCGTGATTGTTGTCGATCGCCTGATAAACGTTGGCCAGCGTCTGGGCTTCCACACCCTGAGATGCGTCCACCACCAGTAGCGAACCTTCGCAGGCCGAAAGCGAGCGGGACACTTCATAGGCAAAGTCGACGTGACCGGGCGTGTCGATGAGGTTCAGCACATAGGTTTCGCCGTTATTCGCCTTGTAGTGCAGGCGCACGGTCTGGGCCTTGATGGTGATGCCGCGCTCGCGTTCGATATCCATCGAATCGAGAACCTGTTCCGACATATCGCGCTCGGCAAGGCCGCCTGTCGACTGGATCAACCGGTCGGCCAGCGTCGATTTGCCGTGATCGATGTGGGCAACGATCGAGAAGTTGCGGATATGGTCCAGGGGTGTGCGGGTCGAATTTGTGCTCATGCCCCGCGCTATAGCAGGGGCTTCTCATGCCGCAAAGCGGGAATTTGGTTAAAAGCCCTTTAAAATGGGCTTTTCAGATCGCAAACTGCTCCGGCCAGTCGCGGCGGGTGGCGACTTGTCCTTCGGTTCTAAGCTTGGCCACGGCAGCAAGGTCGATATCGGCGATCAGCAACGTGCTGCGTGTCACCGCATCGCTTTCGCTTTCCGCGACGATACCCGATGCCGGCATGCCATAGTCGGATGGCACGTAAAGTGCTGCGCGGCCACGATTTTCATCGACGGCGGGAGACCATGGAGCCTCACCCGCCGTGGGGGAGGAGAGAACTGCATATTGGTTTTCCAACGCCCGCGCCTGCGCGCCGATGCGCACCCGGTAGGCGCCGGCCAGCGTATCGGTGCAACTGGGAGCGAGAACCAGTTCGACGCCAAGCTCGGCCAGCTTCCGGCCAAGCATCGGGAACTCGTTGTCGTAACAGATGAGGATGCCGAGCCTGCCGATCGGCGTCTCGAAGGCTTTCAGGCCCTCGATGCCGGCATGGATGTTCCATTGCTCCCGCTCGAAGCGCGTCATGATCTGCTTGTCCTGATACCCGATCAGTCCGTTGGGGCCGAACAGCCATGCGCGGTTGCGGAACTTGCCGTCCTTGTCTTTCACTGGCGCGCTGCCCGGCTGAAACAGGATTTGATGTTGCCGCGCCAGCTCTTCGCAAAGCTCGACCCATGAGGGGATGAGCGGCTGTATCTCTTCGATGGAGCGGTGCAGGTCCGAGCGCGCATCGGGCGGCAACTGCCCGGTTAGCGTCATGGCCGAATATTCCGGCAACAGCAGCAGCTCGGCGCCTTTTTCTTTCGCCTCGCGCACGATGGCGGAAAGATGGGCGGCATAGCCTTCCCATGTCTCGATGAGTTCGATGGCATATTGGCTGGCGGCGAGTTTCGTCATCTGTTTTCCTCTTCGGCAGCAATGGTCTTCATCCAGAACGACAGGGGCTTTGGGCTTTCGGTGCTCTCGTCTAGATCCCGCCAGGTGAAGCTGGTGTGCAATTCCGGGTGATGGCGATAGCCGCGTTTTTCCCAGAAGGTATTCAGCGGCACGTAATCCAATGGCCGGCGCGGGTGGTCGGCGGGGCGCTCGACCGCGCAGAAGGTGCAGCAGTTGAAGCCGAGCTTGCTCGCATGCGCCTCCCGCTCCACAAAGAACCGCACCCCGATGCCATGCCCGCGATAGCTGGGCAGAAGCACGCTTTCGCCGAAGTAAAATATCCGGTCCAGATCGTAACCCGCCTTCAGGAAGGGCGCCTTCACCTCGTCGGTCTCGGCCGCCATCGGCATGCCGGTGGACATGCCCACCACGTGTGCGCCATCCAGCGCCAGCACGAAAACCGCGCCTTTCGTGTCGGCATAGGTGGCGAGATATTTGCGCTCGTAATCCAGCGATCCGTCATAGAGATAGGGAAAGGCGCGAAACACTTCGATCCGCAGGCGCGCAAGGTCATCGAAATAGGGCGCGGCCTCGATGCCGGAAAGAGACTTGATTTCGACGGTCATGGGCATTTTCACTTTCGGTTGCACTGGTTATACCGTCATGGAAACCCTGCGCAAGCATTGAACGGAGAAGACGATGACCGCCACTGAGACCATCCGCGCCTACTACGATGCCTTCAACCGTCAGGACATGGATGCCTTTCTGGCGCTTCTTCACGACGAGGTGGTACATGACATCAATCAGGGCGAGCGTCAGACCGGAAAGCCGGCTTTTGCGTCCTTCATGCAGCACATGAACCGCTGCTATAAGGAAAACCTCACCGACATGGTCATCATGGCGAGCGAGGACGGTAAGCGCGCCTCTGCGGAATTCATCGTGAACGGCGAATATCTCGCAACCGATGAAGGCCTGCCGGAAGCCGATGGCCAGACATACGTCCTGCCGGCTGGTGCATTCTTTGACCTGAAGGATGGAAAAGTTAGTCGAGTAACGAACTACTATAATCTGAACGATTGGATCGCCCAGGTCGGTGCCTGATGCATCTTTGCCGCGCGCCGAACCCGCGGTAAAAAAGCGATCGTAATTTCCATTATGGTAGATATTGACTCCATCATGTGAGAATGTATTCTCGCATGATGGAAAACGAAGATCATATTCTCGAACGCTCTATCGGCGACCGCATCAAGACGTTGCGCGCTGAAAATGGTTTGACCCTGGACCGGCTCGCCGCCGAATCCGGCGTCAGCCGCGCCATGATTTCCCGCATCGAACGTGGCGAGGCGAGCCCCACGGCCTCGCTTCTTGCCCGCATCTGCGCAGCGCTAGGCCTGTCGCTCTCCGGCTTTTTCGCCGAAGACGAAGAGGCTGTTTCACCGCTGGTGAAAAAGCGTGACCAGCAGCTCTGGAAAGACCCGGAGACCGGTTATGTGCGCCGTGCCATCTCTCCGCCACGCGTCGGTTCCGATGTCGATATTGTCGAGGTCGAGTTCCCGGCGGGCGCACTTGTCGGTTTCCCGCCGCATGCGGCAAGCCGCGGAATGACGCAATATGTCTGGCTTTTTGACGGTGTGCTGGAGATGACGAGTGGTGGAGACGTGCACCGGCTGGAACCCGGCGATTGCCTTTTCATGCCGGTGGGTGAGGGACATGTCTTCCACAATCCCTCAGAAAAACCTGCCCGTTATGCCGTCGTGCTGGATCAAAGACAGCGCTGATTTTCCCCGACAGGAGTTATTAATGGCCACCATCCGCGTATTGAACCGGGCAGAGACGATCAATGCCTTGCCCGAACTTTGTGACGTTATCGCCGACTGCGTTAATGGCGGCGCGTCTGTCGGTTTCATGCTGCCTTTCTCCCCAAAAGATGCCGAGCCGTTCTGGCGGGAGGTAGCCGATGCCGTGGAAGCAGGCGGCACCATTCATGTGGTGGCGGAAGTAAACGATAAAGTGGTGGGCACGGTGCAGGTCGGTCTGGCCTCCAAGCCCAACCAGCCACATCGCGGTGATCTGATGAAGCTTCTTGTGCATCGGTCGGCACGCGGGCTGGGACTTGCACGGAAGCTCATGGAAAAGGTGGAGCAGGAAGCGACAAAACGTGGCCGTACCCTTTTGGTGCTGGATACGGCCACGGGTAGCGATGCGGAGGCAATTTATCCCCGTCTTGGTTGGGAACGCGTCGGCGTCATCCCCGACTATGCGCTTTTTCCTGACGGGCGTTATTGCGGCACGACCCTGTTTTACAAAAGGATCGGCTAGGTTCTTCTGGTTATTGACCCGGCTTCAGCGTGCGGTTGAAGGCGTTGACGATCATCGTTTCCAGCTGTGCATGAATATCCTTACGGTCGCGGGGCCCGGCCGGTTCGCAGATCGGATCGCGCTCGCCAACGGATTTGAGAAACGCATCGGCATCCGGCTTGCAAAGGGGCAGGAAGCTAAAATGGTTGGCCTCGTCGACCTGTCGGTAAGTAGAGGCAGGCACTTGTGCTGCAAGCTCGTCGGCAAGGACAGCGGGCGGTATTTTACCTTCGCTGCCAAGATTGATGAAGGTCAGCGGAATATCGATTTGTCTCAGGCTGTCCGGCTGGAAAGCCAGTGCCAGACCCGGATCGACCAACACGGCGGAACGGATGCGTGGATCGCGGTTCTGCTGCTCGAAACGGGCCTTGTCGATGGTTCTGAGATCGAGCTTCGGTACGCTGACCGGCTCGTTATTGACATAGGCCCGGCCGCCGGCAAACCACTGGCAATCCATCATTGCTGCATTCTCTTCACAATAGCGCACATAGGCGTCAAGATCGGCGCGTGCACCTGCAATCTCCATCGCTGCGCTACCGCCCAGCGAAAAGCCGAGAACACCGATGCGTTGCGCATCGATTGCACCCGACCACGTGCCGTCCGTCGTCAAGGCCGTGACGATTGTGGATAGATCGTTCGTCCGTTCCCAGATTTTCGGCGTATCGGCAGGCGTCGAGTCACCACTGGTCGTGCCGGGATGATTGGTTCCGGCGACGATGAAACCTTCGCTGGCGAGTTTCGCGGCGATCCAGGCCATGCCTTCAGCGCGCGAGCCGGACCCGTGCGAAATCAACACGAGGGGGAAATGGCCGTCTTTGATGGTCGCGTCCTTCCGAACCGCTCATCCCTGAAAGATACGGTTCTCGGAGGAAAGCGCCGGTGTGCCGTCTCCGCCTTTGGCCGGATACCAGATCGTAACGTCAAGGTTTGTGTCGCGAGCCTTGGAAGAAACTGGGATGCTGGTAAGCCCGACATCCTCTGCGGCAAATGCCTGCGGGGAAAAAGCCGCGCACATCAGAAGTGCGACAAGGGTGTTTTTCAGTGTCATGAGAGCCTCTCCGTTTGACAAGGTGGATGCTCCCGTTTTTCTTCTAGGGTGAATAAATGCGTCCTTGATCGCGTTAAAGGTCGTGCCGAAACGCGATCTGGTCCATGAATGGGTGGTAATTCATCGCTTCGGGATCGTTATCCGTGCTTTTCATTCCATTGCCTTTTGTCGTCGCACTTCTGCTGGTCGTCATGTTCATCGTCTTCTTTCGAGGCGCAGAGGATATGCGAACCAACCGGGCGTTTCTGGCGCTCATCGCGCTTTGCGCCGTGCAGTCCGTTCTTGTCGGCTTGCGCTGGGGATATGGTGTGAGCGAAGCGCGTTATGTTTTGCCTGTTCTGGCTGCCTGCCTGCCGCCTCTCGTCTACATCGCCTTTCGCGGACTGATGGGCGTTGGAGTTGAAAGCAAGAGGGCGATGTTTGCCAGTCTTCTGCTCTCACCTTTCTTCGTCGTCTTTCTGGAGTTCGTCCTTCCCGTTGCGATCGATTTTGCGCTGATCGTGATTTTTGTCGGGCACGCCATTGCCTTGCTTCTCTTGGCAAGAAAAGGGCCGGATGGGCTGGACGAGGCACAATTTGCCAGCGTCGCATCTGCACACAAGGCGCTTATTGTCGCCGCGGTCGCTCTCTGCGTTTCCGCGTTCTTCGATCTTCTGGTGTTTTTCGATTTCGAGTGGGCGCATGGAGAAAATGTTGCCGCACTTGTCAGCAATGCCAATCTTCTCGGGCTTCTGCTGATCGGTCTCATGGCTGCACTTGCCGGCAAAAGCAAAGCGCCGCAAACGGCTGCCCAGCCTGCTGCGGAGTTGTCGTCACCGGCGCCTTCACAACAGGACAGGGATGTTGTCGAAAGGCTTGATCGCTTGATGGAGACCCACACGCTCTACCGCGATGAGAACCTAAACCTGTCACGGCTCGCAAAACGTCTCGGTCTGCCGAGCCGGCAAATCTCGGGCGCGATCAATCGCTCGCTCGGCGTTAACGTCTCGCAATATGTCAACCAGCTGCGCATCCGCGAAGCCTGCCGGCTGCTGGAGGAGACGGATCAGTCGGTCACTGCGATCATGCTGTCTTCCGGCTTTCAGACCAAATCCAACTTCAACCGGGAATTTCGCCGCGTCACCGGCATGAGCCCGGTGGACTGGCGTGAACGCGAGGTGTGGAAGCTGGTATCGAATACAAAAACGGCCACCCGGCAGATGCCGGATGGCCGTTTGAAGATACTGAAATGAGGATCAGAGCGTGCCGTTGCGCTGCTGGATCATCATATAGGTGTCATAGGTATATTCGGCGATCTGTGCCCAGAGATAGGCGTCCTTCTTGAACGCCTGCTGGCTATCGTAGATCTTCTTGAAGCTTTCGTTCTTGGCCGAAATCTTCGCATAGGTGTCCTGAGCCGCCTTGTGGCAGACGTCGAGGATTTCCTGGCTGAACGGCCGCAAGATGGCGCCCTGCGCCACGAGTTCCTTCAGAGCCTTCGGATTGCGCGCGTCATAACGCTCCAGCATGCTGGCGCTGCCGGCGGCGCAGGCGTCTTTCAGAATACGCTTGTAGTTCTCCGGCAACTCGTTGAACTTCTGCAGGTTCACGAAAGCATGAACGGCTGGGCCACCTTCCCACCATGCGGGGTAGTAGTAATATTTCGCAACCTTGTAGAAGCCGAGCTTCTGGTCGTCATAGGGACCGACAAATTCGGTTGCATCGATGGTGCCCTTTTCGAGAGCGGCGTAAACATCGCCGCCGGCGATCTGCTGCGGTGTCACGCCAACCTTCTGCATCACCTGGCCGGTCAGGCCGGCAATGCGCATTTTCAAGCCCTTCAGGTCATCGATGGTGTTGATTTCCTTGCGGAACCAGCCGCCCATCTGGGCGCCGGTATTGCCGAGCAGGATCGAGTAGATATTGTGCTGGGCAAGAAACTCATTGAGCAACTCGTTGCCGCCCGCCTGGTTGAACCATGCATTCGTCTGGCGTGCATTGAGACCGAAGGGAACCGAGGTCCCGAGCGCGAAGGTCGGGTCCTTGCCGACATAATAGTATGAGCAGGTATGCGCCATTTCGACGGTTCCGGCCGTCACCGCATCCGCTGCCTGCAGCGCCGGCACGATTTCGCCACCGGCGAAATGCTGGATGACGAAGTTGCCGCCGGATGCTTCCTTGACATGATCGGCGACGATCTGGCCGGCACCGAATAGAATGTCGAGGCCCTTGGTGAATGACGACGTCATGCGCCAGGTGATTTTGGGGTTTTCCTGCGCAATGGCCGGAGCGGCCAGCACGGTTGCGGTAACACCGGCACCAACAGCGCCCGCCTTGCGAATAAATGATCTGCGATCCATGTCGATAAGCCCTGATATGTCTGCATATTACAGGCGAACCGTACGGTACGCCTCCCACCGGCTACTAAACATTTATCCTCGCGGCCATCAAGGGGAATATTTGAACTTGCCGGGCCTGCTATCATCGCCCGGATGGGGCTAAGGATGCATGCGTTTTAACGCCGGATCATCCATTGCAGGATTATAAAACAGCGAAAGCGTCAGGCTTTTTGCGATGCGTTCCGCAGTTTCCATGAACCAGCTATGGGCTTGTGGGCTCGGCGCGATATCGTCAAGGGTAGCCGAAAAAAGCGCCAGCCATTGCGGGAACAGTTCCGCCGACATGCCTTTTACGCCAAGATGCGCCTGCACCGGCTTGCCGCCGTAGCCGCCATTCTTGAAGGCGACGGCGGCCCAGAACTGTTTCATCCTGGCCATATGCTCCGGCCAGCGCCCGGAAAGCCGCGCATCGAAGACAGGGCCCAGCGTGGGATGTTCTAGAACGCGGCCGTAAAATGTCTCGACCAGCAGGTCGACGAAACCGGCGTCGATGCCGATAGCCGCCATGGCCTTTTCCGCCCTGTTCTGAATTTCCGCGTTGTGGGCGGCCTTTGCCGCGGTCTGGTCCTGCATTGTGCTTCCTTTGCGGCAGAACCTACGTGGCTCTTCGACACTCCGCAATGCGACCCTTTGGCATATTAGAATAATTCTAAAAGGCTTGATTGTGATGTGATCAGGATGTATTTAGAATTATTCTAAAGAGGTTCCAGCCATGTTCCGCAGTCTTTTTTCCCTGTCCAAACGCCCGTTCTCCTCGCTTGGCGAACAGGAAATCCTCGCACTTGCTATCTCGTCCGAAGAAGACGATTCCCGCATCTACCGCTCCTATGCCGATCATCTGCGCGCGCAATATCCGCAATCCGCAAAAATCTTCGATGATATGGCCGAGGTGGAGCAGCAGCATCGAAACGTGCTGATCGACATGCACCGCAGGCGATTTGGGGAAACGATCCCCCTGATCCGCCGTGAGCATGTGCGTGGCTTTTACGAGCGCACGCCGGACTGGCTGGTGAAGAACCTGTCGCTCGACAAAATTCGTGCGCAGGCGGAATTGATGGAGGCCCAGGCGATCCGTTTTTACGATGAGGCTGTCAAGCGAACCAGCGATGCCTCGACCCGCAAGCTGCTCGGCGATCTGGCCGAGGCGGAGCGTGGTCACGAAGACATCGCGCAGATGCTGGAAGAGAAACATCTCGACGAAAACGGCAAGACAGAAGAGGCGGAAACCGCAAAGCGGCAATTTCTTCTGACCTTCGTGCAGCCGGGTCTTGCGGGACTGATGGATGGTTCCGTATCGACGCTGGCGCCGATCTTCGCAGCCGCCTTCGCCACGCAGGATACGTGGCAAACCTTCCTGATCGGCCTTTCGGCCTCCGTTGGCGCGGGTATTTCCATGGGCTTCACCGAGGCGGCCCATGATGATGGCAAGCTTTCCGGTCGTGGCTCTCCGGTAAAGCGCGGTCTCGCCTCAGGCATCATGACGGCCGTTGGTGGCCTTGGCCATGCGCTGCCCTATCTCATTCCGCATTTCTGGACAGCAACGGCCATCGCCGCGGTCGTCGTCTTCGTGGAACTCTGGGCCATCGCCTTTATTCAGAACCGCTTCATGGAAACGCCGTTCCTGCGGGCAGTGTTTCAGGTAGTGCTCGGCGGTTCGCTGGTGCTGGCCGCCGGTATCATCATCGGCAACGCCTAGTGAATAAGAAAGCCCGCAGCGTTTGCTGCGGGCTTTCTGCATTGAGCCTATAATATCTGTCGATCAGCGCAATGCGCCGACCAGAACGTCGCGCCCATCCTCGATGGAAACCCAGCGGCCCGAATTGAATGACGCCTGCCGCTTCAGATAAGTGTAGTTGGTGTCGGTCCAGAGCTTCACGTCGTCTGTGAGATTGTCGAGAATGTAATCGCCATCGGTGGTGCGGAGCGTCAGCACGGCATGGCCCTCGCCATCAGGCTTGCGCACGACGGTGATCAGTAGGTCAGCAACGGAAAACCCACGCTCGATCAGCTTCTTGCGCTTCAGCAGCACGAAGTCCTCACAATCGCCAGCGGTCGTGGGATATTCCCAGACTTCTTCCTTGCCATAGATTTCCATGTCGGTCATGGCGACGATCGAGGTGTTGACGGATGTGTTGATCTCGCGAACCACACCCCAGCCATACTCGGTGACGCGTGGTGGCGGCGTCAGCTTGCTTCGAATGTCGCACTCGCTCGCGTATTTCTGACAGAACTCATAATGGCCGATCGGCTGGGATGTGATCCCGCCCGTCACCATGGAAGGGCTTCCCTTGGTTTCCGCCACGGCGGATGCAGCAGTCAATAGCCCGGCGGCAACTGCAAACAGCAGCGCACGCGCCAGCGGTGCGTTCATCATGAAACCCGTCCCTTAATTCTTAACGAAAAGTTAAGAGGGTTGGGGGGCAGGAGTCAATCACTAGCCATCGGCGGCGCGCAAGACTCGTTAAATATGGTTAAGATCGTTGCGCAAATGCCTATGTTGCAAGGGCTTTGACGGCAGCCAGCATCCTGTCGATATCCTGCGGCCGGGACAGCCGGTGGTCGCCATCGCGGATCAGCGTCAAGACGACGTCGTCAGCAGGAAGATGTTCGAGGAGCTTCAGCGCATGCTGATAGGGAACATCGGGATCGCGCATTCCCTGCAGGATGTGAACCGGGCAGCCCGTGGTGATGATGCCGGTGAGGACGCGGTTCTGCTGCCCGTCTTCCATCAGCGCGCGCGTAAAGATATTCGGCTCGGCGCTGTATTCCGAATGTTCCTCGAAATAACCCTTGTCTTCAAGCGACCGTTTTTCCGCATCCGTGAGGCTCGGCTCTATCAGGTCCGCCGTGAAATCGGGGGCTGGCGCAATGAGGACCAGACCAGCGACGGACGGCGTGCCGCCAGCCTTGCGCAGTTCCTCGACCATGCGCAGCGCGATCCATCCACCCATCGACGAACCGATAAGGACGACGCGCGATGGCGCCTTTTCGCGCACGACGGCAAGTGCCTCTTCCAGCCATCTTGAAATCGTGCCCTTTTTGAAGTCACCGCCGGAAGCGCCGTGCCCGGAATAATCGAGCCGCAGGCACGCAATGCCGTTTTCCGCCGCAAAGCGGTCGAGTTCCACCGCCTTGGTTCCCGTCATGTCGGAACGGTAACCGCCGAGCCAGACGAGCGTGGATGCATCTTCTCGTGAAGTTGCCGGGCGATGAAGGACGGCGATGTCGCGGGCGTCGTCGCCCATGCCTACACGCAGGAATTCAGCGGCTTGTTCAGTCATGTATATGCAATTCTCCTGAATTTCGCGCAACAAAGGCGGCGTATTTGCAAAAACCGTGACAACAGGTGATCTTTTCGGGCAGATATGCTATTGACTTCGCCACGGCAATAACGACATTTCCGCCGCTTGTACCAAACAAGCTGTTTTTTGCCGATGTGATCCAGAAACAGATCAGGAGAATACGACCATTCGCAGACCTTTCAAAGCCGATGCCCCCGTCAAGGAGGGCCCGCGCTCCAACCGGGAAATCCGGGTTCCCAGAGTTCAGCTTATTGATGAAGAGGGCCAGAACCTCGGTAGCATGCCGACGGACCAGGCTTTGAAAATGGCGGAGGATGCCGGTCTCGATCTCGTTGAGATTTCGCCGAACGCTGAACCGCCGGTATGCAAGATCCTCGATCTCGGCAAGCTTAAATACTCGACCCAGAAAAAAGCCGCTGAAGCGCGCAAGAAACAGAAGATCGTCGAGGTCAAGGAAATCAAGATGCGCCCCAACATCGACACGCATGACTATGACGTGAAGATGAAGGCGATGAACCGTTTCTTTGACGAAGGTGACAAGGTGAAGGTGACGCTGAAGTTCCGCGGCCGCGAAATGGCCCACCAGGAACTCGGCATGAAGCTTCTCCTCCAGGTGAAGGAAGATACCCAGGCGATTGCCAAGGTTGAAGCCGAGCCGAAGCTGGAAGGCCGTCAGATGATGATGGTTCTCGCGCCGAAATAACTCTTTCGCGCACGCCGCCCGGGCGGCATGAAGCACCACCGCAAGGGGAAGTTCGTATTCCCCGTTGCGCTTTTAACCGACTGCGGTTATAAGCGCGCGTCCGAACGGTCCGGCAGGGCATGCCGAGGCCGTTCCTGAATAGCTTGAAATAGGCCTCGTCTGCCTGTTTCGATACAAAAACACGGAGTAGCAAAATGCCCAAGATGAAGACGAAGTCCGCTGCAAAAAAGCGGTTCAAGATCACCGCCACCGGCAAGGTTGTTGCAGCCGCCGCCGGTAAGCGCCACGGCATGATCAAGCGTACCAACAAGTTCATTCGCGACGCGCGTGGAACCATGGTTCTCGCCGAAGCTGACGGCAAAAAAGTCGTCAAGAACTACCTGCCGAACGGTCTCTGAGACTTTTCCGCACTTTTGGACACTTTAAGGAGATCATGACATGGCACGCGTAAAACGTGGCGTAACTTCCCGCGCCAAGCACACCAAGACACTCAAGGCAGCCAAGGGCTTCTACGGCCGCCGCAAGAACACCATCCGCGCAGCAAAGGCTGCTGTGGATCGTTCCAAGCAGTACGCTTACCGCGACCGCAAGGTCAACAAGCGCAACTTCCGCGCTCTGTGGATCCAGCGTATCAACGCTGCTGTTCGCGAATTCGGCCTGACCTACGGCCGCTTCATCGACGGCCTGAACAAGGCTGGCATCGAAGTTGACCGCAAGGTTCTGTCCGACATGGCTATCCATGAGCCGGCAGCATTCGGCGTGCTCGTCGAGACCGCGAAGAAGGCTCTTGAGTACCTCAAGGAAGCTGGTACGACCAACGAGTTTGAAACCGCTGTAAAGTAATTACGGCGCGGACAATCTGTTGTTCATTTGAAACCCGCGCCGGTCCTCCGGCGCGGGTTTTTCGTTCTCAGTTTCTGATACAGCTCTATCGGCGTTTTTTAATTTAGAAATTTATAATAGTTGGAGTATTCACGCCGTTTGAAGCGAAATCCTTGGTGGACGGAAATGCTGGTCAATAAAATTCAGGTTGTGGAAGCAGAGGGCTTTCGCGTTCATCTCGACGATGACGACATCGCAACCCTGATGCGCGTCCTCTTGAAAAGTGACCGGCGCATTCAAAAGGTCGAGCTCTCGCAATTGACGGTGTGGATCAAACGGCAGGGCACGGAACGTGTGACCTGGTGGATGAAAATGCAGAAGCTGCTGTCAAAACTTCTGCCTTATGCTTTTCTTCGCCCTTCTGAACCGCTGGACGGCGCCGGCCTCATGCAGCGAGAGTTGGAAACGTTGCAGCAGTTCCAGCAAGGCGGTTTCCCGGTTCCGCCGCTGATCTACTCGTCGCGCACAGCAATGGTGTTGGGAGATGTCGGCCCGACGCTCATGGAGCGGATGGATGCGCTAAAGGAGTCCGATCCGGTGCAACATGACGCCTTGCTTGTGAAATCCGCAGAAGCGCTTGGCGAGCTGCATGCGGCGGGCCTCTGCCACGGCCGCCCGCATGTGCGTGACTTCTTTTTAAAAGACGACCGTATCGGTTTCATGGATTTCGAGGAGCGCCCGCAGGAGGTCATGCCGCTGGAGACGGCGCAGGCGCGCGATATCTGGCTGCTGTTTTTGCAGGTTGCAACCCGCGCCTGCGATGCGCCGAAAACCTGCGACGCCGCCTTTGCCCGCTGGCGTGAAAACGCCCCGCCGCGGGCGCTTGAAGAATTGTGCCGTCTGATCGGCATTCTGGGGCGATTTTTACCGCTTGCCCGGTTGATCGGGCGCGTGCGGATGGGTAGTGATCTGCGACGCTTTATCATGGCGACCGACTATCTGATGAATGCTGTGAACCCCGAAGCCGCTGTTAAAAATACCGGCAAGGCAGGAAAAGATGACTGAACTTGATACCTTGAAATCGCAACTGATGTCGGAGATCGCCGCCGCCGCCGATGAGCCGGCTATCGAAGCCGTGCGCGTCTCCGCGCTTGGCAAGAAGGGCTCGGTTTCGGAGCTTCTGAAGACGCTGGGGTCGATGACGCCGGAAGAGCGCCAGACCCGAGGCGCTGCCATCAACCAGCTCAAGACTGAAATCACCGACCTGATCGGTGAACGCAAGAGTGGCCTGAAAGATGCCGCGATTGCCGCCCGCCTGAAGGCGGAAACGCTAGATGTCAGCCTGCCGGTCCGCCAGTCTCCGACCGAGCGCGGCCGCATTCATCCGATCAGCCAGATCGTCGATGAAATCACCGCGATCTTTGCGGATATGGGCTTCTCGATCGCCGAAGGTCCGGATATCGAAACGGACTATTACAACTTCACGGCGCTGAATTTCCCTGAAGGCCATCCGGCCCGCGAAATGCATGACACCTTCTTCTTCCAGCCGGATGAAAACGGCGAGCGCAAGGTGCTGCGCACGCACACCTCGCCGGTGCAGATCCGCACCATGGAAAGCCAGAAGCCGCCGATCCGCATCGTCATTCCGGGCAAGACCTATCGTCAGGATTCCGATGCCACCCATTCGCCGATGTTCCATCAGGTCGAAGGTCTGGTGATCGACAAGAAGGCGCATGTTGGCAATCTGCGCTGGGTACTTGAAGAGTTCTGCAAGACCTTCTTTGAGGTGGATAGCGTTGTCATGCGCTTCCGTCCGTCGTTCTTCCCCTTCACGGAGCCGAGCTTCGAGGTGGATATTCAGTGCGACCGCTCCGGCCCGATCGTCAAGTTCGGCGAAGGCAACGACTGGATGGAAATCCTTGGCTGCGGCATGGTGCACCCCAATGTGCTGCGCGCCGGCGGTCTGGACCCGGATGAATATCAGGGCTTTGCCTGGGGCATGGGCCTCGACCGCATCGCCATGCTGAAATACGGCATGCCGGACCTGCGTGATTTCTTCAACGCCGATGTCCGCTGGATGAACCACTACGGCTTCCGCCCGCTCGACATGCCGACGCTGTTCGGCGGTTTGAGCGTTTAATCCGGTTAGCCAAGGAGCAAAGACATGAAATTCACTCTTTCCTGGCTGAAAGAGCATCTAGAAACGGATGCGACGCTGGACGAGATTTGCGAACGGTTGACGGCAATCGGGCTCGAGGTCGAGGACGTCGACGACAAGGCGGCCTATAAGCCTTTCGTCATTGCCAAGGTCGTCTCCGCCGAAAAACATCCCGAGGCCGACCGCCTCAAGGTGTTGATGGTGGATGCCGGTGACGGCAAGCCGGTGCAGATCGTCTGCGGCGCACCGAATGCGCGCGCCGGCCTTGTCGGTGCGCTGGCGCGTCCTGGCGTTTACGTGCCGGGCATCGATGTCACGCTTGCCGTCGGCAAGATACGCGGTGTCGAAAGCCACGGCATGATGTGCTCCGAAAAAGAGCTGAACATTTCCGACGATCACGACGGCATCATCGATCTGCCGGAAGACGCGCCGGTCGGCACTTCTTTCGCGACCTATGCCGGACTTGACGATCCGGTCATCGAGATCAATCTGACGCCAAACCGGCCGGATTGCACCTCGATCTATGGCATCGCCCGCGATCTCGCCGCTTCCGGTCTCGGCAAGCTCAAGACCAAGCCAGCGCCGTCCTTCAAGGTCGAAGGCTCAACCCCGGTCGACGTGAAGCTGGAGCTGGATGACGCGGCGCTCTGCCCCGGCTTTTCGCTGCGCATCGTGCGCGGTGTGAAGAACGGCCCGAGCCCGAAGTGGATGCAGCAGCGTCTGATGGCGATCGGCCTGCGTCCCATCAATGCGCTCGTGGACATCACCAACTACATGACCTTCGATCAGGGCCGGCCGATGCACGTCTTCGATGCCGCCAAGGTCAAAGGCGATCTGACGGTCCGCCGTGCGAAGGAGGGTGAGACGATCCTCGCGCTTGATCAGCGTGAATACAAGCTCGGCCCGAACAATGTCGTCATCGCCGATGAAAAAGGCCTTGAGTCGATCGGTGGCGTCATGGGTGGCGAACATTCCGGCTGCGACGAAAACACGGTCGATGTGCTGATCGAATCCGCTCTCTGGGATCCGATTAACATTGCCAAGACCGGTCGCTCGCTCGGCATCATTACCGATGCGCGTTATCGCTTCGAGCGCGGCGTCGATCCGGAATATATGGTTCCGGGTCTGGAACGCACCACCGAACTGGTTCTGGAACTCTGCGGCGGCGTTGCCGGCGAAGCCAAGGTCGTCGGTTACAAGGGGCATCAGCCCAAGGTCGTTGATTTTCCGCTCTCGGAAGTGAAGCGTCTGACCGGTCTAGAAGTTTCGGCGGAAGAAAGCCTGGCCATTCTCAAGGGTCTCGGTTTCGGCATCGAGGGAACGGGCGAGCGTGTTTCCGTCACCGTGCCGTCCTGGCGCCCGGATGTCGACGGCAAGGCCGATCTGGTGGAAGAGGTCATGCGCATTCATGGCGTCGACAACATCAAGCCGGAACCGCTGGAGAGCTTCGGTGCCGTCAACGGCCGCATCTTGACGACGCTGCAGGTGCGCACCCGCACCGCGCGCCGTGCGCTTGCCAGCCGTGGCATGCTGGAGGCCGTCACGTGGTCCTTCATCCCGGAAGCTCACGCGAAGCTTTTCGGTGGCGGTTCGCCCGCTCTGAAACTGGCCAACCCCATCGCGGCCGATATGTCGGATATGCGTCCTTCGCTTCTGCCGGGCCTTCTGACCGCAGCACAGCGCAATGCCGACAAGGGCCACGGCGATGTGGCAATCTTCGAGGTCTCCGGCACCTATGAGGGTGACACGCCGGACACCCAGCGCCGTGTTGCCGGCGGTGTACGCCGTGGCACGGCCTCGCTCGCAGGCAGCGGCCGCATGTGGTCCAATGCCACAAAGGGCGGCGGCAAGCCGGTGGATGTCTATGACGCCAAGGCCGATGCGCTTTCGGTGCTCGAAGCCTGTGGCCTGCCGATGGCCAATGTGCAGATCGAGGCCGGTGCTCCCGGCTGGTATCACCCTGGCCGCTCCGGCACCATCAAGATGGGTCCGAAGGTCGTGCTCGGCTATTTCGGTGAATTCCACCCGAAGACTCTGTCAGAGCTTGATGTTTCCGGTGTCTATAGCGGTTTCGAGATCTATCTCGACGCCATGCCGGAGCCGAAGAAGAAGGCGACCCGCACAAAGCCGGCCCTTGAGCTTTCGCCCTTCCAGGCGGTCAAGCGCGACTTCGCCTTCGTGGTCGACAAGTCGGTCGAGGCGGGCGCCATCATCAAGGCTGCAACAAGCGCTGATCGCAAGCTGATCACCGGCGTCAATGTGTTTGACGTCTTCGAAGGTGCATCGCTTGGCGAAAGCCGCAAGTCCATCGCCATTGAAGTTCAGATCCAGCCGGTCGACAAGACGCTGACGGACGAGGATTTCGAGGCGCTGACCGCAAAGATCGTCGGTAATGTCGAGAAATCGACGGGCGGCGTGCTGAGAGCGTAAAGCTCTGTTTCTATGAATTGAAAAAGCCGAGGCAGTCGCCTCGGCTTTTTTGTTTTTAGCGGTTCGCCATCTGGGACATACGCTCGGGATATCGTTGGCCGGCAACCTTTGCTGGAGAAAGCAACGCGCCAAGGCTGGCGACTTCTTCTGCCGTCAGCGATACATCCGCTGCCGCCACGTTTTTCTCAAGATTGGCGATTTTTGTCGTACCGGGGATCGGAACGATAAAGTCACCCTGCGCCAGAACCCAGGCCAGCGCCAGTTGCCCGGCGGTAACACCCTTTTCGGCAGCCATATCTTCCAGAAGCTTGATGAGCGCCAGATTGGCATCGAAGTTTTCACTTTGGAAGCGCGGCAGGCCGCGGCGGAAATCGTCGGATGCAAGTCCGTCGAGCGATTTCAGCGCGCCCGTCAGGGCACCGCGCCCGAGCGGGCTGAAGGGGACGAAACCGATACCGAGTTCCCGGCAGGTTTCCAGCACGCCGTTTTCCTCCACATCGCGGGTCCACAACGAATATTCGCTCTGTATGGCAGCGATCGGGTGAGTGGAATGCGCCTTGCGAAGTGTTTCGGCACTCGCTTCCGAAAGGCCCAGATGTTTCACCTTGCCCTGCCGGACCAGTTCCGCCATGGCGCCGACCGTATCTTCGATTGGAACATCCGGATCGACGCGATGCTGATAGAACAAGTCGATGGTGTCGACGCCTAGGCGTTTGAGAGAGGCTTCGGCGACGGCGCGCACATTTTCCGGGCGGCTGTCGGTGCCCACCATCATCTGGCCTGCGGGTTTGCTGGCGTCGATTTTGAAACCGAACTTGGTAGCAATGACCACCTTGTCGCGATAGGGCTTCAAACCCTTGCCGACGAGGATTTCGTTGTTGTAGGGCCCATAGACCTCTGCCGTGTCAAAAAAAGTGACACCGAGTTCGACGGCGCGGTGCAGCGTCGCTATTGCACTATTTTCGTCGCCGGTCGGGCTATAGGCATGGGTCATGCCCATGCAGCCGAGGCCAAGCGCCGAAACGGAAAGGTTGTTTCCGAGAGTTCTTTTTTTCATCTGTTCGTCCTTCCATGAGGAACCGCCCGTTGTCAGGGGCGTGATGAGAAGATAGCGCCCTAAGACGGCAAAAATAATCGCTGCAAATCGTTGCGGGTTGTTCTATTATTTAGAACAATGAACCGTGTGCAACTCTCTCAACTCGCTGTCCTCGCTGCCGTTGCCGAGGGCCGCAGCTTTCGTAAAGCTGCCGCCGAACTTGCCATTGCGCCTTCCGCCGTCAGCCATGCAGTATCGTCGCTCGAAGCGAGCCTTGGCCTGCGCCTGCTGCATCGTACCACCCGCAGCGTTTCGCCGACAGAGGAGGGCAGGCGGCTTCTCGAGACGCTTGGGCCGGCCCTTGCTGAAATCGATGCCGTCATCGATACGCTTGCCGAGCATGGCGGAAGGCCGGCCGGACCGTTGCGGATAACCCTGCCGAGACTTGCGGCGGAGGACTTGATCATGCCCCGGCTTGGCGAGTTCCTGCGGCTATATCCAGATATCTCGCTGGAGATTTCGACCGATGACCGCTTCGAGGATATTGTCGCGAAAGGTTTTGATGCCGGCCTGCGGCTCGGCGAGAATCTTGAAGCGGATATGATTGCCGTGAAGGCGAGCGGCCCATGGCGTGGCGCGATTGTCGGCGCGCCCACCTATTTCGAAGAAAATCCCCCGCCCCGTGAGCCGAGGGATTTGATGCGGCATCGCTGTATTCTCCGTCGCTTCTCCAGCGGTCTGCTCTACCGCTGGGAGCTGGAAAAGGACGGCAGACCTTTGGTGGTCGATGTGCAGGGGCCGCTCATCCTGTCGGACCAGAGCCTTATTCGCCGGGCGGCGATTGACGGCGCGGGTCTGGCTTTCGTTTTCGAACAGCGCGTAGAAGACGACATCAAGGAAGGCAGGCTGGTCCGGGTGCTGGAGGACTGGTGCGCGCCCTTTGATGGTTTTTATATCTATTACCCCTCGCGCCGGCAGATGCGCCCGGCGCTAAGGGCTTTCGTGGATTTCTTCCGCTTCAGAGGGTAATCAGAACTTGATGCGATAGCGGATATGGCCGTCGCTTTTGACGTAGCTGTCGTAAAGCTTCTGGGCACGGTGATTGTGCTCGTCCGTGTTCCAGTAAAGCCGGGACCAGCCCTTTTCCTTGCATATGGCAATGAGGTCATCCATCAGCGCCCGGCCTGTTCCCTTGCCACGGATCGCGCCGTCAACGAACAGGTCTTCCAGATAGCAGTCGGGCGTTTTCACCCAGGTGGAATCATGGAAGTGATGGATGGCGAAACCGGCCATCCTGTCGCCCAGAAGAGCCACGCGCATGGAAACGCGTGATGCCGGATCGAGGATACGCGCCCATGTATGGTCCGTAACTTCCTCGGCAAGGTGTACGTTATAGAAGGCGAGATAGTCGTTCCACAGGCGCAGCCATTCTGCCCGGTCTTCCGGCTCCGCGTCGCGAATTACAAGATCCATGTCACGCGCCCGCCTTGTCGAGCAGCGTCATCATCTCATCCGTCAGCTTGAGATTGACGGCGCGTTTGAAGCTTTCGAGTTGCGACAGGCTGGTGGCGCTGGCAATCGGTGCCGTCACGGCCTTCTTCCGCAATAGCCACGCCAGCGCGATATCGGCAAGCTTGGCTCCGGTTTCCACGGCAACCGCATCCATGGCGCCCAGAACGGCAAGGCCGCGGGCGTTGACATATTCACCCACCCGGTAGCTGCGGGCGACGCCTTCGGTATCCGCCTTGGCGCGATATTTCCCGGTGAGGAACCCGGCCGCGAGGCTATAATAATTGATGACACCAATTTCCTGGGCGACGCAAAGATCGGCAAGCGGGCCTTCGAAATCCGCACGGTTGTAGAGATTATATTCCGGCTGCAGCACATCGTAACGGGGCAGATCGTTCTTCGCGGCCGTGTCCAGCGCTTCCTGAAGCTGGCTCGCCGAATAGTTGGAGCAGCCGATGGCGCGTATCTTTCCCTGTTCCTTCAGCTTTGCAAAGGCTGCAAGCGTTTCCTCCAGCGGCACATCCGCGTCCGGCTTATGGGCGAGGTAGAGATCGATATAGTCGGTTTGCAGCCGCTTCAGCGAGGCGTCGACAGCCTCTGCGATCCATTTGGCGCTGAGGCCTGTCTTCTGACCGCGATTGTCGAAACCGACCTTGGTAACGATCACCGCGTCCTCACGCTTGACGCTCGACTGTTTCAGCCATTTTCCGATGATGGCTTCCGACTCGCCGCCCTCATGCCCGTCCACCCAGGCGGAATAGACGTCTGCCGTGTCGATGGCGTTGAACCCGGCGTCGAAAAATGAATCGAGCAGGGCAAAGGAAGTCTTCTCGTCCGCTGTCCAGCCGAACACGTTGCCGCCGAAGACGATCGGGGCGATGGAGAGGCCGGTGCGGCCAAGGCTTCGTTTTTCCACGGGGAATGCTCCTGTTGCTGTCTTTGGCGGCAAGGTTATCAACTGCTTGCCGGCATAACCATTCAATTCCTTTGATGGCATTCATCAGGCAACGGGCAAAAGCGGGTGAGATCAGGCATGAAAGCCGCGATAGTGGCTGGGCGGGAGGTGATTGTGCTGTTGCCACACGCGCCGCAAATGCCGGGCGGAGGCAAAGCCCGCCCGCTCGGCAATGGCTTCCATATCCAGACGGCTGTTTGCAAGGATGTCGCGGGCAAGATTGACACGCATCAGGTTGACGTAGTCGATGACGCTGATGCCGGTATGCTCGCGAAACAGGCGGGACAGGTGCCTCTCGCTCAGTGCGGCAATATCGGCCAGCCGTTCCAGCGACCAGTCCTGAGCCGGCTCAGTCATCACCCGGTCCTGCACCCGGTGAATGGCGGGGTGAATGTGGTTGCGGCCGGTAAGCCAGGGGGAGATTTGCGGATCATTGCCGCTGCGCCTGAGATAAACGACCATATTTTTGGCAATGCGCGCCGCGACCGCAGGCGATGTCAGTCGGGAAACGACATGCAGCATGAGGTCGGTGCCGGTGGAAATACCGGCGCTGGAGAAGCGGTTGCCATCCTCCACGAAAAGACGGTTCTCGGCCACCTGCGACAGCGGTGCGGTGCGGCGCAGCGCTTCGATGCAATCCGCATGTGTCGTACAGCTCCGCCCGTCGAAAAGTCCTGCTTCGCCCGCCAGCAGTGCGCCGGAGCAAATGGAAATGACTGTGGTGTCCGCGCGCACCGCGCGGCGCAACCATGCCACCAGCGCCTGCCGCTCCCGTCGCATCTCCGGCGCGTTGTCGAATCGGGAGATGCTGCCGGAAATCAGCAGGAAAGCATTGTCCGGCAGGCTCTCGGGCAAGGCCTCCAGCCCGCAAAGCCCAAGGCCGATGGAGGATTGCTGCTGGTCATGTTCCGCGATGTAACGGCAGTCGAAATGGACGTCCCGCTGTTCCGCGTTGGCATAACGGATCACCTCCAGCGGGCCGGCAATATCGAGCAACAGCGCGTGTGGCGGCACAAGCGTATAAAAGGGAATGGTCCGCGTGCCGCCATTGTCCATCAGGCGGCCTTTCGTACCGTTTCGAGAACGTCGCCGACGGTTGCGATGCGCGCAAAGCGACCGGCCAGCACCAGCTCGGTTCGGGTGCGAATATCATCAGGGCTGAACACGGTGCCCGAGGCGTGCGTCATTGGAAAGGTAAGCGTCGCCTCGGTGACGTAATCGACTGTGTAACCGAGGTCCGATGCATGCCGTGTGGTCGTTTCGCAGCACTGTTCGGTGCGGATGCCGGATACGATCAGCCGGTTGATACCCTTTTGCGTCAGCCAGATATCGAGGCCGGTGCCGGCGAAAGCAGAGTGGCGGTTCTTGCGAAAGGTGACGTCAGGGGTAATGCGCACACCTTCCAGCGCGCGAATATAGCCGCTCTCCTCTGCAAAGGCCCGGTCGCCATCGACATGAAAGATTTGCACGACTGGAATGCCCGACGCCTTGGCGCCGTCGATCAGTGCCTGCTGTTTTTCCAGATAGGCGGGAAGTTCGCTTTCCTCGAAATAGGGGGTGTGCCGAAAGGATTCCTGAACGTCGATGACAAGGAGTGCTGTGTGAGAAGAGGACATTTCATGATTCTCCATTGGGTTCATGCATAGCATAATTCACCTTTGAAAGGCTGGATAAAAGCATGGAAACCGACAAAGGAAGGACGAATCCAGCCATAGCGTTTGCAGTTACGTTTCGTGCGACTTGCCAGGCGTCGCGACAATGGTAAGTTTCCCGGAATTACAGAGTGGGAGAATGAGATGCTGCGCTTCGGAATAATTTCAACGGCGAAAATCGCTCAGGATCACGTCATTCCGGCGATACAGGATGCGCGGAACTGTGTGGTGAGCGCCATCGCCAGCCGCGATCATGCCAAGGCGCGCGCGGTTGCAGATCGTTTTTCCGTCCCGCATGCCTTCGGCTCCTATGAGGAAATGCTTGCGTCCGATGTGATCGATGCCGTCTATATTCCGCTTCCCACCTCGCAACATGTGGAATGGACCATAAAAGCTGCCAATGCCGGCAAACATGTGCTGTGTGAAAAGCCGATCGCACTCAAGGCTGAAGAGATCGACGCCATCATCGCGGCGCGGGACGACAATGGCGTTGTCGTGTCGGAGGCTTTCATGGTCACCTATTCTCCTGTTTGGGTCAAGGTGAAGGAATTGCTGGCATCAGGTGCAATCGGAACGCTGAAGCATGTGCAGGGCGCTTTCAGCTACTTCAACCGCGATCCCGGCAATATGCGCAATATTCCCGAACTGGGCGGCGGGGCCTTGCCGGATATCGGCGTCTACCCGACCATCGTCACCCGTTTTGCCACGGGTGCCGAGCCGAAGCGCGTACAGGCGAGCGTCGAGCGTGATAAGGAATTCGGCACCGATATCTATTCCAGCGTCAGGGCCGATTTCGGCGGCTTCGAACTGAGCTTTTATCTGGCAACCCAGCTTGCCGCCCGCCAGCTGATGGTTTTCCATGGCACGGACGGGTACATCGAGATCAAATCTCCCTTCAATGCAAATCGCTGGGGTGCGGAGGAAATCGAGTTGACCAACCAGGGCCATAACCAGTCGCAAGTCTTCCGGTTTCAGGATAGTCGCCAGTACAAGCTGGAGGCGGAGGCCTTTGCCCGCGCGGTGAAAGGTGAGGGCGAGGTCGTCACCCTGGAAAGCTCGAGGAAGAACCAGCTTTTCATCGATGCCATCTATCGTGCGGCGGAAAAGGACGGTTGGGAGACGGTTTAATCCCGATCCGCACGCTGCTTTTGAAGCCGCCTATAGCCGTAAAGCGCCAGCACCAGTGCCGCGAGTGCGGAAAAGGCGAGCGGGACCAGCGGCTGCACCAGTGGATTGCGCCATTGCAGCAGGGCGAACAGCCCGACGCCAACCATGCGGGAGATAAGCGTGACGGCGTTCATCAGAAAGCCGTTCAGCTCATTGGGGCCATCGCCATTCGAATGGTTTAGCCTCCAACTCGTCGCAAGCCCTGCCAAAGCGCCCGGAAGACGGGCGGCAAGCGGGTCGATGCCGATATAAAAAATCAGCAGAAAAGAGATGGAAAGGTCTACAGCCAGTCCGTAAACCTCGGTCAGGGCGAAGTGGCGAAGCCGCAAGGCCGTGTGCTTTAAAGCGTCGGCTGGGTGGAACGCGGACGTTGCAGCACGAGAAGGCCGATGACCACACTCACAACGCCGAAATTATAACCGGCAAGCGCCAGGAGCAGCGACATCAGCGGCACGGCGGTTGCAGAAATCGCCATTGCGACACCATAGGCGCCGATAACCATCAGGCAGATGAAAATGATGCTGAATACCGAACGCAACGCAACTGCGGTTACGCCGAGCAATGTGGCGGTAAGAAAAATCATGAATGCCGCCTCCTCTTTGGTTGCCGGGTCTGGGATAAGACGTAGCGTCCTCTTCCCTAACGAACCCTTGTTTTCTCCTCCCTCACCCATTTTCCTAACTCGTTAGTTGAGGATATGGTTTCACCGCCGTTAAAATAGACCCGGCCAGTACCGGCATTTCCGAATCGACGGGTTTTGGTTACAAACGGGCATGAGCGATATTTTCTCCAATGCCGCATTGAGCAATCTTGCCGAGTTCTCGGTTTCCGAACTGTCGGGTTCCATCAAGCGAACGGTGGAGACGGCTTTCGATCAGGTGAGGGTGCGCGGCGAGATTTCCGGCTACCGGGGTCCGCATTCTTCGGGTCACGCCTATTTCTCCCTGAAGGACGATCGCGCCCGCATCGATGCGGTTATCTGGAAGGGTACTTTCTCGCGGCTGAAGTTCCGCCCGGAAGAGGGCATGGAGGTCATCGCCACCGGCAAGGTCACCACCTTTCCCGGCTCCTCGAAATATCAGATCGTCATAGAAAGCCTGGAGCCGGCCGGCGCGGGCGCGCTGATGGCTTTGCTGGAGGACCGCCGCCGGCGTCTGGCGGCGGAAGGGCTGTTCGATGCGGAACGCAAACGCCGCCTGCCGTTCATGCCGCGTGTCATCGGCGTTGTCACATCGCCCACGGGCGCTGTCATTCGCGATATCCTCCACCGCATTTCGGATCGTTTTCCGGTCCATGTCGTCGTCTGGCCGGTCAAGGTGCAGGGGGAAGGCTCGGGTGAGGAAGTGGCGAACGCCATTCGCGGTTTCAATGCGCTTCAGCCCGGCGGTGAGATTGCACGCCCCGATGTGCTGATCGTCGCCCGTGGTGGCGGCAGTCTGGAAGATCTATGGAGCTTCAACGACGAAATCGTCGTGCGCGCCGCTGCAGAGAGCGAAATCCCGCTGATTTCCGCTGTGGGGCATGAGACGGATACGACTCTGATCGACTACGCCGCCGACGTGCGCGCGCCGACACCGACGGGTGCCGCCGAAATGGCCGTGCCGGTGCGTGCGGAACTGGAGGCGCAGCTCTCCGGCCTTGCAGCGCGCCTTTCCGGCTCGGTATCACGCCAAATGGACAATCGCCGACAGGGCGTGCGTGCTCTGGTGCGTGCGCTGCCATCGCTTGACCAGCTTCTGGCTCTGCCGCGCCGTCGTTTCGACGAGGCCGCAAGCGGTTTGGGTCGCGGGCTTGAAATGACGACGCTCAACAAGCGCCGCGCGTTCGAACGCTCTGCTTCGGGTCTGAGGCCGGAAATCCTGCTGAATGGCCTGCGGCAGCATCGCCAGCGTGTTACGGAACGCATGCAGAGGGCGGAGGCGCTTGTGGAGCGCCGCCTGTTGCAGGCGCAGTCGAGAATTTCCTCGACCGATTCCGCGCTGCGTTCGCTGCCCGCCCGCTTGCTCGGCCAGTTGGAGCGGCAGAAGGAACGGGTCGTCACCGCAACGCGACGAGCCGATACCGCCGTGCTTCACCGCATGGCGCAGAACCGCTCGGGCCTTGCTGCCCATGACCGCATCCTGCAGTCGCTGTCCTACAAGAATGTGTTGAACCGCGGTTATGCTGTCATTCGCGACGAGGAGAACCGGCCCCTGACCCGGGCTGCTGCCATCGCGTCCGGCGCTGTGGTGTCTATGGAGTTCGCCGACGGTCGCGTCGCCGCCCTGACGACAGGCGAGGCTACTCCATCATCTGACGTTCCCACGCCTGCCGCTCCCAAAAAGAAGCCGGTGAAACCGGCCTCTTCGGACCCGGGAAATCAGGGCAGTCTGTTCTGATCAGATAGACGCCGCATCTGAAAAACGACGGCTGACGGTGAAGGTCTTTTCAATATCGGGATGCAGCTCCATGCCAAGGCCGGCACCCGGCGGCACGGTGATCATGCCGTTTTTAACTTCCGGCAATGCGGTAACGAGATCGCGGTACCAGGTCTTGTAGAAGGCGCGCACGCTTTCCTGAACCAGCGCATTCGGTGCGTTGAGCGACAGATGCGTGGAGGCGCAGAGTACCACCGGGCCGGTGCAATCATGCGGCGCAACCGGCAGATGCCAGGCTTCGGCCATGGAAGCGATCTTGCGCGCTTCGGAAAGTCCACCACACCAGCTGATGTCAAGCATCACCACACCGGCAGCGCCAGTTTCCAGAAGATCTCGGAAAGCCCAGCGTGAGCCGAGCGTCTCCGATGCGGAAATCGGCGCGGGTGAAACGGCGGCATAACGCGTCAGGCTGGAAAGGCTGTCCATCTTGATCGGATCTTCGTGCCAGAAGGTCTGGTAAGGGGTGAGCGCCTTGGCGATCTGCATGGCGGGCAGAAGCTGCCACATGGAATGAAACTCCACCATGATATCCATCTTGTCGCCGACTGCCTTACGAATTTTCTCGAACGGCTCGAGCGCGCTTTTCAGGTCAGGCATCGAGATATATTGGCCGCGCGTCTTTTCCGCCGCCGCATCGAAAGGCCAGATCTTCATGGCCGTGATGCCGTCTTCCAGCAGCGAATGGGCAAGCTCGTCGGCCCGGTGCAGGAAGCCGTTGAGGTCGTCATAATCCTTGCCGCCGGACAGGCCGTAATTCGCCGTCTGCTGGCCGGTCGCCTTCTTGATATATTCCGTGCCCGCGCAGGTATTGTAGGTGCGGATTTCCCTGCGGCTGAAGCCGCCAAGCAATTGCGCAATGGGCTGGTTGGTGGCCTTGCCGAAAATATCCCAAAGCGCGATATCGAAGGCCGAATTGCCGCGTACTTCCGCCCCCGATGAACGGAAGCCGAGATAACCGACGAGGTCCTGTGCCAGAAGGTCGATCTGCAGCGGATCGCGGCCGATCACGCGGGGTGCGATATATTCGTGCACATAGGTTTCAACCGTCTCCGCGCCGTAGAAGGTTTCACCAAGTCCGGTAATGCCCTCATCCGTGTGGACCAGAACCCAGAGCAGGTTTGCCCGTTCCGCCACGCGGACGGTTTCGAGTTTCGTAATTTTCATGAAGTGTCTCCTCCAGAGGCAGGCAGTTTTCGGTCTGGAACTGCGTTTGAAAAATCAGGCGATGCCGGCGGCCAGAAGCGCATGCACGCTTTCATCGAAATGCCGCGCCATAAGTGTCGAGGCCGTTTGCGGGTCGCCCGCGGCAATGGCCTGTCCGATGGCGATATGAAGTTCAGTCGCGGCATGACGCTGCGCGTCGGATTTGCGGCTCTTCCAGCCGATCGGCCATGTCTGGCGCGTCACATTCTGAAAGGCGCCGAGAATGAGTTCGAAAACCGGGTTCTTGGAGGCTCTGGCAACGGCAAGGTGAAAGGCAAGGTCGTGTTCCATGACCCTGTCACTATTACCAAAGTCCCGCTCCATATTGTTGGCGTGGTCGAGAATGGTGAGCGCCTCCGCATCCGTTCGCCGCAACGCCGCCAACGTCACGGTTCTGACTTCGATGGTGCGGCGCACGTCATAAATTTGCTGGATGTTGATCTGCTCGGTGTGAATGCCATGTTCGAACATCAGCGACATCGCGCCATGATCCAGCGTCGCCACCGTGGCGCGCTTGCCGACGCTGACATCGATCAGCCGCATGGCCGACAAGGACCGGAAAGCCTCGCGAACCACGGTGCGCGAGACACCGAGCTGCTGCGAGAGCGAAAGCTCGCTGGGCAGCTTCGCTCCGGGGGCAAGTTCGTTTTCGCGAATGTGACGCGTGATTGCGCCAATCGCGCTGCTGACGAGATCGGTTTCCTGCGAAATGGGCTTATACAATCGTTCCTCCAACCTGTAGGACAGGTTAACGGAAAATTGCTTATAGGATTCTTGGCGCCAAAACAAGCGCCATCACCTGCGCGATTGCTGGTTCCTGTCCGCTTTTTAGGGAACCTAAGCTTCAAACCCCTGTAGAAACCGCTTCACAAGCTTGTTCAGCGCGTTGCGCTCTTCTTCGCTGAGCTGTGCGACCAGCCGTTGCTGGTTCTCGACATGGGCGCTAACCGCGTCCTCGACGATGGCAAATCCCCGTTCCGTCAATGATATCAATACGCTGCGCCGATCCTGCGGGTTGTGGACGCGCTCCACCAGACCCGCTTTTTCCAGTTGGTCGATCCGGTTGGTCATTGTGCCGGAGCTTACCATTGTCATGGCCAGCAGATCACCGGGCGAAAGCCGGTAGGGCGCGCCCGCGCGCCGTAATGTCGCCAGCACATCAAAAGCGGAAGAGGAGAGGCCGTGTTTCAGCAGCACCGCCTCCACCTCGCGACCGAGATGCGTGGTTAGCCGTTTCAAGCGCCCAAGCAGCCCCATTGGCTCGACATCGAGATCGGGCCTCTCCCTGCGCCATTGCGCCAGAATGTGATCGACGTGATCAATCGGTTCTTTGTTCATCACCAAGGCATAACAACTGATATCTTGACGTCAAGATAAAATTGGCTAAGTTGTATTTATCTTGATGTAGAGATTCTTGAAATGAAGAAAAACAACACCTATGCCGCCGATGTGCTGGTGACGGCACTTGCCCCCGCCATCTGGGGGACGACCTACTTCGTCACCACCGAATTCCTGCCGCATGGATATCCATTCCATGTTGCGATGCTGCGCGCCTTGCCGGCCGGCATATTGCTGTTGCTTCTGGTCAGAAAACTACCGGAGGGCATCTGGTGGTCTCGCAGCCTTATTCTAGGTGCGCTGAATTTCTCGTTTTTCTGGGCGATGCTTTTCGTTTCGGCCTACCGGCTGCCGGGTGGTGTAGCTGCGACTGTGGGTGCGATCCAACCCCTGATCGTCATCGGCCTTTCGCGGTTGTTTCTCGCCGCGCCGGTCCGGCCGCTGGCCATTGTCGCTGGTCTTCTGGGTATTGTCGGCGTCGCACTTCTGGTTTTGGCGCCGGGTGCTGCCGCGCTGGATGCCGTCGGCGTGGCTGCGGGTCTTGCAGGCGCCGTATCCATGGCCTTTGGAACCGTGCTCACCCGCAAATGGCGACCGCCGGTGTCGAACCTCACCTTTACGGCCTGGCAATTGACGGCTGGAGGCATTCTGCTTCTGCCGGTCGCATATTTACTGGAACCGGCCCTGCCTGCACCTACCGCGGCCAATATTCTCGGTATGGCCTATCTCGGCATTATTGGTGCCGCCTTGACCTATTTCCTGTGGTTCCGGGGTCTCGCCCGCATCGAACCCTCGGCTGCAGCCTCGCTCGGTTTCCTAAGCCCCGTCGTTGCGACCCTGCTCGGCTGGCTGGCGCTCGGCCAAAGCCTCACGCCAGTGCAAATCGTCGGCTTCGTTGCAGTGCTTTTCAGCATCTGGCTCAGTCAGCGGAGCCAGCTGCCGAAATAGCTCAGGCCCATTCGCCCTTGCGCATCACCGGAACTGTGGAGCCATCCGGCTTCACGCCATCGATATCCACCTTATCGGAACCGATCATCCAGTCGATGTGGATCAGGCTGGAATTGCCGCCTTGCGCCTTGATCTGATCCTGCGACAACGAAGCACCATCAACGAAGCATTTCGAATAGCATTGGCCGAGCGCAATGTGGCAGGAGGCGTTTTCGTCGAACAGCGTGTTGTAGAACAGGATGCCACTTGCCGAAATCGGCGAGGAATGCGGCACCAGCGCCACTTCACCCAGACGCCGCGCACCCTCGTCGGTATCGAGCACCTTGTTCAGCACGGCTTCGCCCTTCGAAGCCTTGGCTTCCACGATGCGGCCGTCTTCGAACTTCACCTGGATATCGTCGATCAGCGTTCCCTGATGTGAAAGCGGCTTGGTGCTGGACACGTAACCATCCACCCGCAGCGCATGCGGTGTGGTGAAGACTTCTTCCGTCGGAATGTTCGGGTTGCAGGTGACACCGTTCTTGGCGGTGGAGGCGCCCCCATGCCATTCGTGGCCGTCCGCCAGGCCGATTCTCACGTCCGTGCCGGGACCGGTGAAATGCAGCGACGAGAAACGTTCACCGTTCAGCCATGCCGAACGCTTGGCGAGATTGGCGTTATGCTCCGCCCATGCCGCGACCGGATCGGCGAGATCTACCCGCGAAGCGGCGAAGATGGCGTCCGCGAGCTTGCGAACCGCTTCGTCTTCCGTCACACCGGGAAAGACCTGTTTCGCCCAGGACGGGTTTGGATAGGAGATGATGTTCCAGTTGATATCGAAGTTGGAAATCTTCTCAAGCGCCGGCTTATAGGCCGTGGAATTGGCCTTGTTGGCGCGCGCCACCTTGGCGGGATCCTGTTCGGCCAGCAGCATGGGGTTGTCGCCGGCAATCGCAAGCCGCGCCGCGCCATTGGCATAGGCCTTGGCCATGCCGTCATAGAGCCAGCCGGAAGCCCGGTCGAAATTGGCGTCGCTGGCGTGGCGGTAGCGGGAAAGCGTGGTTTCTTCGTCGGAATAGAAGGTGGTGACCAGCCCGCCGCCGGCAAGATAGGCGTGTTTGGTCAAAAACCGCACCAGCGGCAACGCCGCCAGCGGAGCGGTGATCACCAGATCCTGATCCTTCTGCAATTGCAGGCCGACCTTGACGGCGACTTCAGCCAGTTTCTCGAGTTTGACGGGATCGATGGGGGAAACAGTCATGATCTGCCTTCGTATATTTCAATCGGAGGCGCCGACCATAGCCCATTCGCTTCGAAAGCCAAATGCTTTCAAAGCTGTGTCGAGATGTCAATCGGCCACCAAAGGTGCGACAACGGCTTTCAGCGCCGCCTGCGCGTCGCCGGGGGAAAGCCTTACCTGCAAACCGCGCTGGCCACCATTCATGTAGACATAGGAATGGGTCATGGCCCCAGTCTCTATGGCGGTCGGAACCTGTTTTTTCTGTCCAAAAGGGCTGATGCCGCCCACATGATAACCGGTTGCCCGCTCCGCATCGGCGGGCTTCATCATGCTGGCAGATTTCCCCCCGAAGGCGGCGGCGAGCTTCTTCATGCTCACTTCCCGGTCGGACGGGACGACGACGCAGACCGGCTTGCCATCCAGCTCAGCCATCAGTGTTTTCAGAACCAGATGTGGCGGTTCGCCGATAGCTTCGGCCGCCTGCAGGCCGATCCGGTCGGCATTCGGGTCGTAGTCATAGGTAACTGTGGTGAAGTTCACACCGGCCTTGGTCAGCATCTGGGTAGCGCGGGTTGTCTTGGACATGGTGGCCTGCGCTCACGCAAAGAGGGACTGATAGGTTTCCGGCTTGAAACCGACGGTTATCGCCTCCTTGGCCTCCAGCACCGGTCGCTTGATCATGGAGGGCTGCTCCAGCATCAGGCCAATGGCCCTTTCGCGGGTAAGATCGGCTTTCTGGCTATCGTCCAGTTTTTTGAAGGTGGTGCCGGCCCGGTTCAGAACCGTTTCCCAGCCCGCGGCATCGCACCATGTTTCGAGATGGGCCTGGTCGATGCCGGCCGTCTTGTAGTCATGGAAAGAATAGTCGACACCGTTGGCCTCCAGCCAGCTTCTGGCCTTTTTCATCGTGTCGCAGTTCTTGATGCCGTAAATGGTGACCGTCATGTTGCCTGCCTCTTTGTCTTGAACTTCCGGCATAACAAATAATGCGCCGTATTCAACCCGCAGCCTGAAGCACGGAATTCGAGCCATGCAAAAATGCAGTGTCTGACATCCAAACGAGCGCGAGCAAAGCTGCATGGCTTCCCTGCTACATCATGAGTTGTAGCAGAGGACAAAAATGCCCATTATCTGGGCATCAAAGATGGAGAGAAAAATGCGTCAGGTTGCAAAGACATCGCGTAACTTTTTTGGCGAAACTTTCGCCGTTCTTGGTGCCGCACTTTCGGTTTCGGCCGCTGTCCGCGCGCATCGCAAGCCGGCCCGCGCCGACCTCGAAGCGCTTGGCATCGACGGCAAGGCTTTCGACAAGGTTCAGCTCTAAGCTGATTATCGTTTGCAGCGAGGCGACATCGCCTCGCTCGTGCGTATATGTTGGCGGGCCTTAGCGTTCCGCCTGCTTTCGGTTCGGCCGTTTTCTCGGACCGATCAGTTTATCCGGTAAATGCAGCTGGCTTTCGAGCGGCTCATAACGATCTGCTTTTGCGGAGAGTGCGAAGCGTCCAAGGGACTCATGTCGCGTTTCGCCATTATGGCTGAAAACAAGCTCGAAATTACCCGCAAGCCAGCTATAGGGTTTTCCGGCCGGCATCGGCTCTATCTTCCCACAGCCATAAATCATCGTGATATGCGGCGTGAAGGATGGTGCCGCGATATAGGGAAGGTTTGCTTGTCGAAGCGCGCGTTGCAGCAGCTTCACCAGAGCGTTGATCTCCGGCAGATCACCACCGTTTCGCAGCACCAGACTATTGCGACTGCCGAAAAGCGCGCTTCCGTCCAGGGTGACCGGAACAGGCCGCGCGTTTACAGCACCCATTGCTGCCTTCAGCCTGCTTGTCAGTCCGTGAGGGATTGTCTCGAAACATCCCAAACACAGCAGGGTTATGTGCAGAAGCTCGGCGGGATATGCCTCGCGGGTTGTCCGACCCATGGCATGATGCGACGCATCGACAAAAATTCTTTCCGCCAATTGCCGTGGTGGCTTCAGCAGTAGCAGGAGCTTGTTTCGAAAGCGCGGATTGATGCGCCGTATTTTCTGCGGCTCCAGCCCATCAAAACAAAGCTGCCTTAAGGCTCTTTCGTCCGCCAACTCGCACTCCATGACGATGCTCCACAGCCTTATACCAAGGCCGGAAACCTATCATTGCGCGGTGATAAAATAAAGAACAAAAGAGGAACAAAAGGCGGAATTGCTCCGCCTTCGTTTTATTCCCACTCGATCGTGCCGGGCGGCTTGCTCGTCACGTCATAGACGACACGGTTGATGCCGCGGACTTCGTTGATGATGCGGGTCGCGGCGCGGCCGAGGAAATTCATGTCGTAGGGGTAGAAATCCGCCGTCATGCCATCCACGGAGGTCACAGCGCGGAGCGCACAGACGAAGTCATAGGTGCGGTAGTCACCCATGACGCCCACGGTCTGCACCGGCAGGAGCACTGCGAAGGCCTGCCAGATGGTGTCGTAAAGACCCGCCTTGCGGATTTCGTCGAGATAGATCGCATCTGCCTTGCGCAGAATATCGAGCTTCTCGCGGGTGACCGCACCGGGGCAACGGATCGCCAGACCCGGGCCGGGGAAGGGATGGCGCCCGATGAAGCTATCCGGCAGGCCAAGTTCACGGCCAAGCGCACGCACCTCGTCCTTGAAGAGCTCGCGCAGCGGCTCCACCAGTTGCATGTTCATGCGCTCGGGAAGGCCACCGACATTGTGGTGGCTCTTGATGGTGACGGAAGGACCGCCGGAGAAAGAAACGCTCTCGATGACGTCAGGGTAAAGCGTGCCCTGCGCGAGGAAATTCGGAGCACCCTTGCCGTCTGCTGCGATCTTGGCAGCTTCCGCCTCGAAGACCTCGATGAACAAACGGCCGATAGTCTTGCGCTTCACTTCCGGGTCGGAGACGCCAGAAAGCTGGCCCAGGAACATGTCTGCGGCATCCACATGTACCAGCGGAATATTGTAATGATCGCGGAACATGCCGACGACCTGCTCGCTTTCGCCAAGCCGCATCAGGCCATGATCAACGTAAACGCAGGTCAGCTGGTCACCGATCGCCTCATGGATGAGGATCGCCGCAACCGAGGAATCGACGCCGCCGGAGAGTGCGCAGAGCACGCGCCCGGTGCCGACCTGATCGCGGATCTTGCGGATCATCTCGGCGCGATAGGCTGCCATCGTCCAATCGGATTTAAGACCGACGATCTTGTGCACGAAGTTGGAGAGCAGCTTGCCACCATCTGGCGTATGCACCACTTCCGGGTGGAACATGGTGGTGTAATAATGGCGTGTCTCGTCGGCAGCTATGGCGAAGGGTGCGTTCTCAGAGGTTGCGATAACCTCGAAACCCTCCGGCAGTTTCGTCACGCGGTCGCCGTGGCTCATCCAGACGGGATAGCTCTTGCCCTGTTCCCAGAAACCGTCGAACAGAGGGCTTGCCTTTTTGATGTCGATATCGGCGCGCCCGAATTCCGCCGCGTGACCGCCCTCGACAACGCCGCCAAGCTGGGTGCAGAGCGTCTGCTGGCCGTAGCAGATGCCGAGGATCGGAACCTTGCTGTCGAACACCGCCTGCGGCGCACGCGGGCTGCCTTCCGCCGTTACAGATGCGGGGCCGCCGGAGAAGATCACGCCCTTGGGCTGGAGCTTCTCAAACGCCTCTGCGGCATTCTGAAACGGGTGGATTTCGCAATAGACCCCGGCTTCGCGGATGCGGCGCGCAATCAGCTGCGTCACCTGGCTGCCGAAATCGATGATGAGAATGCTGTCGGGATGGGCTATCTGGGTCATGGCGAGCCTTTAAAGAAAATGGCGGCTTTAGGCAACCCGGAAGCGGGCATCTAACAGCGGAAATTTACTAAAATCGCGAGGTTCAAAGGGTGATCGCACCGTCTTCGATAGCGCGGCAAAGCCTGTCGACGGCGTCTGCGAGCTTTTCATCGATGATATCAAGGTATTCCGTCCAGTCGTCCACATGGTTCACATCTTCCCTGCCATCGGAAATACCGCGCAGGCCGATGAGCGGCACGCCGAAGCGCTGGCAGGCCCGGAGCACGGCATAGGTTTCCATTTCCACCATATCGGCATCGATCGACCCATAGGCTGCACCAGAGACAACGTTGGCGCCCGTGGAAAGCCGCGCCTCGGCAATATCGGGTATGCGCAGGGGCAAGGCCACCTCGGCCGGCAGATCGAGAAAAGGCGTGCGACCCTTTTCAAAACCGAAGGCTGAGGCGTCCATGTCGCGATAGGCAACAGAAATCGCCTGATAGATGCCAGTCTGGTCGAGCGTCCGCGAGCCGGCGGAGCCGAGCGAAACGACAAGGTCAGGCAGATGGTCCGCCGCATCGAGGCCGGCAAGAATTGCCGTGACCGAAATCGCTGCCTCGACCGGGCCGACGCCGGTCATCAAGGGCGCGATGCGCGCCTGCAGGTGGGGGCCGTATTCGGCGGAAGCCGCCATGACGAAAAGTATGGATTTGTCTGCAACATGCAAAAGCCGGTAGCTCATCCGGTAATATCCTCGCGGCCCTTCACCACCATCATCGTGCCTGTCATGGAGGCGATGAGCTTCGCCGGCCCGTCGGAAAGGGCGTAAGCGCGGCCATCGGCAACGATCAGGTTGTTGCCCGGCTTGATGATTTCGCCACGAAACAGGAACCGCTCGCCGCGCCCGGGCGACATGAGGTTGACCTTGAACTCGATTGTCAGCAGCGAGGCTTCCGGCTCTATGATCGTATAGGCGGCATAGGTGCAGGCGGTATCCAGGCCCGCGGCAATGACACCGGCATGCAATATGCCGTGCTGCTGTGTCAGCTTTTCATGAAACGGCAGCTCGATTTCCACCAGACGGTGTTCGATGCGGCTTATCTGCGCACCGATTGCCTGCACCACACCCTGCCGCGCAAAGCTTCTTTCTATCCGCTGACGAAAATCGCCGGGATCCGTGATCTCCATTGGCTTACCTGCCTGCTTTTGTCCTCACCGCAAACTGACATGGCGTGTGGCGGCGGGCAAGGCAAGTGCCGCAGGAGTAATTAGTTCAGCACGGCGATGCTGGCATTCAGCAGCGTGGCAAAGGCGACCCAAAGGGCGTAGGGCACGAAAAGCCACATGGAGATGCGGTCGCGACTAAAGGTGAGCGCAATGAAAGCCAGAATGCAGATCAGCATAGGCACGATGATGACGAGCGCGCCTGTCGGGCTTTGCATGCCGAAAAAGATGGGCGACCACAGGAAATTCAGCACCAGCTGCGTGAACCACAGACGCATGCGCGTGCCCGCCGGTCTCACGATCCATGTTCGCGCGCCTGTAATGCCGATCATCACGTAGAGCGTCGTCCAAACGGGGCCGAATATCCAGTTGGGCGGGTTGAAGGGCGGCTTCTGAAGCGACTGGTACCATTCGCCCGGCACGTTGTTGATGCCGATGAGCGCACCCAGCGCAACAACCACAACCACGAAAATGATATACACGGACAGGTTTTTCATGACGCCTCAAATGCTTTTTGGTCTTTTTTGTTCCGGTGCATTTTCAGTATTTTAGCCTGAAATACGCACGATATGCTGGTCCCACGCCACGTCGCTGCGAATAGCCTCGAAAAATCCGTCATAGGAAGAAACCGCAATGCCCTTTATGGCGGGGGCAACGCCCGCAGCCTCCCGCACGGTCGTCTCGGATACAACACGCCCGGTTTTCGCATCCAGCGTCACGGCCGCGTTGCCATTGGGTGAGGTCAGGCCCACCAGGCCATCGCGCCGGTTGACCGCGATGGCACCGACATAATTGGCAAGGCGCACCGTCGTTTGCTCTGGTAGATCGACGAAGGCAAGGTCCTCGCCCTTCGAGAAATGGCCAACAAGCGGCGGAAGATCGTTGCGTGGTCCCTCATATTGGCAGGCGAACCAGACACGCCCGTCATCGCCGAGATCGACATGGCGGGTGGAAAGCTGTCGCAACTGGTCTGGCATCGTATGTTTCTGGATCAACTGGCCGCTGGCGGCGTCCAGAAGCACGAGCGACGGCTGCATGCTGCCGACATTGAGTTTGGTTCGGCCGAAATCCGGGTGGGTCTCGATGCCGCCATTGGCGATCACGATAAGCCTGCCATCGTCGCTCACGGTCATGTCATGGGTGCCAATGCCGTGGGCGTCGTATTCACCGATGCGGGCAAATCCGTTGCGGGCGTCGTAAAGCCCGATAACACCGCGATTGCCATCGAAGTCGTTTTCGCTGGCGTAGAGGATCGCACCGTCGGGAGAAAATTGTCCGTGGCCGTAGAAGTGGCGGTTTTCCGGCGTGTGCATCACGACAGGCTCGCGGCGTCGCGCAGGGTCAAAGGCCATGAAGAAGGTGCCGGGCCGGCGCGCAAAGGCCACTGTCATGCCGGTCGCATGGCTCGTTGCCATTCCATGGGCGCGGGCTGGGAGCGCAACACGGTCGATGATCTCGCCGCGTTCGCTCACAGTCGCAATGCCGTAGGAACCGTCATGGGCGCGAAAAGCGGAAGCGAAGACAGCGTCGGCGCGTTCAAGCGCATGCAGCGAGCCGGGAGCGAGCGCCGCTAGGAACGGAATGCCCGCCGCCTTGATGAAGCTGCGCCGGTCTATGAGCGTCGGCTTTTTGCCTGATATCACCGCCTTAGTCTCCGTCGGCGAAGGAAAAGCCGGAGCTGAGACCGATTGCGCCGCCATACTGGTCGTTGAGGCGGTAGATCAGGTCTTTGCCGTTCAGCAGCAGGTAATCCACCTTGGCGCGTTGCTGGTCGTCATCAAGGGCCTTTTCCACGTTGGTATCAATCGTTCCGGCAATGCGGATCATCGATTTGGCGATGAAATCGATGGAGTTGACGATGGAGCGCTGGTCGGATGGCACGAGTTCTACCATATCGGCCGTGTGCAGGAGGTTCTGAACGGCCTTGATGTTTGCGGCAATGCTTTTCCACGTCAGGCCGGACCGCCAGTAGATCGCCGTGCGGGGAAACTTCGCCTTGTCCGGCCCCTTGTAGAACGTCTCTATGCGCTGGTCGCGGATTGCTTCGGCGCCGTGCACGAGAATGCCAAGCAGGGCAACCAGCGCCTCACGCTCATCGCGAAAAACGGGATTATCCGCGCCGGGCTGCGTCCAGTTTTTCTGCGCTCCATTAGGTGCGTTCCAGCTGTCAGAAAGCTCCGCCGCCACATTGGCAACGTTGCCGGCAATCGCCGCGCCATAACGGCAACGGAAATCGCCCTTCTTGTCGAACAGATCACCCGCATCGGTGCCGTAGAGCACGAATTCCAGCGCGCCGAGGCCCTGCGCTGCGACACTCTTGCCCTTCAGGCTCTCGGCGCTGGTGACGCTTTCGTCCTTTTCCGCAAGGTAACGCTGTACCTGTTTCAGGCCAAGACCCTTCTTGTCTGGGTAATAGAGCACACGTTCGAAGCGGTTGTGCTCGATCACCGGACCGACCCGAACGATCTCGATGGTTGACCAGCTGGAGACCGTATCGGCAAAGGCCGCTTTGGCCGCCTCATCCGTCGTTTTGGAAGGGGCGGCGCAGAACGCCTTCATGCTGCCTTCCAGCTTCTCTGCCGATTGCCGGAAGTGGTCATAGCCGGGGCGGATGAAACCGTTCACTGCTTTTTCCATCACGCCCCGCACCTGTACGGGGTCGAGCGGTGGCGGCGGCATCAGCTCCACATCCTGCGCCATTGCGGGCCGCATACCCAAAAGCAGCAGCACGGAGATGAGACCGGGTATTTTTCGCATGGCATTTTTCATCAAAGGGACTCCAGAAAAGCCAGCAAAGCCTGCCGGTCGGATTTTTGCAAGTCGGCAAAGGCATCGCGCGCTTTTTGCGCTTCGCCGCCATGCCATAATATCGCTTCTGTCAGGCTGCCCGCCCGCCCGTCATGCAGGTAAAAGCCGTTGCCATTCACGCTTTGCGTCAGACCGATACCCCAGAGCGGCTGGGTTCGCCATTCCTGCCCGCTTGCTTCGCCCACCTGCTGGCCGTCGGCAAGCTCCTCTCCCATGTCGTGCAGCAGAAAATCCGAATAGGGCCAGATCAGCTGGAAAGACTGCATGGGGTCGGCAGCGTCACGGCGGGTGACGAATTTCGGTGTATGGCAGGATGTGCAGCCGGATGCGTAAAAAAGCTGCTTTCCCCGCAACACGGTGGGATCACCCACATCGCGGCGCTGCGGCACTGCAAGGTTTTCGGTGTAAAAGGACACGAGATCGAGGATGGGGTCCGGCGCTTCCACTGGCCCAAGCCGTGGCTGCACGCCGGTCGGCATGGCAAGACAGTCTTTCTGAACGTCGGTGCAATCGCCATAGGCGTTCGGTGTATCCGGCGTGGAAATGCCGATATCGTGGGAGAAGGCGCTGGCGCTCTGGTCGCGGACGCTGGCGTTCTGGGCTTTCCAGCCAAATCTGCCGAGCTTCACTTCGCCGGTCCGGTGATCCCGTACAAAAGCAGGGCGCCCGGAAATGCCGTCGCCATTTTTGTCATCCGGATCGGCGCCGGCCAGAATATCGGCATCGGCAATGGCCTCGATCAGCCCAAGCCCAAGGGTTGGCATTGCAATCCGCGCCGACAAAGTCGTATCGACGCCCAGGGGGCCATAGTGCAGGCCTGCCACGACATAGTCTGGCTTGCGCAGCATCACCACCTCGCCGTCGGCCAGCCGCACGGGCTTTTCGATATAGGTGACGACAGGTTTGCCCTCTGCAGCGAGGCCGGGAATGGCAACGTTCTGAAGCTGCCGGCCATAGGTCTCGTCGGGAAAATTCAACACCTCGTGGCGCGCAATCGCTGCCCGTTCAGCCTCGTTGCGGGCAGGCCGGGCCAGCCGCAGAAACAGGGAGACGGCATCTTCGCCGGCAAGTGGCGGTCGGCCTCTGCCGTCCTTCACATGGCAGGCCTGGCAGGATCGGGCGTTATAGAGCGGCCCCAACCCGTCTGAGGCTTGCGTGGAGGAGGGGGAAGACACCCAGAGCTTCTGGAACAGCGCATTGCCGAGCTTGAAATCCTGTTTTCGCTCAAACGGCATTGTTGCGGATGGATGCGAAAACGCGCCGCTATCGGCTTTATGGGTGCTGGTCGTTGCCCCGCCGGACATGGCCTCGAAGGGCTCCGGCATGGTAAAATCCATCGTCGGCGCGGTGACAGCCTGAACGCGGCTTTGGTCTTTTTCCGTCAGATCGTCACGAAGCGGCGCGGCAAGCACCATCGATGCCACAAGGCAGGCTGCCCCGGCGAAGAAGAACGGCTTGCGGATCCGCGGCAGCGATGACTTCATGGAAAGCATGGGAATGGCGGGCCGCAGCGATCTGCGGCCCGCATTGGCTCTTATTTGAAGACGGCGTTCGGATTATCGAGGCTGGCGGAACCCTCAAGTTCGATCTTGCCGAGATCGAGTGCCGCAATCACGCGTTCGACGGTTTTCGTCTGGTCGAGAAGGCCGTCGATGGCAGCCTGAACCACGGCGTTGCCTTCCTTGTTGCCTTCGCCGATCATCTGGTCGTAGGCCTCGACCGTCTGGGCACGCTTTTCCATGGCATGCATGGCGTCGAGCGTCTTGTTCAGCTTCGCCGTCATCTCGTCGTTCAGCGCCTTGTCCTTGGCGCCGACCAGCTCCGACAGCGAGGCGCCGGTCATCTTCGTTCCATCCACACGGGTATATTCGCCGGTATAGGCAGATGCGATGCCGATGGCGTCGTTAAGATGCGAATTATAGGTATTGTCTGAGAAGCAATCATGCTCCTCTTCCGGATCGTGCAGCAGAAGGCCGAGCTTCATGCGCTCCCCTGCCAGCTCGCCATAGGAAAGAGAGCCCATGCCGGTGAGAATGGCGGTCAGGCCGGCTTTCGGGTCGGCTTCCACTGTCTTGGTGGCTTCGCCTTCCGGCGCCCAGGCGTCCACCATTTCCTGAAGATCCTTGATCAGCAGGGTGGAGGCGGACTTCAGGTAATCGGCGCGGCGGTCGCAATTGCCGTTCGTGCAATTCTTCTTGTCGTAGTCGGTATAGGGGCGGTTGCCCGCACCCGGTCCGGTGCCGTTCAGGTCCTGGCCCCAGAGCAGGAATTCGATGGCGTGGTAACCGGTCGTCACATTGGCTTCGACATCGCCCGCCTCGTGCAGGCTTTCGATCAGTTCGGGGGTGATCTTCGAGGTATCGACATCTTCGCCACTGATCTTGATCTTCGGATTGGCGATGATGTTTGCGACGTAAAGCTCGTTCTCGTCGCTCTCGGTGCCGTAGGAACCGTCGACATAGTCGATCAGGCCTTCATCCAGCGGCCAGGCGTTTACCTTGCCTTCCCAGGCGTCGACCACAGGGTTGCCGAACCGGTAGACTTCCGATTGCTGGTAGGGAACGCGCGCCTTGATCCACGCTTCACGTGCAGCTTTCAGCGTTCCTTCGCTCGGTGTTGCGATCAGCGCATCGATTGCCTTGTCCAGCGCCTTCGCCGTGGTCAGCGAATCCTCGTATTTCGCATGCGCGACGTCGGCGTAATGCTTGACGACAGCGGCGGCGTCGGTCGCAGCGCGGGCGGGAAGCGCGGTGAAGGTCGCGGATGCGGCCAGAAGCGCGAAAGACGCGCTGAGAATGGTTTTGCGGATCATGATCCCTCTCCTTGGGCAGGCGTGAAATAACTTCACGCTGCGGCAAGCGAGTTCTGACCCAATCGCAAACTTGTGTCAAATATTCTAGTTTAGAATGCTTTGAAACAAGCTACTCGGTGTTTTTCGAAGTAAAATCAGCGCGTGCAAAACCTGTTTCAGGCTTTGCGTTTCATTACGCAGAAGAAGAAACCATCCGTATCTGTAGTTGCAGGCGTCAGCGTCACTGTCTTGCCGTCAGAGGAATGCGGTTTGTTCGCATTGCCGCCAAAAGTCGTCTGCCAGCGATCCAGTGCCGAACCGATATAGAATTGCGGATTTTCTTCGCAGAAGCGCGTGACCTGCTGCTCGTTTTCCTCGGGCAGAACCGAGCAGGTGACATAAAGCAGCTCGCCGCCGGGGCGTACAAAACCCTTGGCCTGCGAAAGGGCCTCGCCCTGCTGCTGTACCCGTTCTTCCAGATTGCGTGTCGTCAGCCGCCATTTGGTGTCGGGCCGCCGGCGCCACGTTCCGGTGCCAGTGCAGGGGGCGTCCACCAGAACGCGATCGAATTTTTCATGAAACGGGACAAGTCCGGCTGCGCGGTCATGAACCTGTACATTGCGCGTGCCGGCTCGTTTCAGCCGCTCGATAATCGGCGCGAGCCGCTTGCGATCGGCGTCGAAGGCGTGAACCTGACCCTTGTTGTTCATGCTGGCGGCCATGGCCAGCGTCTTGCCGCCGCCACCGGCGCAATAATCGAGTATCTGTTCGCCTTCATGCGCGCCGGCAAGATCGGCAACGATCTGTGATCCCTCGTCCTGAACTTCGAACCAGCCTTTCTGGAAGGACAGTTCGGCGGTCACATTCGGCAGGCGGGAAGGGCCTTCGCCGGCGGGGATGCGGACACCCTGACGGGCTATATGCGTTGCTTCCGCACCGCTCTCTTCCAGTGCCTTCAGCACCTTGTCGCGAGTGGCCTTCAGCGTGTTGGCCCGCAGATCAAGTGTCGGGCGCTGGTTCAGCGCCTGCGCCTCGGCAAGCCAGCTGGCTCCAAACGCCGTCTCGAAGGATGCTTGAACCCATTCGGGAATGTCGCCCTGAATATGGGCTGGTGCATCGGCGAGAGAACGGGAGAGAAAGGCTTTCTGCTTTTCTTCATCAGGCGCGGCAGGGGCAAATTTGTCGCCGTCGAATTCCGCCGCAAGTTCCGAAAAGCTCTTGCCCCATTGGCGCAGCAGAACTGCATAACCAAGCGAGGCGGCGCTGTCGTCATCCATCAGCCAGGCGTGTGACAGTTTCATGCGCAGCGCGTCATAGACGATGTTGCCGATCGCGGCCCTGTCACCCGAACCTGCGAAACGATGGGCAAGTCCCCAGTCCTTCAGAGCATCGGCAACGGGACGCCTGCGTCCCTCAATATCCGCCAATACTTCGATTGCTCCGGCCAAACGCCCGCCCAAACGCATTGTCTACCTCATTTTGCTGATTAGCCCGGTTGGTAGACGCGAATGGCGGCAAGGGCAAGGCTCAATCGGCGCTGACGACCTCGTAGCAGACCTTGGCGGTGCCGGAACTGATCATGCCGATGTTTTTGGCAGCGGCCTTGGAAAGATCGAGAACGCGACCCTTGATGAACGGACCGCGGTCATTGATGCGCACCACAACGGCCTTGCCGTTACGGGCATTGGTAACCTTGACCTTGGTGCCGAACCGCAGCGAGCGGTGAGCGGCGGTCATGTTGGCGGCGTTCATACGCTCGCCCGAAGCAGTCTTGGAGCTCAACGCATACCACGATGCCCCTCCACAACCATTTGCCGCATTCGCCTGAAGAGGCGCAATGATGGAACAGGCGGCTATAGTTGCGACGGTGAAAGTTATACGACGGATATTCAACAAACTGTGCTTCCCTGAAAATCGGCCCCGCGCCGATTGATTGTGCCCTTGCTAAACGGCCATTGTCTGGCCTGAACGCGTTTGAATGCGAGATTGTAGGGCGAGGGAAAAATGGCGAAAAAAAGCTGATCTCAAATCACGAAGTGTTACAGGCTGTAACATTCGTGATCGTTAGCCGGAAAGGTGTCGTCGGTGCCTTATTGTTGAAAAGTGGAAAAAATGACGCAGAATCAATGCTCAATGGAAATGCTGTTACAAGTCACGCCTTCGTGAATCCAGTTCACGAAATGTGAGTGAAATATTTTTCTAATGGCTATGATTTTAGCGATTTTTGCATGGTTAATAAAAGCCTAATTGACTGAAAAACCACCAAAACCATCCTCAAAAACGGGTTTGGAAGGATTTTTCATCGCTTTTAAATGGGGGATTTTTAGCCCCGCCAGAGGCCGCTTTCCCACAATTGTGTCAGGGAGATTTTGTACTCCGGGAAGCTGAAATCGAAACCGAGGCCACGTATCCTGGCGTTGGAAACGCGCTTGTTCTCGCCGTAGAAGGAGCGTGCCATCGGCGTCAGATCGGCGGTCTCGAATGCCTGTTCGGGAGGCGGCTCAACGCCCATCAACGTGGCGGCGAAGCTCACCACATCCTGCGGCGGGGCGGGTTCATCATCCGTCACATTGAAGAGGCCGCGTTCATTTCTCCGCGCCAGAAAGGCGTGGGCCGCACCAATATCCTCAACCCGGATGCGGTTGAACACCTGGTCTTTCTTCACCAGCCTGCGCGCCGTTCCCTTTTCGAAATTCATGAAACTATTGCGTCCGGGGCCGTAAATTCCCGAAAGGCGCAAGATGGCAAGCGGCACGCCCGCTTTTTCAGCAGCCGCAGCCCACGCGGTTTCGGCAGCAACGCGTTCCACGGACCGGGCGGACACCGGGCGGCACGGGGTTTCCTCATCCACCCATGCGCCGTCATGGTCGCCATAGACGCCAACGGTGGAAAGATAAGCGATCCATTCAAGCTTGGGCAGAAGCCGTTTCAGGTCGTCGCCCAAAAGCGCAAGCAGTGGATCTCCATCCTTGCCCGGCGCGATGGACTGCACGAGATGGGTGACATTGGTCATTGTGGCGATGAGATCGTCATTAAGATGGGCACCGTCGAACAGGAAGGGTGTCATGCCAGTTGCAGCAAGGCTTGCGAACTTGTCCGTGCTGCGCGTGGTGCCCGATATCGTTGCAGCTTCGGTTTTCAGCGCGTTTGCGATGGCCTTGCCCGAATATCCTGCGCCGAAAATCATCACATGCATGGGTCACGCCTCTGCCAGTTGCCATTCCATTTCAGCCTCCGGATCAGGCTCCGGGGCGCGGCCGGCAGAGTATGCACGGAACTCCTCGCTGTCCATAAGCTGCGACAAAGCCCATGCGGCCATGCCGCGCACCTCCGGTGCCGGGTCTTTTTCGGCGAGAGACTTGCATTGCTGCACGAATTGCCGGTCGCGCGAGTTTCCAGCAGCTATCAGAACGTTGCGGATGAAGCGGTTACGCCCGATGCGCTTGACCGGTGAGCCGCTGAAGAAGCTGCGGAAGGCAGCGTCATCCAGCGTCAGCAGGAAGGCGATGGAAGGTTCCTTCAAATCCTCGCGCGCCTGCAGCTTCATCTCGGAGGCGCTGGCCGCGAATTTGTTCCAGGGACAGGCGGCAAGGCAATCGTCGCAGCCATAGATGCGGTTGCCTATCATCGGCCGGAACTCGTGCGGGATGACGCCTTTGTGCTCAATGGTGAGGTAGGAGATGCAGCGGCGGGCGTCCAGCTGGTAGGGGGCGGGGAAGGCGGCCGTCGGACAGGCATCGAGACAGGCGCGACAGGAGCCGCAATGGTCCTTCTCGGCCTCATCAAGAAAAAGCTCGGCGGTGGTGAACATGCTGCCGAGAAACAGCCAGGAACCATGGGTGCGGCTGACCAGATTGGTGTGTTTGCCCTGCCAGCCGAGCCCCGCGGCTGCGGCAAGCGGTTTTTCCATCACCGGCGCAGTGTCAACGAAGACCTTCACGTCCTCGCCGGCGCGCGCGGCAAAACGGGTGGCGATTTCTTTCAGTCGCCCTTTTATGACGTCGTGATAGTCGCGGTTGCGGGCATAGACCGAAATGGCTGCCTTGTCGGATTTCGAAAGAAGGCCGCGAGGATCTTCCTCAGGCCCGTAATTCAGCCCGAACATGACAATGGAGCGCACGTCGCCCCACAGCGTTTTCGGCTCGGCGCGACGGGCCTCGGTCTGCTCCATCCACGCCATGGTGCCATGATAGCCCTTATCCAGAAACTGCCTCAGCCGTCCTGGTGCCAGCGGAATGCTGTCCGGCGCGGTGATACGACAGAGATCGAAGCCGAGCGAAAGCGCCTCCTGACGAACGAAGTCCGTCAGTTTGCGAGCGCGTATCCGCTGCTTGTCGCTGGCAACGTCGATGGTCGTTTCTCCTGCGGGTTACTCTGCGACATATATATGCGTAGCTACACGCCGCAGCAAATAACCGGGAGGCCGGAACTTAGAAATCCAGATCGGCGTAGTGGGAGGAGGGGGCAAGGCGCGGAATGCGCTCGCTGAGGAACGGCCGGAAGGACGGGCGCGATTTCAGCCGCTGATACCACTCCTTGGCAATTGGCGCTTCAAGCCAGTTGATTTCGCCGAGATAATCCAGCACCGAGACAGAGGCGGCGGCGGCAAGGTCGGCATAACTCAACCGGTCGCCCGCCAGCCACGTCCGCGAACCCGCCAGCCATTCCAGATATTTGATGTGCTGACGAACATTGTTACGCGCGGTGCGCAGAAGCTTGGAATCCGGGGGGCCACCACCCTGCGCCGCCGTCATCTGCAATTTATAAACCCGCTCCCGCACCAGCGGTCGGGTCACATCGTTTTCCATCTTCTGCAGGAACCACTCGGTCAAGCGGCGGATTTCCGCCCGCTGAAACGGGTCTTCCGCCAGCAATCGCCGGTCACGCTTCAAAACCCCGTGCGTTTCGTCGAGAAACTCGGCGAGCACGTACGGACCGCTGAGAGAGCGCATATTATCATCGAGATAGACCGGCAGGGTGCCCGCCGGATTCAGCGCCAGAAACTCCCGCCTTCTTTCCCACGGCTGCTCCTCTACGAGATCGGTCTGGAACCCGTATTCCGAAAGGATCAGACGAACGAACCGGGATGCGGTCGACATGGGAGAGTGATAGAGAGTTGGCATCGGTACTCAATTTTTACGATTGGTTGTCATGATCGACAATTGCCGGAAAACTTTTTCAGTTTCGCTTCATCAAGACGCTATAAGAGCTTGGCTACTTTAAAACAAGTTTAACGCAATTGCTTTCCATTCCCGCTTCCCCCTGAAAAAAGGATACCTCATGGGTGACCAATCGATCATCAGCGCGCTTTTGCTGGGCATTATCGAGGGTCTTACGGAGTTCATTCCCGTTTCCTCAACGGCGCATGTGCTGCTGGCCGGGCATTTTCTCGGCTTCAAATCACCGGGCAACACCTTTGCCGTTCTCATTCAGCTCGGCGCGATCATTGCTATCCTTCTTGTTTATTTTCAGAAGCTTGTGTCGATCGCCGTGGCGATGCCAACAAGTGCCAAGGCGCGCCGCTTCGTGCTGGCTGTCGCTGTCGCCTTCCTGCCGGCGGCGGTGATCGGCGCTCTGGCGCATGACTTCATCAAGACGGTGCTGTTCGAAACACCGATCCTCATCTGTATCGTACTGGTTATCGGCGGCGTCATATTGCTGGCCGTTGACCGGATGCCGCTGAAGCCCAGATATACCGACATCATGGATTATCCGCCGTCGCTTGCCTTCAAGATCGGTCTGTTCCAGTGCCTTGCGATGGTTCCGGGCACCTCCCGGTCCGGCGCCACCATTGTCGGCGCGCTGTTGATGGGCACGGACAAGCGCTCCGCCGCCGAATTCTCGTTTTTCCTGGCGATGCCGACCATGCTCGGCGCGTTTGTGCTCGATCTCTACAAGAACCGAGATGCCCTGAGCTTCGATGACAGTGCGCTGATTGCCGTGGGCTTCATCGCGGCTTTCGTCTCCGGCCTCTTCGTCGTGCGCTCGCTGCTGGACTTCGTCTCGCGACGCGGTTTTGCACCCTTTGCCTGGTGGCGCATCGTCGTCGGCTCGCTGGGTCTGGTGGCACTTCTGCTCTACCGTTGAGCCGAGCTTTAAAATAGCCGTTCGTTTCCAATGCACGGACAAAATAAAAAGCGCCCCGGAGAATCCGGAGGCGCTTTTTATTTGAGACTTGTGAAAGCTGATCAGTTCGTGCTGATCGAAGCCGTTGCGCAAGGGTCAACACCGTAGGCGGGAGCGCAACCGCTCTTGCCCGCTGCAACCGTGCCCGGCGCCATGAAAGAACCCGCCAGAACCACCAAAGCCGCACACGCAAAAAAGAGTGCGATAGATCTGCCCATTTTATTATTGCCTTTCAGACGTTCGTTCGCGCGGATTACGCCGCCGTGTGTGAAGTGAGGGTTCTGGATATGTTAGGAATGTGGCCATTATCAATAAAGCGGCTTGCTGAATACCGGGTTAATGCGAAGTCTTTTCCACAGTTGCGCTTGTGCCACGCTTGGCTGTGGAGCCCACTTGGCCGTTAACTTTTACCCGGCTTTTCAAAACAGCTTCAGTCGATGGTGCACCTCCCCTGCAGTTGAGGGGGAAATGCGCCAATAGCGGTTTGGTTGCGATTGAATTGCGCAAAAACAAAAAGCGGGAATGGCTCCCGCTTTCGTTCAGATCGTTAATGCGCGACGGTAGGTTTATGCTGCTTTTCCGGCGTTCGAGAACTGTCCGTGCGGGCGATAGTGCACCATGTAGGACGGCAGGACGGAAGCAACGCGAACGGGCGTAATGCCGATGCCTTCCAGGGTCAGGCCGTTCTTTTCCGCGTCAGCGGAAACGACATTATCCTTTTTCAGCATGGTCACCTGATCGACAGTCAGCGGCGGCGTAATCAGCGGCACCAGCGAAGCGATTTTGCCGATCATTGAGGCGACGCCGAAAGGCAGGTTGACGAAAGGACGCTGACGGTAGGTTGCGGCAAGAACCGCCTCAAGACAGTCGCGGAACGTCATGACGTCCTGGCCACCCAGTTCATAGATGGCGCCGGGCTTCAGCTTGCCATCCACGCTGCGGGCAACGGCCTCCGCTACATCTTCGACATAGACCGGCTGGAACTTGGTTTTTCCGCCGCCGATCAGCGGCAGGAACGGCAGGCTGCGGGCCATCTTGGCGAATTTATTGAAGAAGTCGTCTTCCGGTCCAAAGATGATCGAAGGACGCAGGATCACGGCGCCGGGCAGAACGGAATGGATTGCTGCCTCGGCGCGGCCCTTTGTGCGGCCGTAGCCGGTCGACGAATTGGCATCGGCACCGATGGCGGAGATGTGCGTCAGCGTTGCACCGGCGTTGCGGGCTGCTTCAGCAATGGCTTTCGCGCCGAATTCCTGCACGGCGTCAAAGGTGTTGCGGCCGCTTTCGGCCAGAATGCCAACGCAATTGACCACGTGGTCGGCGTCTTCGATGGCTTTGACGATGGAGTCGCGATACCGCAGGTTCGCCTGGGCAAACGAGATCTGGCCGACATTGCCGAGCGGCTGCAGGAAACCAGCAAGATCGGGACGGCGCACGGCAACGCGGATGCGGTAACCGCGCTTGGCGAGCATCCGCACGACATGCCGCCCGACGAAACCCGAACCGCCGAAAACGGTGACGAGGGGTGGAAGGTTGGCCAAGGTCATGGGAGGCTCCTCAGAAGCTGTCGATAAAGCGTTTTTCAGTCTCTTAGCCCAAAGCCGTGCGCGCGTGAAGAGACGTTGTCACAAGGCCCGGGACTAGTTTTGGAAATGCGGTTGACGACCGTCAAATTCCTTCGACGATCATCATCTCCGCGTCGGCGACTTCCTGGCGGATTTTGGCCGCCGCCTGGTATTCGGGCGAGTTGTAGCAATCGATCGCGTGCTGCACAGAGGGGAATTCGATGATGACGTTGCGTGCGCGTGCCTTGCCCTCAAGTTCGGTCAACGCACCGCCGCGGGCGAGAAAGTTGGCGCCGAACCGCTCGAAAGCGGGCTTCGCAGTCGAAACGTAGTCCTTGTAGCGTTCGTTGTCGCGTACATCGACACGCGCGATCCAGTAACCCTTTGCCATTTCGTCTCCTCCGATGGTCCTTATTGATTTGCCGGAAAGCTGGCGCGCAGCATGTCGTCAAGAATGGCGCGGGCTGCTGCTTTCGGATCCTCTGCTTTGACGATGGGGCGGCCGACAACCAGATGGCTCGAACCGGCTTTGATGGCGTCAAAAGGCGTCATGACGCGCTTCTGGTCTCCCGCCTCGGCACCGGCCGGGCGAATACCAGGGGTGACGACGGCAAGGTCGGGGCCAAGGATTTCACGCACCGCCGTCGATTCCTCTGCCGAACAGACGATGCCGCCCATGCCCGCCTCGCGCGCCTGTTCCGCACGGCGCAGCACCAGCGAACGGGCATCCGATGCATAGCCGGCTTCCGCAAGATCGGCATCATCCATCGAGGTTAGCACGGTGACACCAAGCAGGCAGAGGCCAGAGCCTTCGGCTGCCTTGACTGCGGCGCGCATGGCTTTCGGGTAGGCATGCAGGGTCAGCATCGACATGCCCATGCGGGCGATGTTTTCGACACCAGAGGCGACGGTGTTGTCGATGTCGAGTAGTTTCATGTCGAGAAAGACTTTCTTGCCGCTCTGGGCAAGGTCGCGGGCGAATTCGAGACCGCCGGCAAATACCAGCTGATAGCCGATCTTGTAGAACAGAACCTCATCGCCGATCTTCGACACGATGTCTTCAGCTTGTTGCACAGTCGGAACATCGAGCCCGACGATCAGTTTTTCGCGCGCGGTCATTGTCTTATCCCTGCCATGTTTCCATTGCCGTCCAGTCGCATGTGGGGCGCTGAGCTGCAAGTGAAAATTCGGCGATTGGGAACCGGAAAAGATTGCCGCCGCCGGGTGGCTGGTCCTTGCTGCGACTGATGCCGACGCCTTCGATATGGCATTTCAAAAGCGTGCCGACGCCGCCATGGCCGACAAAGGCAATCGGCTGTTGCGGGTCGTGCCGGCCTAGAACGGCCGTGACGGCGTTAACAATTCGCGCCTGCGCATCGATTGCCCGTTCCCAGCCGTGAAAGCTCTCTCGCGGATGAGCAAAAAACCAGTCGGCAGCCTTTTCGAATTCCGGCGGCGTCAGGAAGCCTGTTGCCGACCGGTCGTTCTCATGCATCGCCTCGATGATCTCAATATCCGCGCGGGATGTTTCAGCAAGGATTCGTGCGGTTTMGATGGCTTTGGTTTCCGCGCTCGACACGATCCGGCGCAATGCGCGTGCCCATGGCAGGCGGCTTGCCTCAAACGCCCGCTGTGCACCCAAGTCCGAAAGTCCCCATTCCGGAACCGGAACCGCCGGATCGATCCGGACCTGGGGATGGGTAATGTAGAGGGCATGCATGGGAACGGTCCTCAATGGCGATGGAAGGGCAAATCAGGACCCTAACCATCTGTCACGACCGGGAAATGACAGCCTTTGCCCACTCTGCCGCGTGATCAGGCCCGGGTATAGGTCCACAATTGCGCCGGAGGAATGTTGCGCACGATGAAATCGAAATGGCGGATGTGGTAGAGATGCGGCTGCGCAACGATCGGGGAAATCGGACCGTAGGATATCTGAATGACGGGGCGGCCGTGCGGCACGCGTTTCAGCAATTCGTCGAGAAGCTTGATGCGGGCGGCCATCGGAAAATTCAGCATCGGTACGGCGGAAATGACGCTGTCGAACATCTGGCCCTGGTGCTCGCCAAGTGTCGCATTCAGATCGAAGGCATCGCCATTGATGAAGTTGACGCCCGGATAGCTTCTGAGAAGCTGATTGTAGAAATCGGTCGAATATTCGATGGCCGTCAGGCGCTCCGGCTTGATGCCGCGTGCCAGAATGGCCTTGGTGATGACACCGGTACCGGGGCCGAGTTCGAGAACTGGCAGGTCGGAATGCGGGTCGATGACACTCGCCATTTTTCTTGCCGTGATGGAGGATGTCGGGACGATGGCTCCGACCTTTTTCGGCTGGCTGACCATGCCTTTGAAAAAGCGGATTTCTTCCTCAAATTTTCTTTCAAAGCGTTGCTTCAGGTTGAGTGCCATAATTCCCCTCGGATGTATTTTGGTCATTGTCAAAAAAATGTTACGCACTGTTGATCTCATTTGGCGCTAAAACAAGGCAAAATGTCGTAATTGGAAAAATTCGTTTAGCGTTAGAAATCTGTCTGCGCCGAATCAAAAAACGCCGGTGGAGCGATCCACCGGCGTTTTTTGATTGATTTGAAGACAAAAAGTCCACTTTAAACGCGCATCGGCATCAGAACATAAAGCGCATCGTCGCCGGCGGTGTCGCGAACGAGCGTTGGCGAGCCCGCATCCGCCAGAAGGAAAATCGCGTCTTCACCGGAAAGCTGCGAGGTGATGTCGAGGAGATATTTGGCATTGAAGCCGATTTCCATCGAATCATTGTCGTAACCGACAGCCACTTCTTCCGTCGCACTGCCGGAATCCGGATTGTTGACGGTCAGCGTCAGCTGGCCGTTGGTCAACGCCAGCTTCACGGCGCGGCCACGCTCGGAAGAGATGGTCGACACGCGATCGACCGCACGGGCGAAGGTCTGGCAATCGACGCGCATTTCCTTGTCGTTGCCGGTGGGGATGACGCGCTGGTAATCCGGGAAGGTGCCGTCGATCAGCTTCGAGGTCAAAACGACCGAGCCGATTGTCAGGCGGATTTTCGCGTCCGATACCTCAACAGTGACATCAAGTTCGGGATTGTCCATCAGCTTCTGCAATTCGCCGACGGTCTTGCGCGGAATGATGATGCCCGGCATGCCTTCGGAGCCGGAAGGCGCATCCACATCGGCGCGCGCAAGGCGGTGACCGTCCGTCGCGACTGCGCGCAGCTTGAGGTCGCCGTTGCTTTCGATGGTGTGGAAGAAGATGCCGTTCAGATAATAGCGTGTCTCTTCGGTCGAAATCGCAAATTGCGTCCGGTCGATCAGCATCTTCAGGTCGGTCGCCTTCAGTTTGAAGGTGTGGCTGAAGGTACCGGCGGTCAGATCCGGGAAATCGGTTTCTGGAAGGCATTGCAGCGAGAATTTCGAACGGCCGGAAGCAACCGTCATTGTGGAGCCATCCGGATTGGTGGCCAGAAGCACTTCGGAACCATCCGGCAGCTTGCGCACGATTTCATAAAGCAGATGCGCCGGCACGGTGGTCGCGCCCGCCTGCTCCACCATGGCCGGCGTCGCTTCGGTGATTTCGAGGTCGAGGTCGGTCGCCTTCATATCCAGATTGGCGCCGGATGCGCGAAGCAGAACGTTGGACAGGATCGGGATCGTGTTACGACGCTCGACGACCCTGTGGACGTGGTTCAGCGATTTAAGAAGGTTCGACCGCTCAAGAGTAATACGCATGGACGCTACCGCTTTCAACCGTTGCGACCCGGCCACCGCCGGATCGGTAAGAAGAGTCTTGACCGGCCGGAACGCCGGATAATGTGGACGGGCAAAATGGCAGAGTTATTGCAGAAAATGCAAGAGCCGAGTGCATCTGCCGCCGGTCATTTTGCTGCTATACAGCATGATCCACAGCCTGTGACCGCCCGTGGACCTTGTTCACCGGTTTTCTATTGCCCATAAAGGGGTAAAACTGGAGCGACCGGCCGTGAATGATCGGCCAGAATGATTGGAAGCCGTGTGACGGAAGAAATATCGAACAGCGACGCCGGACAGGCGACCAAGAGCTTCAGGATCGGCACGGCCACTATTCCGGCGCGGCCGTTGGAGCCGGCGCTCTATCTCGTGGCCACCCCCATCGGCAATCTCGGCGACATCACCATCCGCGCGCTGGAAACGCTGGCTTCGGCCGACGTCCTTGCCTGCGAGGATACCCGCGTCACCCGCATTTTGCTCGAGCGTTACGGTATCCGCACACGTCCGCTCTCCTATCACGAGCATAATGCGCAGGAAGCGGGGCCAAAACTCATCGCCGCTTTGGAGGCCGGAAAATCCGTGGCGCTGGTGTCGGATGCCGGAACGCCACTCGTCTCCGATCCCGGTTATCGCCTTGGTCAGCTCACGCTGGAGGCCGGTCATCGCGTCGTGCCGGTGCCGGGAGCATCTGCGCCGCTTGCTGCCCTTGTCGGTTCTGGCATGCCGAGTGACGCCTTTCTGTTCGCGGGCTTTCTGCCGGTAAAGGATCGCGGAAAGCGCGACCGTTTTGCCGAACTTGCGAAAATTCCGGCCACCCTCATGTTTTTTGAATCGCCACGCCGCATTGGCACCTCCGTAAAGGTGGCATCGGAAGTCCTTGGCCGCGATCGCCGCGCCGTGGTGTGCCGTGAGCTGACCAAGACTTTCGAGGAGTTCCGGCGTGGCACGCTGGGCGAGCTTGCGGAATATTACGACGAGGACCGTGTGGTGAAGGGCGAGATCGTGCTCCTGATAGAGCCGCCCTCCTATGACGAAATTCCCGATATCGAGGATGTCGAGAGACTTCTGAAGGATCTTGTCACAACCATGCCTGCCGCAAGGGCCGCAGCCGAGGCGGCAAAGCTGACGGGCCTGCCGCGCAAGGAACTTTATCAACGGCTGCTGGATATGAAGGATGCGGATGGCCGCTGACGGGCAAACGAACAAGAGACGAAAGGCCGAGCGACGCGGTCACGCTGCGGAATACTGGGCAGCACTCTATCTGCTGTTTCGGGGATACCGCATCCTCGCCATTCGTTATCGAACCCGGCTGGGAGAAATCGATCTCATTGCCCGCAAAAAGGATGTTGTCGCCATCGTCGAGGTCAAGGCGCGGCCTTCCGGTGCCGGGGCTGTCGATGCGGTCGGCTTCCGTTCGCAACAGCGCATTCGGGCGGCTGCCGATATTTGGCTCTCCCGCCGCAAGGATGCCGAGCGGTTTTCGTTGCGTTTCGATATCGTCGCAGTCCTGCCACGACGCCTGCCGCAGCATTTCATCGACGCTTTTTGAGGGGGGAGACAATGTCCACTGAGCGGGAAAAAATGGCTGCGGGCGAATGGTATTGTTGCATGGATGCCGAACTGGATGTGCTGCGCGCCCGCGCCCGCCGTGCCGTTCACCAGCACAACACCGCGCCGCCGGATGAGCGCAAGGCCATGTCGCCTTTGCTGCGGGCGCTCTTTGCCTCCGTTGCCGAAGGGGCCTTTATCGAAGCACCGTTTCATTGCGCTTACGGCTTCAACATTACGTTGGGTGCGAACGTCTATCTCAATACCGGCTGCGTCATTCTTGATTCTGCGCCCGTGCGGATTGGCGATGGCGCGATGTTGGGGCCGGCCGTGCAGATCTATTGCGCCGAACATCACCTGGACCCGGTTCCGCGTTCGCAAGGCATTGAAATCGCAAAGCCGGTCACGATCGGTCGCGATGTCTGGATCGGCGGCGGGGCGATCCTTCTGGCCGGCATCACGATTGGCGATGGCGCGATCGTCGGGGCCGGTTCGGTGGTGACGCGGGATGTCTTGGCCGGGACGACGGTGGTCGGAAATCCGGCTCGCCCGATAAAGCGCAAGGACGCTTGAGACATCCGTTTCTGGAAGAATGGAGTCCCTATCGCAGGGACTGTAATAAATCTGACATAAAACCGTTAAAGAGGCGTCATGGAACGTCTCTATTCGCATCCTCATCCCAATAAATGGTGGAGAGGATTTAGTAATGTTGAAGAAGATTTCCATGGCCGCAGTGGCGGTCAGCGTTTCGGCAACGTCTTCCATGGCTGCGACCAACATCACCTGGTGGCACGGCATGGGCGGCCGTAACGGCGAAGTCATCAACGAAGTTTCGCAGAAGTTCAACGAAGCCCAGAAGGAATGCGCTCTGACGCCGGTTTCCAAGGGCTCATACGAAGAAGCGCTTGCAAGCGGCATCGCTGCTTTCCGTTCGGGCGAACAGCCGAACATTCTCCAGGTTTTCGATGCTGGCGCTGCCACCATCATCAACGCCAAGGGCGCTGTCATTCCTGCGGAAGACCTTATCAACAAGGCCGGTTACAAGTTCGACCGCGAAGCCTTCATCAATGGCGTCCGCTATTTCTACGCTGCCGCTGACGGCAAGTTCGTCGGCATGCCTTTCAACACTTCCGCGCCGATCATGTATGTCAACGACGAAGCCCTGAAGAAGGCTGGCGTCGAAGCTCCGAAGACCTGGGAAGATTTTGAAAAGGTCGCACCGAAGCTGAAGGAAGCCGGTTACATCCCGCTCGTCCAGTCGCAGCTCACCTGGCAGTTCACGGAGAACTTCTTCTCCCGCAACAACATCCAGTTCGCAACCAACAACAACGGTTACGACAGCGTCACCGACACCAAGCTGAAGGTCACCGATCCGAACCTCGTCATGATGTTCGACAAGCTGAAGGACTGGAAAGACAAGGGTCTGTTCGCCTACTACGGCGCCGGCTGGAACGACAACCAGAAGCCCTTCGAAGAAGGCAAGGTTGCCCTCTGGATCGGTTCCTCGGGTTCGTTCGGTGGCCTGCAGAAGACGGCGTCCATGCCGTTCTCGGCAACCTTCCTTCCCTACTGGGGCTCCATCAAGGGCGCTGGCACCAACTCCTTCATCGGCGGCGCGGCCCTCTTTGCAATGTCGGGCAAGTCTGAAGCCGAAAACAAGTGCGTGGCTGACTTCTTCCAGTTCCTGACTTCGCCGGAAATCCAGGTCTTCTACCACAAGGCAACCGGTTACGTCGCTATCACCACGGCTGCTTACGAAAAGGCCAAGGCTGAAGGCTTCTACAAGGAAAAGCCTGCCGCCGAAGTCGGTATCCAGCAGCTGTCGCTGCCTTCAGGCGAATGGTCCAAGGGCTACCGCCTCGGTTTCTACCCGCAGATCCGCTCCATCATGGAACGCGAATACAACCGCATCTTCTCCGGCGAAGTAACGCCGAAGGACGCCTTCGACATCATCGAAAAGGAAGGCAACGATCTTCTCGCCCGTTTCGCTAAAACGGCTGGCTGATCTCCCTTTTTGAAACCAACGATAGTTGTCGAGCCTCCTTTCCGCCGGAAAGGAGGCTCGCTCTTGGATTAAGGAGGCGCAAGCGTGGCCTATACATCGTCTCAACCGCGTCTGGCCCGGTTTCTATCCGGCCGGTCTGCAAAAACCGGAAAAACGGCGAAGGCCGCAGAAGCCAGCATGAAGCGCGTGCAGTTCTCCTCGTCCTACGTGCCCTATCTGTTTCTGGCGCCGCAACTGGCGGTGATTTTCATCTTCTTCTACTGGCCCTCCGTCCAGGCCGTGCAATCGTCGTTCTTTATCGAAGACCCTTTCGGGTTCGGTGCAACGTTCGTGGGCTTCGCCAATTATTCCGATGCCATCTTCAATCCGGAATATCTAAACATCGCAAAATTCACGGTTGTCTTCACCGTGCTGGTCACTTTCTTTTCGCTGGCGCTCGGTCTTTTGCTTGCGGTCAAGGCCGATGCGGTCATTCGCGGCAGTTCCGCCTACAAGACGTTGCTGATCTCCGTTTACGCCATCGCGCCGCCGGTTGCGGGTCTCATCGGCATGATGTTTTTCGACCAGCATATCGGGCCTTTCGTCAAGATGGCCGCGTTTTTGGGCTGGGATATGAAGGTTGGCCTCAACTACTTCGATACCGCCTTCGCCATGATTGCCGTCGCGGTCTGGAAGCAGATCCCTTATAATTTCATTTTCTTCCTGTCCGGATTGCAGGGCGTATCCGTTGCCGTGCGCGAGGCTGCCGCCATCGATTGCCGATCGGGCGTGCGCCGGTTCTGGACGGTCATCATGCCGCTTCTGGCACCGACTGCCTTCTTCCTGCTGATCATCAACATCACCTATTCGCTGTTCGATACGTTCGGCATTATCGACGTGATGGTGAAGGACAAGGCCGCCAACAATCCGATTACGCTGGTCTACAAGGTCTTTCTCGACGGTTTCCGCGGCAATGACATCGGCGGTTCCTCTGCCCAGTCCGTCATCCTGATGCTGGTCGTCTTCGTTCTGACCATCATCCAGTTCCGCTTCATCGAAAAACGCATCCATTACAATTGAGGGAAAAGACAATGTACAAGACAAAACCCCTCGACCATCTGGTGCTGATCATCGGCGCACTATTCCTGATATTGCCTGTCGTCGTGGCATTCATGACGTCCACCCATACGGCGGCGGAAATCCACCGCAGCGGCCTGACACTCGTTCCGGGCGACAATTTCGTCGGAACCTATGAAAAGGTCCTGACGCAGAAGGGCGGCTTTACCGGGCAGATCACCGGTCTCAACATGGTGCTCAACTCGCTGATCCTCGGCATCGGTTTTGCCGTCGGCAAGATCGTCCTGTCGATGATGGCAGCCTATGCGATCGTCTATTTCCGGTTCCGGTTTGCAACGCTTGCCTTCTGGATCATCTTCACCACCCTGCTTCTGCCGCTCGAAGTACGCATCATGCCGTCCTATGAGGTGATGAGCAAACTCGGCCTCTTGAACTCCTACACCGGTCTGATCGTGCCGCTTCTGGCGTCTGCGACGGGTACCTTCTATTTCCGGCAGTTCTTCAAATCCATTCCTGAAGAATTGCTGGAAGCTGCTCGCATAGACGGTGCGGGCCCGGTCAAGTTCTTCATTGATGTGATCATCCCGCTTTCCCGTACCATGATGGCGGCGATCTTCATCATCATGTTCGTTTACGGCTGGAACCAGTACCTCTGGCCCATGCTGATGACCACGGACGAGAGTTTCTTCACCCTGATGCGCGGCATCAAGTCGATCCTGCAAGTCTGGGTCGGTTCGCAAATCCCCGATTACAACGAAGCTTTCGCGCTTGCCGTTCTGGCCATGCTGCCGCCTGTGATGATCGTCGTGATCTTCCAGCGCTGGTTCATCAAGGGCCTGACCGAAAGCGACAAATAAGGAAACCGAAAATGGCCGCGATAGAAATCAGTCAGGTCTGCAAGGATTATCATGGCGGCGTGCGTGCCGTGCATCACGTCGATATCGACATCAGGGACGGCGAGTTCATTGTTCTCGTCGGTCCCTCCGGCTGCGGCAAGTCCACGCTCCTGCGTATGGTCGCCGGACTTGAGGATATTTCCGAAGGCACGGTGAAGATCGGTGGCCGGGTGGTCAACCAGGTAGATCCGGCTGACCGGGATATCGCCATGGTGTTCCAGAACTATGCGCTCTATCCGCATATGTCGGTGCGCCAGAACCTGGAATACGGGTTGAAGAACCGCAAGACGCCGAAGGCGGAGATTGATGCGCGCGTGGCCGAGGCCGCCCGCATGCTCCAGCTCGAACCCTATCTGGAGCGCAAGCCGCGCGCCCTTTCCGGCGGCCAGCGTCAGCGAGTCGCCATGGGCCGCGCCATCGTGCGCAAACCGGCCGCCTTCCTGTTTGATGAGCCCCTGTCCAACCTTGATGCCAAACTGCGCGTTTCCATGCGCGGCGAGATCAAGCGCCTGCAAAAGCGCCTCGGCACCACTTCGATCTACGTCACGCACGATCAGCTGGAAGCCATGACGCTGGCAGATCGTCTGGTGGTGCTGAACGGCGGCCGCATCGAACAGATCGGCGCACCGCTTGAGGTCTATCACACCCCCGCTTCCACCTTTGTCGCGAGCTTCATCGGTTCTCCCGCCATGAACCTGCTGAGCGGCGAGTTGCATGGGGATAGCCTTGCCGTCGGGCCGTCGCTGATCGCGCTCAACGGTTTCGCCCCCACCTCCGGCCCGGTTACTGTGGGCATGCGGGCGGAAGATTTCCGCCTGGCGGCGGCAGGTGAGCCCGGTTTTTCGCTACGCGTCGAGTATATCGAGGAACTCGGCTCGCAGCGTCTTATCCACGGTATGATCGGCGACCAGAACCTGACCGTGGCGTTTTCGCCGGAGGTCGAGTTTCCGGCTACCTTGTCGGTCGCCATATCTCCGGACAAGCTGCACTTCTTCTCCAGCGAGACCGGCAAGCGCATAGCGGGCAAGGCGGAACAGGCTGTGGCGCAGCGCGTGCAGCTGGCAACGGCCTGAGTGGACGATAAGAAATCGGCGCGATGACTAAAATTGCGCCGATTGTCAAAACCGCTTCGTTACGATCCCGATGATAGAAGATCTCCAATATTTCACGGGGGTTTTCTAATATGCCTTTAAAGATGATGTTCGCGGCGGCTGCGACCATGGCCATCCGCACGGTGCCGATATTGCCGGCCTCTTTGCGCCGGTCAAAAGACGAGAGCGTGGTTAGCGCGTCCTGCACCGATTTGCGACTGCAGCCGGCCCCCATCAACCCCGACTGGATAATTTCCGGTGATCCTCAGGCGCGTGCGGCGGATCATTCCAGAAGCGGAGACCGCGCCTCCAGCACAGCCATGTGGGATTGTACGGCGGGCGAGTTCCGCTGGTTCTTCGGTTGGGACGAGACGGTCTATATCCTTGAGGGTGAGGTGCATGTGACGGCGGAAGACGGCACAGTCAGTATCCTGCGGGTGGGTGACGTCGCTTATTTCCGCGCGGGAACATGGGCCACCTGGCGGGTGGATGAGTATGTCCGCAAGGTTGCCTTCATGCGCCGCCCTTTCCCCACGGCGCTGGCTCTGGCCTACCGGGTCAAGAACAAGCTGTTTGCCGGTCGTTCCTACAAGCTGGCGGCCTGAACTAGTAAAACACTCCGTCAGGTGGGGCTCTGCGCAGCGCCACCTGCGGAATTGTGAAGGTTCAATAAAACTCACAAAAAGCACCCCTCGCAGCAGTTGCGTTTGAATGGTCGCTGCCCTACATCTTCAGGGTTTTCTGAAGCATTTCCGGGTCTCTTCCGGTCCTGCGGGGAATCGCGAACAGACGAGGCAATGGGCACGGCGGAACCGCGAAGCGTCCGCATGCTGCAAGAGGAAGATGCGCATGGCGAAGATCAAGAACGTCGCGATCCAGATGGATCATGTCTCCGGCATCAATATCGCCGGCGACTCCACCTTCGCCATGAGCCTTGAGGCGCAGGCACGTGGATACCGGCTGTTTCACTATACCCCCGAACGCCTCTCCATGCGGGATGGCAAGATCTACGCGACCGTCGAACAGATGGAACTGCGCGATATCAAGGGCGACCATTTTTCGCTCTCGGAGCCGGAGCGGGTCGATCTCTCGACCATGGATGTTATTCATCTGCGACAGGATCCGCCATTCGACATGGCCTACATCACATCGACCCATTTACTCGAGCGCATTCATCCCAAAACGCTTGTTGTCAACGATCCCGCCTGGGTCCGCAACTCGCCGGAAAAGATTTTCGTCACCGAATTCGCCGATCTGATGCCGAAGACGCTGATCACCAAGGATGTCTCTGAAATCGCCCGCTTCCGCAATGAAATGGGCGATATCATCCTCAAGCCGCTTTATGGCAATGGTGGTGCAGGCGTCTTCCATTCCGCGCGGGACGACCGCAATTTCTCATCGCTGCTGGAAATGTTCGGCCAGATGTTCCGCGAACCCTATATCGCCCAGGAATACTTGCCGGATGTTCGCAAGGGCGACAAGCGTATCCTTCTGGTGGATGGCGAGCCCGTGGGCGCGATCAATCGCGTGCCGGCGGAAAATGATGCCCGCTCCAACATGCATGCCGGCGGCCGCCCGGAGCCAACGGAACTCACCGCGCGTGAGAAGGAAATCTGCCGCCGCATCGGCCCCGCCCTGCGCGAGCGCGGTTTCCTGTTCGTTGGCATCGATGTGATCGGCGATTACCTCACGGAAATCAACGTCACCTCACCGACAGGCATTCGTGAAGTGCAGAAATTCGGCGGTGCCGATGTGGCAAGCCTGTTGTGGGATGCGATCGAGAAAAAGCGCGAAGCACAGGATTTCTGAGGCAATTTCCTCGCCACCTGCGTTTGTTCCGCGTGCACAACTCTATACAACTGAAATACACCGTGCGCGCGAAATTGTTCGCTTAATGTTCTTGTTTTATTCTTTGCTCTGTGGCAGGTTACTTGAGAGTGGCCGCCATCGGGGCATAATGCTTTGATGTTGTGGCCGGTTTGCGGGGGCAGGCCATGGTGGCACGGGTCAATACGGTTGCATTTCAGGGAATAGAGGGTGTGCCGGTCGAGGTGCAGGTGATGGTCGCACCCGGAAAAGTCGGCATCCAGATCGTCGGCCTGCCGGACAAGGCGGTGGCGGAAAGCCGGGAGCGGGTGCAGGCCGCGCTCCACGCCTCCGGTCTGGCGCTGCCGGCAAAAAAAGTCACGGTCAATCTGGCGCCTGCGGATTTGCCCAAGGAAGGATCGCATTTCGATCTTCCGATCGCTTTGGGTCTCATGGCCGCGTTGGGAGCGATACCGGCGGAAGCGCTCGGGCAATATGTGGTTCTCGGCGAACTCAATCTCGATGGCACCATCGGCACGGTTTCGGGCGCTCTGCCCGCGGCCATCGGTGCCAATGCGCTCGGGAAGGGTTTGATTTGCCCGGCTGATAGCGGGCCGGAAGCAGCCTGGGCCGGGGCTGGCATCGATATTCTCGCCCCACGCAGCCTTATTGCGCTTGCCAACCATTTTCGCGGCACCCAGCTTCTCTCCCGCCCGATGCCCGCCATCCGTGCTAATCCGGTCAATTTGCCGGATCTGGCCGATATCAAGGGGCAGGAGACGGCCCGGCGCGCGTTGGAGGTGGCAGCTGCCGGTGGCCATAATCTGCTGATGGTTGGCCCGCCCGGCTCCGGTAAATCCATGCTCGCTGCGCGCTTGCCCTCAATTCTGCCGCCTCTCGAGGCTGCGGAATTGCTGGAAGTGTCCATGGTCCATTCCATCGCCGGCCAATTGTCCGGCGGCAAGCTGTCGGACCGCAGACCGTTTCGCACGCCACACCATTCCGCCACCATGGCCGCGCTGATCGGCGGAGGGCTGCGTGCCAAGCCGGGTGAGGCTTCACTTGCCCACCACGGCGTTCTTTTCCTCGATGAGTTCCCGGAGTTTGCGCCACAGGTGCTGGATGCGCTGCGCCAGCCGCTGGAAACGGGCGAATGCATCGTTGCCCGTGCCAATCACCGCGTCACCTATCCGGCGGAAATCCAGCTTGTCGCTGCGATGAACCCCTGCCGGTGCGGCAGAGCGGGGGAGCCGGGTTTCACTTGCGCCAGAGGGCCACGTTGCATGACAGATTATCAGGCCCGCATTTCCGGCCCGCTGATGGATCGCATCGATATCCGCATCGACGTTCCCGCCGTCTCCGCCACTGACCTCATCCGTCCCATGACTGCCGAACCGAGTTCGGTGGTGGCCGCCCGTGTCGCTCGCGCCCGCCTTGCGCAGCAGGAGCGTTATGCGGCGGCGGGCTCTTCAGGCATTCGCACCAACGCTCGCTGCACGACAACGCTGATCGAAAAATATGCGAAGCCCGATGCTTCCGGGCTGCAATTGCTGCGCGATGCTGCCGAACAATTGAAGTTCTCCGCACGCGGTTATCATCGCATTCTCAAGGTCGCCCGCACATTGGCTGATTTGGACGGCAAACAAACTGTCGGGCGTATCCATGTGGCGGAAGCCATTTCATACCGCATTGCCGGTGAAAGACTGACGGCGGCGGCATAAGAGGCCTTCCTTCGCCCTTTACCGGCTAAAACAATTGTGCCGCTGGCGGATGGCCGGTGGCACAATCGGTCATTGCGGTCAGGCGCGCGTTTGCGGCCTGACCGAAGAGGAACGGCTTAAAGCCCAAGCCCTTCGAAAAGGGCGGTCGAAAGGTAACGTTCCGCGAAGGAGGGGATGATGACGACGATATTCTTGCCGGCATTTTCCTCACGTGCGCCGACCTTGATTGCCGCTGCGAGTGCCGCGCCCGAGGAGATGCCGACGGGTACGCCTTCCAGCTTCGCCACCAGACGGGCGATTTCAAAAGCGTCGTCATTGGTCACGGTGACGATTTCGTCATAGATTCCAGTGTCGAGGATCGCTGGTGCAAAACCGGCGCCGATGCCCTGGATCTTGTGCGGACCGGGGTTGCCACCGGAAAGAACCGGGCTGTCGGCTGGCTCGACGGCAATGACCTTCACCTCCGGCTTGCGGGATTTCAGCACCTGGCCCGTACCGGTGATAGTGCCACCCGTGCCGATGCCCGAAACAAAAATATCGACAGCACCCTCGGTATCGTTCCAGATTTCTTCCGCCGTCGTCTTGCGGTGAATATCCGGGTTTGCGGGGTTTTCGAACTGCTGGGGAATAATCGCGTCTGGCAGGGTTTCGGCCAGTTCCTGTGCCTTGGCGATGGCGCCCTTCATGCCCTTCGGGCCTTCGGTCAACACCAGTTCCGCGCCCAGCAAGGCGAGCATTTTCCGGCGTTCGACCGACATCGTTTCCGGCATGGTCAAGATCAGCTTGTAACCCTTGGCGGCGGCGGCAAAGGCTAGCGCAATGCCCGTGTTACCGGAGGTCGGCTCAACCAGCGTCGTTTTGCCGGGGGTGATCTTGCCCTGGGCTTCCAGCGCTTCGATCATGGCAACGCCAATGCGGTCTTTCACGGAGGCGATGGGGTTGAAGAACTCCAGCTTGGCGAGAAGATTGGCCTTCACGCCCTTTTCCCTCGCCAGCTTGTCCAGCCGCACGATCGGCGTATCGCCGATTGTTTCGGTGATGGAGGAATAGACGCGTCCGCGTCCGGGCTTTCTGGCTTCGGGCATGATGCTCTCCTGTATGAAGGCCACACGATGTGTGGCCGCAAGATTTCAGCGGCAGAATAGGAGCAATAGCCTTGTCAGGCCAGCGAACGCTCGTCCTAATATCGTCTGATTACCGGAAAAAATTCACGATAAATCAGGCAAATGCACGAAATCGTTTCAGGTGCTGCGGATCGCGATCATGGTCGCCGTTCCCGCCAGAATTCCCGCCGCGGTGCGGTTGAGGATCGTCAACGCACTTGGCCGTTTCAGGAGGTTGCGCGCCTTGGCAGCAAGCAGGATGTAAGGCAGGAGAACGGCCATCAACACGACGAAGGTCAGCGCCAGAAGTGTCGCATATTCCGATGGGCCGATCATGCGGATGTCGATCAGCGTCGGCACCAGCGCCACATAAAACAGCATGGTTTTTGGATTACCCAGCGTGATCAGCAGGCCGGACAGAAACGACATGGGAATGCTGGTGCTTTTTTTTGCCTTCAGGTCCTGTGGCAAGAGGCCGGCGGTCCAGAGCTTCCATGCGATATAGAGAAGATAGGCTGCGCCGGCAAACTTCAGGACCATGAAGGCCTCCTGAAAAGTCTGCGCCACGAAGGCGAGGCCGAGGATCACGCCGGTCAGGTAGATCATGTCGCCCAGCACCAGCCCGAGGCCCATGAAGAAGGTTTCCCGAAACCCCGATCCAAGCGCCCGCGCCACGATCGCCGTCATGCCGGGGCCGGGAATGGCAGCGGCGATGAAGAGTGCAGTGGCATAGGCAAGAAGGGTCGTCAGCGTCATGGTCATTTTCCCCGAAAATCCGCCAGATCAATAGCGAAAATCAGGGGTGAAAACAATCGCCCATAAAGGGGGCTGGTCAAAGCCCCGTGGAGCCGAAACCACCGGCACCGCGTGCCGTCTCGGATGTTTCGGTCACTTCGCTGACTGCCACCTGCGTAACTGGTGCAATCACCATCTGTGCGATGCGCATGCCGCGCTCGATGACAAAATCGGCCTGCCCCAGATTGGCGAGAATGACCTTCACTTCGCCGCGATAGTCGCTGTCCACCGTGCCGGGGGAATTGAGGCAGGTGATGCCGTTCTTGATGGCGAGGCCGGAGCGCGGACGGATTTGCGCCTCATAGCCTTGCGGAACCTCGAAGACGAAACCGGTCGGCACCAGCGCCCGTTCGCCCGGCTGCAAAGTCAGCGGTTCATCGGCCGGCACTGCGGCGCGCAGGTCCATTCCGGCGGCGCCACGGGTTTCATAGGAAGGCAATTCGAGGTCTGCGCCATTGGCGAGACGCACAAGCCGGAGGAGGGGGCGATTATCATTTTGAACGGTCATGCAGCATTAGTTTGCCGAGATCGCGGCAAGGTCAATTGCAAATGCGGGCCTGAAACGCTAGATACCCCGCAATTCCACAGGATTTGTCAGATGGCCGAAACACTTGCCGAGGCGGTCTCCCGCCGCCGCACCTTTGCTATTATTGCGCACCCGGACGCGGGTAAGACCACGCTTACGGAAAAACTGCTGCTGTTCGGCGGAGCGATCCAGCTTGCCGGCGAGGTGAAGGCGAAGAAGGATCGCATCCAGACCCGTTCGGACTGGATGAAGATCGAGCGCGAGCGCGGCATTTCGGTCGTCACTTCGGTCATGACCTTCGAATATAACGACCGCGTCTTCAACATCCTCGATACGCCCGGCCACGAAGACTTTGCCGATGACACCTACCGCACGCTGACGGCGGTGGATGCGGCGATCATGGTTATCGATGCCGCCAAGGGTATCGAGCCGCGCACGCTGAAGCTTTTCGAAGTTTGCCGCATGCGCGATATTCCGATCATCACCTTCATCAACAAGATGGACCGCGAAAGCCGCGATCCCTTCGAGATTCTGGATGAGGTCGAGGAAAAGCTGGCGCTCGATACCGCGCCGATCACCTGGCCGGTCGGCCGGGCGAAGAGCTTCTGTGGCGCTTACAATCTTGCTGAAAACACCTTTCGTGGCAACGACACGCAGGTGGATGGCCTTTCGGTCAACGGCCCTCAGGCTGTCGCCGATCGTCTGCCGGAAAATGAGCGCAAGGTCTTTATCGAGGAAACGGAACTGGCTCTGGAAGCCTGCCGCCCCTTTGACCGTCAGGCGTTCCTGGAAGGTCACATGACGCCGGTATTCTTCGGTTCGGCGCTGCGCAATTTCGGTGTGCGCGACCTCATCAATGCGCTGGGTGATTTCGCCCCGCCGCCGCGCGATCAGGTGGCGGATACCCGCACCGTGCATGCGGCGGAAGACAAGATGACGGCCTTCGTGTTCAAGATTCAGGCCAATATGGATCCCAACCATCGCGACCGCATCGCCTTTGCCCGCATCTGCTCCGGCAAGCTGGAGCGCGGCATGAAGGCGCGGCTGTCGCGCACCGGCAAGCTCATGGGGCTGACCGCACCGCAATTCTTCTTCGCGTCACAGCGCCAGCTGGCCGATACCGCCTTTGCGGGCGATGTGGTCGGCATTCCCAACCACGGCACGCTGCGCATCGGTGATACGCTGACCGAAGGTGAAAACCTCGTATTCCAGGGCGTGCCGAACTTCTCGCCGGAAATCCTGCGCCGCGTGCGCTTGGAAGACGCGATGAAGGCGAAGAAGCTGAAGGAAGCTTTGCAGCAGATGGCGGAAGAAGGTGTCGTGCAGCTCTTTTCGCCAGAAGACGGCTCGCCCGCCATCGTCGGCGTTGTCGGCGCGCTGCAGCTCGATGTGTTGAAGGAACGGCTGATGGGCGAATATGGCCTGCCGGTCTCGTTTGAAATGTCTCGCTTTTCCGTCTGCCGCTGGATCTCGTCCGATCAGCCGGCGGAAATGGACAAGTTCCTCAACGTCAAGCGCGGCGATATCGCTCGCGATCTGGATGGCGATCCGGTGTTTCTGGCGCAGGATTCCTTCTCGCTGCGGTATGAATCCGAGCGGTTTCCGGCGATCAAGATGGTCGCGATCAAGGAATATCACGTCGCCAAGGCGGCGTGATATCAGCCGGATTGCACTTTGAATGCCAAGGGCTTAGTTTCCCGGTTAAACGGGAAACTGGTCCGGCACCATGACGCTTTCAGGCAAACATATTCTCCTCATCATCTCCGGCGGCATCGCGGCCTATAAGAGCCTCGACCTCATCCGCCGTCTGAAAGAGCGCGGCGCGAAGGTGACGCCAGTCATGACGAAGGGCGCACAGGAATTCGTCACTCCGCTTGCTGTTGGCGCACTGTCCGCCACCCACGTCTTCACCGAGCTTTTTTCGAGGCAGGACGAGCAGGATGTCGGGCATATCCGGCTCGCACGCGAATGCGACCTCGTGCTGGCCGCGCCCGCCACCGCTGATCTGATGGCGAAGATGGCGAATGGTCTGGCTGATGATCTTGCCTCCACGATCCTTCTGGCGACCGATCGGAAGGTGCTGGTCGCACCTGCCATGAACCCGAAAATGTGGTCGGCAAAGCCAACGGTGCGCAATGTCGAAACGCTGAAAAAAGACGGCGTGTTTTTCATCGGCCCTATGGCAGGCGAAATGGCGGAAAAGGGCGAGGCTGGTCTTGGTCGTATGGCGGAGCCTTTGCAGATCGTCCAAGGCGTCGAGGCTTTGCTGGATGGCGGTCCGAAGCCTTTAAAAGGCAGAACGGCGATCGTTACCTCCGGCCCAACCCATGAGCCGATCGATCCGGTGCGTTACATCGCCAACCGCTCCTCTGGCAAGCAGGGCCATGCCATCGCAGCTGCGCTTGCGGAATTGGGTGCGGAGGTAACGCTGGTCTCGGGTCCCGTCACGATTGCCGATCCGGCGGGCGTTGCAACGGTCCATGTCGAGCGTGCCGAGGAGATGCGCGATGCGGTGATTTCAAGGCTGCCGGTGGATATCGCCGTCATGGTTGCCGCTGTCGCCGACTGGCGGGTGGCGGGTTCTTCGGAGCAGAAGATCAAAAAGCAGCCGGGCGATGCCCCGCCTGCGCTGCAACTTATGGAAAACCCCGATATTCTCAAAACCGTCGGCCACCACGAAAAGCGCCCGAAGCTGGTGGTGGGTTTCGCCGCCGAGACGCAGGATGTCGAGAAAAACGGCCGAGCCAAACTGGAGCGCAAGGGCGCCGATTATATCGTTGCAAATGATGTTTCGGCGGAAACCGGCATCATGGGCGGAGACCGCAACAGCGTGAAGATCATTTCGAATGAGGGTATCGAGGCCTGGCCTGATATGGACAAGGCCGAAGTCGCCAAACGTCTGGCGGCCCTCATTGCGGAGAAACTCGCATGAGCCTTTTCGATCGCAAGACATTCGACAGGGTTCTCGGAGAATGGCCGGGCGTCCGTTTCGTCGATCAGTGGGATTCCCACGTTGCCAAGGTCGGAGACAAGGTCTTTTCCGTTTTGGGTGAGCGTGACGACTGGCGGCTTGTGGTGAAATGTTCGGAGGAGAGCTTCGAAATCCTCACCTCGCTGGAAGGCATCCACCAGGCACCTTATTTCGCCAAGCGCAAATGGATATCGATCTCCGATCATTCGCCGCTGGAGCAAGAGGAGCTGGAACACTATGTCCGCCGCTCCTATGAACTCGTTGCCGCAGGGCTGACGAAGAAGCTGCGGGTCGAACTGGGAATTCTCCGGGCCTGAAGGCGGCATTACCGCCAATCCCTTCAATTTTCTTTCGTGTTTCGCCCGATGATCTGGCGAACCCCTTCTTTTTTAAAAGGTTGAAAAAGCTGTGGCAGAAAGCCCTTTGCAATTTCTCCCTTGATGCCGATGTTGGTCGAGGAAGGGCGATCGGGATTGAAATAGCTGCCGAACAACTGGTCGAAAATCACAAGGTTCTCGCCATAATTTGTATTTCCCTCAGGCAGCTCTTTGGAGTGGTGCCAACGGTGCAGCCGGGGCGTGCTGAACACGTAGTCCAGAGGCCCGGTTTTCATATCCACATTGCAATGAGTCAGAATGCCGATGAAGGCGGTCACAGCCGCGAGCCACCAAAACACCTGCAACGGCGCGCCCATGAGATAAAGCGGAATCTGGCTGAGCGCGATCTTGAACAGCGAGTCGGCCACATGAAAACGGCCCGTATTGACGACCCAAAGACGGACAACGCTGTGATGAAGCGCGTGGAAACGCCAGAAGAACACCGTTTCATGAGCGATACGGTGCGCCCAGTAGAGACCAAATTCAGCGATCATCAGGGCGAGCGTGACCTGAACAACCATCGGCAACTGAGAAGGCCACAGGTCGAATTTCATGGCCGCCAAAGGTTGCAGAAAAATGGCGGTCAGCATTGGAAAAAGCACCGCTGCCGTGGCAGCAAGCTGAACAAGCCCCTTGGTCAAGAGCGTGTGGGCGATATTGTTGACGGTTTCACCATCAGACTGAAGCCATTCCGTCTCATAGGGAATGTAACGCTCAAGAAGAAACAGGCTGGCCACCGCGCCCGCGTAGACGGCGAGGAATGTGGTGATCGGATGCTCACTCGAAAAAGCGAAATAAGCCCCGGTAAGACCGAGAAAAAACACCATGGGCCACGAGCAATAGGTAAGGACCCGTTTTACGGCTTCATTTTTTGCCATCAATCTCAATTCCCGTCCGGCAATCATTTAACTTTCAACCAAGATCAGGTCATTATCCTCGATATGTTGCAGCAGCACGGTACGCATCTATCAAACTGGAAGACCGGCGATTTTCAGTTCGAAAGTGTGCCGCACCGGCGTGAGCGCCGAGTTTGAATATCGTTTAGCTGATCCTGATCGCGATATAGAGAAGCGTGAGCGCAATCACCCAGAGCGCCGCCCGGCCCCATTTGGTGTGGCGCGCTTCCGCCTTGCCGATCGCTTCCGCGGTCTGGGCGTCGAAACGCAGGCCGTTCTCGCTCATATACACCAGGTCGGAATGCAGCTTCTCCGTCTTGGCAGCGATCTCGGGTGCCGCTTCCGCAAGCTTGAGAGCCGCCTTCACGCCGTCCTTCAGATCGGTGACAATGCGTTTCGGGCCAAGATTGTCCCTTATCCAGCCGCTGACGACCGGATCGGCCGCTTTCCACATGTTGAAACGCGGATTGAGCATGCGGGATACGCCTTCCACCACCACCATGGTCTTTTGCAGCATCACCAGTTCCGGGCGCGTTTCCATGTCGAAGAGCTCGGTAACCTCGAACAGCAGCGTCAGCAATTTGCCCATGGAGATCGTCTCGGCCGGCTGGCCGTGGATCGGTTCGCCGATGGCGCGGATCGCCTGCGCAAAGCTGGCTTTGTCGTGATGGCCCGGCACATAACCGGCCTCGAAATGCACTTCCGCGACGCGCATGTAATCGCGGGTGATGAAGCCGTAGAGGATTTCGGCAAGGAACCTGCGTTCTTTTTTGCCCAGCCGCCCGGCAATGCCCATATCCACGGCTACGATCATGCCCTGCGGATCGACAAAGAGATTGCCGGGGTGCATGTCGGCATGGAAAAAGCCGTCGCGCAACGTGTGCCGCAGGAAGGACTGGATGAGGGTATCAGCCAGCTTGTTCAGATCGTGGCCGGCAGCCTTCAGTCCCTCAATATCCGACATCTTGACGCCGTCGATCCATTCCATGGTGACGACGTCGCGGCCGGTGCGTTCCCAATCTACCTCCGGAACGCGGAATCCGGGGTCTTCTTTGGTATTTTCGGCAAGTTCGGAAAGGGCGGCGGCCTCAAGCCGCAGATCCATCTCGATCTTGGTTGTCTGTTCCAGCGTGCGAGTGACTTCCACCGGCCGCAGGCGGCGGGCAGAGCGGACGAAACGCTGTTGCAGGTCGGCGATCAGATACATCGCCTCCAGATCGTTCTGGAAGCGCTGGCGAACGCCGGGGCGAATGACCTTGACGGCGACCTTGCGCGGCCCTTTCGGCGTATCCACTATCGCCGGGTGAACCTGGGCGATGGAAGCGGCGGCGATCGGATCGCCAAACTCCCTGTAGAGTTCCGAAACAGACCGCCCGAGCGAACCTTCGATGTTAGCCTTGGCCGCGGCTGCGGGGAAAAATGCCATGCGGTCCTGCAGGCTCGCAAGATCGTCGGCGAAGTCGGCGCCGACCACATCCGGCCTTGTGGCCAGAAACTGTCCCATCTTCACATAGGACGGGCCAAGCCGCTCGACAGCTACCGCCAGCCGGTCGCTACGCTGCGCCCGCTTGGCCTTGCTGCGGGCGAATGGCTTCAGCAATGCCTTCATCACTTGCGCGGAGGCAGGAAGGTCATCGGATGGCAAGGCCAGCACGACGCCTTCGCGCACGAGAACCCAGCCAACCCTTGCGAGGCGGAAATATGCGCCCAAAGTGCTCATGCTTATGCTTGTCTCCTGCTTTTGCCGGGCATGGTCTTAAAGCTTCCAGCCGGAATGCAGGGCGGCGATACCGCCGGTGTAATTGGTATAGGTCACGCGCGAAAAGCCGGCGGAGCGGATCATCGTCGCGAAATCCTCCTGATTGGGGAATTTGCGGATCGACTCGACCAGATATTGATAGGGCTCGGCATCACCGGTGATCATCTTGCCGAATTGCGGAATGGCGTTGAACGACCATGCATCATAGACGCGGTCGAGTAGCGGCATTTCCACTTCGGAAAATTCCAGCACCAGCAGTCGCCCGCCACGTTTCAGCACGCGGTAGGCTTCTTTCAGCGCAACGTCGATGCGCGGTACGTTGCGAATGCCGAAGGCGACCGTATAGGCGTCGAAGGTATTCGCCTCGAAGGGCAGCTCCTCGGCATTTGCTTCAACGAAGGTCAGATTGTCGGAGAGCTTTCGTTTTGCCGCGCGCTCCTCGCCAACGGCAAGCATCGAGCCGTTGATATCGAGAACGGTGGCATGCGCCAGACGGTTGGAGGCTTCCACGATGCGGAAAGCGATATCGCCGGTGCCACCAGCTACGTCAAGCACCTTGTAAGAGGCGTCCTTGCGCGGTGAAAGCGAGGACACCATGGCGTCCTTCCACAGCCGGTGCAGGCCGGCCGACATCACGTCGTTCATAATGTCGTAGCGCTTGGCCACCTTGTGGAAGACATCGTTGACCAGCCCCTGCTTTTTGCCTTCGTCCACTTTGTGGAAGCCATAGGACGTTTCCATGCCGCCTTGGGCAGTGGTACGGGCGTCGGTCATCGTCTGTCTCCATATTAATTGCGTGGCGGACCATAGCGGAAACGCCATGGCGACGCTATCTGTTGCCGCATCGCCTGGGCGCGACATTTCGCGTGCATTGTATAGACCACATGGTCCTAACGATAAACTGCCGGATAAGCCAGATGCCAGAATTGCCAGAAGTCGAAACCGTTAGACGCGGCCTCGCGCCCACCATGGAAGGGGCAAGAATCCGCAAGCTCCACCTTGGCCGTCCCGATCTGCGCTTTCCGTTCCCGGAGGACTTCGCGGGCCTGATCGAGGGCAGGACGATCATATCGCTCGGGCGCAGGGCGAAGTATCTCTTGATAGAGCTGGAAGACGGGCTGACGATCGTTGCCCATCTTGGAATGTCCGGCTCGTTCCGTATCGAGGCGGCGGCGGATGAGGCGGGAAATAGGAACGCGCCCGGCGCGTTTCATTATGCCCGCTCGAAGGACGGCAAGCACGATCATGTCGTCTTTCATCTGGATAAGGGCGAAGAGCGCATCTGCGTCATCTATAATGACCCGCGCCGCTTCGGCTTCATGCATCTGGTGGAGCGCAACAAGCTCGACCTGTACCCCGCTTTTGCGGGGCTGGGACCGGAACCGACCGGCAACGCGCTGAGCGCGGATTATCTCGCGAGCCGGTTCCAGGGTAAAAGCCAGCCGTTAAAAAGCACGCTGCTGGACCAGAAGGTCATTGCGGGCCTTGGCAATATCTATGTCTGTGAGGCGCTGTGGCGTGCCCATCTCTCGCCTTTGCGGGCGGCGGGAACGCTGGTGACCAAAACCGGAGAGCCGAAGCCGGAGCTCATCAATCTCACGGAGAAGATCCGGGACGTGATCGCGGACGCAATCGCCGCCGGCGGCTCTTCCCTGCGCGACCATATACAGACGGACGGAACGCTCGGTTATTTCCAGCATTCCTTTTCAGTCTACGATCAGGAAGGCCAGCCTTGCCGTACACCCGGCTGCGGGGGTACGGTTGAAAGGATAGTGCAGGCCGGTCGTTCGACCTTTTATTGCGCGGCCTGCCAGAAGTAGCTGAGGCGGAATAATGGCGAGGGAGACTGCCGTGGATTATGAAACGATACTGGTCGAGAAGCGCGACGAGGTGGGCGTCATCACGCTCAACCGGCCCAAGGCGCTCAACGCCCTCAATTCGGTGCTTCTGAAGGAGCTGCGGCACATTCTCTCCTCGTTCTCTGCTGACGATTCCATCGGCGCGATCATTATAACGGGGTCGGAAAAGGCATTTGCCGCTGGCGCGGACATCAAGGAAATGCAGGGGCTGGATTTTGTCGATGCCTATGTCGGCGACTTTCTCGGCGGCTGGGACGAGGTCGCATCGACCCGCAAGCCGGTCATTGCCGCAGTCTCCGGCTTTGCGCTGGGCGGCGGGTGTGAGCTGGCAATGATGTGCGATTTCATCATCGCTTCGGACACGGCGAAATTCGGTCAGCCGGAAATCACGCTTGGCGTCATTCCCGGCATGGGCGGCTCGCAGCGGCTGACGCGGGCGGTGGGCAAGGCGAAGGCCATGGATCTGGTTCTGACCGGCCGCATGATGGATGCAGCCGAGGCAGAGCGCGCCGGCCTCGTTTCGCGGATCGTCCCAGCGGCGAATCTCATGGATGAGGCGGTGGATGCCGCCACGCGCATCGCCTCGCTGTCTCGCGCTTCCGTTCTCATGGCCAAGGAAAGCGTCAATCGCTCCTTCGAGGTTCCTCTTTCGGAAGGGCTGAGATATGAAAGGCGATCCTTTCAGTCGCTCTTTGCAACAGCGGATCAGAAGGAGGGCATGGCGGCCTTCGTTGAAAAGCGCAAACCCGCTTTCCGGAATCGCTAAGGATTCGGAATATCGGCGTTTTCCGCCATTTGCGCGTTGACGGGCGTACGCTTTAGCGGTATATGCCCGCCCACGGTTAAGGAAAGCCATCCGGCTTGTCCGAAATTACTCCCGCATTCTTGGGTTAAGTGAGGTCTTCGAACGACCCGATCCTCTGGTTGCGGAATTTGGTTTGAATTCGAAGAGAGGCATACATGGCCAATACAACTTCGGCGAAAAAGGCGACCCGCAAGATCGCTCGCCGTACCGCAGTCAACAAGGCTCGCCGTTCGCGCGTTCGCGGCTTCATCCGCAAGGTCGAGGAAGCTATCGCTTCGGGCGATCTGGCAGTAGCCACCGAAGCTCTGAAGGCAGCTCAGCCTGAGATCCAGCGCGCAGCGACGCGTGGCGTTCTGCATGGCAACACGGCATCCCGTAAGGTGTCGCGTCTTGCCCAGCGCGTTAAGGCTCTTTCCGCCTAATCCGGCTAATCACAATTAACTATTCAAAAAGCCTGGTCTTTTGACCGGGCTTTTTGTGATTCTAACCCTACGTTAATCATTCCTGCCGTAACGTGACAAACGCGTGTCAGATGAGCGACAAGAAAAACTTAATAAAAACAATGGATTGCCGGAGGTCTCCCGAAAAATGGGAAGCTTTCTCTACGGAAGTCGCAGCCAGTTTTGAGTCAAGAAGATTTTTATTTTTTTGCCAAAACGGGCTATCGAAAAATGCCAAAATTGAATCTCATTGATTCATAAGCGATTCTGCTTCGGACCTTGCCGGTGATGCAAAACGACCATTGCGAGTCAATGGTCGATCTGAGTTTTTGCAGAAAAAACGCCATTGATCTCTCCCCACGATCCTGCCTAAATGCATTTCAACAAGGGGTGCGGATCTCAGTCCACAGATTATCTCGATGATCGTATCGACGATATTCACCTTCTTGCTGGCGGGCCTTTCGAGGTCCGTTTTCTCAGGTCATTGAGCTTTTTGTGCCGTTTCGGTCTCGGAACGGGCTGGAGCTTTTTGTCCTTAAGAATGCGCCTTACAGTTGTAGCGAAAGGAGCGTTTTTAGCGTGTCGCAGGCCTCTCCATGAAGGGGAGGGAAATGGGATAACCGGCTCGCAAACAAGTAGTAGTCTTTGACGCTCTTTCGAGGGGAGTGCTGGAGGCGGGAAATAATACGAGGGGGATCTCTGGCGATCGTTTTTTTGATCGTCAGGCTATGATTGGCAATTTGAAAGGCGGCAATATGCAATTGAATTTGGCGATGGGTGCGGTGGCCGATGGGGACCGCGCACCACAGGCTCGTGATGCAGCTTGCTCAGAAGCGGCAGGGGATAAATCGGCAATGAAGCACGATGCGCTGTTTGAACGTTTTAGCGCGCGGCTGAAGGCACAGGTTGGTCCCGAGGTCTATGCAAGCTGGTTTGCACGGCTCAAACTCCACACCGTTTCGAAAAGCGTCGTCCGTTTTACCGTTCCGACGACCTTTCTGAAGTCCTGGATCAACAACCGTTATATGGATCTGATCACCAGTCTCGTCCAAAGCGAGGATCCGGACGTGCTGAAGGTGGAAATTCTTGTCCGCTCCGCCAGCCGCCCGGCCCGCCCCGCGCAGGTCGAGGAACGGGTGCAGCCCGTTCAGGACATGGGCGCGGTTGCGCGCAACAAGTCCTTCATTCCGTCGCAGCCCGCGACAGCACCTTCTGCACAGCCCGCGGCGGCGCAGGCGACGCTGCGGCAGGGTAGCTCCGGGCCGCTGTTCGGTTCGCCGCTCGATACACGTTTCACCTTTGACACTTTTGTCGAGGGCTCGTCCAACCGCGTCGCGCTTGCGGCGGCAAAGACGATCGCTGAAGCGGGTGCCGGTGCTGTGCGCTTCAATCCGCTGTTCATTCATGCGGGTGTCGGGCTTGGCAAGACACACCTTCTGCAGGCGATTGCCAATGCCGCCATCGACAGCCCGCGCAACCCGCGTGTGGTCTATCTGACGGCCGAATATTTCATGTGGCGTTTTGCGACCGCGATCCGCGACAATGATGCGCTGACGCTGAAAGACACCCTGCGCAATATCGACCTTCTCGTCATCGACGACATGCAGTTCCTGCAGGGCAAGATGATCCAGCACGAATTCTGCCACCTGTTGAACATGCTGCTCGACAGCGCCAAGCAGGTTGTCGTGGCCGCTGACCGCGCGCCGTGGGAGCTGGAATCGCTTGATCCGCGTGTCCGTTCGCGCCTTCAGGGTGGCATGGCCATCGAGATCGAAGGCCCCGATTACGACATGCGCTACGAAATGCTCAACCGTCGCATGGGTTCTGCGCGTCAGGACGATCCGTCTTTCGAGATTTCGGACGAAATACTGACCCATGTGGCCAAAAGCGTGACAGCGAGCGGACGCGAGCTTGAAGGCGCCTTCAACCAGCTGATGTTCCGACGCTCTTTCGAGCCGAACCTCTCGGTTGACCGTGTCGATGAGCTGCTGTCGCACCTCGTCGGCAGTGGGGAGGCCAAGCGCGTCCGTATCGAGGATATTCAGCGCATCGTCGCCAGGCATTATAATGTGTCGCGGCAGGAGCTGGTTTCCAACCGTCGCACCCGCGTCATCGTCAAGCCGCGCCAGATCGCCATGTATCTGGCCAAGATGCTGACACCGCGCTCATTTCCCGAGATCGGTCGCCGTTTCGGCGGTCGCGACCACACCACGGTTCTTCACGCGGTGCGCAAGATCGAGGATCTGATTTCCGGTGACACCAAGCTCGGCCACGAGGTTGAGCTGCTGAAGCGCTTGATCAACGAAAACAACGCATGAAAAAAGCGGCCTTCGGGCCGCTTTTTTTATTGGTTTCTCGGTTGTTGATTGGCTCAGGACCAGGCAGGCTGCCGGTCAGCAGGCGAGATCGGCGACCACGGCATCCAGAATAAGCATGCCGGAAGGGGTGCAGCGCAGGCGGGAATTGCCGATCCGTTCCACGAAGCCGTGTTGCAGCAGGAATTCCTCTTTCTCCGGGTCGAGCTCGCGGCCGGAGAGATCGCTCCAGCGAGCAAGATCAATGCCTTCGCGCAGGCGAAGGCCCATCAGCAGCAATTCGTCTGCCTGTTCGTCGACGCCGAGAAGCTCCTGATCGACCATGCCGTGGCCTTCACGCTCTACGGTCTCGAGCCAGGTTTCGGGATGGCGCTCGGTGACGGTGGCGAGCTTGGAGGCACCATTGGTCAGGCGTCCATGCGCACCGGGTCCAATACCGGCATAATCGCCATAACGCCAATAGGTCAGGTTATGGCGGCTTTCCGCACCGGGGCGGGCGTGATTGGAAACCTCGTACGCCGGCATGCCGTAACGCTCGGTGATTTCCTGCGTCGCTTCATAAAGCACCGCCGAATGCTCGCCATCCGGTACGATCAGCTTGCCAGCCTTGTGCAGCCCGTAGAACGGCGTGCCTTCCTCGATAGTGAGCTGATAGAGCGACAGATGGTCGACGGCGTAGGAGACGGCTTCCTTTAGCTCAGCGTCCCATTCGGCCACCGTCTGGTTCGGGCGGGCGTAAATCAGATCGAAGGACATGCGCGGAAAAATTTCCCGCGCCAGACGGATGGCTTTAAGCGCATCGGCAACATCATGCAGACGGCCAAGGAACTTCAGGTCCCGGTCGTTCAGCGCCTGGACGCCGAGCGAGACGCGATTGACGCCGGCTGCCCGGTAACCGCGAAACCGCTCCGCCTCGACGCTTGAAGGATTGGCCTCCATGGTGATCTCGATACCATCAGGCACATGCCAGAAGCGCGAAACGCCATCAAGAAGCGCGCCTACGGTCTGCGGGTCCATCAGCGAAGGTGTGCCGCCGCCCATGAAAATGCTGGTAACGACACGCGGACCGCTGAGCGCCCGCATCTTTGCCATTTCGCTGAGGAACGCCGCAGTGAACCGTTCCTGATCCACCGGGCGGTGGCGGACATGGCTGTTGAAATCGCAGTAGGGGCATTTGGCCGCACAGAAGGGCCAGTGCAGATAGATCCCGAAACCGGGATCGCCCGTATCCGGCAGAAGCGACGCGCCGGGGGCAGAAAGTTGGTGCTCCCCGGTCATCGGGTTCATGCCTCCAGACAGGTTTCGACGAATTTTTTGAACGCGCGGGCACGGTGGGAGAGCGCAAACGCATCGCCGTGCTTCCAGCCGTGTTTTTCGTCTGCGGTCATTTCACCGAATGTGGTGTCGTAACCTTCCGGTTTGAAGATCGGGTCATAGCCGAAACCGCTTGTTCCGCGCGGTGGCCACGCCACCGTGCCTTCCACCTCGCCGCGAAAATATTCGACATGCCCGTCCGGCCAGGCAAGGCACAGCACGCTGACGAAGCGGCCCGTGCGGTCTTCCGGCTTCGTTGCACCGCGTTCGGCAAGCGCATCCTCGACCTTCTGCATGGCCATGGCGAAGTCGCGCGTACCGTCAGCCGTTTCCGCCCAATTGGCAGTGTAAACGCCCGGCGCGCCATCCAGCGCATCGATCACCAGACCGGAATCGTCAGACAGAGCCGGCAGGCCGGACGCCTTCGCAGACGCAAGCGCCTTGATGGCAGCATTTTCCTCAAAGGTGGTGCCTGTCTCGTCCGGCTCCACGAAGTTCAGCTCCGCAGCCGATTTGGCTGAAAAGCCGAAAGGCCCGATCAGGTCGGCGATTTCGGCGATCTTGCCCTTGTTGTGGCTGGCGACGACGATCGTTCTGGTATCGAGCTTGCGCATGACGTTTTCCTGTCGGCTCAGGCGATTGCCTGTTTCTGAAGGGCCACCAGTTCGCTGCATCCGGCCTTTGCAAGACCGAGCAGCGTCAGGAATTCCTCTTCGGAGAAGGGGGCGCCTTCCGCGGTTCCCTGCACCTCGACGATGCCGCCGGAGCCGGTGATGACGAAATTCGCATCGGTCTCGGCGGAGGAATCCTCGAGATAATCGAGATCGATGACCGGCTGTTTTGCAAAGATGCCGCAGGAGATCGCGGCGATATGGTCCTTCAGGACCTTCTCGACCTTGATCATGTTGCGGGTTTCCATCCACTTCAGGCAATCATGTAGGGCGATCCATGCGCCGGTGATGGAAGCCGTGCGCGTGCCGCCATCGGCCTGAATGACGTCGCAGTCGATGCTGATCTGGCGCTCGCCAAGCGCCTGCAGGTCGACCACTGCACGCAGCGAGCGGCCGATGAGGCGCTGGATTTCCTGCGTGCGTCCGCCCTGCTTGCCGGCCGAGGCCTCGCGTTTCATCCGCTCATGAGTGGAACGCGGCAGCATGCCGTATTCGGCGGTGACCCAGCCCTTGCCGCTGTTGCGCAGCCACGGCGGCGTCTTTTCCTCAAGGCTTGCGGTGACGAGCACATGCGTATCACCAAATTTGACCAGACAGGAACCTTCGGCATGTTTCGAGAAATTGCGCTCGAAGGAAACCTTGCGCATCTGATCGGTTTTTCTGCCTGAAGGCCGCATATGATCCACTCTCCATGTTGGTTCCTGCCTTCTAAGGCGCGCCCCGGGGTTTTGCAAAGCCAATTTCCATTTTGCCGCAGCGGTGCAACGCATTATATTGGTACGGACAGAGTTTTGACGATAAAGAACGGATGATATGGGCTTTTCCGCACCGCTTTCAAAAGATCAGGCATCGTTGCTGGATGAACGGTCGCGGGAGATTTTCCGGCGCATCGTCGAAGGCTATCTCGACACCGGCGAACCCTTGGGGTCGCGCAGCCTGTCGCGGCTGTTGCCGATGTCGCTTTCACCGGCCTCCGTTCGCAACGTCATGAGCGACCTCGAGGAACTGGGTCTCATCTATTCGCCGCATATCAGCGCCGGTCGCCTGCCCACCCAGACGGGGCTGCGCTTCTTCGTGGACGCATTCATGCAGGTGGGCGATCTGCCCGCCGATGAGAGAGCCAGTATCGACCGCCAGATCGGTCCGGTCGCCGGCCACGAGCAATCGCTGGAAGGGTTGCTGACGGAGGCAAGCCGCATGCTTTCAGGCATGTCGCGCGGTGCGGGCCTGGTGCTGACGGCCAAGAGCGACGTCATTCTCAAGCACGTTGAATTCATCCGGCTGGAGCCCACCAAGGCGCTTGCCGTGCTGGTAGGGGACCACAATCAGGTCGAAAACCGTATCATCGAATTGCCGGTCGGCATTTCGTCATCGCAATTGACAGAGGCGGCAAATTTCATCAATGCCCATCTTTCCGGGCAGACGCTGCAGGAACTGCGGGGCCAGTTTCAGACGCAGCGTGCCGAATTGCAGTCGGAACTTGGCACGCTCGCGCAGGACCTCATCGAACGTGGTCTCGCCATATGGGCGGGCGACAATGAAGAGGGCAAGCTCGGCCGCCTCATCGTCCGCGGACGCTCCAACCTGCTGGAAGGTCTGGCCGGTGAGGAAGATATCGATCGTGTGCGCCTGCTGTTCGACGATCTGGAACGTAAGGAAAATCTCATCGAGATACTCAACCTTGCGGAAAGTGGCTCAGGCGTCAGGATTTTCATCGGCTCGGAAAACAAGCTCTTCTCGCTGTCAGGCTCGTCACTGATCGTGGCACCTTATCGGGATGAGGAAAATCGCGTTGTGGGCGCCGTCGGCGTCATCGGTCCCACGAGGCTCAATTACGCCCGTATCGTGCCTATGGTGGACTACACAGCACAAATTATGGCCCGCCTTTCCCGAAAGCAGAGATAGGACAAGCCCGCAAGGTTAGAGAATGCGGCAAGCTTTTCGCCGCAAGCCTTGATTTTTGCCCTTCAAACCTCGATATCGGGCGCAACCAACAATATTCAAATCTGGAGAACGTCATGACCGACGATACGAAAAAGCCCGGACCTGACGCGGACGTCGCCGAAGAGTTTGTCGAACCCGCATTTACAGGGGAAGAGACGGCGGAAGCTGCCGAGCCCGATCCGATCGAACTGCTCAGGGCCGAAAATGCCGATCTGCGCGACAAGTTCCTGCGTCTTGCAGCAGAAATGGACAATCTTCGTCGCCGCACCGAGCGCGAAGTCAAGGATGCGAAGGCCTATTCTCTCGCCGCTTTCGCGCGCGACATGCTTGCCGTTTCCGACAATCTTCGCCGCGCTCTTGAAGCCATTCCGGACGAACTCAAGACCAATGGCGAAGCCGGTCTCAACGGCCTGATCGAAGGTGTCGAGATGACGGAGCGCTCGATGCTCTCGACGCTGGAGCGCCACGGCGTCAAAAAGATCGATGCGGAAGGCCAGAAATTTGATCCGAATTTCCACCAGGCGATGTTCGAAATTCCGAACACAGCAGTTCCGAACAACACGGTACTGCAGGTGGTTCAGGCCGGTTTCACCATCGGTGACCGGGTGCTGCGCCCCGCCATGGTTGGCGTCTCAAAGGGTGGCCCGAAGGTGGAGACCGCCGCAGCGCCCGAGCCGGGCACCGCCTCCGTCAACGAGAAGGATGCGTGAGGCATTCCCTCATCTAAAGCGCGTCCGGATATAAAACCGGGACGCGCTTTTGTTTGAAATGCTCCAATAAAAAACGCGCCTCAAGGGCGCGTTTTTTGTCCATGGAAAGGACCGTCGGCAGCCTTTGATCAGGCAGCGGTCGCCTGCTCCTGATTGAGGAAGGCGTAAATTGCCGTGTCGGAATCGGTGGCGCGCAGCTTGGCCACCAGCTCGGGGTCGCGTAAAGCACGGGCAATTCTCGACAGCGCCTTCAGATGATCCGCGCCGGCGCCTTCGGGTGCAAGCAGCAGGAAAACCAGATCGACCGGCTGGTCATCTAGCGCCTCGAAATCAACAGGCGTTTCAAGACGTGCGAAGACGCCGGTGATCTGATGGATGCTGCTCAGCTTGCCATGCGGAATGGCAATGCCGTGCCCCACACCGGTGGAGCCGAGTTTCTCACGCTGGAGGATGACGTCGAAAACTTCCCGTTCCGAGACTCCGGTAATTCTGGCTGCCTTTGCGGCCAGCTCCTGAAGCAATTGCTTTTTGGAATTCACCTTGAGGGCGGGAATAATCGCATCTTGTTGCAGCAAATCTGCCAACGCCATTCTCTTTTTCCTTCATGCCATCGAGACGATGCAGGAGGCAGATACGCTTTCGCGCTCTGCCTCCCATGTCTTGTCAGACTGTTCAGCTCTTGATCGTTTCCGCGTCGATCCAGCCAATATTGCCGTCATGTCGTCGGTAGACGATGTTGAGATATTCCTTGCCGGGGCTGCGGAACAGCAGAACCGGTTCGTCCGTCATGTCGAGCGCCATCACGGCGCTGGCGACGGACATCGTCTTTATCTGTTTCGAACTTTCCGCAACGATCGTGGGTGCGTAGTCTTCCGGAACCTCGTGGTCCTCATCGGGGACAGCATCCATTACCGTATAGGCGATTTCCGACATCGCGCCGTTCGCCGCGGAACCATTGTGGTGATGGTCCTTCAGCTTCCGTTTGTAGCGACGCAGGCGCTTCTCGATACGCTCGGCGGCGGCATCGAAACTCGCTTGCGGATCATTTGCCTGACCCGCCGCATGCAATACAACGCCCGTATCGAGATGCAGTTTGCAATCGGCTGCAAAACGCGATCCGGACTTCTCTACGGTCACTTGGCCTGAATACCCCCCATCGAAGTATTTGGTAACTGCCAGACCTATATTGTCCTCAATCCGCTGCCGGAAAGATTCGCCGATCTCCATATGTTTACCAGATACACGCACACTCATGGAAAATTTCCTTTTTGTAGTGATTTGCGAGTACCAGCTTACGTCAAGCCGCGCGCGCATCCAAGCGTTTCGAAGGCCTTTAAAAGCCCCCATTCGAATTTTACGCCCATGGACGGTGGAGATGAATCCGTTACAAATGACCTTGCTTACGTGTGCGGCGGGCTTCTAGCCCTTGCCGTAGCAAGAGTCAATGGTGCGGCTGGAAAGCCCTGAAAACGTGACCAGCGCCACCGCTCAGAACGCCGACAGTCTGGCCAGGGCCTTCTTCTCGCGCCGTCTCTGAACGGAGGATGGGATGTTCATCGCCTCGCGATATTTGGCCACGGTGCGGCGAGCAAGATCGATACCACTCTTTTTCAGATTATCGACGATATCGTCATCGGAAAGCACTGCGTCGGCGGCCTCCTGCGCGATCATCGCCTTGATGCGGTGACGCACCGCTTCTGCAGAATGGCTGTCACCGCCTTCCACCGAGCTGATGGAAACACTGAAGAAATACTTCAGCTCGAACAGGCCGCGCGGCGTCAGCATGTATTTTTTCGACGTCACCCGGCTGACGGTGGATTCGTGCATCTTGATGGCGTCGGCCACCGTCTTGAGGTTCAGCGGGCGCAGGTGGTCCACGCCATTGACGAGAAAGGCGTCCTGCTGGCGCACGATTTCGGTCGCCACCTTCATGATCGTTCTGGCGCGCTGGTCGAGGCTGCGGGTCAGCCAATGGGCCGTCTGCATGCATTCGGAAAGGAAATCCTGATCCTCTCCCTCGCGCGACTTGTGCCTTGAAACCTCTGCGAAATAGGTCTGGTTGATGAGCACGCGCGGCAGGGTCTCGGGGTTGATTTCCACAAGCCAGCCGCCGGCAGAGGAGGGGCGAATGATGATATCAGGAACGATTGTCTCGGAAACGGTCGAATCGTAACCAGCGCCCGGACGCGGATTGAGCGTGCGGATTTCCGCCAGCATGTCGAGAAGGTCTTCCTCATCCACGCCGCAGAGTTTTTTTAGAGAAGCGAAATCCCGTTTCGCCAGAAGCTCCAGATTGTCGATAAAAGCCCGCATTGCCGGATCAAGCCTGTCCTTCTGGGCAAGCTGGATCGCCAGACATTCGCTCAGCGAGCGGGAAAACACGCCGGGAGGATCAAAGCCCTGAAGCGTCTCCAGAATTCGCTCCACTGCCGAAGGCGCCGCCCCCAGCCGTTCAGCGACGTCTTCGACGGCATCTACGGCGATATATCCGGTCTCGTCGAGCTGGCCGATCAGCGCATCGGCGATCATCCTGTCTTCCACAGAGGATATGGCGAGAGGCAATTGCTGATTGAGATGGTCGCTGAGGGTCTGTTTCGCGGCAACGAAGTCGTCGAGATCGTAACTCTCGCCTGACTCCTGCCCGGGCATGGATTTCCACTGCCCCGCAAGTTCGGGTGCGTCGGGCTTTCTGGGTTCGGTATCGTCAGGAAAGACATTTTCGAAGCTGGTGTCGAGCTGTTCGCCGAGATTTGCCGCGCGATCGCCGTACCAGTCGTCGCTGTCGGCCGTTACCGGCGCGGACTTGTCGGACCCTTCGCTGTCGGCATCGCCGAAATTCTCCGCATCAACAGGGCTATCGCTGCTCAAATCGCCGTCGTTTGCCGCAATTTCAAGCAAAGGATTGCGCTCCACCTCCTGCGCGATGAACTGCGTCAGTTCGAAATGCGTCATCTGAAGCAGCTGGATGGACTGCATCAGTTGCGGTGTCATCACGAGAGACTGGTTTTGACGCAGCAAAAGGCTGGCAGATAATGCCATGGCGGACGCGAAACTCCCCTTACAGCTTCTTCGTCGCCACAAATTTCATAAATTTTGCGCAGGCAACGAAACTTGGCCCAAAAATTGCTTTTTTATTATGTTTGGTCAAGCGTCACTGCGGGGCGCGATGAAGAATCTTTCGCGCCCGGGAGCTTAAAGGCTAAAATTATTGCCGAGATAGAGCCGGCGCACATCCGGATTGTTGACGATATCGTCTGCACGGCCATGGGTCAGAACCTCACCGGCATGGATGATATAGGCGCGGTCAATGAGGCCGAGCGTTTCGCGGACATTGTGGTCGGTGATGAGAACGCCGATCCCGCGCGCGGTCAAATGTCTGACAAGGTTCTGAATGTCGCTGACGGAGATCGGATCGACGCCGGCAAAAGGTTCGTCCAGAAGCATGAAGGTCGGGTCGGTCGCCAGAGCACGGGCGATTTCCAGACGGCGACGTTCGCCGCCCGACAGGGCGACAGCGGGCGATTTGCGCAGCTGCGCAATGTGGAACTCTTCCAGCAACTCATCGAGCTTGCGGCTGCGCTTGGCGCTGTCAGGTTCGTGCACTTCCAGCACGGCGCGGATATTTTCCTCGACTGTCAGTCCACGGAAGATGGAGGCTTCCTGCGGCAGGTAGCCGACACCGAGGCGGGCACGCCTGTACATCGGCATGGTAGTGACGTCGTTGCCGTTGATGGCGATCTTGCCGCTATCGACAGGTACGAGGCCCGTGATCATGTAGAAACAGGTGGTTTTGCCCGCGCCGTTCGGGCCAAGCAGCCCCACGGCTTCACCACGGCGCACGACCAGCGAGACGCCGTTGACGACGCGCCGTGTATTATAGGTCTTCGTCAGACCATGCGCGATCAGGGTACCGTCATAGCGAGCCTTGTCGGCCTGCGACGCAGCGTCCACAGGTCGGTCGCGCCCACCGCCAAATATTTTTGAGATCGAGGCTATCTTCACGAGGTGAGACTACTGTTTCTTCTGCTGCGATTTCGGATCGAGCATGATCCGGACAGGACCGCCGCAGCTTTCGAGCTTTGCCTGCCCCGAATTCATCAGAACAGTGAGCTTGCAGCCGGTGAAGACATTCGCGCCCTCGGACAGCACAACCTGCTTGCCGGTCAGAATGAAGGTCTGCGCCGCCATGTCGAATTCGCCGTGATCGGCCGTGGCCTTCTGCGTCTCGGACGTCAGGTAGACGTTATTGTCGACGAAGATTTTTTCGATGTTGGCGTCACCGCTGGTGAGCGAGGAACCTTCACCCTTGTAATTGACCGTCATCTTGCCGGCCTGAAGGGTGGTGGTGCCCTGCACAACTTTCACGTTACCGGTGAAATAGGCCTTGCGCTCCTGGTCCCGAATCTCGAGCTGATCGCTTTCGATAGCGATCGGCTGGTCGCCGGAGAGCTTGACGCCTGTCATGTTGCTGGTGGTGTTCTGAGCGAAAGCCACGGTTGCAAGACAGGAAAAAGCAAAAGCTGCGGCTGTAACGCCTGCGGATTTGCCAAGGGAAACGGGACGGGAAATTTGCATCATCTGGACCGGGCTCTCACTTGCCTTCATTCTTGATATTGGATGCAGCGATACGTGCGCGTACCTGCCCCGAAAATGTAATAGTCTTGCCATTATCCGCGATATCAATCGATTGCGCAACAATGGCGCCGTCGTTTGTTTTGATCGAAACCGGCTCTTTACTGCTCATTTTTCCAGCCTTCAGATCGACATCCGCAGATTGGAACTTCGCTTGTATGCCATTGCTGAGATTGATGTCAAAAGGGGCGGTCATCTTCAGCGTGTTGGTGGCCCGGTCGAAAATGCCTTCCTTGGCTATCACCTGGGCGACGCTGTCGTTCACAGGTACCGCAGCCAGAACCCTTTCGAGCGTCATGAGGTTGGGGTTGGCGATATCCTGCAACGCACGGTCTGCGTTCATGGAGTAGTCGATCCCCTTCTCGTTGCGGCCCGCAACGGCCGGCTTTTCCATCACGATCTTGCCGTCTTCGATCCTTGCGCTTTCAAGCGAAACCTCTTCGGGCGCCCAGGTGCGAATGAGCGAAACGGCGACGAAGGCAAACGAGATGATCGCCGCACCGAGCGGCAGAATGATTTTCAGCCGCTTCACGCGCGCGGAATGCCTCAGCGCGCGCTCGTAAGCGCCGTTCTGGTCATTGGGCAGCGGAAACGCTGGCGCGGGTTGGCGGAGTCTTTCGAGCATAAGAGTGGGTCCGGAAAACTTCCTGGGCGCCACTTTGGCGCGCAACTGAAGCTTATATGTTTATCTTGATGTCTTTGGCATGAGTGCTGTGTCCTGCCAATATGGTTTTTGTCTGGAAAGGTGCAAGGGAAATGCGAATTTAATCGTAATTCTGGTTTCCTTATTGTTTCCTTGCGGCTTCGCGCTAGAAGAACCATATGGCCATGACGCTTACATTACGCTTCAAATGCCGGAAGGCAGGGGTTTTCGATGGATAATATGGCGATAGCGGATCGCAGACGATTGCGCCGCAAGCTGACTTTCTGGCGGATTGCCGCTGTTTTTCTGTTTGTCGCCGGCATTTTCGGCCTCTACCGGTTTTTATGGGCCACCCCGCAGCAAAGCGAGAGACCCCATATTGCCCGTGTCCAGATCTCCGGGCTGATCCAGGACAATACCGAACTTCTGGAGCGGCTGGACAAGATTGCCAAGAGCGACAATGTCAAAGGGCTGATCGTTTCGATTTCATCGCCCGGTGGCACCACCTATGGCGGCGAGCGCATCTTCAAGGCCATTCGCGGCGTTGCGGAAAAGAAGCCGGTGGTCTCCGATGTCCGCACGCTTGCCGCCTCCGCTGGATATATGATCGCATCTGCAGGCGAAGTCATCGTCGCTGGCGAAACCTCGATCACCGGCTCGATCGGCGTGATCTTTCAATATCCCCAGATCGGCCAGCTGATGGATAAGCTCGGCGTCTCGCTGCAGGAAATAAAGTCCTCTCCGATGAAGGCGGAGCCTTCGCCGTTCCACGAGGCGCCCGAAGAGGCGAAGACGATGATCCGTTCCATGGTGATGGACAGCTACGGCTGGTTCGTCGATCTTGTGGCCGATCGCCGCAAATTGCCGCGCGAGGATGTGTTGAAACTGGCGGACGGATCGATTTTCACGGGCAGACAGGCGCTCGCCAACAAGCTGGTCGACACGCTTGGCGGCGAAAAGGAAATTCGCGGCTATTTCGAAACGCGCGGTGTTGCCAAGGATCTGCCGATCGTGGAATGGCGCGCACCGTCTTCCAGTTCGCCTTTTTCGCTTTTCAGTGTTGCGCAAATAGCGAAGCTTCTGGGATATGACGATTTAATACCGTTTGCGGGCTCCGGTCAGCTCGGTGCGGACAAGTTGTTTCTTGACGGTCTTGTTTCCGTTTGGCAGGTTGAGCCGCATTAAAAATCCAATTCTTTCAGGGGGCAACCGTGATCAAGTCTGAACTGGTGCAGATCGTTGCTGCGCGTAACCCGCACCTTTATCACCGTGACGTGGAAAATATCGTCAATGCGGTGCTGGATGAAATCACCGATGCCTTGGCAGCGGGAAATCGTGTTGAGCTTCGTGGTTTCGGCGCATTTTCGGTGAAGAACCGTCCTTCGCGTTCCGGTCGGAACCCGCGCACGGGTGAATCGGTTTTCGTCGAGGAAAAATGGGTGCCTTTCTTCAAGACGGGCAAGGAACTGCGTGAGCGCCTGAACCCCGGTATGGGTGACGAAGAGGACGATTGATCGTTCTCACCCGCCGCCCCGGAAACGGAGCCGAGGGAATGCACGCCGCGATGGAGTAATGTCGGATGTCGAAAAAAATCATCAACCTCATCATCCTGCTTCCGCTGGCGATTATCCTCGTCATCCTGTGCGTGGCCAATCGTCAGTCCGTGACGCTCGCGCTCAATCCGTTCCGGCCGGAGGATGGTGTACTTTCCTTCACCGCGCCGTTTTTCGTGTTCCTGTTTCTGGCCGTCATTTTCGGTGTGCTTCTGGGATCTTCCGCCACCTGGTTTGCGCAGGGCAAGCATCGCAAGCGCGCCCGGATCGAGGCGAAGGAAGCCGTTCGCTGGCACGACGAGGCGAACCGGCACAAAGCGGCAACAGCCGCGCAGCTTCCGAATGCGGGCCAACTCCCGGCAAAGTGATGGTGCCGACATTCGTTGCGGCTCTAGTCGAGCGACGCTTGGAATGCTATTTGCTGGCGCGATAAAACGCGGGCAGAAGCGGAAAGATTTCCATTGAAGAAAAAAGACAGCCGGCCGGGCAATCGCGTGCGTGCCGGGAGCGAGAAAAAACAGGTTCATGCCGCAAAGCCGGCACGGCGAATGGACGCGGCACCGAAAAAGCGCGAGCCGGACGAGGTGCGCAGCGCGCCCAAATCTGCGCCGAGGGAAAAGATAGCCCCAGTAGCGGCCGTTGAGCAGGTGCCTGCGCGGCCCCTCAAGCATCGCACCGGCGAACGTCCCGCAGAACAGGTTCCGGTAATTCTGGAATCGAGTGGCGCGGGTGATTTTCATCTCATCGACAGCGGCAATGGCCTGAAGCTTGAACAATACGGCGAATATCGCGTCGTCCGTCCCGAGGCGCAGGCTCTCTGGCAACCGTCGGTTCCCGACCGCGTATGGCAGAATGCCGACGCCATTTTTACCGGCGACACGGATGAAGACGGCATGGGCCGTTGGCGTTTTCCAAAGGCAGCACTTGGCGAAACCTGGCCACTGTCGCTGCTCGGCGTCGAGTTTCTCGGCCGTTTCACGGCCTTCCGGCATGTCGGCGTCTTCCCGGAGCAGATCGTCCACTGGGAATGGCTGAAAAATGCCGTTGAAACGGCTGACCGGCCGCTGAAAGTCCTGAACCTGTTTGGTTACACCGGCGTCGCTTCTTTGGTCGCCGCTGCTGCAGGCGCTGAAGTGACCCATGTCGACGCCTCCAAGAAAGCGATCGGCTGGGCAAAGGAGAACCAGGCGCTTGCCGGGCTCGAACAGGCGCCGATCCGCTGGATTTGCGAAGACGCGATGAAGTTCATCCAGCGCGAGGAGCGTCGCGGCAGCACCTACGACATCATTCTCACCGACCCGCCGAAATTCGGCCGCGGCACCCACGGTGAAATCTGGCAATTGTTCGACCATCTTCCGTTGATGCTGGATATCTGCCGGGAAATCCTGTCGCCCAAAGCGCTCGGTCTGGTGCTGACGGCCTATTCTATCAGGGCCAGCTTCTATTCGATGCATGAATTGATGCGCGAAATCATGCGCGGCGCCGGTGGCGTCGTTGGATCCGGCGAGCTCGTCATTCGCGAGGCCGGGCTTGATGGCAAGACGCCGGGCCGGGTGCTTTCCACATCGCTGTTCAGCCGCTGGGAGCCGAAATGACGAACGACATGCGCGAAAACACGACGCGCCGGGTTGGCCAGGTCAAGGAAGTCACCAGCCTTGCCAATCCCATCATCAAGGATATCAAGGCGCTTACCCAGAAAAAGGGCAGGGAAGAGACCGGCACCTTCATGGCGGAAGGCCTGAAGCTGGTTATCGACGCGCTCGAACTGGGCTGGACCATCCGTACCCTGGTTTACGCCAAGGCGGCCAAGGGCAAGCCGCTGGTGGAGCAGGCGGCCGTAAAGACGGTCGCTTCCGGCGGGCTGGTGCTCGAAGTCAGCGAAAAAGTCATCGCCTCGATCACCCGCCGCGACAATCCGCAAATGGTCGTTGGCATCTTTGACCAGAGATGGAAGCCATTGAAGGATATCCGTCCGGAAAAAGGCGAGACCTATATCGCGCTCGATCGGGTGCGTGATCCCGGCAATCTCGGCACCATCATCCGCACGGCGGATGCGGCGGGTGCCTCAGGTGTCATTCTGGTCGGCGATTGCACCGATCCGTTTTCGCTGGAAACCGTGCGTGCGACCATGGGTTCGGTCTTCGCTACGCCCGTTGCCCGCGCCTCGGTTGAGGAATTCCTCTCATGGAAAAAATCAGCCAATGTCAGTGTCGTTGCCACCCATCTTGCCGGGTCGGTGGACTATCGAAAAATCGATTACGCCGGAAAGCCCGTTGTGCTTTTGATGGGTAACGAACAATCCGGCCTGCCGCCTGAACTGGCCGGCAAGGCAGACCAACTGGCGCGCATTCCCCAACAGGGCCGTGCCGATAGTCTCAATCTCGCCATCGCAACCGCTGTCATGCTTTTCGAGGCGCGGCGACATCTCCTCGAACTGGCACCGGTGAAGTAATGGCCAAAGCGGCGTTGTTTTCGAAATTTGGCCCGGCTTTCGCGCTTATCGTTGCTGCCCTTGTGTTGGACCAGGTCGTCAAGCAACTGGTCGAGACCTATCTGCCGTTGCAGGAGATGGTGCCGGTCATTCCGTTCCTGGCGCTTTACCGCACCTATAATCTCGGTGTGGCGTTTTCGATGCTGGCGGACATGCACGGCTGGTTCATCGTCAGCATGCGGCTCGTCATCGTGGTCTTCGTTCTGTGGCTCTGGCGCAAGACGGCGGCGGATCGGACTTTTGCCCATCTTGGCTTCGCCTTCATCATTGCTGGAGCGGCCGGCAATCTTCTCGACCGCTTTTTCTACGGTCACGTCATCGACTACATCCTGTTTCACACCGATACATGGTCGTTCGCGGTCTTCAATCTGGCCGACACTTTCATAACAATCGGTGCCGGTTGCGTCATTCTCGATGAGTTTCTGCACGCCCGGGCGGCTAAAAAGTAAAATTTTAGCGTTTGAGCCAAACATATCAAAACCGCTGCCGTGGTAGCGGTTGTGCATGAGCGAACTGGCACGACTGCGGGAAAAAGTTTCAGATGGCCTCGCCGCCACCCCGGCGCAGCCGGCGGATCGCGTCGACACGACATCTCACCATGGCGGTGCGGGGCGCGGGATAGATGCCAGATCGATCACGCTATACGTTGCCGCGTCATTGTCGGTGGGTGCCTTCTCCGCGGCCTTGATCGCGCTTGCGGTGCCTTATGCGGTCACCGTCGCCTTGGCATCCTTCTTCGGTGCGGTGCTGGTCGGTCTCCTGTACTACGCCATGTTCGGCCAATCCTTCCAGTATCCCGGCAAACTACCTGCAGATGATTTGGATGTACGGCTACGCCAAACTCAAAACCGATCGCTGATTGCCGAGATTCAGGAGGCCATGGGCGATATCATCGTCATCCGCAATATGGATCGGCGCATCGTCGAGGCGAATGCGGTTTTTCGTGAAGTAACGGGCTGCTCGGCACCCGAAGGGCTGAGCTGTGAGGAAATCGGCATCGCTTTCCGGCCAGGCGACAAGGCCCACGCTTATGATGTGGAAATCGCGACCCCGTTCGGTCAGCGCATTTTCTCCTGGCACGATGTCGTCACCCGCGATCTGGCAAGCAGTCGTCTTCTCATCAGCAGCATCGCGAGAGATGTCACCGAGGAGCGGCTGGCACTCGGTGAGCGGGAAAACGCCCGGTTACGCGCGGAAAAGGCCGATGCCGAAAAGGCAAGGCTGCTGGCAACTGTTAGCCACGAGATCCGTCTGCCGCTTTCCGGCATGCTCGGCATGAACCATCTTCTGTCGCAGACGAAGCTCAATGAAGAGCAACGTAATTATCTCGACGGCATGAAGCAGTCCGGTCAGTCGCTGGTACAGTTGGTCGAGGACCTGCTGGATTATTCGACCATGGAGGCGGGCCGTTTCAAACTCAATCCGCGTGCGGAAAACCTGCGTCGGCTGATCGAGAGCATTGTCGAGATGCTGGCGCATCGCGCCCACGAAAAGGGCATCGAAATCACCTCCTTCGTCACGCCGGATGTGCCTGATTATCTGGATTTCGATCCGGCAAGGCTGCGTCAGGTTCTGTTCAACCTCCTCGGCAATGCCGTCAAATTCACGCAGGTGGGCGGGGTCATCATCCGGGCGCGCATGGTTGAAGGCGAATTGCATATCACCGTCGAGGACACCGGCCCCGGCATGAGCCAAGCGGACCAAGCCCGTATCTTTGGCGAATTCGAACAGGCAGGCCCGATGTCGCAGCAAAGTGGGGGAACAGGGCTTGGGCTCGCGATTTCCGCCCGCATCGTCCGGGAATTCGGCGGCAGCCTCACGGTCTTCAGCCGCAAGGGTGAGGGCAGCACCTTCAAGTTGGCATTCCGTCCGGGCAGTTCGTCCACCGGCACGCCGGACCCGGACCGGCACCATTGCCTGCAGCATACCAATGTCCTGCTGATCGCGCCGAGGGGCGTGGCAGCGACGGTGACGATGGAGGCGATCAAGGCTTTCGGCGGTAAATGCGCTCTTATCCACGAACCGGAGGACTTGGAAAGGCTGCACGGTACAGCTGCCGATCTCACCGATATCATTGTCGACAGGCGTATTTCGCCTCTGTTCAGAGACGCGCTAAGGGATTGGCCGCAACAGAATGTCCGCCGCACGTTGCTGGTCAGTCCCGAAGAGCGGGCGTCGACCATGCATGCGTCCTTCGACGCCTGGTTGATCCGGCCGCTGCGCGAAAAGTCCCTGATTGACGTCCTCTGCGGTCGTCTGCGCGGCATAGAACGGCGCGATGCCATCAACGACAACCATCCGGATGTGGGGTTTTCGTCACGGGTGACGGAGGGGGTAAGCGGTATCGATATCCTCGTGGCCGAGGACGACGCCGTCAATGCGCGCATCATCCGGGCCGTTCTGGAAAAAAGCGGTTACATCGTGCGCGGTGTCGACGATTTTCAGGCCCTGCAGCAAGCCGTGGCGCCGGGCACAACCCGCCTGCCGCACCTCATCATATCCGATCTCAATATGCCGGGCGGCGAGGGGCTTGAGGTGCTGCCGGAGCTTCTCGGCACGCTGAAGGGCGGAAGAAATATTCCGCTCATCGTGCTCAGCGGCGATGCGAGCGTTGAAACCGCCGAAATCCTGCTGAATGCCGGTGCGGCCAAGGTTTTGACCAAGCCTGCCGACCCGAGACGACTGGTCGAGGAAATCCGCCGCTTGCTGGAGGCGAAACGCCTGTTGCCATCATGACTTGAGAGACTCGCAATGGCTGCATTTTGTCACTATTCTGTCGTCAATTAGTGATTTATGACAGGAAAAATCTTTTGGTGGCGGAGCGATTCCCCATGGTTGCCGAAATCTACAGTCACGACATTAGTGAAAAGAAAGTTGTTATTCATCCTCGTCCAGACACCGCTCAGGACAATGAGGGGCTTTTCGGCCGTATCGGCTCGCTGGAAACACGGCTCGCAAGAAACGAGCGGGAGATCGACGCGGCGCAGTCCGTGCGTTATCGGGTTTTCGTTGATGAAATGAAGGCGCGCCTTCCCGCAGACGCCATGCGCCGCAAGCGCGACATCGACGCCTGGGACAGTGTCTGCGACCATCTGCTCGTGCTCGACAAGGCGATTGAAGGCGACAGCGAAGACCAGATCGTCGGTACCTACCGTCTGTTACGTCAGGAAACTGCACTCGCGAATAACGGTTTTTATTCCGCAAGCGAATTCGACATCGCCGGGCTGGTAGCGCGCCATCCGGGCAAGCGCTTCATGGAGCTTGGCCGCTCCTGCGTGCTGCCGGAATATCGCACCAAGCGCACGGTTGAGCTTTTGTGGCAGGGCAACTGGGCCTATGCCGTGAAACACCGCATGGATGCCATGATCGGTTGCGCTTCGTTCCCCGGCGTGCAGCCGGAAGCCCACGCGCTTGCTCTGTCCTTCCTGCATCACAATTGCGTTGCAAAGGGCGAGTGGGCGGCTTCCGCTCTTCCCGAGCTTTATCACGAGATGGACCTGGTACCGGCTGAGGCGCTGAATGCCCGCAAGGCGCTGAACGCCATGCCGCCGCTGATCAAAGGCTATATGCGTCTCGGCGCCATGTTCGGCTCCGGCGCCGTGGTGGACCACGCCTTCAACACGACAGATGTTCTCGTGGTCCTGCCGGTTTCCTCTATCGCCGGCCGCTACATCAGCTATTACGGCGGCGAGACCGAGCGCATCAACGGCTGACCGGTTTTAACTCGGATCAAGCGGGATGTTCCTGTGGGCAGCGGTGCCGTGTGTGTTGTCTTGGTGCGGCCATTGCCGCTAGTGTCGGCGCTCCCTTTCCGCAACACGATATGACATCGGCAAGCCATTGACGGACGTTTTGACCACCGCTTCCCTGATCTCGGAAGAGAGCCGCGCCACGGCCACTCCCATGATGGAGCAATATATCGAGATCAAGGCGAACAACCCCGGTTCGCTGCTGTTTTACCGCATGGGCGATTTTTACGAATTGTTCTTTGACGATGCGGTGGAAGCCTCTCGGTCGCTCGGCATCACGCTGACGAAACGCGGCCAGCATATGGGGCAGGATATTCCCATGTGCGGCGTTCCCGTACACGCCGCCGATGATTATCTCCAGAAGCTCATCCTGCGCGGTTATCGCGTCGCCGTCTGCGAGCAGGTGGAGGACCCGGCCGAGGCGAAGAAGCGCGGATCGAAATCCGTGGTAAAACGCGATGTGGTGCGGCTTGTCACGCCTGGCACGCTCACGGAAGAAAAGCTGCTGTCGCCGACGGAATCCAACTATCTTATGGCGCTCGCTCGTATTCGCGGCAGTGCGGAGGCACAGTTTGCGCTTGCCTGGATTGATATTTCCACCGGCGTCTTCCGCTTGGCGGAAACCACGCTGACGCGTCTCCTCGCTGATATCTGGCGCATCGATCCGCGTGAGCTGATCGTTGCCGACAGTCTGTTCCATGACGAAGAGCTGCGACCGGTTTTCGATATGCTTGGCCGTGTCGCCGTGCCGCAGCCGGCCATTCTGTTCGACAGCGCTACGGCGGAAGGGCGGATCGCGCGTTACTTCAACGTCTCGACCCTAGATGGTTTCGGCACATTTTCGCGTGTGGAAATGGCCGCTGCCGCTGCCGCGGTTGCCTATGTTGAAAAGACCCAGATTGCCGAGCGCCCGCCGCTTGGTGCGCCGGAACGCGAAAGCGCTGCCTCCACGCTGTTCATCGATCCCGCGACCCGCGCCAATCTGGAGTTGGTGAAGACGCTCTCAGGCGAAAGGGACGGATCGCTCCTGCATGCCCTCAACCGCACGGTCACGGGCGGCGGTGCGCGGCTTTTGGCCGAGCGGTTGATGTCTCCCTTGACCGACCCGGAAAGGGTTAATGCCCGTCTCGATGCAGTCGCCTATCTTATTGATGACGTCTCCCTTTGCGATGGCCTGCGCGATGCCTTGAAACAGGTTGCCGATATGCCGCGCGCGCTCTCCCGTCTTGCGCTGGAGCGCGGTGGCCCGCGCGATCTCGGGGCGATCAGGCAGGGCCTGGCGTCGGCCGAGAGAATTGCCGCCATTCTCGATCAGGGACTATTGCCGCAGGAGCTTGCTGCTGCACTTGCGGATCTGAAGGCTTTGCCGGGCGGGCTGGAAGCCATGCTTGGCTCGATGCTCGCCGACGATCTGCCGCTTTTGAAGCGTGATGGCGGTTTTCTGCGTGAGGGCGCCAATCCAGAACTCGACGACGTGCGCGCATTGCGTGACCAGTCGCGCCGGGTAATCGCCGGGCTGCAGCTGCAATATGCCGAGGAAACCGGCATCAAGTCGCTCAAGATCAAGCATAACAACGTGCTTGGTTACTTCATCGAGGTAACGGCGGGCAACGCCGATGTCATGATGGCCACGGATGAGGCGAAGGCGCGCTTCATTCACCGCCAGACCATGGCCGGCGCCATGCGCTTCACCACCACCGAACTTGCCGATCTCGAAAGCCGCATCGCCAATGCCGCGGCAGAAGCCCTGACCATGGAGCTGGAAGCCTTCGAGCGCATGGTCGAGGCCGTGGTGCGGCAGGCGGAGGCGATCAAGGCGGGTGCGCTGGCGCTTGCGGTGATCGATGTCGCCTCAAGCCTTGCTTATCTCGCTACCGAACAGGCTTATTGCCGCCCGATCGTCGATGCCTCCATGACCTTTGCGATCACAGGCGGGCGCCACCCGGTTGTGGAACAGGCGCTGCGGCGCCAGTCCGCCGGGCCGTTCATCGCCAATAATTGCGATCTGTCGGCTGCTGAGGGCGGCAAAAATGGTGCGATCTGGCTGCTCACCGGCCCGAACATGGGCGGTAAATCGACTTTCCTGCGTCAGAATGCGCTCATCGCCATCCTCGCGCAGATCGGCTCCTTCGTTCCGGCAGAAGCCGCCCATATCGGCATCGTAGACCGGTTGTTTTCCCGCGTCGGCGCGTCCGACGATCTGGCGCGTGGCCGCTCGACCTTCATGGTGGAAATGGTGGAAACGGCCGCCATCCTCAATCAGGCGACGGATCGCTCGCTTGTCATTCTGGATGAGATCGGCCGTGGCACGGCAACCTTCGACGGCCTTTCGATCGCCTGGGCGGCGGTCGAGCATCTGCACGAGGTCAATCGTTGCCGTGGCCTCTTCGCCACGCATTTCCACGAACTGACGGTGCTGTCGGAAAAACTTGGTCGCCTTTCCAATGCCACGATGCGGGTGAAGGAATGGGAGGGTGACGTCATCTTCCTGCACGAGGTCGGACCGGGTGCTGCAGATCGTTCCTACGGTATTCAGGTGGCAAGGCTCGCCGGACTTCCGGCATCGGTGGTGGAGCGCGCCCGTGAGGTGCTGACGAAGCTCGAAGATGCCGATCGAAAGAACCCGGCCAGTCAGCTGATCGACGATCTGCCACTATTCCAGATCGCGGTTCGCCGTGAGGAAACCCGCAAGGCTGGACCATCGAAGGTGGAAGAAGCTTTGAAGGGGTTCAACCCGGACGAAATGACGCCGCGTGAGGCATTGGACGCGCTCTATGCGTTAAAGAAAGAACTTGGCAAGGCTTAAGAGGATAGACTGCCTGTCCATCGCCTTTGAAACTCGCTATAGGACAATCCCATCGCAAGCGGTGGCTTTCCCACAGGACATGGATAACGGCATAAATGGCCATCAAGGACCTGGATTTTTCCGAAATTCTCGATGTTTCGGCGCTGAAGCGCGAATGCGACATCATCTTCAAGAACGACGGCAAGCGCATCGCCGATGTCAGGTCAGACCTGCTGCCGATCTTTCGCAAGGCCAGCACGGAAGGCCGGGAAAAGGCTCGCGAACTGCTGAAATCCGACGGCAGCGGCATCGATTGCGCCCGACGTATCTCCTGGCTCCAGGACCGGCTGATCGAAATCCTCTATGATCTCGCCTGCCAATATGTCTATCCGAAAGACGCGCCGCAAATCGCCGTTGCAGCGGTGGGGGGGTACGGTCGCGGCACGCTGGCGCCGGGATCGGATATCGACCTTCTGTTCCTGCTGCCGGCCAAGAACACGCCGGATATGCACAAGGCCGTGGAGTTCGTGCTTTATCTGCTCTGGGATCTCGGCTTCAAGGTCGGCCACGCCACGCGCACGGTGGATGAGTGCGTCCGCCTGTCGAAATCCGATATGACCATCCGCACCGCCATTCTGGAAGTGCGGGCAATCTGCGGCAAAAAATCGCTGACCGATGATCTCGAAAAACGTTTCGAGTCGGAAGTTGTCACCGGCACCGGGCCGGAATTCATCGCCGCCAAGCTGGCAGAGCGTGACCAGCGTCACCGCAAGGCGGGCGATACGCGCTATCTGGTGGAGCCGAACGTCAAGGAAGGCAAGGGCGGCCTGCGCGACCTGCACACGCTGTTCTGGATCGCCAAATATTATTACCATGTCCGCGATACAGCCGATCTCGTCAAGCTTGGCGTCCTGTCTAAGCGCGAACTCAGGCTGTTCGAAAAGGCCGATGATTTTCTCTGGGCCGTCCGTTGCCAGATGCATTTCATCACCAACAAGGCGGAAGAGCGCCTGTCCTTCGACATTCAGCGCGAGATCGCCGATGCGCTGGGCTACCAGCCACGCCCCGGGCTTTCCGCCGTCGAACGTTTCATGAAGCATTATTTCCTGGTGGCGAAGGATGTGGGTGACCTGACCCGCATCGTCTGCGCCGCACTGGAGGACAGGCAGGCAAAGGACGTGCCGGGCCTGTCGGGTGTTCTCAGCCGCTTTGCCCACCGCGTCCGCAAAATTCCCGGTTCTGTTGAATTCGTCGAGGATCGCGGACGCATCGCGCTGGCCAAGCCGGACGTGTTCAAAAACGATCCGGTCAATCTGATCCGGCTCTTTCATATCGCCGATATCAACAATCTCGAACTTCACCCGGATGCGCTGCGTGTCGTTACCCGGTCGCTGTCGCTGATCAATGACGGGCTTCGCGAGAACGAGGAGGCGAACCGGCTGTTTCTGGCGATCCTCACCTCGAGGCGTGATCCGGCGCTCACCTTGCGGCGCATGAACGAGGCTGGCGTCCTCGGCAAGTTCATTCCCGAATTCGGCAAGATCGTCGCGATGATGCAGTTCAACATGTATCATCACTATACGGTGGACGAACATCTGATCCGCTCGGTCGGCGTACTGTCGGAGGTGGACAAGGGGACGGCTGTGGATGCCCATCCGCTTGCCAACCAGCTGATGCCGGGTGTCGAGGAGCGTGAGGCACTTTATGTGGCCGTTCTGCTGCACGATGTGGCCAAGGGCCGGCAGGAGGATCACTCGATTGCCGGCGCGCGCGTGGCCCGCAAGCTTTGCCAGCGTTTCCGGCTGACCGGCAAGCAGACCGAAATGGTCGTCTGGCTGATCGAGCAGCATCTTCTGATGTCCATGGTCGCCCAGACGCGCGACCTGCACGACCGCAAGACCATCACCGATTTCGCCGACAAGGTGCAATCCATGGAGCGGCTGAAGATGCTGCTTATCCTGACGGTCTGCGATATCCGCGCGGTCGGTCCGGGTGTCTGGAACGGCTGGAAGGGTCAGTTGCTCCGCTCGCTTTATTACGAGACCGAGCTGCTTCTCTCCGGTGGGTTTTCGGAAGTCTCACGCAAGGAAAGGGCGCATATTGCCCGTCAGGCGCTTTACGACGCGCTGGAAGACTGGGGCCAGAAGGCACGGCGCAAATACACCAAGCTGCACTATGAGCCCTATCTGCTGACGGTGGCGCTGGAAGATCAGGTGCGTCACACCCGCTTTATCCGCGAGGCCGACAAGCAGGAAAAAGCGCTGTCGACCATGGTGCGCACACATTCCTTCCACGCCATCACCGAAATCACCGTGCTGGCGCCCGACCATCCGCGCCTGCTGTCGATCATTACCGGCGCCTGCGCTGCGGCCGGCGCCAACATTGCCGACGCGCAAATCTTCACCACATCCGATGGGCGGGCGCTCGATACGATCCTGATCAACCGCGAATTTCCGATCGACGAAGACGAGACGCGGCGCGGCAACAATGTCGGCAAGCTGATCGAAGAGGTTCTGTCCGGTCGTCAGCGCCTGCCGGAAATGATTGCCACCCGCACCAAGAGCCGGAGGAAGAAAAGCGCCTTCACCATTCCGCCCTCCGTCATCATTTCCAACGGGCTTTCGAACAAGTTCACCGTTATCGAGGTCGAGTGCCTCGACCGGCCGGGGCTTCTGGCGGATATGACGGCTGTCATTGCCGATCTGTCGCTGGATATTCATTCCGCACGCATCACCACCTTCGGCGAGAAGGTCATCGACACATTCTACGTGACTGATCTCTTCGGCCAGAAGGTCACCAATGACAACCGGCAGGCCAGCATTGCCACGCGCTTGAAGGCCGTGATGAGCGAGCAGGAAGACGAATTGCGCGATCGCATGCCAAACGGCATCATCGCCCATCCCGATGTGGCGGCGCTGCCGGCCACGCGCACGGCAAAGGCTTGAAATTCCCATGAGCTTGATCGGAAAGTTCGCCACGGTCGGCACGGCCACGCTCGGAAGCCGTATCTTCGGTTTCCTCCGCGAGACGCTGATGGCCGCAGCCGTCGGTACCGGACCGGTTGCTGATGCCTTCAATGCTGCCTTTCGGTTCCCGAACACCTTCCGGCGCCTTTTTGCCGAAGGCGCGTTCAACTCGGCCTTCGTGCCCCTTTTCGCCAAGGAAATCGAGGCGAACGGCATGGAGGGCGCGAGGCGCTTTTCCGAAGAAGTTTTCGGCGTTCTGTTCACCGTGCTTCTGGCTTTGACGATCCTGATGGAACTGTCGATGCCGTTCATCGTGCGCACCGTTATTGCGCCGGGCTTTCTGGAAGACCCGGTGAAATTCGACAACACCGTCCGTCTCGCAACCATCATGTTCCCCTATCTCGCCTGCATGTCGCTGGCGGCGATGATGGGCGGCATGCTGAATTCGCTGCACCGCTATTTCGCTGCCGCGATTGCGCCGGTCTTCCTGAACATCATTCTGATTGGTGTTCTGATGCTGGCCTGGTGGAAGCATTACGACCCGCTTCAGGTGGGTTATGCCCTGTCCTGGGGTGTGATGGCGGCGGGTGTGGTGCAGCTTGGCATCGTCTGGATCGCCGTGCGCAATGCCGGCATGCGGATCGGTTTCCGCAGACCCCGGCTGACGAAGAATGTCCAGCGCCTGCTGGTCCTTGCTTTGCCGGCCGCAATCACCGGCGGCATCACCCAGATCAATCTCCTGATCAACACCAATATCGCGTCTGCCGGTGAGGGTGTGATCTCCTCGCTTGCCTATGCCGACCGGATTTACCAGCTGCCGCTCGGTGTCGTCGGCATCGCCGTTGCCACCGTGCTTTTGCCGGAGCTGGCGCGGGCTTTGCGTGGCGGACATATGGTCGAGGCGGGAAGCCTGCAAAACCGCTCGGTCGAATTCGTGCTGTTTTTGACATTGCCCGCCGCCGCTGCCCTTCTCGTCATGGCGGAACCCATCGTGCGCTTTCTGTACGAGCGCGGCAATTTCGCGCCTTCGGCCACCGTCACCGTCGCGCAGATCCTCGGTATTTATGGCCTCGGCCTGCCGGCTTTCGTGCTGATAAAGGCGTTCATTCCCGGCTTCTTTGCCCGCGAGGACACCCGCACCCCGATGATCTTCGCGGCGATTTCAGTGGTTGTGAACGTCTCTCTGGCGCTGACATTGTTTCCGCGTCTCGGAGGTCCGGGCATCGCCATTGCCGAGATCACCGCCGGCTGGGTCAATGCCGCCCTGCTGTTCGGCATGCTGTTGTGGCGGGGTCACTGGCATGTGGACATTCCGCTCCTCACCCGCATTCCGCGCTTGCTGCTGGCCGCCGCCCTTATGGCGGGCTTCGTTCACTATGCGCTGACCTATCTCAGCTTCGAGCTGTCCTCCGCCTCCTCCATTTTCGTCCGGGCCGGAACCATCATGGGCCTCGTGCTCTCCGCCATGCTCGTTTATTTCGTGCTGGCTTTCGTTTCGGGTGGTGCCGATCTCGGCATGGTCAAGAGAGCCATCAAAAAGCGCCGCAACAAGAATGCCCAGACGGAGACAAGCTAATGTCCTTTGCAGAAAACCGTCGCATCGCCCTCATCACACTCTTGGTGGACGATTATGACCGGGCAAAGACGTTTTATTGCGAGGTTCTGGGGTTTGATTGCCTTTCCGACCAACCTCTTGATGACGGCAAACGCTGGCTGGTGGTGAAGCCTCAAGGGACCGATGGCTGTGCCCTCTTGCTTGCCGAGGCGGATGGCGAAGCGCAGCGTCTTGCCATCGGCAACCAGAGCGGCGGCCGTGTCGGGTTTTTCCTGCATACCGACGATTTCGGTCGTGACTACGAGACGATGCTTGCGCGCGGCGTGCGCTTTCTGGAGGAACCGCGCCATGAGGTTTATGGCTCCGTCGCGGTCTTTGCGGACCCTTATGGAAATCACTGGGATCTTCTTCAGCCGCGCGGCTGACGCGCCCTGAAACCGCTTGATTGCGAGGGGCTGTAGGTGCATAAGCGCGCGTGCAATTCCAACTACGGGGCGGGGCCCTCCACAAGCCTTTTCGAGGACGACAATGAACGCATTCAAGCCGCTGGTTTTCTCGGGCGTCCAGCCGACCGGCAATCTGCATCTCGGCAATTATCTCGGGGCCATCCGCAAATTCGTGGCGTTGCAGGAAGATAACGACTGCATCTATTGCGTCGTCGACATGCATGCCATCACCGCCCAGCTCGTTCATTCGGACCTGAAGGCGCAAACCCGCTCGATCGCTGCCGCCTTCATTGCCGCAGGCATCGATCCGGTGAAGCATATCGTCTTCAACCAGTCGGCTGTGCCGCAGCACGCCGAACTCGCCTGGATCTTCAATTGCGTGGCGCGCATCGGCTGGATGGAGCGCATGACGCAGTTCAAGGACAAGTCCGGCAAAAATGCCGAGCAGGTGTCGCTTGGGCTGCTTGCCTATCCGAGCCTGATGGCTGCGGACATTCTCGTCTACCGCGCGACCCACGTTCCTGTCGGCGACGACCAGAAGCAGCATCTGGAACTGGCCCGCGACATCGCCCAGAAATTCAACATCGATTTCGGTGACCATATCCGCAACGCCGGTCTCGGGCTCGACATCACCGTGGGCAATGAGCCGGTGCATGCCTATTTCCCGATGGTGGAGCCGCTGATCGGCGGTCCGGCACCGCGGGTGATGTCGTTGAAGGACGGCACCAAGAAGATGTCGAAGTCCGATCCGTCGGATCTGTCGCGCATCAACCTCATGGACGATGTCGACGCCATTTCGAGAAAGATCAAGAAGGCGAAGACGGACCCGGATGCACTGCCGAGCGAAGTGGAAGGCCTGAAGGGCCGCCCGGAGGCCGAAAACCTCGTTGGTATCTATGCGGCACTGTCTGACAAGACGAAAGCGGAGGTTCTTTTAGAATTCGGCGGACAGCAGTTCTCGGCCTTCAAGCCGGCTCTTGTCGAGCTTGCCGTCAATGTGCTGGCTCCGGTCAACAACGAGATGCGCCGCCTTCTCGACGATCCCACCCACATCGATGCCATCCTCAAACAGGGTGGTGAGCGCGCGCGCGCGATCGCCGAAAACACGATGAACGAGGTGCGCGACATCATCGGGTTCCTGCGCTGACCACGTATCGCCTTGTGGATCACGGCGGGCGGTTTGCGCCTGCCGTGATTTGATATAATCTCCGCCCGAACCGTCGGGCGGTTTTTCGGATCGCGGCGGACACAGGGAGTGCGGAATGGTTTCAAAACGGCTGTCGCGTCTGGAAGGGCATCGTCGCAAATTTCTCGCTGTTATCGATGACACACCGGAATGCGAAAGGGCCGTGCATTATGCCGGTCGTCGCGCCAAGAACTCCAATGGCGGACTGGTTCTGCTTTACATGATACCGGAAGGCGATTTCCAGCAGTGGCTGGGCGTCGAGCAGATCATGCGGGCCGAGGCGCGCGAGGAGGCGGAAGCAACGCTTGCCAAGATCGCCCAGAAGGTCCGTGAGACCATCGGCATCGAGCCGGAAGCGGTGATCCGTGAAGGCGGCGCAACCGAACAGATCCACGGGCTCATCGAGGAAGATCGCGATATTGCCATTCTGGTTTTGGCGGCAGGATCAACGAAGGAAGGGCCGGGACCGCTCGTCTCCTCCATCTCAGGACGCGGTGCGGCCTTCCCCATCCCCGTCACCGTGCTGCCGGATACGCTGACGGATGAGGAAATCGACGCCCTCTGCTGACCCTCGTTCGACCCTGAAAGGCAGGAACGGATTCGGGCAAGAATTTGGGGCTGACGATTTCTTGAATGTAATTATCATGTCAGGGCTTGAAGTAAGGCTTCGCCAGGCGTATTTTTTGGAAGAATTCTAAATTGCGGGGCGTGAACGGCGACCTCGAAGGAGACAGATAATGTTCATTCAGACGGAAGCCACGCCGAACCCCGCGACCCTCAAGTTCCTGCCGGGCAAGGTGGTGCTGGAAAGCGGCACGGCTGAGTTTCTCAACCCTGCGCAGGCGCAGGCCTCGCCGCTGGCAGAGCGCCTCTTCACCATTCCGGGTGTCACCGGCGTTTATTTCGGCTTCGATTTCATCACCGTCACCAAGGATGACGCCGAATGGCAGCATCTGAAGCCCGCCATTCTCGGTTCGATCATGGAGCATTTCATGTCTGGCCGCCCCATCATGGGCACCGCCATTGCGGCTGAAGTGTCGGATGAGGAAGGCGAGTTCTTTGAAGAGGGTGACGAAACCATCGTCGCCACCATCAAGGAACTGCTGGATACCCGCGTCCGCCCCGCCGTAGCGCAGGATGGTGGCGATATCACTTTCCGTGGTTTCCGCGACGGCACCGTGTTCCTGAACATGAAGGGCGCCTGCTCCGGTTGCCCGTCCTCCACCGCCACGCTGAAGCACGGCGTCCAGAACCTGCTTCGCCATTTCGTGCCGGAAGTGCGCGAAGTCGAAGCTGTATGACGTTGTAAGCCAGGCCGCGCCATGATTGTTCTCGCACTCGATACCTCAGGTGTGGACTGTTCCGCCTGCGTCTATGACAGCGCCTCCGACACGGTGCTTGGCGAGGTATGCGAAACCATCGGAAAAGGTCATGCCGAGCGGCTGATGGCTGTGATTGATGGTGCCCTGCAGCAGGCGCAGCTGCCGCTTCAGAAAGTCGGACGCATCGCGGTAACGATCGGACCGGGTTCCTTTACCGGCATTCGCGTCGGCGTTGCCGCCGCGCGTGGTTTTGCCCTGTCGCTCGGCATAGAGGCAGTCGGCGTAACCACGCTTGAGACGATCGCCTTGCATCATCTGCTGGAAAATCCCGGCCGGCCAGTGGCTGTCGGGCTCGACGCCAAACGGGGCGAAGCCTACCTCCAGACATTTGCAGAGGATGGATTGCCGCTCCTCGAGGCCGCGCTTTGGTCTCTGGAGGATGCCAAAACGGCTCTCTCCGGTTTCGATGGCGCCATTATCGGTTCCGCCGCACCCCTTTTTCAGGGTTTCGACACGGGGTCGGGTCCCGATCATTTTCCGATTTCCACTGTCGCGCGGGCGGGTGGACGCAAGCCGAAAGGCATGCCGAAACCCGCACCGCTTTACCTTCGCGGCCCGGATGCCCGGCCGCAGACGGGTTTTGCGCTGGCACGCCAGAGCGTTGCCTGATAGGTGGCACCCGTAAATGCGTGCGGATGATTCCTTGTTATGTTTGACGAATATCTAAGCTGGAAGCCCTATTTCGAGATCGTGCCGATGCAGCATGAGGATTGCGCCGGAGTGGCGGAATTGCATGCGCTGCGCTTTCCGCGCCCCTGGAATGACGGGGAGTTTTCCGGGCTGTTGACGCAAGGCTCGGTTTTCGGTGCCGTCGCGCGGCAGACGAACGCATTTTTCAGCAAACCGCTCGGTGGTTTCGTGCTTGCGCGCGAAGTGGCCGGCGAGGCGGAAATCCTGACCGTTGCGGTGGCCGAAAAGTTCGCGCGCACCGGCCTCGGCTGGCGCCTGATGCAATCGGCCGTCCGTGAGGCGATGATGCGCGGTGCCGAAACGATGTTCCTGGAAGTGGACAGCAACAATGCCTCCGCCCTGGGACTTTATAAAAAGCTCGGCTTCAAAACGGTCGCTGAGCGGAAGGCCTATTACACCGCCAAGGATGGCGCGAAGTCGACGGCGCTTGTCATGCGCCGCGATCTTCGCTAGTTCCCTGCGACAGGCATTTTTCGGCGACAGCCCCGAAATTCAACCGGAATACTCAAAAGGCCAGAAGACGTGATAGACCTTTCGAAAACGCTGGAGGAACTTTGTGCCGAACGCGGCATGCGGATGACGGACCAGCGCCGTGTCATCGCCCGTGTGCTGCAGGAATCGGCAGACCATCCGGATGTCGAGGAGCTTTACCGCCGTTCCTCCGCCGTGGATCCGCGCATCTCGATTTCAACCGTTTACAGAACGGTGAAGCTGTTCGAGGACGCCGGCATCATCGAGCGTCATGATTTTCGCGATGGCCGCTCGCGTTACGAGACCGTGCCTGAGGAACATCACGATCATCTGATCGATCTGAAGAACAGTGTGGTCATCGAGTTTCATTCACCCGAGATCGAGGCGCTTCAGGAAAAGATCGCCAGGGAACACGGCTTCAAGCTCGTTGATCACCGGCTCGAACTCTACGGTGTACCGTTGAAGCCCGGCGAACATTGAGACGCTGGTGAGCAAGCGCACGGTTCAATCATGATGTGGCTTCGGACAGCCTATATTGCGGTCGTTCTCCTGATCGTCACGCTTATATTGCTGCCGCTGCAACTGTTGGGCCTTGCCTTCGACTGGCAGCTTCGTCGCCGCATTCCCCGCATCTGGCACCGCATCGCCTGCCATGTCCTCGGCATCCGCGTGCATGTCCATGGGGATGTGGAGCGGGCAAAGCCGCTGATGCTGGCGGTCAACCATGCCTCGTGGAAGGACATTCTCGTTCTCGGCAGTATTGCCGACGTGGTGTTCATCGCCAAGACGGAAGTGCGTGACTGGCCCGTCTTTGGCTGGCTCGCCCGTCTGCAGAAAAGCATCTTCGTCCAGCGCGAGCAGAAGCGCAGCACCGGTGCGCAGGTCGGCGAGATCGCCGCCCGCATGGCCGATGGCGAGATCGTCGTGTTGTTCCCGGAAGGCACCACCTCTGACGGCAACCGCATGCTTGCCGTCAAATCCTCGCTGTTTGGCGCAGCCTCCACGGCTGCCGAGCAGGTTCCGGGAAAGCTCGTCTATGTGCAGCCGGTCGCAATCGCCTATACGCGGGTGCAGGGCATGGCCATGGGACGTTACCACCGGGTCATTGCGGCCTGGCCGGGCAGCATAATTCTGGTGCCGCATCTGCTCGGTATCATCAGGGCAGGTGCTATCGACGTCGACGTTACATTCGGCGACAGCGTTCCGTTTCACAGCACGGATAACCGCAAGCGTCTGGCGACCGATATCGCCGCTTCTATCCGTTCCATGTTGGCTTTCAGCCTGCGTGGTGGCTGGCGGAAATAGAGCATTCCAGCTTTTCCGGTATTTTTCTGTTTAATCCGGGCGTGAAAAACACTAGATAACCGCCATGACCCAGGAAACGCTCGGCCTCGATGCCCCCGAAATGATTGCCCGCGAGGGCTCTAACAGCAGGAAGGTCTTCATCAAGACCTATGGCTGTCAGATGAACGTCTACGATTCCGTCCGCATGAGCGATGCGCTGGCGAAGGACGGTTACGTTCAGACGGAGGATATGGGCGAGGCGGATCTGGTGCTTCTGAACACCTGTCACATCCGCGAAAAGGCCGCTGAAAAGGTCTATTCGGCGCTCGGCCGCTTGCGCGACATGAAAAAATCGCGCGAAGAACAGGGCCGCGAATTCGTGATCGGCGTTGCCGGATGTGTGGCACAGGCGGAAGGCGAGGAAATCCTTCGCCGTGCGCCAGCCGTCGACGTCGTCATCGGCCCACAGACCTATCATCGCCTGCCGGACGCCCTGAAGCGGGTGCGCGGCGGCGAGCGCGTCATCGAGACCGAATATGCCGTTGAGGACAAGTTCGAACATCTGCCGGTGGCCGAAAAGGCAACACTGCGTACGCGCGGCGTCACGGCATTTTTGACGGTGCAGGAAGGCTGCGACAAGTTCTGCACCTTTTGTGTTGTGCCCTATACGCGTGGTTCGGAAGTTTCGCGTCCCGTGCGCCAGATCGTCGATGAGGCGATGAAACTGGTGGATGCCGGTGTGCGCGAAATCACGCTTCTCGGCCAGAACGTCAATGCCTGGCAGGGCGAAGGCCCGAAGGGCGAAAAATGGGGACTTGCCGAGCTTCTTTACCGGCTGGCGGAAATTCCCGGTCTTGCACGCCTTCGCTATACCACCAGCCATCCGCGCGACATGGATGACCGCTTGATTGGCGCACATCGCGACCTGCGCATTCTGATGCCCTATCTGCATTTGCCTGTTCAGTCCGGGTCGGATCGCATTCTGAAGGCGATGAATCGTCGCCACACAGGTGAGGAATATATCCAGCTCATTGAAAAAATCCGGGCCGCCCGCCCTGATATCGCCATGTCCGGGGATTTTATTGTTGGCTTCCCCGGCGAGACGGATCGTGATTTCGAAGACACGATGGCGATCATCGAACAGGTGAAATATGCGCAGGCCTTTTCATTCAAATATTCCACACGCCCAGGAACGCCGGGTGCCGATCTGACGGATCAGGTTGCGGAAGAGGTGAAGGCCGAGCGGCTGGAACGATTGCAGGCGCTGCTCTTGCGGCAGCAGAAGGAATTTGCGGAATCGCTGGTCGGAAAGACGATGGATGTGTTGCTGGAAAAGCCCGGCCGCATGCCTGAACAGTTGATAGGTCGCTCTCCCTGGCTGCAATCTGTGAATCTTGATGCAAAGACTTTGAAAATCGGTGACATTGTTAATGTACGAATCACCGCAACGGGTCCAAACAGCTTGTTTGCCGAGGTGGCAGAGAGTTAGAGTGAGGAGCCGACACTGATTGGGACAGGAGCCTGACCGCTTGAACGCACATGAATTGGTATCACCTTCATCGCGCCAGCCACGCCAAGCCGCGACCGACGCCAATCACTTCGTCCTCACGTTCGAGAATAACAGGATAGCGGGAGAGCTATTCGGTCAGTTCGATCAGAACCTCAAATTGCTGGAACAACGCCTCAACATCGATGCGCGCCCGCGCGGCAATTCCGTTGCCATCACCGGCGATGTCGTTGCCACCAATCAGGCTCGCCGGGCGCTGGATTTCCTTTACGAGCGTCTGCTCAAGGGCGGAACCGCCGAGGTTTCCGACGTGGAAGGCGCGATCCGCATGGCCATGGCGGCAGATGACCAGCTGACCTTGCCGACGATGGAGCGCAAGGCGAAGATCTCCATGGCGCAGATTTCCACGCGCAAGAAGACCGTCGCTGCCCGAACGCCCACCCAGGATGTCTACATGCGGGCGCTGGAGCAATCCGAACTGGTTTTCGGCGTCGGCCCCGCCGGCACCGGCAAGACCTATCTTGCCGTGGCGCATGCAGCGCAACTTCTGGAGCGTGGTGCGGTCGACCGCATCATCCTCTCGCGTCCCGCAGTAGAAGCGGGCGAACGCCTTGGCTTCCTGCCGGGCGACATGAAGGAGAAGGTCGATCCTTATCTGCGCCCGCTTTACGACGCGCTTTACGACATGATGCCGGGTGACAAGGTGGAGCGCGCCATTCAGGCGGGCGTCATCGAAATTGCGCCACTGGCCTTCATGCGCGGACGCACGCTTGCCAACGCCGCCGTCATTCTGGACGAAGCCCAGAACACCACGACCATGCAGATGAAAATGTTCCTCACCCGTCTCGGTGAGAAAGGCCGCATGATCGTGACCGGCGACCCAAGCCAGGTGGACCTTCCGCGCGGCGTGAAGTCGGGCCTTGTCGAGGCCCTGCAAATCCTCACCGATGTGGAAGGTGTATCCGTCGTGCGCTTCAAGGATGTGGACGTCGTGCGCCATCCGATGGTGGCGCGCATCGTGCGGGCGTACGAATCCCACACGGCGGTGCCGGATGAAAGCCTCGTGAAGGGCAACTGACGCAAGACAATGACAGCTCTGGATATTCAAATCAGCGTCGAGGCCGAAGGCTGGTCCTCGGAAGAGGACCTTCTTGCATTCGCCACCAAGGTGCTGGATGCAGCGGTTGATTTTTTGAAGCGGGAAGAGAACCAACCCTTCCCGAAAATGCCGGTGGAACTGTCGCTGGTCTTTACCGACGATGAAAATATCCGGGAAATCAATGCTGAATGGCGCGACAAGGACAAGGCAACCAATGTCTTGTCTTTCCCCGCTTTTCCGCTGGAACCGGGCGGCATGCCTGGCCCGATGCTGGGCGATATCGTCATCGCGCGCGAGACGGTTGAACGCGAGGCTCTTGAACTTGAGAAGAGTTTCGAGGATCATCTGACCCATCTTCTTGTTCATGGGTTCCTGCACCTGTTCGGTTATGACCACATGGATGAGGAGGAGGCGGAAGAAATGGAGTCGCTTGAGACTCGCATTTTGGCGGTGCTTGGCCTATCTGATCCTTACGCGGGACAGGAACCGCTTTGAATATTGTCTGGAGCCATGAACGAACATTCTGCACGACCTGCCAATGAGGGCAGAGAAAACGGCGAGCAGTCCTCCTCGGAGGAGGGCAGTAGTCATTTACGGAACGACTCCAATGCAAAGCCGAGATCGACGATCTGGTCGCGCATTGGACGGTTGCTGAAGCCGTCACAGGGCGAGCGCCTGCGCGAGGATTTGACCGACGCGCTGATGGACGACACCGAAATCGGTGCCGCCTTTTCGCCCGAAGAGCGGGCGATGCTGAACAATATCCTGCGTTTCCGGGAGGTTCGGGTCGAAGATATCATGATCCCACGCGTGGATATCGACGGTCTCGACCAGAATATGACCATCGGCGAAGCTCTGATCCTCTTTGAGGAAACCGGGCGCTCCCGCATGCCGGTCTACGATGAGACGCTGGATAATCCGAAGGGCATGATCCACATTCGCGATCTGCTGGCCTATGTCGCCAAGCAGGCGCGCAACAAGCGCCGGGTGGGATCGCGTGGCGTTGCCTATGGCGAGGCGAAGGCTCCGCGCTCGCCGCGACCGAATTTTGACCTGGCACGGGTGGATCTGGAACAGACGGTCGCCGATGCCGGGCTGGTGCGTAAAATTCTTTTTGCACCCCCCTCCATGCTGGCCTCCGATCTTTTGAAGACCATGCAGGCACAGAGAACACAGCTTGCCCTGGTGATCGACGAATATGGTGGCACGGACGGTCTCGTCAGCCATGAGGACATCGTCGAGATGGTGGTGGGTGACATTGATGACGAGCACGACAAGGACGAGACGATGTTTTCGCGTCTGTCCGCCGACGTGCTGGTGGCGGATGCCCGCGCCGAACTTACTGAACTTGCCGAGGCAATCGGACCGGAATTCGATGTCCGCGAACATCTTGAAGAAATCGATACGCTCGGCGGCCTGATATTCTTCGCACTCGGCCGCATTCCGGCCAAGGGTGAAGTGGTCAGGGCCGTACCTGGTTTCGAGTTCCAGATCCTCGATGCGGATACAAGGCGTATCAAGGGTGTCCGTATCGTCCGCGATCATGGCTCGGAAGGGCAGGATGACCGCGCGCCGGGCGATGCCGATGCCGATGAGGTTATTCCGCTGCCCGCGCCGGATGTTCGCCTCATCACCCACCAGCAAAACGCTGACTGAGGTGGGCGACGGGATGCTCCCCGTCGCCTCCGCTCCTTGAACGCGTCATCAAGAGTCCAAAAGGACGCACGGTGCTCCGGCGATCATCCCTTCTGTGGACTGCGAATCTTTTTTCCTTTACGTCGAGTCTAAAGGGAAATTCCTTTGCGCGGCCATGCCGGGGTTGGGCTTTTCCGGGTGGGCATTAAACGGAGATGGCATGGAGCGTCTTGCAGGCAGGGTAATGCTGGCCGGCGGCAAAAGCCGCGCAGTGATGGCGATTGCCGCAGGCGCGGTTGGAGCGCTGGCCTTGCCTCCGGTTGGCTTTTTCGCGGCGCTTTTTTTGTCTTTCACCCTGCTTGTCTGGTTGGTCGATGGCTGCACCGGCAAGCCGGGCGGCGGCATCTTCAGCCGTATCATGCCCGCTTTCGGCATCGGTTGGTGTTTCGGCCTTGGTTATTTCGTGGCGGGCCTGTGGTGGCTGGGTAATGCGCTCCTGCTGGAAGCTGACGAGTTCGCCTGGGCGCTACCGCTCGCCATCCTCGGCCTTCCGGCTGTTCTCGCCGTGTTTTACGGTTTTGCGGTCGCAGCCGCCAATATCGTCTGGTCGGACGGTCTCGGCCGTATCGCCGCACTTGCGTCCGCATTCGGCCTTTTGGAATGGCTCCGCAGCTTCATAGCAACTGGCTTTCCCTGGAACGCTATCGGTTATGGCATCATGCCTGTGCCGATCATGATGCAGTCGGCGCATCTGCTTGGTCTTTTTGGTGTCACCACGCTTGCCGTCTTCATCTTCGCCTCGCCTGCCTTGATCGGCACGAAAAAAGGCATGTGGCCGGGTCTCATTGCGGCGAGCCTGCTGCTGGCTGGCCATTTTGGTTATGGCTTTTACCGCCTTCAGACACCGTTGGAGACACCTGCGGACGCGCTGACCGTGAGGATCGTGCAGCCGTCGATCGACCAGTCCCGCAAGATGCTGAATGCAGACAGGGCCGAGATTTTCAGCGAGCATCTGCGCTTGACGGGCCTGCCGCCCGGCGAAGGAAAAAAACGCCCAGATATCATCGTTTGGCCGGAGACCTCCGTGCCTTTCATCCTGACGCAAAACCCGGACGCTCTGGCGGAAATCGCCAAGACGCTTGAAGACGGGCAGGTCCTGTTTACCGGTGCGGTCAGAATGGAAGATGCCGGTGCCGGCCGGCCTCCGCGTTACTACAATTCGGTCTATGCGATTGACAGTCAGGGCGAGATCATCGGCGCGACCGACAAGGTCCATCTGACACCCTTTGGAGAATATGTCCCTTTCGAAGATATTCTACGGGGATTCGGCATCAATAATGTCATCAGCCTGCCGGGCGGCTTTTCAGCCGCGTCTTCGCGCACGCCTTTGACGCTTCCTTCCGGTAAAACCCTCTATCCCCTGATCTGCTACGAGATCATTTTTCCCGAAGAGATGACCCCTGGTCTGGCGGGCGCCGCAGCGATCCTGAACGTCACGAATGATGGCTGGTTCGGCGATACACCCGGCCCTTATCAGCATTTTCTGCAGGCAAGAGTACGGGCCGTTGAAACGGGAGTGCCGGTGATTCGCGGCGCTAATACCGGAATTTCCGCCGTTATAGATCCCTATGGTCGTATTATTGCCGGGTTGGATTACGGCCGGGTCGGAATTGTTGACGCCACCTTGAGTGGTGGGTCAAATGACGCTGTTACTTACGACATACATCGGACGTATTTCTGGTTGATTTTTTCTATCATGCTGACCGTTTCGGTATTTTCTGCCTGGCGTTTTGCCCGGCGCCAGAATTGACCGGGAACCCCTACAATTGCATAGTGAATACGTCAGTCGTAAAACAAGTTTAGACGCTGTCGAAATACCAGCTCATTTCTTCGAATAAGCAATGAAACGAGATATCAACCCTTTCCGAGTGTCAGGACCGCATGATGACCGAAAATAAGAAAAAGCCTAACCCCATCGACATTCATGTCGGAAGCCGAATTCGTCTTCGCAGAACCATGCTGGGCATGAGCCAGGAAAAGCTGGGTGAAAGCCTCGGAATTACTTTTCAGCAAATTCAGAAGTATGAAAAGGGCACGAACCGCGTGGGCGCCAGCCGCCTGCAGAATATCTCCGCGATCCTGAATGTCCCGGTTTCCTTCTTCTTCGAGGACGCGCCGGGTGATCAGGCCGTCGGCACGACGGGCATGGCAGAAGCATCGAGTTCCAATTACGTGGTGGATTTCCTGTCGTCTGCCGAAGGCTTGCAACTGAACCGCGCTTTCGTGAAGATCGCCGACCCGAAGGTTCGCCGCCGCCTCGTTGATCTCGTCAAGTCGCTCGCCGCCGAAGGGGATGCCGAGTAGCACTCGCAGGCGACTGCTTTATTTTCCAGCGTGCGGCGCTGGACACTCAACGGTCCGCAAGGGCCGTTTTTTTGTGCCCAATTAGAAAGGAATTCTCACATAAAGATATATTTATGTGGTTGTGTCCTTGTCTTTCATGGCCGAAATGACTAACAAACTCGAAGACCGTTCTTTGAGGGGAATCCCGCATGCGTGCCAATTACCTGTTCACCAGCGAGTCCGTGGCCGAAGGTCATCCGGACAAGGTTTGTGATCGTATTTCCGATGAAATCGTGGATCTCATCTATCGTGAGGCATCCAAGACGGGTGTCGACCCCTGGACCGTGCGCATCGCATGCGAAACGCTTGCGACGACGAACCGCGTCATTATCGCCGGTGAGGTTCGGGTTCCCGATACCCTGCTGAAAAAGGACAAGGACGGCAAGGTTCTCAAGGATGCTGCCGGCCACCCGGTCATCAATCCCTCGAAGTTCAAGTCGGCTGCCCGCAAGGCGATCCGCGACATCGGCTACGAGCAGGATGGTTTCCACTGGAAGACGGCGAAGATCGACGTTCTCCTGCATCCGCAGTCGGCGGATATCGCGCAGGGCGTGGACAACGCCTCCGACAAGCAGGGCGACGAGGGTGCTGGCGACCAGGGCATCATGTTCGGTTACGCCTGCAAGGAAACGCCGGACCTGATGCCGGCTCCGATCTATTATTCCCACCGTATTCTGCAGCTGCTCGCGACCGCCCGTAAAAGCGGCGAAGGCGAAGCTGCGAAACTCGGTCCCGACGCCAAGAGCCAGGTGACGGTTCGTTACGTTGACGGCAAGGCTTCGGAAGCCGTATCCATCGTTTTGTCCACGCAGCATCTCGATGCCAGCTGGGATTCGAAGAAGGTTCGCGAAGTTGTCGAACCCTATATCCGCGAAGCGCTGGGTGACCTGAAGATCGCCGATGATTGCCAGTGGTATATTAACCCGACGGGCAAATTCGTTATCGGTGGTCCGGATGGCGATGCGGGTCTGACCGGCCGCAAAATCATCGTGGACACCTATGGCGGTGCTGCCCCCCATGGCGGCGGTGCATTCTCCGGCAAGGACACGACCAAGGTCGACCGTTCCGCGGCCTATGCTGCCCGCTATCTGGCCAAGAACGTGGTGGCTGCCGGTCTGGCCGAGCGCTGCACCATTCAGATTTCCTACGCGATCGGCATCGCCCAGCCTCTGTCGATTTATGTCGATCTGCACGGTACCGGCAAGGTCAGCGAAGATCAGGTCGAAGGCGCCATCCGCAAGGTCATGGATCTCTCGCCGTCGGGCATTCGCCGTCATCTCGATCTCAACAAGCCGATCTATGCCAAGACGTCCTCCTACGGCCATTTCGGTCGCAAGGCGGGCCGTGACGGTTCCTTCTCCTGGGAGAAGCTCGATCTGGTGAAGCCGCTCAAGGAAGCTTTGAGCGCTTGAAGCATTTCCAGTAAAATTGCGTAGCGATTTTACGTTCGGAAAATGCGGGGACTTGTTCTAAGCCTTGTCATTCGACGGGGATTGAGAGATACCGGTTGCACCATTTGTAACCCGCATAGTGCCATTCAAGTGGCCCTGTGCGGGTTTAGTCTATTTGTTCTTGAGAGTATGACATGACGGAAGAGCGGCGTTCGCGCGCAACGGAAGCGTTTTTTGGCAGACGCAAGGGCAAGCCCCTGCGCAATCAGCAGATCGATACGATCGAAAACCTGCTGCCTTTGCTGAAAATCGATCTGGAAAGCGCGCCTCCGAAAAATCTCGTCGCTCTCTTTCCGGCGGATGTGAAATCGGTCCGTCTGGAAATCGGTTTCGGCGGCGGCGAGCACCTTGCCCACCGCGCGGTTGAAAATCCTGAGACCGGCTTTATCGGCGTCGAGCCCTTCGTCAATTCCATGGCCAAGCTGCTGGCAAGCGTGCGTGAAGGCGAGTTGATGAATATCCGCCTTTACGATGATGACGCGACGCAATTGCTGGATTGGCTGCCGGATGGGTCGATCGATCACATCGATCTTCTCTATCCCGATCCCTGGCCGAAGAAGAAGCACTGGAAGCGCCGTTTCGTTTCCGACGTCAATCTTGCCCGTTTCCATCGCGTCCTGAAACCCGGTGGCAAGTTCTGCTTTGCTTCCGATATCGATACCTACGTCAACTGGACGCTACAGCATTGCGCCCGCCACGGCGGTTTCGAGTGGAAGGCGGCAAGTGCTGAGGACTGGCACACCCCCTATGCCAACTGGCCGGGCACGCGTTATGAGAACAAGGCGAAAAGAGAAGGCCGCAGCTCGGCCTATCTCACTTTCATTCGCATTTAACAGCTCGAACCGTCAGAAATTCGCGTCCACTTCGGCAGCAACCGGAATGGAAGGCTGGGCGCCGGCGCGGGTGCAGGCGAGCGAGCCTGCGACTGCGGCGCGCTTCAGCGCCTTTTCGAAATCCATACCCTGATCGAGGCTGGCGGCGAGATAACCGCAGAATGTATCGCCAGCGCCAACAGTATCGACCGGCTCGATCTTGAGACCGGACGCCTTGAAGACCTTGCCGTTGCGAATGGCGATCACGCCATCAGCACCAAGCGTCACGATCAATGTCTGGCCGGTCTGCTCATGCAGGGATTTGAGTTCATTTTCCCGTTCGGAGGCTGAAAGTCCGTTTTTGCCGATCAGCAGTTCGAACTCGGTTTCATTGGCGATGACGATATCGGCAAGGCTGGCAAGGCGCGGCCCGTCCGCGGTCAGCGGCGCGGTATTGATGATAGTGGTGATACGTTTAGCCTTCGCGGCCGTCAGTGCTGCTTCGATTGAGGGTGCGGGCACCTCGAACTGAAGCATCAGAATATCGCCCGCTGCCATCTCCGCCACGGCTCTTGCGGCGTCGGATGCGGAAACTTCGCCATTGGCGGCGGGAATGACCGAGATCATGTTCTCCCCGCCTTCACCGATCAGGATTACGGCGGTTCCCGTGGGGCCGGGCGCGGTCTTGACGAGCGACAGATCGGTGCCGGCATCGCGCAGCAATGTCAGCGCTGGCGCGGCAAAGGTGTCATCACCCGTAGCGCCCGCCATTTTGACCGTTGCACCTGCGCGCCGTGCGGCAAGCGCCTGATTGGCTCCCTTTCCGCCGGCCGCCGTGGAAAAGGTTTCTCCCGTCACGGTTTCACCGGGTTTGGGCAGGCGTTTGGCGGTGGCGACGAGATCCATGTTGATGGAGCCGAAAACAGTAATCATCAGGGCATGTCCGTATGAAATTCAAAGCAAGGCGGCGACTTTGCCCGAGGGGATCACTCGTCGTCAACCACCCGCAACTTGGCCGTTCCTGCCCTGTTCTCTGCAAAGCGTCGCGCCTGCTCGATTTCGCTGTGGGAGGTCTCCTTTTCCGTCGGCGAAAAATCGAGGCCCTCGATCTTCTGGCCACGCGCCAGCACCTTGTCGGAGGAAATCAGCATCATGTCGACATCTTTCTGCGCCAGCCCGAAATGGGCCTGCAGCTTGCGCGTCCGGTCGTCCAGCCGCCGCACGTCATCCATGAGAAGCGCGACTTCACCCTGAATGAGGTGCGCCTGCTCGCGCATGCGCTGGTCCTTCAGCACCGACTGGATAACCTGCACCGACAGCATCAAAAGCGATGGCGAGACAATGACGACACGGGCGCGATGGGCACGCTGCACGAGATATTCGAAATGCTGGTGAATATCGGCGAAGATCGATTCCGACGGCACGAAGATGAAGGCCGTATCCTGCGTTTCGCCGCGTATCAGATATTTCTCCGCCACGTCGCGAATATGCACTTCCATATCGCGGCGGAACTGCTGGGTCGCAGCCCGTTTGCCCTCGGGCGTTTCATCCGCCTTCAGCGCATTCCACGCCTCCAGCGGAAACTTGGCATCGATGACGAGGGACGGGGCGTTGTTCGGCATCCTGATGATGCAGTCTGGTCGGTAGCCATTCGAAAGCGTGGGCTGAAGCTGAAAGGCCCCGGCGGGAAGCGCATCGGCGATCAGCGCTTCCATGCGCGCCTGCCCGAAAGCGCCGCGCGTCTGCTTGTTGGAGAGGATCGCCTGAAGCCCGACCACGTCCTTTGCCAGATCCTGAATATTACCCTGTGCGGCATCTATAACCGCAAGCCGCTCCTGCAGGCGGCTTAGATTCTCGTGTGTCGACCGCGTCTGCTCGGTCAGCGTCTCGCCCAGCCGCTGCGACATGCCGTCGAGGCGCTGGTTGATCGTCTGGCCCATCTCGCTCTGGCGCGTGCCGAGCGTCTCGGCCATCGCCGCGATCCGGCCGTGCAGTTCCGACTGGGTTTTCAACAGATCGGAAATTTCACCATCGGCTTCCGCTTTTTTCCCGCGACTTTTCGTGACCATCCAGAAAGCGGAAAGGCCGAAAACGAGAGCCGCAAGAAGCCCGCCGAAGCTGATGTCGACGGAGCCGGCCCGCAAGGCGGGATCGAGGAGAAAAGAGAAATCGATGCTCATGGCTAAATCTACCAGATTTCCAGTGATTCGTAAGATCAAAACAAGAACATTCATGCGGCGGAATTGAGTCGGCCAAAACCGGACGAAGGTCTCATTTCGACCGCGTATTTTTTATTTCCTCCGCGCAAGAGATACGTTATGGGAAGCCATGACTATCAAACCGCTTATCATTTTGCCCGATCCCGTGCTGCGCCAGCAATCAAGGCCCATCGAACAGGTGGATGCCGAAGTGTTGCGCCTTGCCGACGATATGCTTGAAACCATGTATGATGCGCCGGGTATCGGCCTTGCCGCCATTCAGGTGGGCGTGCCGCGCCGCATGCTGGTGATCGACGTTTCGCGCGAGGACGAGGAGAAAAAGCCGGTCGTCTTCATCAATCCGGAAATCCTCAAAGTGTCGGACGACGTCTCGGCCTATGAGGAAGGGTGTCTCTCCATTCCCGATTATTATGCCGAGGTAGAGCGTCCCGCATCCCTGACAGTGCGATATGTCGATCGTGACGGCAAGCAGCAGACGGTCGATGCGGACGGACTTCTGGCGACGTGTCTGCAGCATGAGATCGACCACCTGAACGGCATTCTGTTCATCGACCATATTTCGCGGCTGAAGCGAGAAATGGTCATCAAGAAATTCACCAAAGCAGCCCGCGCTAAGGTCTGATTCGTCTTAATTACGTAGACGGACCGGCATAGAGGGCAGGGGGCGATATGGCTCTTCGCATCATTTTCATGGGCACGCCGGATTTTTCCGTTCCCACGCTGCGTGCATTGGTGGACGCTGGTCACGAGGTCGTTGCCGTTTATACGCAGCCGCCGCGTCCAGGCGGTCGCCGTGGCCTCGATCTGCAGAAATCGCCGGTGCATCAGGCGGCCGAACTGCTGGGTCTGCCCGTGCTGACGCCGGTAAATTTCAAGGCCGAGGAAGACCGGCAGGAATTCAGGGAATTCAACGCCGATGTCGCGGTTGTCGTTGCCTATGGGCTGCTATTGCCCGAGGCTATCCTGAGCGGTACGCGTCTTGGCTGCTATAACGGCCACGCCTCGTTGCTGCCGCGCTGGCGCGGCGCTGCTCCCATTCAGCGAGCGATCATGGCTGGCGATGCCGAGACGGGCATGATGGTCATGAAAATGGAAAAGGGGCTGGATACCGGCCCGGTGGCGCTGACCGCCAAGGTCACGATCGGTGAGAATACCACGGCAGGTGAATTGCACGACAGCCTGATGCTGACAGGCGCGCGGCTGATGCGGCAGGCGATGGACAAGCTGGAAGCAGACGATCTTCCTCTCGTTGCGCAGCCGGAAGAAGGCGTCGTTTATGCCTCGAAAATCGACAAGGGCGAGACCCGGATTAATTTTTCCCGGCCGGCACAGGACGTCCATAACCATATCCGCGGCCTTTCGCCTTTCCCCGGCGCCTGGCTGGAAATGGAAATCGGCGGTAAGGCCGAGCGCGTGAAGGTTCTGGCGTCAGAACTGGCGAGCGGTATGGGCGAAGCGGGCGCTGTGCTCGATGACGCCCTGACCATCGCCTGCGGCAGTGGCGCGGTGCGGCTTACCCGTTTGCAGAAGGCGGGTGGCAAGCCGCTGTCGGCTGCCGATTTCGTTCGTGGCACACCCGTTCCCGCCAGAACGAGGCTCGGCTGATGCCGCGTTTCCGCATGACCGTCGAATATGACGGTACGCCTTACTTCGGCTGGCAGAGACAGGATAACGGCCCTTCAGTTCAGGGCGCGCTTGAAGCTGCCGTCCGGTCGCTGACCGGCGAAACCGTTTCTATTCGCGGCGCTGGCCGCACCGATTCCGGCGTGCATGCCGTGGGACAGGTAGCCCATGTCGATCTTTCCCGCGATTGGGCGCCATATAAGCTTCGCAATGCTCTCAACGCCCATCTGGCCATGGCGAAAGAGGCCGTCTCGGTTGTCGACGTAACGGCGGTGACCGAGGATTTCGACGCGCGCTTCTCCGCGCTTCGCCGCCATTATCTGTACCGCATCATTTGCCGGAAAGCGCGGCTGGCACTCGAGCACAAGCGCGCATGGTGGGTATCGAAAGATCTGGACCACGAACACATGCATGAAGCTGCACAGATGCTCGTCGGCCGGCACGATTTTACCACTTTCCGCTCGGTTCATTGTCAGGCGAGCAGCCCGGTCAGAACGCTCGACCGGCTGGATGTGACGCGCAATGGCGATCTTATCGAGATACGCGCCACCGCGCAGAGCTTTCTCCACAACCAGATACGCTCTTTTGCCGGAACGCTGAAAATGGCCGGTGAAGGCAGCATGACACCGGAAGACGTGCGCGCGGCACTGGAAGCACGGGATCGCAAAGCCTGCGGCCCAGTCGCGCCGCCGGATGGTCTCTATTTCATGCAGGTCGATTATCCCGACGTCATTCCGCCGCGTGTCTATTCAAAGGTCGAGACGGTCGAAGACACGGACTGAAGTCCGTCTCGTTTCTCAGGCCGGATAAACGCCGAGAAAACGCTGCAGTGCCTCGGACAGAAGCATGCCCGGCACCAGCAGGGTCATAACGATCGCCGAGACAAGCAACGACTGGTCGCGGATGAAGAAGCGCACGATCCGCGAAAAGGCGAAGACCAGCGACAGCAGGAGTGCCAGCCAGAGAATGGCGATCAGCCCCTGCAAGGGCGGCAGAAAAAACGCGATCAGGATCAGAACCGCATAGGCATAGGAAAATGGCAGCGACAGCCAGTTCATGGTGGTGACCAGTGCGGTGAATTTTTCCCGTGCGCCAAAGGCGAACAGCAGCATGCCGATCAACAGCAGCGGCACGATCCAGCAGATAGCCTCGACCATCGCAAGGCGGAAAAAGAAGATGAACCCCGTTCCTGTTCCGGGCGGATAGCTTGCCAGGAACGCAGCGCGCAGCCACAGCCAGGACACCAGCATGGCGGGCAGGCACCAGAGGGCGGAGTAGAAGGACCGCCACATGCCGCGCTCGGAAAGATCCAGATAACGCGCGCCGGTATGGTCGCCGAGCAGCAGCAGCCAGAGGCCTTTCAGATAGAGCCTTACTTCACTTGCCGTCGGCATGGGAGAACCAGCGTTCGATGAAGGTCTCGTAGATGCGTGTCAGCGTCTCCAGATCGGCGACTTCCACGCGCTCATCGACCATATGCATGGTCTGCCCGACGAGGCCGAATTCCACGACGGGGCAATAATCCTTGATGAAACGCGCATCCGACGTGCCGCCGGTGGTCGAGAGCTTGGGCTCCTTGCCTGTCACGGCTTCCACGGCGCCGGAAAGCGATGAGATGAGCGCATTGTTCCGGGTCAGGAAAACATGGGCCGGACGGTCCGCCCAGACGATCTCATATTTGACCGGGCTGCGGTCGGGACGAAGTTCTCCCTCGGCAGCGGCGGCATCGAGGCGGCGGATGATTTCCGCCCGCAGGCTCTCCACCGTCCAGCTGTCATTGAAACGGATGTTGAACGACGCCGTCGCCCGCGCCGGAATGACATTTGTGGCGGCATTGCCGGTGTCGATGGTCGTCACTTCCAGATTAGACGGCTGGAAGTCGTCCGTGCCGTGATCGAAGGGCGGATGCATCAGCGCGTGGGTCAGTTGCAGCAGCCCGCGAATGGGGTTGTCGGCCAGATGCGGATATGCGGCATGACCCTGCACGCCATGCACGGTGATGCGGCCCGAAATCGATCCCCGGCGGCCGATCTTGATCATGTCGCCCAGCTGGTCGGGGTTGGTCGGTTCACCCACCACGCAGGCATCCCATGTCTCGCCTTTGGCGGCGGCCCATTCCAGCAACTTGGAGGTGCCGTTGATCGAGGGGCCCTCCTCGTCACCGGTGATCAGGAAAGAAACGGAACCTTTCGGTTTTCCGTGTTTCTCGATGTAGCGGGCGATGGCAGCAACGAAACAGGCAATGCCGCCCTTCATGTCCACCGCACCACGGCCGAACATTTCGCCGCCGGCAATTTCAGCGGCAAAGGGCGGATGGCTCCATGCCGCCTCGTCGCCCACCGGAACGACATCGGTATGGCCCGCAAACATCAGGTGCGGACCTTCCGTGCCAAGCCGGGCGTAGAGGTTTTCAACGTCAGGCGTTCCCACTTCCCTCGCCACCATCTTTTCCACCGCAAAGCCAAGCGGTGAAAGCAGGGTGTCTAGCAGCGATAGCGCGCCACCTTCGGCGGGCGTCACCGAAGGGCAACGGATGAGGGCAGCGAGATTGGCAACGGGATCGGTCGTGGTCATGGTATCAGCTTTTATCAGTCGCGCAGAAGCTCGTTGATGCCGGTCTTGGAGCGGGTCTTTTCATCGACGCGCTTGACGATGACGGCGCAATAAAGGCTCGGGCCCGGCTCGCCGTTCGGGAACGGCTTGCCCGGCATGGTGCCGGCAACGACGACGGAATAGGGTGGCACTTCGCCATAGGTGATCTCGCCGGTGGCGCGATCGACGATCTTGGTCGACTTGCCGATGAAGACGCCCATGCCGAGAACGGCGCCTTCGCGCACGATGCAGCCTTCTACGACTTCCGAACGGGCACCGATGAAGCAATTGTCCTCGATGATGGTTGGGCCGGCCTGAAGCGGCTCCAGAACGCCGCCGATGCCAACGCCGCCGGACAGATGCACGTTCTTGCCGATCTGCGCGCAGGAGCCGACCGTCGCCCAGGTGTCGACCATCGTGCCTTCATCGACATAGGCGCCGAGATTGACGAAGGAAGGCATCAGCACCACGTTCTTGGCCACATAGGCCGAGCGGCGCACGACGGCGTTAGGCACTGCGCGGAAGCCCGCAGCGCGGAACTGGTTTTCACCCCAGTTCTCGAACTTCGACGGCACCTTGTCCCACCAGGTGGATTCACCGGGGCCGCCGGTGACGATTTCCATGTCGTTCAGACGGAAGGAGAGGAGCACGGCCTTTTTCAGCCATTGGTTCACTTTCCAGTTCCCGTCCGCCTGCTTTTCGGCGACGCGGACCTTGCCGCTGTCGAGAAGTTGAAGAGATGTGTTCACCGCGTCGCGAACCTCGCCCTTCGTCGATACGTTCACACCGTCACGGTTGTCGAAGGCTGTTTCGATGGTGGTTTCGAGGGAGGTGAGATCCGGAAGGCTCATGGAAAATTCCTTGAATGTCGCGTGTGTTCTTGGCCACGGATGGTCCCGCGCCGCTGGAAGGCTATGGTCATTTGATCTAAGGGAGTGTTGGAAAGGCGTCAATGTGATTTGGGTGATTTGGCGCACCAGACGAAAGGCTTGGAAATGACACGACTGAAAAACGGCAAATTGCGGCGCAAGGATGGGGTGTGGGACCCGTTGAAGCGTAGCTCTGCGGACAAGCAGCAGGCCGATGTCATTCCCAAAACACCGCAGTCGGATTCCCCATCCTACCGGCTTGCCTACGCGGATATGGATTTTCTCTGCCGCGAGGAGTTGCGCCCCGTCAGGCTTCAACTCGAACTTCTGAAGACGGAAATGGCGCTGACCGAGCGGGGCATCAAGTCCACCGTCGTCATGTTCGGCGGCGCGCGCATTCCCGAGCCCGGCGGCGAGGCTTGGGCGGCCCGCAACGAGACGCAGAAACGCAATCTGGAGCAATCCTCGGTTTATTACGAGGAGGCGCGCAAGTTCGCCCGGCTCTGCACCGACTACGGCGCGAAATCGGACCATCTGGAATATGTCGTGGTCACCGGCGGTGGTCCCGGCGTCATGGAAGCAGGCAATCGCGGCGCAGCCGATGTCGGAGGCCCGTCCATCGGCCTCAACATCGTTCTGCCGCATGAGCAGGCGCCCAACCCCTATGTCACGCCGGAGCTGAGCTTCAACTTCCACTATTTCGCCATCCGCAAGATGCATTTCCTGATGCGGGCCAAGGCCGTGGTGATCTTCCCCGGCGGTTTCGGCACGCTCGATGAACTCTTCGAGACGCTGACGCTGATCCAGACGAAGCGCATGGCGCCCATCCCGCTCATTCTCTTCGGAGAGAAATTCTGGCGCTCCGTCGTCAATTTCGAATTCCTCGCGGATTTCGGAACCATTGCGCCCGAAGATATGGAGCTGCTACATTTCGCCGAAACGGCCGACGATGCATGGAACATCGTATCCGCCTATTACGAGCACTGATTTCGGCTCGATGCGACGGGGGAATTTTAGGGGTTAATTAGCAAAGATATTCTAATTTCCCCTCGTCGCGTTGCAGCGCACTGCCCCCAGCGGGCGGGCCTCCATGACGGAGATTTCTCATCCGTTGACGCCAGCCTTTTCGGCCGGCGATTTGATCGAGGCCAAAATGTTCAATTTCAAAGTGAAGTCGCTTGCGACCAAGCTGATCCTTGTAACCGGCTGTGCAATCACCACGGTCCTTGTCGCATCGAATTCCTTCCTCATTTCCCAGACCAGCGACCGTGTCCATTCGCTGACCATGGATCAGGCGAACACCGAGGCACGCGCCATCGCCAACGTCATCGCCGCAGATGTCGGTGAACTCGGCAGTGCTGCCCGCTCCATGGCCGGTATCATCGGCCGTGCGCACCAGGCGAAATCGATGGACCGCCCCGGCATCGTCAACATCCTCAAGGCCAATGTCGAGCAGAATGCTTTCGCTTTCGGAAGCTGGTTCTGTGAGCAGCTGGGCCTTTTCGACGGACAGACCACCGAGATCGCCAACAGGCTCGATCTCGGCACCAATGCAACGGGTGCATTTGCCCCCTACTGGTCGAAGACCCAGAAAGGCGACATCCAGTTTTCGACCTTCAAGAACGACTATGCGGCGGAGTGGTATTCGCTGGCCGCCAAATCCGGCAAGGGCGCCATTACCCAGCCCTATCTGGCCGAAGGCACGGAAGTGCCCACCACAATGACCTCGCTTGCCTATCCCGTCATGTCTGATGGTAAGATGATTGGTGTGGCGGGGGTCGATATCTCGCTGGCAGCTCTGTCGCAGAAGCTGCAGGCGCTGCATCCTTTCGAAACCGGCCGTGTGACACTCATTTCGCAGGGCGGCCAATGGCTGGTACCGCCGACGCCCGAGCAGAACATGAAGGCCTATGACGGAGAGGGTGCAAGCACCGTTCAGGCGGCGATCACATCCGGCAAGCAGGGCCTGATCGAAAATCTCGGCCTTGATACCGACGCGCCCTATAACCGCCTTGTCTATCCGTTTGCGGTTCCGGGCCTCAATGCCACCTGGGTGGTTCTGGTGGATATCCCGCATCAGGCGTTGAACGCGCCGGTGCAGGAACAGACTTATCTGATGATCCTCGGGGCGATCGTCATTCTTGCGGCGGTTATTGCCGCGCTCTATTTCTCCGTCCGCTATTTCGTCCGCAATCCGCTCGCCTCGCTGGTCTCCGATGTGAAAACACTGAGCGACGGTCGTTACGATGTGCCGGTTTCCGGACAGGACCGCAGGGATGAGACGGGCGCGGTGGCAACGGCTCTGGAAGGCTTCCGTGCGAAGCTTGCCGGTATCCGCGAAATGGAAGCGGATGCCGCCGTGCAGCGTGGCAATGCGGAAACGGAGCGCCAAAGGTCCGAATCCGAGCGCAATGAGAACAGCCGGATGCAGCAACATATCGTGAGCGTACTCGGCGCGGGTCTCAATGCGCTCTCGCAGGGCAATCTGACCTATCGTATCGAGGACCAGTTCCCCGGTGAATATGCAAAGCTGCGCAACGACTTCAACTCGGCGCTCGCCAGCCTCGAGGAAACCGTTTCCACCGTCAACGGAACCGTTGCCAGCATCGGCAACGGCACCGGCGAGATCACCCGCGCTGCGAGCGATCTCTCCCACCGCACGGAACAGCAGGCTGCAAGCCTGGAAGAGACCGCTGCCGCCCTCAACCAGCTGACGGCGCAGGTCAATTCCAGTGCGGAAAACGCAGCGCAGGCGGCGACAGCTGTCAGCAATGCCTGCGACGACGCCGGCAAGTCGGGCGAGGTCGTGCAGCAGGCCGTCAGTTCCATGGAAGGCATCGCTCAATCCTCGGCGGAAATCTCCCGCATCATCGGGGTAATCGACGAAATCGCTTTCCAGACCAACCTTCTGGCGCTGAATGCCGGTGTGGAAGCTGCCCGTGCGGGCGAGGCTGGCAAGGGTTTTGCCGTCGTCGCGCAGGAAGTACGTGAACTGGCGCAACGTTCCGCGACAGCCGCGAAGGAGATCAAAGGTCTGATCAACACCTCCGCAAGGCAGGTGGGCGAGGGCGTCCAGCTGGTCGGCAAGGCCGGCGAGACGATGAGAAAGATTGCCGATCAGGTTCTGCAGATCAACCAGCTGATACGGCAGATTTCGGCCTCCGCCAGCGAGCAGGCGGTAGGTCTCAAGGAGATCAACTCCGCCGTCACTCAGATGGACCAGGTCACCCAGCAGAATGCTGCCATGGTGGAAGAAACAACGGCGGCAAGCGTGACGCTGAACAGCGAGGCGGAAACGCTGAAATCGCTCGTTGCCGGCTTCTCCGTATCCGGCGGTCATTCCAGCCAGTCGAGCCAGCAATTGCGCGCCACCGCGGCGGCAATGCGTGCGCCTGTCGCCTCGTCACAGGCATCGGGCCGCTCGGCTGCGACCCAACGTTCCCGCCCAAGAACCAGCGGCGCAAACGCGCTGGCACAGGACGACTGGACCGAGTTCTGAGAATATCCCGTGGTTCCAAATGAAAGGGCCGCTGGTCATGCCAGCGGCCCTTTTCATGTCTGCGTTCCCATCAGAGGCGGGCGAAACGTTCCGTCAGCAATTCGAAAAAGCCGTCCGCATCCACATTTCGCATCACGCGGGCGTTGACCGGGCGCTCGGTCACCCGCCACCAGTCCACCACCGTCATGCCCATGGTCAGTTCGGAATTGACCTCGATTTCGACATTGCAATCGCGGCCCTGAAACAGCTCGGGCTTGAGGAGATAGGCGATGACGCTTGGATCGTGCAGGGGGCCGCCGTCCGAACCGTATTTCTCGATGTCGAAACGCTCGAAGAATTCCAGCATTTCCGCCATGGCGATTGCCGGGCGTGTGCCTATATCGCGAATGCGGCTGACACGCGCCTTGGTGGTCAGCAACTGGTGGGTTACGTCAAGCGGCATCACGACGATGGGCACGCCGGAACGGAAGACGATATCGGCAGCCTGCGGATCGACATAGATGTTGAATTCCGCAGCCGGTGTGATGTTGCCGCCTTCAAAGAAGCCGCCACCCATCATCACCAGTTCCTTGACGCGGCCTGCAATCTCGGGGGCCTTCTGCAAAGCCAGCGCCACATTGGTCAGCGCGCCGAGCGTGCAGAGCGTCACGGTGCCCGCAGGCTCCCGCAGCAGCGTTTCGATGATGAAATCGACGGCGTGCTGCTTTTGTGCCTCCATCGTCGGCTCGTCGAGAACCGGGCCATCAAGGCCGGTGCTGCCGTGAACATGCTCGGCAGTGATGGGCTTTCGCACCAGTGGCCGCTCGGCACCCTCATAGACGGGAATATCGGTGCGGTCGCACAATTCGCAGATGATGCGGATGTTGCGGCTGGTCAGTTTCAGCGGAACATTGCCGGCGACGGCGCACAGACCGAGAATTTCAATTTCTTCCGGGCTTGCGAAAGCCAGCATGATCGCTGCCGCGTCGTCCTGACCTGGATCCGTGTCTATGATGATTTTTCTGCGTTCTGCCATGTCTTGCCCGCCGTTGAGATAAGGCGCTTTTTTCCAGCGGCGGACGTTCACTTGTCAAGTCTCATTCCTCGGAGTGCCTGCCTTTGCCTTGTGGCCCCGCCTTGCGCATCGTGGTTTTGCTTCCCATATTGCGTAGAGCCGGTAAGATTGACCGGCAGGGTTGCCGGAAGCGGGACCGCGAAACGTCGCTTGGTTGCAAGGACAGAGACGATATGAGCCGCATGACGCCATTCACCCACCCGCTTTTGCTGGGTTTTGATGCCATGGAAAAAACGCTGGAGCGTATGGCGAAGGCCAATGATGGCTATCCTCCATACAACATCGAGCGCCTGCCCGGCGGTGAAGACGTGCCGGAACGCCTGCGTATCACGATTGCAGTCGCCGGTTTTTCGCAGGACGATCTGGATGTGACGACGGCCGACAACCAGCTCGTCATTCGCGGTCGCCAGCAGGAGCAGGAAAAGCGGGATTTTCTCTACCGGGGTATCGCTGCCCGGCAATTCCAGCGGGTCTTCGTGCTTGCAGACGGCATGCAGGTGAGGGACGCGCGCCTGCGCAATGGCCTTCTTGCCATCGATCTGGTGAAGCCCGAAATTTCAAACGTGGTAAAGAAAATTAATATTTCCGTCTCAGAGTAGAACGTGAACGCCGGAATCCGACACGAATCGCTCGGCGTGAAGAAGGAGGCTGAAATATGCTTTTAAAAGAAGCGCATGCGCGTCTCACCCGGTCCCAGCTCGCTCATATCGGCGAGGGAGAAGTGGGCTATATCCGTAAAATCCGTGCGGAAGACGTAAGCCGCTGTTTCCCGGAAGCGCCTGATCTCGATCCGCAACTCGATCTCTGGGCCCTGTTTGGCGCGGATGGCACGCCGATCCTCCTGACAGACAATCGTTCCAGCACGTTTTTCAAGGCTGCCGAAGACGATTTGAAAACCGTCAGCCTGCATTGAAAGGAAAAAAGCCCGCCGATTGAGCGGGCTTTTTCTTATGTGATTAAAGGAACGGGCGGTCTGGCATATCATCGATGGAGATGACGCCGTCCTTGTTCCTGTCCAGCCGTTCGAACATTTTTTCGCCGGCTGCGGTGAATTCGGCCTTGCTGACCTGGCCGTTTTCATCGGTGTCGGCCATGCGCATCATCGCGAACGCCCCACCCTTGCCGCCATGCTTGCCCCAGCCCTGACGACCGCCATGTTCGCGTTCGGCGCGCTTGCCCTCAGGTCCCTTGCCTTCGCCCGCTTTAGCGTCAGCAGCCTCTGGGCGCGGATGAGCCGCACGGAACGCCTCCATTTTGGCCTGGCGGTATTCACGCATTTCCTTTGGCGTGATCGAACCGTCCTTGTCCTTGTCGATCTCGGCAAAAAGTGCGTCCTGACGTGCGGCGAACTCTTCCTTGGTAATCTTGCCGTCCTTGTTGGTGTCGGCCACCTTCAGCAGCTGAACGAACGCCAGTTCCGGGCGGAACGGCATGCGCTCGCCGTGGCCTTTGCCGTGCGCTGGCGGGGCCGCAAAGCTGGCTGTAGCAGCCGAGCCGAGCAAGAGGGCTGCGCCAAGAGCAGAGAGTGCGATCTTTCGTGTAGACATCGTCATTACCTTCCGTTGGTGTCCCTGAGGAGGAAGATAGTGGCGTAGGTGGCAGTTCACTACTTAAACATCCGTAAGGTGCATGAAGCTTCGGTAATGTCGTCTACGCTCGATTTCGATGTTACCTGTCAGCGGGCGATCGTTTTGATCAGGAAACCGGTCAGATCGTCAGTGATGTAGTCGATATGCTCATCCGTCGCGGCGGGGATCTCCCAGCGCTCCATGATGACGCCTTCGAGGTTCGAAGGAACGAGCAGCACTGTCTTCATGCCGAGTGCCTTGGGTGCCGCGAGATTGCGCGGCAGGTCCTCGAACATGGCGGCTTTTCTGGTGTCGAGCTTCGCAAGTGCGGCAAACTTCTCATAGGTCGCACTGGCCGGCTTTGGCAGATAGTCCGCGGCGACGATATCGAAAATATCCTCGAACTGGTCGAGAATGCCGAGCGCGCCCGCCGCTGCCTGTGCATGCTTGACGCTGCCATTGGTGAGGATGAACTTGCGGCCCGGCAACGCCTTGATTGCCTCGCCGAGCTCCGGATGTGGGCTCAGCGCGGAATAGTCGATGGCATGCGCGCGCTCCAGAAACTCGTCCGGGCTGATGCCGTAGTGGATCATCAGGCCCTGAAGCGTGGTGCCATGTTCGTGGTAATAGCGCTTCTGAAGCGCGCGAGCCTCGTCGGGCTCGAGCTTTAAAAGCTCAGCAACATAGGCCGTCATGTTACGGTCGATCTGGGAAAACAGATTGACGTGATGCGGATAGAGCGTGTTGTCGAGGTCGAAGACCCATTCGCTGACGTGGGCGAAATCGGCGGCATCGGGCAGGTTTTTCGGCTTTGTGTCCATGGGCAGCTTTATGCCCGTTTCGAATGCCGAAGAAAATCGAAAAGACGACGACAGACGGGAAAATCGGGCTTGGCTGCGGCCTCCAGCGCATGATACCGCCAAGATCATGGAACTCTGGATAGGCATAACCTTCGCAAGCGCGTTCTTGCAGAACCTGCGCTCGACCCTGCAAAAGCACCTGAAGGGCATGATGGGCACCACGGGCGCAACTTTCGTGCGCTTCGTTTTTGGAATGCCCTTCGCTCTTGCCTATCTCGGTTTTCTGCATGGTGTACTTGGCCGGCCGCTGCCGGTGCCGAACATGTCATTCGCCGTCTGGGCGATGGTCGGGGCCATGGCGCAGATCGCCGCCACTTTCCTGTTGGTGCACCTGTTTTCCTTCCGCAACTTCGCGGTTGGCACGGCCTATTCCCGAACTGAGCCGGCGCAGGCGGCATTGTTTGCGCTGATTTTCGTTGGCGAAAGCGTCAATGGCGGCACTCTTGCGGCCATCGCTATTTCGGTGGCCGGCGTCATGCTGATTTCGGTTGCACGCACGGAAGTGACCCCTGCCTCCATTCTCACCTCCATCTTCAGCCGGACGGCGGGCATCGGCCTCGCCTCGGGGGCTTTTTTCGGCCTGTCGTCTGTCGCTTACCGTTCGGCCTCGCTGGCGCTAGCACCCAGCCTGCCGGCACCGGATGCGGTGATGCAGGCCGGCTTTACCCTCGTCGTTGTCATCGTGACGCAGACCTTGGCGATGTTCTTGTGGATCGTATGGCGGGAGAGGGACGAATTGCGGCGGATCGCGAAGGCGTGGAAACCGTCGCTTGCGGTCGGTTTCGTGGGGGCCACGGCGTCATTCGGCTGGTTCACGGCGATGACGTTACAACAGGCGGCCGTGGTCAAGGCGCTGGCGCAGGTGGAGATGCTCTTCGCCTTCGCCTCGACCGTGCTCTTCTTCAAGGAAAAGATCAACCGGCTGGAACTTTCGGGCTGCCTGCTGATCGTTCTGGGCGTGCTGTCGCTTCTGATATTCGGCTGAAAGTGTTGTCGTGGCGGACAGGCATTCCCGTCCGCCACATGAACCGTATCAGGGCACGATGAGCGTGCCCGCGCCTTCCGTGAAGATTTCCAGAAGAACGGAATGGGCGGTCTTGCCGTTGAGGATCACCACGCCCTGAACACCGGCCTTGATGGCCTCGATGCAGGTCTCGACCTTCGGGATCATCCCACCGGAAATCGTGCCGTCCTTGATCAGCGCACGCGCCTGGGAGACCGTCAGTTCCTTGATGAGTTCCTTATTCTTGTCGAGAACGCCAGGCACGTCCGTGAGGAACAGCAGGCGGGTGGCGTTGAGCGCACCGGCAATGGCGCCGGCAAAGGTGTCGGCATTGATGTTGTAGGTGGCGCCATCGCGACCGGGAGCGACGGGAGCGATGACCGGGATCATCTCCGACTTGGCAAGCAGGTCGAGCAGGGTGCGGTCGACCTCGACGACTTCACCGACAAAACCAAGATCGAGAACGCGCTCGATATTGCTGTCGGGATCGACGACGGTCTTTTTCGCCTTTTCGGCGAAGACCATGTTGCCGTCCTTGCCGCACAGGCCAATGGCCCATTCGCCCGTCTGGTTGATGAGCGCGACGATCTCCTTGTTGATCGAGCCGGCCAGAACCATTTCGACGATCTCGACTGTCTTGGCATCGGTAACGCGCAAGCCGCTTTCGAACTTCGATTCAATGCCCATCTTCGTCAGCATCGCGCCGATCTGCGGGCCGCCGCCGTGCACGACGATGGGGTTGATACCAGACTGCTTCAACAGGGCGATATCTTCCGCAAAAGCCTTTCCAAGTGTGGAGTCGCCCATGGCATGACCGCCATATTTCACCACGATGGTCTTGTTCTCATATTTCTGCATAAAGGGCAGAGCCTGTGCGAGCAGCCGCGCCTGAGTCTCGCTTTCGGAAGCAGTCATGGAAAAACCTCGGTCTGTGGTTGCGGCCCTTGAGAGCCTTTCATCGCTCTACAGCATCGGCGCAAAAATCGGAATCGATTTTTGCGGTGCAGGATGCGCGGATTCGGCATGTCGATGCGTTTGCAAGGACAGGTGAATGCGCGGGGTGAATGAATGAAGTAACCTCCGGGCCATATTGTGTCGGCGCATAGTAAAATTCCGCTTTTGGGCGGCCTGCGGCGCGTAATGAGATTGACATAAAGCACCAATCGGACCAGCCTTGTGGCGAGCAGGGGAGGGGTTATTCAGCAGGGCGACGGAGGATCGTTGCGCATCGCAAAAAATGATGCTGGCCTGAACGACCGAGGAGTTTGAAAACATATGACCGTACCGGATCGAGACAAGCAAAGCGGTTTGCGGGACGAAGTACTCGCTGGCGAATATGTGCTGGGTGCCTTGCCACCGGAAAGCATGGCGGAGCTTGCAAAACGCGTCAAACGCGACCGCCAGTTTGCGGCCATGGTCAGGCGCTGGCGTGACAATCTGGCGGAAACCGAATATCGCGAAAGAGCGGGCGTCGCAGCCCTGCTTGACAGGGATCCGCTTCGCTCCGGTCTGCCATTCAAGGGCCAGCCGCTTCGCAATGGCAGCATATTCGCCGCAATGCTTCTGGAGGTGTGGAATTCCGTGCGTTTCTGGCGGCTTCTGGCATTGATGGCGATGCTGTGGACCGCCGTCCTGCTTTTCACCATCGCCTGAAGGCGATGGTCTTTTAGAGCGAGACCGTTCGTACGATCTCGGCGCGTAGGCTATCCAGCCCGAAGGATTTTTCCGAAGAGGTAGCGAGAACTTCCGGATAGGCGGCGGGACGCTTGCGGATTTTCTCCAGCGTTTCACTGATCAGCCGGGGAACGCCAACGTCCTTGATCTTGTCCGTCTTCGTCAGCACGACCTGATAGGACACGGCCGCCTTGTCGAGCAGGCCAAGAACCTCCTCGTCGTTCTTTTTTATTCCGTGGCGGGAATCGATCAGCACGTAGACGCGCTTCAGCGTCGCACGTCCACGCAGGTAATCGAAGACGAGCTTCGTCCAGGCATCGACATGGTCCTTCGGCGCCTGCGCATAGCCGTAACCCGGCATATCGACCAGCGCCATCGGCGGCAGGTCGCCCGGCTCACCGGAATAACCCTCAGGAACGAAGTAGTTCAGTTCCTGCGTGCGTCCGGGTGTGTTGGAGGTGCGGGCAAGGCCTTTGTGGCCCACCAGCGCATTGATGAGCGAAGACTTGCCGACATTCGAACGTCCGGCGAAGGCAATCTCCGGCGGGCCTTCGGGCGGCAGGAATTTCATCGCGGGAACGCCGCGAATGAATATCCAGGGTCGCCCAAAGAGGGGCTTTTCGGTTGCCGGGCCGGTTTCACTCATTTCGATTGCACCGGCTTTCGCTTGAATAGCCCTTTGAGATTATCGAACAGTTCGATCTTGGCACCGTGACGCTTCATGATGAGGGCCTGCTGCGAGATCGACAGCGTGTTGTTCCATGCCCAGTAGATAACCAGACCGGCGGGGAACGAAGCCAGCATGAAGGTGAAGATCAGCGGCATCCAGGTGAAGATCATCGCCTGTGTCGGATCGGGTGGGGTCGGGTTCATGCGCATCTGCAGGAACATCGTGATGCCCATGACGAGCGGCCAGACGCCGATCATCAGGAAGTGCGGCACGTCGTAGGGCAGAAGGCCGAACAGATTGAACAGCGAGGTCGGATCTGGCGCGGAAAGGTCGTGAATCCAGCCGAAGAACGGTGCATGCCGCATTTCGATGGTGACGTAGATGACCTTGTAGAGCGCGAAGAAGACCGGAATCTGCAGCAGCATCGGCCAGCAGCCGGCAACCGGATTGATCTTCTCTTCCTTGTAGAGCTGCATCATCGCCTGCTGCATGGCCATGCGGTCATCGCCATGCTTGGCCTTCAGCTCTTCCATCTTCGGCTGCATGCGCTTCATGTTCGCCATGGATGCATATTGCTTGCTGGCGAGCGGGAAGAAGAGAGCCTTGACGACGATGGTGGTCAGCAGGATGGCCACACCGAAGTTGCCAAAATAACGGAAGAAGAAATCCATCATTTTGAACATCGGCTTGGTGATGAAGTAGAACCAGCCCCAGTCGATCAACAGGTCGAACTTCGGAATGGAATATTCGGTTTCATAGCGGTCAACCAGCGGCACTTCCTTGGCACCGGCGAAGACAAGGCTCTTCAGTTCGATGGACTGGCCGGGTTCGACCGTCATCGTGTCGCTCTTGAAATCGGCCTGGTAGCTCGGCTGATTGCCCTTGATGTGCGAGTAACGCGTTTCGAACGGCGTCATCTGCGGCGGCACAATGGCAGCGGCCCAATATTTGTCGGTGATGCCGAGCCAGCCGCCGGTCGCCTTGGCAATCGTTACCGGGGTTTCTTCGACATCCTTGTATTTTTCTTCCGTCAGGCTGCCGTCTTTGCCCGAGACGCCGAGGAAGCCTTCATGGATGACGAAAACGGGCGGTATTGCCGGCTTGTTGTTGCGCGTCACGCGGCCGTAGGTGGCAAAGGAGACGGGCGCCTGCCCGGGGTTCTCGACCTTGTCGTTGACCGTGATCATGTAATGCTGGTCGATCGAAACGGTACGGGAGAAAACGACGCCATTCTGGTTGGTATACTTCAGGGTAACCGGTGTGGTCTCCGTCAGCTTGTCGCCGCTTGCGAGTGTCCACACGGTCGCAGGACCGGGAACGCTGCCGGCATCGGCGCCGCCAACGTAACCGAGTTCGGTGAAATAGCCGTCCTTGGTGTCGGAAGGCGAAAACAGCGTGATGATCGGGCTCGAGTCATCGACGGTCTCATGGTAGCCCTTGAGCCGGATGTCATCGAAGCGGGCGCCGGTCAGATTGATCGAGCCGGCGATGGCGTTGGTGTCGATGGCCACACGCTGGCTTTTTGCAATCGCTTCTTCACGCGTCGCCGTGGCGGCGGCCTGCGTGGAGGAGGCAGGCGGTGCGCCGTCGACGGTCACGCCGGGTGCGGCACCCGGTGCCGGCTGTTGCTGCGTTGTCTGCTGCTGCGCCTGGCGGGCCTCTTCGGCGCGGCGCTGCTGCTCGATGCGCGGATTCATGTAAAGGAATTGCCAGGCGAGGACGATGACAACCGAAAGGGCTATCGCGATGAAGTAATTGCGGTTCTTTTCCATCATTCTTTCCTGGAGCGGGTGTCCTGGGACCGTTTCGGTTTCGCCGTTCCTTCAATTCGCTCGGTAAGGAGAGACTGAAGTTTCGGGAAGGCCGTCTCGAGCACGTCCCTGCGGGCGACAATCACATAGTCATGGCCGGGCTTCATTGCGAATCCGGCAGAAAGCCTGACGGCTTCCTTGAGACGGCGGCGCATGCGATTTCGCTCGACCGCGTTGCCTTGTCTTTTCGTTACGGTGAAACCGACCCGAGGTTCGGTTTCCGGGGTTTTCCTGTCGAGGACCTCCAGAAGAAAGGTGCCTCCCCGACGCTTTTCCCCCGTCTGCACGGCAAGAAAATCCGACCGGTTTTTAAGCCGGCCGGGCAGTTTTTTTGTCTTGCTCATGTGCCCGCGACTTTCATCGGGCCACAGAGACGGCAATTAAGCCGACAGACTTGCGCGGCCGCGCGCGCGGCGGGCTGCGAGAACTTTGCGACCGCCGGCAGTAGCCATACGGGCACGGAAACCATGACGACGCTTGCGAACAAGCTTGGATGGCTGGAATGTACGCTTCGACATTTATTTAATACCGCGGTGTGCGGCCCTTCTTGAATTTGCACTATTTGCAAGAGCGTTTCGTTTTTTGCACGGCTAACCCCGCCTGGGCGAGCTTTTAATGGCCGAGCGTGCGCGGCTTATAAGGGCATAGGCCGAGCAAAGTCAATTGCCGAAGGGGTTTTCGCGCTTCACCTTTTGCGGAAGCGCCATGAAATCGGCTTCGCTCACGGGCGCTGCGCGCGCATTCCGATCGCACGATCGGTAAATTCTGAAATTCTTTCTTAAGGCGGCATTGATAAATGTTGTGATGGGAAAAGTTATGCCAGCTTCCCATTTTCCATCGTGCGGCTGGCTTTTGGGGGAACGAAATTGAGAATTCGCGGTCGTATCAATCTTCTTGTCGGGCTTATGAGCCTTGTGGCCTGCACCATCGGCGGCCTGTCCATATATGCGGTCAGCGAGTTTCAGGTGCGCACGGTCGGATACGAAAAGGCAGCGGAGCGCGCCTATAAGGGTGAAGCGCTGAACCGGCTTGTGACTGCGGTCGTCATGGAGGCGCGCGGGGTCTACGCTGCGCCCGATATCGAAAAGGCGGCACCTTTTGCTGATGGCATCGTCAAGAACCTCGACGCCATGGAGAAGTTGATCGCAACCTGGACCCCTCTCGTTCCGGCAGAACAGAAGGCGGCCTTCGACAATCTCTCCAGTCGCTTCAAGGAATTCAAGGCCTTCCGTCTGGAAACGGCACGGCTTGCCCGCGAGGCCGGCCCGCAGGCCGCCAACCAGCAGGGTAACAACGACGCGAACCGGGCCAACCGCAAAGCCTATCAGGCGGAAATCGATGCTGTCGTGAAGAATGACATCGCCGGGCTTGAAGCCGTCAAGGCGGGCATCGACGGGTTTGTAACGACGACCTTCTGGCTGGTCATCATCGTCACCGGCAGCGGCATATTGGCCGGCGCGGCGTTCGGCCTCTACATCGGAGCGCGGCAGCTGAGCGCGCCCATCCGCAAGGTTTCGGAAGTGATGAATGCCGTTGCGGACGGAAATCTGGATGCGGACGTTCCCTATCTCGGCCGGACCGACGAAATCGGCGAAATGGCAGCGGCAGTCGAAGTCTTCAAGAAGAACGGTCGTGAAGTGCGCCGCATGAATGCGCAGGAAACCGCCATGCGTGCCAAGAGCGATGATCTGCAGGCCGGCATGGCCGTTGTCGTCGACGCTGCGGCCCAGGGCGATTTCAGCCGCCGCATCAACAAGGATTACGGCGACGAAAACCTCAATCGTTTCGCTGCGACGATCAATGCCCTGCTCACCGGCGTGGACAATGGTGTTTCCGAGACCAGCCGCGTCATCGAAGGTCTGGCGCGGGGCGATCTGACGGAAAAGATGGATGGCGAGTTCCGCGGCGTGTTCGCCGAGCTCCAGACCAATGTCAACGAGACGCTGGCCAAGCTGCGGGAGACGATGCGGGAAGTGCGCAGCAGCACGGAAGGCATCAGCGGCAATGCGAACGAATTGCGTTCGGCGGCCGACGACCTTTCGAAGCGGACGGAACAGCAGGCTGCGGCACTGGAGGAAACCTCCGCCGCCCTTGATGAAATCACCGCCGTCGTTCGCAATTCAACGGATCGGGCGCAGGAAGCCAGCACAATGGTGGCCGAGACCAAGCAGAAGACGGCAGAATCCGCCAATGTCGTGCGCGATGCCGTCTCCGCCATGGATCGGATCGAGCATGCCTCGCGGGAAATCAGCCAGATCATCAATGTCATTGACGAGATCGCCTTTCAGACCAACCTCCTGGCGCTGAACGCCGGCGTTGAGGCCGCGCGTGCGGGTGAGGCGGGCAAGGGCTTCGCTGTCGTCGCACAGGAAGTGCGTGAACTGGCGCAACGCTCCGCGACGGCTGCGAAGGACATCAAGGCGCTGATCACCAAGTCCGGCGAAGAGGTCGGTCGCGGTGTGTCGCTGGTGCAGAGAACCGGCAGCGCGCTGGGCGAGATCGAGACCCGCGTTCTGGCTATCAACGAACATATCCATTCGATCGCCACGGCGGCGCGGGAACAGTCGACCGGCCTGCATGAGGTGAATACCGCCATCAACCAGATGGATCAGGTGACGCAGCGCAATGCCGCAATGGTCGAGGAAACCTCGGCCGCAACCCACAAGCTGAGCGGTGAAGCGGGCCATCTCGTCACGCTGGTGTCGCGCTTCAAGGTCGGCGTAGAGGATGGTCAGATACGCTCTCGCGCAGAACAGCCGATGCGGCCCGTGGCGGTGTCCGGAAGGGCAGCGGCCGTGGCCTCTCCGGCACGTAAATTGATGAGCAGCGTCAGCCGCGCTCTCAACGCCCAACCAGCCGCTGCTGTAGCGAACGGGGACTGGCAGGAGTTCTAAGCCATTCCGACTGCGGTTTCGCTTGAGACCGGTTCTAAGTCAAACGCCGCCCTCCCGGGCGGCGTTTTGTTTTTCAGGCGATGGAAACGTTTGTTTTGCAACGCATTTGAAAAATATCTGTTAGGTCCTATTATCGTGCTTGCATATAAACCGAGCCGTTCCACCGAAGCGGCGGCGCGCATACAGGATCAGGGCCCGGTGTTTTCTAAAGGCGTAGACAGCTTGGACGGCACGGAAGACAATCCGGTGCACTGCATGCCGGGATTGACCGGGGGGCTTTCCGGGCGCCTGCTGTTGCTCACCGTTATTTTCGTGATGATTGCCGAAGTGCTGATCTTCGTACCTTCGGTCGCCAATATGCGCCTTTCATGGCTGCGGGACCGTCTGAACACGGCGGCAGCAGCCGGCGCGGTGATCGATGGCTTGCAGGCCGAATTGCCGCGGAGCGTGCAGAACGACACGCTGATGGCCACCGGGGCGAAGCTGATTGCGCTGCGCAAGGATGGCACATCGCGCCTGCTTGCCGTGGCAGAAACGCCACCTGGGGTCGATGAGCAATATGATCTTTCCGATGTCTCGCAACTGGCAGCGGTGCGGGATGCCTTCTCCACATTGCTGTTTGGCGGCAATCGCGTCATCCGCGTTTTCGATGTGGTCGGAGACAGCGACACCATCATTGAACTCGTGCTGGGTGAAAACAAACTACGGGCGGCGATGCTGGCTTATGCCCGCAATGTTTTCCTTATCTCCATCGTCCTGTCGCTTGTAACCGCCGGTCTCATCTTCGTTTCCATCAACCGCATCATGATCCGGCCCATACGTCGCCTGACGCTCGGCATGCAGCGTTTTTCCGAGGAACCGGGCAATCCCGAGCGGATTTTCGTGCCGGAGGAGGGAAGCGACGAGTTGTCCGTCGCGGGCCGTCACCTGGCCGACATGCAGACGGAGTTGCAGAAAACCCTGCGGCAACAGAAAAACCTCGTGGATCTCGGTCTGGCGGTTTCGAAGATCAACCACGACATGCGCAATATCCTGTCATCCGCACAGCTTATGTCGGACCGGCTGGTGGACGCCAAGGATCCGATGGTCAGGAGCTTTGCGCCGAAACTGCTGCGCACGATCGACCGCGCCGTATCCTATACAACCGAGGTTCTGGCCTACGGGCAGGCGACGGAGGGCGCGCCGAAACGCAAGACGGTGCAGTTAAGTCTTCTGGTGCGGGATGTGCGTGACATTCTGGCGCTCGATCCGGAAAGCGGCATCGAGTTTCACGATAGCGTGCCGCCCGATCTCACCGTCGATGCGGATGCCGAGCAGCTTTTCCGGGTGATCCACAATCTCTGTCGCAACGCCGTTCAGGCACTGCAATCCGACACGGCGAACGCGTCGCCTCGGCATCTGTCGATTGCAGCCCAGAGGGCCGGCAACGTCGTCAGCATCGTGATAGACGACAACGGGCCGGGAATGCCGCGCAAGGCGAAAGAGAACCTGTTTTCCGCCTTCAGGGGATCGGCCCGCTCCGGCGGCACCGGTCTCGGCCTCGTGATTGCGCGGGAACTTGTGCTTGCCCATGGCGGCACGATAGCGCTTGTCGAAAAACCCGGTCCCGGCACGCAGTTTCGCATCGAGATCGCCGACCGCGCCGCCTCCGTACACGCCGCTCGGACCGCCTGATCACTTCGCCTGAAGAAGGTCCTGCACAATCGCCGCACCTCCCGGAATATGCGCCCCATATAGCCACTCAAAAATGCCCTTGATGGAATTTGTAGTATAATCAATAAGATAAATGAATTGCTGCGGAAAAATGACAATTTCGAAACGAAATCGCTTGCAATCGGAATGAGGACGTTTTAGAGGATCGCCACGCCACCGGAAATGACCGGAACGGCACGCACCCGTAGCTCAGCTGGATAGAGCACCAGACTACGAATCTGGGGGTCAGGAGTTCGAATCTCTTCGGGTGCGCCATTTCTCTTCCCACAAAAACACTATGATACGGCCTTTACTCAAGGCTTTTAGTCATGCCGATAGAATATCGGCACCGTTGGCATATACGTAAAACCCACGTGGCCGAACAGATTCCGAATTTCCCTTATATGTGCTAAAGTTCCGGGGTCATCAGCTGACCGCAGGGTGAAAGCCATGTTGGAAACGGACAAGGTTTTTTCCGGCTCTATCCCGGAAAACTACGACCGCTATATGGTGCCGTTGATTTTCGAGCCATTCGCCCGCGATCTGGCACGGCGGGCGGCGGCGTTGACGCCGATCAATGTTCTGGAAATCGCCGCAGGTACCGGGGTTGTCACGCGTGAACTGGCACCAGGATTACCGCCCGCCGCAAACTATGTCGTGACAGACCTCAACCAGCCGATGCTTGACTTTGCGGCGTCGCGCCAGGTGCCCGACAATCGCATCCGGTGGCGCCAAGCCGACGCTCAGGCGCTGCCGTTCGAAAATGCTGCTTTCGATCTCGTTATCTGCCAGTTCGGTGCGATGTTTTTTCCCGACCGCCCGTCTGCCTATCGCGAAGCGAAGAGGGTGCTGAAGCCCGGCGGCCATTATTTATTCAACGTATGGGACCGCATCGAGGAGAATCATCTCGCGAATGAGGTGACTAACGCCCTTGCAAGCCTGTTTCCCGACGATCCGCCGCGCTTCATGGTCCGCACCCCGCACGGATACCACGATACGACATTGATTCGTGGTGAGCTGGAAAGTGCCGGCTTCTCTCGGGTGGTGATCGAGACGATAGCGGCGCAAAGCCGTGCATCGTCACCGCGCATTCCTGCCATCGCCTATTGTCAGGGAACCGTTCTCCGGACCGAAATCGAAGCCAGAGCGCCGGGAAAACTTGAAGCCGCGACGGACTGCGCCGCATCCGCCATTGAAGCGCGCTATGGCAGCGACGAAGTCGTCACCAAAATTCAGGCTCATGTGATTCTTGCAGCCGTTTAGAAACCGGGCCCGCGAGGCTCGCGGAGCCGGTGAACAAGCGTCGAGCTCGGATAGTCGAACTGCCCCCTGATATTAGCGGTTTTTTGTGAAGGTCGGTATCGCAAGGCATGGCGATGAGCCGGGATTGCCGGGCTTTTCAGTGTCACGGAACTTTCTGCAAACCTTCGTCATATTGTCATACAATATAAGCATATGCGCTCCAGAAAAGGAGCGCAGAATGACGCCACAATCACTTGAACTTTCGGGTATCGGAAAAGGCTTTGGAGCTGACGATGTTCTGAAAGAGATCGATCTTTCCATCCGTCCCGGAGAATTTTTGTCCCTCGTCGGCATGTCCGGCTGCGGCAAGTCAACGCTGCTGCGCATCATCGCGGGGCTGGAAACGCCGGATCGCGGTTCGGTGACGATCGGCGGTCAGGATGTGACGGAGATCGATCCAAGTGACCGCAATCTGGCGATGGTGTTTCAATCCTACGCGCTTTATCCGCATATGAGCGTGCGCCAGAACATTGCGACGCCGCTTCGAATGCGACGTCTGCCGCTTGCTGCACGCTTGCCGCTGATCGGAAGATTTGCGGCGCCTGCCGAAACTTTGCGCCAGATCGATGCTGCCGTCGAACAGGCGGCCGAGACCCTGCAGATCGCGCATCTGTTGGACCGCAAGCCGGCCCAGCTTTCAGGCGGCCAGCGCCAGCGCGTGGCTCTGGCCCGGGCACTGGTGCGCTCGCCTGCCGCATTCCTCATGGACGAACCACTCTCCAACCTAGATGCAAAGCTTCGCGCCCACATGCGCGAGGAGCTTGCCGGGCTGCACCGGCGGTTGGGCGCGACGTTTATCTACGTCACCCATGACCAGATCGAAGCGATGACAATGTCGGACCGCATCGCGCTGATGTCGGAAGGTCGTATCGAGCAACTGGGCACGCCGGACGAGCTTTACCGGAAACCGGCGACACTGACGGTTGCGCGCTTCATTGGCACGCCGTCGATCAACCTGCTGCCGGTGGAAATCCATGCTGGAGGTAAGGTCACGGCTTTCGGCCGCGATCTTGGCGTCGAGGCTTCTGGTCGTGATGCCGGCCCGGCGACGCTTGGCCTTCGCGCCGAGGATCTGCGCCCGGGTGCGGAAGGCTTCGCGGTGCGGGTGACCCGCAGCGAAACCCATGGCGCGGACCGTTTCGTGAACTGCCGTCTTCTGAGCGATGAAACCGTCGCCATTACCCTGCGTCAGGCCGCGGGCGAGGTGTTGGGCGCCGATGAGAACGGTGTGATGAACCTCGGCTTTGCGCCGGAGCGCGTGCATCTTTTTGCCGCGGACGGCCTGCGTCGCAAGACGACGGTGCGTGAAATGGTGCCGGCATGACGGCGGTTGATTTTTCCTCGGCCACGGGCGCAAAGTCTCGCCCGCGCCTCTCGAAGGCGGACCGGCGGATGATATGGCGTGGCCTGATGTTCGCGGCACCGGCAAGTCTGCTGCTTTTGGCGATCTATATCGTTCCGATATTCGTTCTGGCCGGTTTTTCCGTCACAGATTACAAGCTCGGCGCAGTCTCCACCCGCTTTGTGGGTCTCGACAATTTCGTGAAGGCTTTCCACGACCCGGTCTTCCTGCGCGCGCTGGCGAATACCGCCATTTATGCGGTCATCGTCATTCCCTTCGGCGTGTTCCTGGCGCTCGGCGTGGCTTTGCTCGTTTATAATCGCAAGCGCAGCCGTGCATTCTGGGAAGTCGCTTATTTCCTGCCCGTCACCGCAACGCTCGTCGCCATGGCGACCGTGTGGCAATTTCTGCTGCATCCGTCGCTTGGCCCGGTGAATGCGGCGATCAAGTGGTTCGGCTTCGAGCCCGTCGCGTTCCTCTCCAACCCGGTCCTGCTCATTCCCACCATGGCGCTGATGGGTGTCTGGCAGGTTCTGGGCTTCAACATGGTGCTGTTCCTCGCCGGCCTCACCGCCATTTCGAAGGATCTGCACGAGGCATCGAGACTGGACGGCGCGAAAAACCCGATTGACCGGTTTCTGACGGTGACTTGGCCGATGCTGGGGCCGACGACGATGTTCGTGGTGGTCACCACCTCGATCTCGGCCTTCAAGGTGTTCGAGACGGTTGCCGTGCTGACCAAGGGCCGCTTCGGTTCCGAAACCCTGCTTTTCGATCTCTATCTTGAAGGGTTCGAATATTCCAACACCGGTTATGCCGCTGCGCTGACGGTGATCTTCCTCGCTATCGTGTTGATCCTCTCGATCGGCCAGACGCTGCATATGGACCGGAAGGTGCACTATTGATGGCCGCGCTCCGCAAATACTTCCCGCATCTCGTGCTGGCACTCGGCGCTTTCGTGATGCTCCTGCCGTTCTACTGGATGATGTTGACGTCGATCCGCTCGCCTGCGGAAATATTCGACGTCTCGCTCTGGCCGATCCCGGCGAAATTCGATGCCGTCGAAAACTATACCCGCGCAGCGAGCCAGGTGCCGATGGCACGTTTCATGCTGAACGGCGTCATCGTCTGCGTCGGTATCCTCGTCGTACAGGTCCTGACATCGGTGCCAGCGGCCTATGCGCTGGCGAAGCTCAGGTTTCCGGGTCGCAAGCTGCTGCTGGGTCTCATCATCGCGGCACTCTGCGTGCCAATTCAGGCACTTGCCCTGCCGCTTTTCGTCGGTCTGGCGAAGACGGAACTGCTGAACACCTATTTCGCGATGATGATGCCGTTCTTCCTGTCTGTCTTCGCCATCTTCCTGTTCAACCAGTCCTTCCGCAGCTACCCGGATGAAATCATCGAAGCGGCCCGCATGGATGGTTTTTCGGAAATGGAGATTTGTTGGGGACTGGTGCTGCGCGGCTCGCTGCCTTCGCTCGCGGCTTTCTCGATCTTCTCGCTCGTCGCCCACTGGAACGACCTTTATTGGCCGATGATCGTGGTCTCCGACACCAATCTCGCCCCGCCGCCGCTCGGCATGATGCTTTTTGCGGATGTCGAATCCGGCGCCAATTACGGTGCCCTGATGGCGGGCGCAACACTGATTACCGCGCCAATGGTGCTGTGCTTCCTCCTCGCACGGCGGCATTTCATCGCCGGTATTACCATGACCGGCGTCAAGTGACGTCGTTCGAACTCCTCCTCCCAACCCATTTTGGAGAATGACATGAAAATCAACCGACGCGCTCTGATGGGCGGTCTGGCACTCGGCGTGGCCTTTGCAGGCCTCGCAACGCCGGTTCTTGCCAACGAAATCACGCTGAACGTTCTCTACAACCTGCCGGGTTTCACGAAATTCCATCAGCCGCTGGCCGATGAATTCATGAAGAAGAACCCGGATGTGAAGATCAACTTCCTCGCTCCGGCCGCAGGCTACAATGAAGGCCAGCAGCAGGTCTTGCGCTCGGCCGTCACCGGCAATCTGCCCGATGTTTATTTCTCGGGTTACAACCTGACGGCGGAACTGGTGCACACGCTCGCACCGCGCAACCAGATCACCGATCTTAGCCCATTCATCCAGGCTGAAGGCGGTCAGGCCTTCCTCGACAAGAACTACAGCCCGAAGATGGCAGCTCTCGGCCAGATCGACGGCAAGCAGTACGGCCTGCCGGTCAACGCTTCCTCGCCGATCATCTACATCAACTCCGACCTCGTCACCAAGGCTGGCGGCGACCCGGACAAGATGCCGACGACCTTCCCGGAGCTGATCGCTCTCGCCAAGAAGATCAAGGCACTCGACCCGAAGTTTGCGGGCATGAGCTACGACATCAATGGCTGGCCGGATGACTGGTTGTGGCAGGCGCTTGTTTTCGAACAGGGCGGCAAGCTCGTTGACGAAAAGACCAAGACCGTTGCGTTCGACAACGAGATCGGCCTCAACGCCCTGAAGATGACCCGCCAGTTCGTCACCGAAGGTGGCCAGAACCTGCTCGACTGGGACCAGTCGCGCCAGCAGTTCGGTGCAGGCCTTACCGGCTTCATCTTTTCAACCCCGGCCCACGTTCAGACCATCACCGGCCTGGTTGGTGACCGCTTCAAACTGAAGACGGCAACCTTCCCGCTCGACAACAAGGAAAAGGGCGGCGTGCCGACCGGCGGCAACTCTGCCGTTATACTGACGCAGGAAAAAGCCAAGCAGGATGCTGCCTGGAAGTACCTGAAGTGGATCACCGGCCCCGAGGCGCAGAACACCATCGTGCGCATCACCGGCTACCTGCCGACCAACAAGCTGGCAACCGGCGCCGACTTCCTGGCTCCCTATTACGCCGAGAACCCGAATGTGAAGACAGCTTCGCTGCAGGCCGATCGTTCTCTGCCGTGGGCCGGTTATCCCGGTGGTGATTCCGTCCGCATCTGGCGCACCCAGCGCGATATCATCGGCACCGTCATGCGCGGTGAAGTGTCGCCGGAAGCTGGTCTCAAGCAGATCGTCGAGCAGACCAACGCCCTGCTGAAGTAAGCGATACCATCGAAAAGGCTGCGGGAACCACATTCCCGCAGCCATTTTTATGCAGAGAAACCGACAATGAAGATCATCCAGATTACAGACACCCATCTTTTGCCGCCAGGCATCGCGATAAACGGCGTGGATCCCGAGAAGCAGTTGCGCGCGGCGATATCAGATATTGTCGAGAAACACGCAGACGCCGACCTTCTGGTGATGACGGGCGATCTTTGCAATTACGGCGAGCCGGAGGCCTATGAACTCCTTCGCGACATTTTGGCGTCCGTGTCCTTGCCCGTGCGGCTGATGCTCGGCAATCACGACCGCCGTCCGGAATTCGTGGCGGCCTTTCCCGAACAGCCACGGGATGAAAACGGCTATATCCAGTCCTTCATCGATACCGAATTCGGCCGGCTGCTGTTTCTCGACAGCCACGAGGCCGATGTCATCGGCGGCATGTACGGTGCGGATCGCCTGACATGGCTGGACAAGGCGCTCGAAGGCGCTGGCGACCATCCCGTGACGGTTTTCGTTCACCACCCGCCAATGGATTGCGGTATCCGGCATTTCGAAAACATCGGCATGCATGACGACGGCGCGGTTATGCAGCGTCTAGGCAGACATCCGGCCGGCGTGCGCCATATTGTTTTTGGCCATATCCACGTTCCGATGGCGGGCACCAGCGCCGAAGGCATCGCCTATAGTTCCGGCCAGGCCTGCGCGCATCGCTTCATCACCGATATCGAGGTTGTCGATCCCCTGTGGACCGGCGGCAACCCCTGTTACCGGGTGATCAGTCTCGGTACATTCGGCCTGCGTGCCTATGATGTCGAGGTAGGGCAGGCCGTGCTGGGTCAGGCCTCCGCATGCGAAGGCCCCTGAATAGCTGAGGCAACCCTCCGGTATGTGACGAGGCGATCCATACGCCTCATCAGCGGTTGCGGTCGGCTGCGATGCTGCGATCGCCCCGCAGCCTGTCGCGCCGATGCGCCACTTGCGGTCTGTCGATCAGATTTGATGGATCAAAGCCATGGTCCCGTTCACACCCTTGATCTATGTCAGTTTCATCGTTGAAACTCCGCGCCATAGTCACTGGTGAGGTGGCCAGCCACGTGACGCGCCATCTGGAATGCAGATCATGGAGAAGTGCATGCTTGAAAAGCGTATCCGCAACGCGTCCCTCTTGAACAGGATCGTCAGCGCCGAAGAGGCTGCCGGCCTCATTCAGGATGGCATGACGGTGGGCATGAGCGGCTTTACGCGGGCCGGCGAAGCAAAGGCGGTACCGCTGGCGCTGGCCGAGCGTGCGAAGACGCACCCGATGAAGATTACCCTGATGACCGGTGCATCGCTTGGCAATGATCTCGACAAGACCATGGTGGAGGCGGGCATGCTGGCGCGCCGTATGCCGTTTCAGTCCGACCCCGCTTTGCGCAAGGCGATCAATGACGGCAAGGTGATGTTCATCGACCAGCACCTTTCTGAAACGGTCGAGCAATTGCGCGGCGGCCAGATCCACGGTGTGGATGTGGCCATCATCGAGGCGGTGGCGATTACGGCGGACGGCGGTATCGTGCCCACCACATCCGTCGGTAACTCGGCGAGCTTTGCCATTCTGGCCGAAAAGGTCATCGTTGAGATCAACCTGTCGCAACCCGACGTTCTCGAGGGGTTGCATGATATTTTCATCCCCGCAAAACGCCCGACCCGCATGCCCATTCCTGTGGTAGCAACGGACAGCCGCGTCGGTCTGCCGTTCATTCCGGTGCCGCCGGAAAAAATCGCCGCAATCGTCCTGAGCGACAAGAGCGACAGTTTTTCGACGGTGCTGCCGCCTGATGACGAGACCAAGGCGATTGCCGGCCATCTCTCCGAATTCCTGCTGAATGAGGTCCGTCATGGCCGCATGACCCACGAACTCCAGCCGTTGCAGGCCGGTATCGGCACCATCGCCAATGCCGTCATGCACGGTTTCATCGATACGCCGTTTCACGATCTCAAAATGTATTCGGAAGTTCTGCAGGATTCGACCTTCGAGCTTTTCGACGCGGGCAAGCTGACTTTCGCTTCCGGTTCATCGATCACGCTCTCCTCTGCCATGAACGAACGGGTCATGCCGCGACTGGCCGATTACAAGAGCAGGCTGATCCTGCGTCCGCAGGAGGTCAGCAATCACCCGGAGGTCATCCGCCGCCTCGGCATCATCGGCATCAACACCGCGCTGGAGTTCGATATTTACGGGAACGTCAATTCCACTCATGTCGGTGGCACTCACATGATGAACGGCATTGGCGGCTCGGGGGATTTTGCCCGCAACGCCTACATGTCCATCTTCGTCACCAAGTCGATTGCCAAGGGCGGCGCCATCTCCAGCGTCGTGCCGATGGTCAGCCATGTCGACCATACCGAACATGATGTGGATATTCTGGTCACGGAAATCGGGTTGGCCGATCTGCGCGGCCTTGCTCCGCGTGAGCGCGCTGCTGTCATTATCGCAAATTGCGTGCATCCCCACTATCGCGATGCCCTGACGGACTATTTCCAGCGAGCGGTGGCACGCGGCGGACATACGCCGCACCTCATTGAAGAGGCGCTGTCCTGGCACAATGCCCTTCGCGAAAGGGGCACGATGCTGCCGCAGCGATAGAACTCGCCTGCACGTCACAATCACGTCTCCCGGCTCCGCAAGGCGGGAAAATTGGGTCTGTTTGGACACACCGGCGCGGAAATCTCCGCGCTTGCGCGATGGTTGCTGGCGCGGCAGTTCCGCCTCCGGTAGAAATTCCTGTCCTCTGGCCGCTATCCGGCTGCCTTTGGGTTGCAGGAGAATGATGTGATGCCCATCCGCTTCGTAGCCATAATCGCGATTGTTGCCCTGCTCGCTGGCTGCGGGGGGCGTCCCATCGGGGTCATGACGCCAACAGGGCAGACCGTGGCGGGAACCACGCCCGTCAATCTCCTGGTTGCCACCACGCGAGCGCCCTCGGACAATGCCGCCGTGCTTTTCGGCGGCGAACGCGGAACCGGCTTGAAGGTCGATGCCGTCACCATCTCCATTCCGCCTAAGGCCAACCGCAAGGTCGGGCAGGTGCAGTGGCCGAAGAAGCTGCCGCCTAACCCTCTGAAGGATTTCACCACGGTGGCGGTTGAGCCTGTTCGTTCCGAAGCGGAGACGAAAAGCTGGATCAGCAAACATATCCATAAGGACCGCCGCGTTCTGGTCTTCGTGCACGGTTTCAACAATCGTTACGAGGAATCGGTCTATCGCTTTGCGCAGATCGTCTATGATTCCGGCTCGGATGTCGTGCCTGTGGTTTTCACATGGCCGTCACGGGCGAGTATTTTCGACTATAATTACGACAAGGAAAGCACCAATTACTCGCGCGATGCGCTAGAGGAAATGCTGACCCGTCTGGCAAAGGACAAGTCGATCGGCGAGGTCACGGTCATGGCGCATTCCATGGGCACATGGCTTGCCGTGGAGGCGCTGCGCCAGATGGCCATCCGCAACGGCCGCGTCGATCCGAAGATCAGCAATGTCATTCTGGCAGCACCAGATCTCGATGTGGACGTGTTCAGCCGGCAGTTCGCCAGCTTCGGCAAGGCGCCGCCGAAATTCACCCTGTTCGTCTCGCAGGATGACCGTGCGCTCAGCCTGTCGCGCCGCATTTCCGGCAATGTCGACCGTCTGGGCCAGATCGACCCTTCCGTCGAACCCTATCGCAGCCAGCTGGAAAAGGCCGGTATCACTGTTCTTGATCTGACCAAGCTGCAATCCGGTGACCGGTTGAACCACGGCAAATTTGCAGAAAGCCCTGAAGTCGTGCGCTTGATCGGCGACCGCCTCATTGCCGGCCAGACTGTGACGGATTCCGATGTCGGTCTGGGGGAGGCGCTGGGCGCGGTCAGCATCGGTGCCGCGCAAACGGTTGGAACGGCGGCAAGCGTCGTGGTCAGCGCGCCCATTGCGGTGTTCGATCCGCGCACGCGTGAAAATTACGGCAGGCAGGTGGAGAGGCTCGGCCGCTCTGTTGAAAACACCGTCGGATCGGTTGGTGATACGGCCGGCTCCGTGGTGGACGATCAGGCGGTTCAGTCTTCGAGAGTGAATTGCGACGCCGCCGCCAATCGTAACCGGGCGGAGTGCCGCAATCGCTAGATCACGATGAGAAGTGTATGGCGAAAACCATAAGCGATTTTCGCCATCCAGCTCGCGCAGATTTGTATACAGCTTGTATTTTTACCTATATGGTCGGGTCAACAGCTCAACTTCCGGAGTAAGATCCCATGCGTTGGAAACGCACCCTGCAGCTTCTCGATGTTCATTGCGAAGGCGAAATCGGCCGTGTCGTCACCGGCGGCGCGCCGAAAATTCCCGGCAACACCGTGGCCGAGCAGCTTAACTGGATGAATACCGATCCAAAAGGGGAAGCCCTGCGCCGCTTTCTGACGCTGGAGCCGCGTGGCACGCCCATGGGGTCAGTCAATCTTCTGCTGCCGCCGAAGCACCCGGATGCCCATACGGCCTTCGTCATTCTCCAGCCGGATCAGGCGCATGCCAGCTCCGGCTCCAATTCCATCTGCGCGACGACAGCACTTCTGGAAAGCGGCATGGTGGAGATGCAGGAACCGGAAACGGTCGTCATTCTGGAAACGGCCGCCGGTCTGGTCAAGGCCACCGCCACCTGCCGCGACGGGCGCTGCGAAAAGGTCAAGCTGACCATGGTGCCGTCCTTCGTGCATGAGCTGGATGTGACCATCGACACGCCCGAATGGGGCAAGGTGACGATGGATATTTCCTATGGCGGCATCTTTTACGCGCTGGTCGATGTGCGCCAGATCGGCCTGACCATCGAAAAGGCCAATGCAGCGAAACTGGTTGCTGCGGGCATGATCCTCAAGGACCTCGTCAACAGTGAAATGACGGTCGTGCATCCCGAAATCCCCGCCATATCAGGCGTGGCCTATGTGATGTTCCGCGATGTGGATGCCGATGGTTCCATCCGCACCTGCACCACCATGTGGCCTGGCCGGGCGGATCGCTCGCCCTGCGGTACCGGCAATTCCGCCAATCTCGCCACGCTTTATGCGCGCGGCAAGGTGAAGGTGGGAGACGAATACAAATCCCGTTCGATCATCGGTTCGGAATTCGATGTCGGCCTTTCCGCCGTCACCGAAGTGGCCGGTCGTCCGGCGGTCATTCCCACCATTGCCGGGCGCGGTTTCACCTTCGGGCTGCACCAGGTCGGCCTTGACCCCTTCGATCCCTTTGCGGACGGCTTTGCCATGACGGATGTGTGGGGTCCCGAAGCGGGCGGCATCTGAGGCTCGCTTCAAAAAAATGACATTTACAGCCGCCCGATGCCTCTCGGCGGCTGTTTTCCTGTGACGAAAGATGCTAAGCGGGCGCCAATTCCGTCATGCTCCGAGGTATCCCGATGAAGTCGCTCACCCTTCGCCGCCCTGATGACTGGCATCTGCATCTGCGCGATGGCGCCATGCTGGAAGGCGTGATCGGGGATACGAGCCGCCATTTCGCCCGCGCAATCATCATGCCGAACCTGGTGCCACCGGTGGTCACCTGCGCCGATGCCCGCGCCTATCGCGAACGCATCGTCAAGGCCATTCCGGCGGGCGACCGTTTCGAGCCGCTGATGACGCTTTATCTCACCGAGGACACGCAGGCCGACGACGTGGAAGAGGGCAAGAAAAGTGGCCTTATCACCGCCGTGAAGCTCTATCCGGCCGGCGCGACCACCAATTCCCACGGCGGCGTGCGCGACTTCAACAAGGCGATGCCGGTTCTGGAACGCATGGCGAAGATCGGCCTGCCGCTTTGCGTGCATGGCGAGGTGACGACGCCGGAGGTCGATATTTTCGACCGCGAGAAAGCCTTCATCGACACGGTTCTGGAGCCGCTGCGCCAGCGCCTGCCTGAGCTCAAGGTGACGATGGAGCACATTACCACCCGCGATGGCGTGGACTACATCAAGTCGTCCAAGGCCAATCTCGCCGGTTCCATCACCACTCACCATCTCATCATCAACCGCAACGCCATTCTGGTCGGCGGTATCAAGCCGCATTATTACTGCCTGCCCGTCGCAAAGCGCGAGGAGCACCGGTTGGCACTCCGTGCGGCCGCGATTTCGGGTGATGCCCGCTTCTTCCTCGGCACCGATTCCGCCCCGCATGTCGATCCGCTGAAGGAATGCGCCTGCGGCTGCGCCGGCATATATACCTCGATCAACACCATGAGCTGTCTTGCGCATGTCTTCGAGCAGGAAAACGCTCTCGACAAGCTGGAAGCCTTCGCTTCCCTCAACGGCCCAGCCTGGTACGGGTTGGCGCCAAATGAGGAGACGATCACGCTGGTGAAGCGCGATGAGCCGGTGTCGTTTCCCGCCAAGATCGAGACGGGCGCCGGGCCGGTGACCGTATTCGATCCGATGTTCCCGCTTCATTGGGACGTGAGCTGATTTTTTTTTAATGACCGCCGGCACTGCCGGCGGTTTTGTTATGAAGGCCGAAAAAGGAGAACGCCTATGAACCATTTCACATTCACTGACCGCACTGTCGTTGCAGAACTGGTTGCGAAGATGTTGTGGGAAATCAAGGCGGTCCACTTCAATTCGGAAAGCCCGTACACCTTCGCGTCGGGCATGAAGAGCCCTGTTTATATCGACATGCGCAAGCTCATTTCCTTCCCGCGTATTCGCTCGGCGGCGATGGATTTTGCGGCAGCGGCGGTGATGCGCGAGGCCGGTTTCGAGAAATTCGACTGTGTCGCGGGCGGTGAAACGGCGGGCATTCCATTCGCGGCTTTCCTTGCTGAGCGTCTTGGCCTGCCGATGATCTATTGCCGCAAGAAGCCAAAGGGCCATGGCCGCAACGCCCAGATCGAAGGCCATATGCCGGAAGGCGCCCGCGTGCTCGTCATTGAGGACCTGACGACGGCTGGCGGCTCGATGTTCACCTTCATCGACGCCATCCGTGCGGCAGGCGGCATTGTCGATCACGGTATTGCGCTCTTCTATTACGGCATTTTCGAACAGGCCGAAGCGCGCTTTGCCAATGGCAATGTCAAGCTGCATTATCTCACGACCTGGCGCGATGTTCTGGCTGTTGCCCGGGCTGAAAAGCTGTTCGACGAAAAGACCCTGTCGGAGGTCGAGGCCTTCCTCGATAACCCGCTGCCGTGGTCTGCAAAGCGCGGCGGCGTCAGCGAATTGCCGCAATCTTAATTTCGGATGCGGCCAGCCAGCTTGTGGCTGGCCTTCCGATCGATCTTCGTCTAAATCGATTTAAGTCCATTTGATTTGCTGTTTGAGGAGGACCGTAATGATCCTGTGTTGTGGTGAAGCCCTGATCGACATGCTGCCCCGGCAGACGACGCTGGGTGAGGCGGGTTTTGCCCCCTATGCAGGCGGAGCAGTCTTCAACACGGCCATTGCGCTCGGGCGTCTCGGCGTCCCGTCCGCGTTCTTCACGGGTCTTTCCGATGACATGATGGGCGATATCCTGCGGACAACCCTGCGGGCGAGCAACGTGGATTTCAGCTATTGCGCAACACTTTCGCGGCCGACCACCATCGCCTTTGTCAAGCTCGTCGATGGCCATGCCACCTACGCCTTTTATGACGAAAACACCGCCGGCCGGATGATCACCGAGGCAGAGCTTCCGGCCTTGGGCGCCGATTGCGAGGCGCTGCATTTCGGCGCGATCAGCCTCATTCCGGAACCCTGCGGCAGCACCTATGAGGCGCTGATGGTGCGCGAGCATCAAAGCCGAGTCATCTCCCTCGATCCGAATATCCGCCCCGGTTTCATCAAGGACAAGCAGTCGCATATGGCCCGCATCCGCCGTATGGCTGCCATGTCGGATATCGTTAAATTCTCCGACGAAGACCTCGAATGGTTCGGTCTGGAAGGTGATGAGGACACGCTCGCTCGCCACTGGCTGCATCACGGCGCGAAACTGGTCGTCGTCACCCGTGGCGCCAAGGGTGCGGTCGGTTACACCGCCAATTTCAAGGTGGAAGTGGCTTCCGAGCGGGTGGAGGTCGTCGATACCGTCGGCGCGGGCGACACCTTCGACGCCGGCATTCTCGCCTCGCTTAAAATGCAGGGGCTTCTGACGAAGGCGCAGGTCGCTTCGCTGACGGAAGAGCAGATCAGAAAGGCTTTGGCGCTCGGCGCAAAGGCTGCTGCGGTGACCGTCTCGCGAGCTGGCGCAAATCCGCCCTTCGCGCATGAAATCGGATTGTAAAGGATATGGTTGAACCGTTTTGAAAAGGCGGTTCACCACTCCTGCCTGGGCCAGGGTCGTAAAAAACCGATATTTGGATATCAAGAAGCTTGTGTCGGCCGGTCTTTCACGAAACAAGCATCGCATGAGCGTTCCAACAACCCATCCTTTCGATTTCGACCCGACCTATGGCATGCGGCGCGAGCAGTTGCAGGCCATTATCCCGCCTGAGGCGCCGCCGGGCTTTGATGATTTCTGGAAGAAGCGTTATCGCCGCGCGCTGGCCACGGATCCGCGACCGGTGCTGCGCAAGAGCAAACTCAGCCATCCCCGCTGGCATGTTCTCGATATCTCATACACATCCACCGGCGGCTTCCGCATCGGTGGATGGATGCTTCTGCCGCGCAAAGGACAGGTGCGGCGCGGACTTGTTGTCGGCCATGGTTATGGCGGGCGGGGAGAGCCCGATTTCGATGTGCCGGTAGAAGAAACGGCCGTGCTGTTTCCCTGTTTTCGCGGGCTTTCGCTAAGCGCCTGTCCGCCGATTTCGTCCGACCCGGCCCGTCATGTCCTCTACAACATCGAAAGAAAAGACGACTACATCATCGGTGGCTGTGTCGATGATCTGTGGATCGCCGTCTCCACGCTCGTCACGCTCTATCCATGGCTGGAAGGGCAGGTGGGTTACAGCGGCATCAGCTTCGGGGGCGGGATTGGGGCTTTGGCGATACCATATGATGCGCGCATCGACCGGGGCCATCTGGTCGTACCGACATTCGGACACCGGCCGTTCTGGCTGACGCTGCCGACCGTCGGCAGCGCGGATGCGGTCCAGACCTATCAGAAGACCCATGCCAATGTGCTGGAAATGCTGCGTCTGTTCGATGCCGCTTCTGCGGCTTCCCGCATAAAAGTGCCGATGCTGGTCGCGCCCGCCCTGTTCGATCCGGCGGTGGCGCCGCCGTGCCAGTTTGCGGTTGCCAATGCCCTGCCGTTCTCAAAATTTAATGAAATCTTCATCCTAGACGCGGGACATTTCGAATACGCTGACAGTGCATCCCAAGATGCGGTCCACAGGGACAAGGTCAGACAGTTTTTCAAGGTGCCATGAAACGCGAATATCTCCGCTGGTATAGTCAAAGGCTTCATCGTGATATGGAGCTGTTGATATTCGGTCATTCTGGCGCCAAGGTGCTGATGTTTCCCACACGCGACGGGCGCTTCTTCGAATATGAGGAACTTGGCCTTGTCGACAGTATGGCCGATAAAGTGGAGGCCGGTCATCTTCAGCTCTATTGTATCGAGGGGCTGGCCAAAGAGACCTTTTATGCGGCCCATAATCACCCGTCCGAGCGCATTCGCCGCCATGCCGCCTTCGAAGATTATATTCTCAATGAAGTGCTGCCGCTGATGGCTAAGAAAAACCCGCATGGTGATACCATCGTGCAGGGCTGCAGTCTCGGCGCGTTTCAGGCCGCCAGCCTCGTCTTTCGTCACCCACATCTTTTCCGCAAGCTCGTCGCCTTTTCCGGCCGCTACGATCTGACGATGAAGGTGGAATCCTTCGGCGATCTGTTCGACGGTTACTACGATGACGATGTCTATTTCCACATGCCGAGCCACTTTCTGCCGGACCTCGCCTGCGGCTGGCGGCTTGAAAACCTCCGCCGCATCGACATGGTTTTCACCATCGGCGATGCCGATCCGTTTTTGGACAACAACCATCACCTGAGCCGGATTCTTAACGACAAGCAGATAGGGCATCAGTTGCATGTCTGGGAGGGACGTGCCCATCGGGCAGGCCCCTGGCGCAAGATGGCGGCGCTGTATATCTGAGGCGACCGGCGCCGCCTCAGGCGAGGAGAAATTCCATCAGGGCATTCTGCGCGTGCAGAAGAAATGCCTTTGCGGGCCGGCTTTGACAGGCCGGATGGGTCATTGCGTCTGCCGTCACTTCCTGACCACGGGCGACCGGTGGGCAGGGTAAAAAGATCACCTCGGGCTGCATCCTGTCGAGAAGGGATGCGGATATGCGGTAGTCGATCAGGATATGATCCGAACCGGTGGGCCAGGAATCGGTAATGACCACATCCGCGTCCAGCAACTCCGCCATATCAGAGCTGGCCCGGAAATTCGGGTTGATGAGCGCAGCATCGGTGACGTGCCATTGTTCGGGGTAAACTTGTGTGACCTGAATTGGCAGGGAAATCGAGGCCTCGACCCACGAGCGCAAAATATTGGCATCCGGCGCGACGCCGACGATCTTGAGACCGTCGACCCGGCTTCTCAAGCTTTTGATGTGGGCAAGATCGCCAAGCGTCTCGCAGGGATGATTGGACTTGGTCCGCGCGTTGATGACGGATGCGCGCATTTCGCCCGCAAGCACCCGGAGGGTCGAGAGTTCTTTCGTGCGGATAATGACTAGATCGAACCAGTTGTCGAGATAGCCCGCCAGGTCGGCGATTTCTTCGCGGCCATTAAAGCTGATCGGGACGGTGACACAAATACCGCCCATGGCCTGAATGCCGAGATCGAAGGCAGCGGTGTTGCGCCAACCGGTGTCGTCGACGATCAGCCCGATGCGTTTTCCCTTGAGCAGCTGTGGCATCGTGCCCTTTGACCAGTCCTGCGCCAGACTGCCTGCACGGTCTATGATCGACAGCACCGCATCTTCAGGCAGGTCATGAAACGCCAGAAAATCCTTGCCTTGCCGCAGTGCCATATGTGCCTCCAATCGGCGTTCCATCGATGCTGAATTGAAAAAGCCGGAAGTTTCCTTCCGGCTTTCGTAATCATCAAGGGAGCAAGGATTTTACCCCGCCAGTCCCGACAGTACCTTCACCAGACCCTGTGTCGAGCTGTCATGGCCGGCTGCACTTTCCTTGCCTTCAACGACGGGAAGCAGGCCGGTTGCCAGTTCCTTGCCAAGCTCCACACCCCACTGGTCGAAGGAGTTGATGCGGAACAGCACGCCTTCCACGAAGACGCGGTGTTCGTAGAGCGCGATCAGACGGCCAAGCGCAAATGGCGTCAGCTTGTCGTAGACGAAGGTAATGGACGGGCGGTTGCCGGTGAAAACGCGGTGCGGCGCGATGAAATCGGCTTGGCTGTCTTCCATGCCCTTGGAGGTGAGCTGAGCTTTCGCTTCGGCCAGCGTGCGGCCCTTCATCAGGGCTTCCGACTGCGCCAGGCAATTGGCGATGAGAAGCTGGTGCTGATGGCGCAGTTCCGGTTCGAAACCGTTGGCGGCGATCATGAATTCCGCCGGAATGACGCTCGTGCCCTGGTGGATGAGCTGGTAGAAGGCGTGCTGGCCATTGGTGCCGGGTTCGCCCCAGACGACCGGGCCGGACTGGCCTTCGACAGGTGTCCCGTCGATCGTCACGCCCTTGCCGTTCGATTCCATGTCGAGTTGCTGCAGATAGGCAGGGAAACGCGACAGGCGCTGGTCATAGGGCAGGATCGCCCGCGTGGAATAGTTCAGCACGTTGCGGTGATAAAATCCGATGAGACCGAGCAGCATCGGCAGGTTTTCACGGATCGGCGCCTCGCGGAAATGCTTGTCCATGGCATGCGCGCCATCCAGAAACTTTCCGAAATTCTCCGGCCCGATGGCGATCATCAGCGGCAGGCCGATAGCCGACCAGATCGAATAACGTCCGCCAACCCAGTCCCAGAAACCGAAGATGCGATCGCTCTCGATGCCGAAGGCGGCAACCTTTTCCAATGCTGTCGAAACGGCGGCGAAATGGTGCTTCACAGCCTCTTCACCCAGCTTTTCGGCAATGAAACGGCGCGCGGTCGCGGCATTCGTCATCGTTTCGATTGTGGTGAAGGTTTTGGAGGCGACGATGAAGAGCGAGGTCTCGGGATCAACGAGCTTCAGCGTGTCGGCAATATGCGCGCCATCGATATTGGAGACGAAATGCGCACGCGGACCATCATGGAAAGGCGCAAGCGCCAGCGTCGCCATGACGGGGCCGAGATCGGAGCCGCCGATACCGATATTGATGATGTCGGTGATCTTCTTGCCGGTCGCACCTTTCAGGGAACCGGAGCGAATGGCGTCGGCAAACTTGCCCATGGCGGTAAGAACGGCGTTCACATCCGGCATCACATCCTTGCCGTCAACGAGAACCGGCGTGTTGGAGCGATTGCGCAGTGCGGTGTGCAACACGGCACGATCTTCGGTGAAATTGATCGCCTTGCCGGAGAACATCTTCTCGCGCTTTGCCTCGACGCCACCGTCGCGCGCCAGCTGTTCGAGAAGCGTGACGATTTCGTCATTAATAGCGCATTTGGAATAGTCCATCAGCAGGTCATCGAATTTGGCGCTGAAACGGCTGAATCGTTTGTCGTCGGCCGCAAAAGCAGCGCGCAGATCGGTTGCGGCTGTGCTGCTTGCCGTTGCTTTCAGTTTTTCGATGGTGGCCTGCATCTCGTGCTCCTCGGCTTCCTGGAAGGATGAGGAAACTATTCTTTTTCAGGCGACCAAATCAAGGCGACTTCGGTAAAAGAAATGGACTGGGAGAAAAGAAAAGAGCCGGTCACCCGGCTCTCGTCCTTTAGTTCAGATTGCGCAACTCACGCCGCAAGATCTTGCCGACGTTCGATTTCGGCAGCTCCGTTCGGAACTCGATGATTTTCGGCCGTTTGTAGTTTGTCAGGCTTTTGGCGCAGAAGGCCTTGAGTTCCGCTTCCGTCAGCGACTGATCCTTCTTGACGACGAAAAGCTTGACGGTCTCGCCGGAATGTTCGTCGGGAACCCCGATTGCCGCGCATTCCAACACGCCGGGATGGCTGGCGGCCACTTCCTCGATCTCGTTCGGATAGACGTTGAAACCGGAAACGAGGATCATGTCCTTCTTGCGGTCGACGATCTTGGTGTAGCCGCGCTCGTCCATGAAGCCCATGTCGCCTGAACGGAAGAAGCCGTCTTCGGTCATTGCTTTCGCGGTTTCATCCGGCCGCTGCCAGTAACCGGCCATGACCTGCGGCCCGCGAATGCAGATCTCGCCGACCTCGCCGGTCGGCAGGCTTTTGCCTTCCTCGTCGCGAATGTCGATTTCCGTAGAGGAAATAGGCAGGCCGATGGTGCCGCTGAATTCCGTGGCATCGAGTCTGTTAACGGTGGCAACGGGCGATGTTTCCGATAGCCCGTAACCTTCGGCGATCGGGCAGCCGACCATGGAAAGCCAACGCTCGGCCACCGGCCTCTGCACCGCCATGCCGCCGCCGAGAACGAGAATGAGCGAGGACAGATCGAGCTTGCGGAAATCCTCATTGTTCATCAGCGCGTTGAACAGCGTATTGATACCCGGAAAAATATGCGGTCGATAATGCGACAACTCCTTCACGAAGCCGGGAATATCGCGTGGATTGGCGATCAGCAGGTTATGGCCGCCAAGCGCGATGCCCATCAGCGAATTCACTGTCAGTGCAAAGATGTGGCACAGGGGCAGCGCGCAGATGAAGTTGAGGACTTCTGGACGGTCCTTGCGTTGGGTGAAAGCGGCATCCAGCCACAGGCTGATCTGGGCCTTGTTGGCCAGAAGATTGGCGTGGGTGAGGATCGCACCTTTGGAAATGCCCGTCGTTCCGCCGGTATATTGCAGGAATGCGATATCCTGCGGCAGGAGGCGGACCGCCTTCAGGGAAAATCCCTGACCTTCCTTCAACACGGCCTTGAAGCTGATGGAGCCGGGAATAGCGTAGGCCGGCACCAGTTTCTTCACCTTGCGAACCACAAGATTGACGATATGTCCCTTGAGGCCGAGGAGATCACCCATGGCTGCAACGACAACATGTCTGACCGCGGTTTTCGGCACCGCCTGCTGCGCCACATGGGCGAAATTCTCCAGTACGAAAAGCGCTTTTGAGCCGGAATCCTTCAGCTGGTGTTCCAGCTCGCGCGGCGTATAGAGCGGATTGACGTTGACCACGATCATGCCTGCCCGCAAAATTCCGTATACGGCGACGGGGTTCTGCAGGATATTCGGCATCATCACCGCAACCCGGTCGCCTTTTTCCAGCCCTCTGGATTGCAGCCACGCGGCCACCGCGCGGGTTTCAATATCCAGATCCCGGTAGGTCAGGGACTTTCCCATGCTGGAAAAGGCCTTCCTGTCGGCAAATTTCGCGCAGCTCTTTTCGAGAAGTTCGACAAGGGAGGTATTGGCGGATGCGGGGATTTCGGAAGGTACGCCCGGCGGGTAGGATGCCAGCCAGCGCTTCTCTGCGCTGACATTTTCCGGATGTCCCAGGGACAATTCACTCATGCTTCTCCTCCCAGAGTCTCTGTCGCGCCGTGCGTTCGATGGAACGCATGAAAGGCGCTATAAGCTGCCTGATCATCATGAGACCCCCAATCAACCGGCGTAATGGCCGGATTGAGGGAACCGCATGTGGCGTCACCGGATCGACTGCTCCTCCGCTCCCCGATGACGAATGATAGACGTCTAATCACCTGACGTCCATCGTATCGGCAAAGCCTATTTAACTCTAACGTAAACGTCAATATTCCTGCCGAACATCTCGCAACCTCGTGAATGGAAACCTATTTTCCCCGCCTTTTGACTTTAATCCTGATTTGAGCGATCAACATAATTCGCAAAGCAGGGCAGGATTGGAAATGGCAGGCAACGCAGCGCTTGAACTGAAATCGGTCGGAAAAAGATTCGGCGATACGGATGTATTGTCCGATATCGATCTGACCGTCGAACGCGGCGAAATCATTTGTCTGGTGGGACGTTCCGGCTGTGGAAAATCGACCCTGCTGCGCATTATAGCGGGTGTGGAGACGCCGGATCATGGCAGCGTTTGCGTGAATGGCGCAGTCGTTGCTGGTCCGGCTGGTTTCGTGGAACCGGAAAAGCGCAATATCGGTTTCGTCTTTCAGGATTATGCGCTCTTCCCGCATCTCACCGTCGAACAGAATGTGATGTTTGGTCTCAGGTCATTGCCAAAGGCCGAGGCCCGCCGCCGGGCTGCGGAGATGATCGAGCACGTTCATCTGCAGGAGTTGGCCAAGCGCTATCCCCACACGCTTTCGGGCGGTGAGCAGCAGCGCGTAGCCCTCGCCCGCGCCCTTGCCCCGCAACCGGGCCTGCTGTTGATGGATGAGCCCTTTTCCAATCTGGACCGGGGATTGCGCGACACTGTGCGCGAGGAAACGCTGGGCGTCCTGCGGCAACTGGGCACGACGGCGATCATGGTCACCCATGATCCGGAAGAAGCGCTTTCCGCCGGCGATCGTGTGGTGCTGATGCAGCGCGGTCGTATCGTCCAGAGCGGCACGGGCTACGAAATCCACGATCATCCCAAAAGCCGCTACGCCGCCGATTTTTTCTGCGCCTTCAACAAGATCGAGGGCAGGGTGAGGGAGGGGCGCGTGGAAACGCCGCTCGGGCCTCTGGGCGATGCGTCCGGTCTGGCGGAAGGTCTTGCCGCCACCGCCTATGTTCGCCCCAATGCGATTTCGATCATCGAGGACAGCGCTGCGAAAGACGGGATTGCCGGCGAAATATCAAGTCGTGTGTTTCTCGGCGAGATCGAACAACTCGGCATAGCCGTTCCCGGCCTTCCAGCCGACCTGCGCGTTAGGACGATGCAGCGCACACCCGCCAAGACCAAGGCCGTGCGCTTCGGCATCGATCCGAAGGGTGTCCTGATATTTACCTGAAGTTGAATGAGTGGATTTGCATGTTTATTTTCGCTCCATTTTCAACTGTTGGTGATCGAAACCCTCCTGAAAACGGCCAAATAAAACTTGATTTGATACGTCATGTATGATGTTTGCTCCCCCTATATTGCGCCATCGAAGAGGGAGACACACCATGACGAAATTTGCCAAACTTGCCCTGCTTGCCAGCACGGTCGCCTTTGCAGCGGGATCAGTCAGCGCTGCTGAACTGAACATCTACACCACGAGAGAGCCGGCCCTGATCCAGCCCCTGCTGGAATCCTTCACGGCCTCCAGCGGTGTCAAGGTCAACACCGTATTCCTCAAGGATGGCCTTGCAGAGCGCGTTCTGAGCGAGGGCGCAAGCTCACCTGCCGACGTGCTGATGACGGTGGATGCCGGCAATCTCGTCGATCTCGCGGAAAAGGGTGTTACCCAGCCGGTTGAATCCGAAACCCTGAACAAGGCGATTCCGGCGGAACTTCGCGACGCCAAGGGCCACTGGTTCGCACTTTCCATGCGTGCCCGCGTTCTCTATGCGGCGAAGGATCTCGACCTTGCCTCCTTCAACTATGAAGACCTGGCAGATGCGAAGTGGAAGGGCAAGATCTGCATTCGCGCCGGCCAGCATCCCTATAATACGGCTCTCTTTGCCGACTACATCGCTCACTATGGCGCAGCGGACACCGAAAAGTGGCTTGCCGGCGTCAAGGAAAACCTGGCCCGCAAGGCAGGCGGCGGTGACCGTGACGTTGCCAAGGATATCCTCGGCGGCATTTGCGATATCGGCATCGCCAACTCCTATTATGTCGGCCTGATGCGCTCGGGCAAGGGCGGCGAGGAGCAGGTGAAGTGGGGCGACGCGATCAAGGTCGTTCTGCCGACGTTCAAGAATGGTGGCACGCAGGTCAACATCAGCGGTGCGGCTGTTGCCAAGAACGCTCCGAACAAGGCCGAAGCCGTCAAGCTTCTGGAATACCTTGTTTCGGACGAAGCCCAGAAGATGTATGCCGAAGCCAACTTCGAATATCCGGTCAGGCAGGGCGCTGCACTCAACGACATCGTTGCCTCCTTCGGCACCCTGAAGGTTGACAACAAGTCGCTGACGGAGATCGTCTCTCATCGCAAACAGGCGAGCGAGCTGGTCGACAAGGTCGGTTTCGACCAGTAAAGGCCAATTGGCGACAACAAGTTGGAAGGCGTTCGCATCCGCGGGCGCCTTTCCCTGTATTTTCAAGAAGCTCATGAATCCAGACGCCGTCCAGCCATTGATGCCCCGCGCAAGACCAAGGTTTTCATCCTCCTTCTGGTGGCTGAGCCTGTCTCTGGCAGCGGTCTGTGGCGCCATGCTGCCGGTTCTGGCACTCGTCTCGCAGGCGGTGCAGGGGTCTGATGGCCTGTGGTCCCATCTCGGTTCCAGCGTGATTTTGACGGCTTTGCCGGATACCGCAGTTCTGATGCTCGGCGTCGGGTTGCTGGCCGGTGTTATCGGCACATTTGCCGCCTGGCTGGTTACGGCCTATGATTTTCCCGGCCGCAAAATACTGGAATGGGCGCTGCTGCTGCCGCTCGCCATGCCCACCTATATCGTCGCTTACGCCTATCTCGATATCCTGCATCCGATCGGGCCGGTGCAGGGGGCGATCCGCTGGCTGCTGGGCTATTCCAGCCCGCGTGAATTCCGCCTGCCGGACATAAGGTCCATGACGGGCTGCATCATCCTGCTCGGTTTCGTGCTGTTTCCCTATGTCTATATTCCCGTGCGCGCCATGTTCCTCACGCAGGCGGGCAACCTGCTTGAAGCGGCACGCACGCTTGGCGTTTCCAGACGCGCGGCTTTCTTCAAGGTTGCGGTGCCTTTGGCGCGCCCGGCCGTCGCGGTCGGCATCAGCCTTGCCCTGATGGAAGCGCTGAACGATATCGGCGCATCGGAATTCCTTGGTGTCCGAACACTCACCGTTTCGGTCTATACCACATGGGTCACGAAATCCGACCTGCCCGGTGCGGCGCAGATCGCGCTTTCCATGTTATTCATCGTGGTTGCCCTCGTGGCATTTGAACGATGGGCGCGGCGCAAGCAGCGTTATACCGTGTCGGCGCAGAAAAGCAGGGAACTGGAGCCTGTGCGTCTCACCGGTCTTAAAGCTTGCGGTGCCTTTGCGCTCGGCAGCCTGCCGGTTCTGATCGGCTTCGTGGCGCCGGCAAGCTACCTCGTCACCGAGGCATGGAAGCGTTTCCGGTTCAGCGGACTGTCGTCCCGTTTTGCCGATGAGGCTCTGAATACCATCCTCTTTGCCGGACTGGCGACGGCGATCACCCTCGTCCTCGGCCTTGCGGTCGCTTACGCGATGCGCCTTGCTCCGGGACGCCTCTCGCTCTGGTCCTACCGGCTTTCCACGGTAGGTTACGCGGCCCCCGGCACGGTCATCGCCATAGGTGTACTGATTGCGCTTGGCGGCTTCGACCGGTTTGTCGACCAGACCATGCGCGACTGGTTCGGCATATCCACCGGCCTCATTTTCATCGGCAGCGGTGCGGCCCTGATTTACGCCTATTCGGCGCGGTTCCTCACCATTGCGGCTGGCGGCGTCGATGCCGGCCTGAGCCGTATCCCGCAATCCTTCGATCACGCTTCGCGAACACTGGGACGATCCGCAACACAGACATTCCGACAGATCCATCTGCCGCTTTCAAAGGCATCGCTGGCCGCCGCCGCATTGTTGATCTTCGTCGATTGCGTCAAGGAACTTCCCGCCACCCTCCTGTTGCGGCCCTTGAATTTCGAGACTTTCGCGACCCATCTTTACGGTGAGGCGGCGCGTGGCACCTACGAGGAAGCGTCGATTGCGGCACTGGCGATCGTCGTCATCGGCATCCTGCCGGTCATGCAGCTTGCAAGGATCGGGCGGCGCAAGAGCTGACGCTTGCGCCATAAATGACAGGCGCAAAACTGTGCGAGAAGCCAATAAGCTTCAAATCTCCCCAGAAAACGACAAGCATCCGGCCTTAATCCTGATGTAAATACTCAGCTTAATTGAGGTGCTGCGGCCTGCCGTATATAAACGTCGGCCGTGATCTGTTTCGGGGCATATCTTGAAAAATTTGCATGAGATGTTTTTGGGCCGCCTGGCTTTGGGAACGGCTGCCATTGTTTTGATGGCGCCATTGGTAGGTCACGCACAGCAGACGACCGTCCTGCGGGAGATCACCGTCGAGGGGCAGGGCGCGGAAAACGCCACTGGTCCGGTCCGGGGGTACGTTGCGAAGAAAAGCGCGACGGGTTCGAAAACTGAGACGGAAACGAAGGACATTCCCCAGTCCGTATCGGTCGTCGGCCGCAAGGAAATGGATGACCGCGGTGTCGTGACCAAGATCGACGAGGTACTGCGCTACACGCCCGGCGTAACAGCGGAGCCTTTCGGCACCGATCCGGATACGGACTGGTTTTACATTCGCGGTTTCCAGGCAACCCAGACCGGCGTGTTTCTGGATGGGCTGAACCTGTTCAGCTACGGTTTCGGCGGTTTCCAGATGGATGCCTATGGTTTGGAGCGGGTGGAGGTGCTGAAGGGACCGGCTTCGGTGCTCTACGGCGGCGCCAATCCCGGCGGCATCGTGCAGATGGTTCGCAAGCGCCCGCAGGATGAGCCAGTCCGCGAAACGGAAATCGGCATCAACAATTTCGGCAATGCCTTCTTCGGTTTTGATCTCGGCGACAAGGTTGACGGTGAGGGCGTGTGGAAATACCGCGTCACTGGCAAGGTCTCGGGCGGCGATAATTACACCGACTACTCCGAGGATCTGCGTGGCTTCATCATGCCGCAGATCACCTTCGAGCCGGATGCTCAGACCAGTGCCACGCTCTACGGCTATTTCTCGGCGCTGGATCAGGTCCATGTCGGTAATGGCTTCCTGCCCTATGTAGGCACTGTGGTTGACGCACCTTTCGGCAAGCTCGACCGCAAGGCCTTTTATGGCGAGCCTGATATCGACAATGGTCGCGTCTACCAGTCCATGGTGGGTTACGAAGTCAGCCACGAATTCGACAATGGCTGGAAGATCAGCCAAAACGCCCGCTACGGCCACCTCTACAAGCACGAAACCGGACCCTATGCGGGCGGCTGGGCCAATACCGACGCCAATGGCCAGCCAATCCTCGATGCCAGCACCAATGACTATATGCTGACCCGCTTTGGTTATGACGGCCTGTCGAAGGTCGACAGTTTCGGCGTCGACAACCGCGTCGAAGGCCAGTTCGATACCGGTGCTGTCAGCCATTCGTTGCTCTTCGGTCTCGATTATAAATACTACAAGCTGGATCAGGTGCAGGCGTGCTGCGGATCGAATGCGATCGGTGCGCTCAACCCGGTCTATGGTTCGACGCAGGGAACGAATTTCGTCTACTCCAATAACGTCGTGACGCAGCAGCAGATCGGCATCTATGCACAGGACCAGCTGCGTTTCGGCGATGGCTGGCTGGTAACGCTGAACGGGCGCTACGATTACGTCGCTACCGAACTGAACAACAGGCTGCCAGCGGGTGTGTCTCGCCGCTCAAATGACGATGCGCTGAGCGGTCGCGCCGGTCTTGCCTATGAATTCGACAATGGCCTGACGCCCTATGTCTCGGCGGCCACCTTCTTCAATCCGCTCATCGATACACTTGCGGACGGCAGCTCCGCCGTACCCGAGGAAGGACATCAGTTCGAGGCCGGTATCAAATACGAGCCGACCTTCTTCGATGGCAGCATCACCGCCTCTGTCTTCAAGCTTGTTAAGGACAACGCCATCGTTTCCTATACCGCCGGCGGCGTAACGACGAGCGGCCAGTTCGGACAGGTGGAGTCTACCGGCTTTGAGCTGGAGGCGAAGGCCAATCTCACCGACAACTGGAAAACCATTGCCTCCTATTCCTATACCGATCTCGATATCACCAAGGACGCCAATCCTAACCTGATCGGCAAATCGCCGTGGATCGTGCCTGCTCACACCGCGTCGCTTTGGGTGGATTACGCCTTCACCGATGATACGTTTGAAGGCCTCAGCATTGGCGGCGGCGTGCGTTATCAGGGCAAGTCCTGGGCAGATGCGGCAAACACGCTGCGTGTTCCGGATGCTGCGGTCTTCGATGCCGCGATCCGCTACGAGAAGAACGACTGGACGGCATCCGTCAACGTCGCGAATGTCTTCGACAAGGAATACGTCAAGAGTTGCGCCGGCGTCTCGGTTTGCGGCTGGGGTGACAGCCGCACCATCACCTTCAAGCTTTCCAAGAAGTGGTAACGGGTAGCTAGTAGTTGCGGGAAAAATAGTTTGCCCCTATAAACATGAATAATCTTATCATGTTTATAGGGGCGCCTTTGCGCCTTGCGGGATCGAGAGGCCATGGCTTTCCGCGTTCGGATGGAAAATGAGATCGAGGGCTTTGCCGTCATCGGCGGCCCACGCTCGCGGGTGTGGAACGGCATCGTCGCCGATCTCTGGGACGTGCGTTGCGCATCGAAGGCGGGTGGCCGCTATGTCGGCAAGGACCCGCGTTTCGTTTTCCTGCTCGATATGGATGGGACGGATGATGGCCGGTTCATGATGAACCGTAGCCGCCGCGACAATTACGCGTCATCCGAAGCGAACCGCATTTCCTTCGTACCGGCCGACCTGGATGTACATGCGGAACTCAGCAATGTTTCCTTCGTGCGCCATCTCGATCTGCACTTCGATGCGGGATTGCTGGGGGCGCGGCTGGTGCAGGGGTTCGATCCGCACGGGTTGCTCGATCCGCACCTGATGTTCGAGGATGAGCGCCTGCTGGTGCTTGCGCGGCTGATCGCCGCCGAATGTGATAATCCAGACCCTTTGCACGATCTATACGGCGAAAGCCTCGTGCTGGCGCTGTTGACGGATTTCCTCAAGGTGAAGCGGGAGCCGGTCAAAAAACGCAGCAAGCTGGCCTCCTGGCAGTTGAGGGCGGCGACCGATTACATTCGCGAACATTGCCTGCGGTCGATAAGGCTGGAGGAACTGGCAGAACTCACCAACCTGTCGCAATCCCATTTCAGCCACGCCTTCAAGGCGTCGACAGGCGTACCGCCGCATCAATGGCAGATGCAGGCGCGTATCGATCGGGTCAAGGACCTGATGATGCGAACCGACATGGCGCTGACCGACATCGCCATCGCAGCCGGGTTTTCGGATCAGGCGCATTTTTCCCGCGTCTTCCGTAAAATGGTCGGCGTTTCTCCTTCCGTCTGGCAAAAAATCCGCCAATAGGGCTTTTTCCGCGCCTCCTGATCCGCGTCTTCAGTCCGCAGCGCGCGAAAAGCTTCGGAACGAATTTCCGGCGGAGGGGTTTACCAGGCGTAATACTCACGAGGAAAAACCAAGGAGGAAAGACGTTATGTTGCATCAAGAACCCCGTGCCGGGCAGGACCCTTACGTAAAGGATACACCGAGCCTGATCGCCAGCGACAAGGTTGAAGGCACGCGCGTCTATGGCGCCGATGGCAAGCATATCGGCTCGATCCAGCGTATCATTCTGGAAAAACGCGGCGGCCGTGTCGCTTATGCGGTTTTGAGCTTCGGTGGCTTTTTCGGAATCGGCGACGACTATTATCCGCTGCCGTGGGAAAAGTTGCATTATGACGAAGAGCTTGACGGCTATCGCATCGATCTTACCAAAGAGCAGATCGAAAATGCGCCTCACTTCGCCAACCTCGACGACGATGACCTGCTGCATGCGCGAGACCGCAAGGTTTACGACTACTACGGCGTCGCACCTTACTAGATGTAGATCGAACGAAATATAGCAAGCATGAAAATGGCCCCTTTCGAGGGGCCATTTGTCGTCTGAATATGGTCAGTGCGGATTTTTCTGCATCTCGGAAACCGCATCGGTAAAGCACTTGCGCGCTTCCTCCGGCGATTTGCGTCCATCAAGCGCAGCGCGGCAGGCGCTTCTGGCTCTCACGAAACTCAATCCGCGAATTTTGGGCCAGCCTTCCGTCAATAACATCAGTGCCTCGAACGGGCCGGCGATAACGCTTTTGCCCTTCGCCTCGAGATTGACCTCGACAGGCTCTGTCCATCTCTCGTTCTTCATCGTGCACCTCCCAGAGCAACGCGATCCCGAAATACACCCGACAGCAAAGCAACCCATGAACGCAGCCGTGTGTTACCGCTGATTAGAATAAGCGCAAGCGATCGAATTGACAACGGTGATCAACGAAAGCCGAAAAACGAAAGAATCGCCAGAACGATGACGACGAGGCCCACGATGTAGATGATCTGGTTCATGATTTTCTCCTTAGCTGGTGTCATCACCATAACGTGAGGGAGAAGATGAGGTTCCAGTCGGCATTACGAATTTAATCACGTACTAAAATATTGTGCGCATCTGATGGTTGTCCCGTCATATGCCGCGCAAATTTCATTTGCGCAGGATCACCCAGATCGCGTGAATGATGCCGGGAATGTAGCCGCAAAGCGTGAGCAGGATATTCAACCAGAAATGCAGGCCAAGTCCGACCTGGAGAAACACGCCAACCGGCGGAAGAATGATGGCGATAAGAATACGAAGGACATCCACGATGGCAGGCTTTCCATTTGATTGCGACTTGCTGCTCAACGTGCGGACGCCCGTTTGGTTTCAAAGGTTTTATGATTGCAGCAGCAGCGCCAAATGACGATTTCCGCCAGTGGACAACGCCGCGCCAAAGACAACTCGATGTCGGAAATGAATTTTTTAGGAAGAAATGGTGCCGCTTACGTGACTCGAACACGTGACCCCGTCATTACGAATGACGTGCTCTACCAACTGAGCTAAAGCGGCCCGATTGTGACCCGTTTGTTACGGATCAGCTTCATGGCGGGCTGATACAGGCAATGCTGACGGATTTCAAGCCTTGAATGCGCGGGTTTCGAAAAATCCGAAAAAAAGCTTTGCCTGCCCGTTGTTTATAGGTGGCCTCAGCCTCTCGCGCAGATGCGCTGTCTGGCTGCCTCATACTCGCGTACCAGCCGATCGACGAGGTCAGCCACCGGCTCCACCACCTTGACCGCGCCGATGCCTTGTCCGGCGCCCCAGATATCCTTCCAGGCCTTTGCGCCGCCGGTGGCGGTTTCGAAGTCCATCTTGGAAGGGTCCGCTTCCGGCAGGTTGTCGGGGTCCATGCCTGAGGCGACGATCGAGCTTTTCAGGTAGTTGCCGTGTACGCCCGTGAAATAGTTCGAATAAACGATGTCCTTGGCCTGTGCCTCCACGATCGCCTGCTTGTAAGCGTCGGAGGCCCGGGCTTCCTGCGTCGCGATGAAGGGGGAGCCTATATAGGCCATATCCGCGCCCATGGCCTGCGCCGCAAGGATGGAGCCGCCATTGGCGATGGCGCCAGCCAGCAGCAGGGGGCCATCAAACCATTCGCGGATTTCCTGAACCAGGGCGAAGGGCGAAAGCGTGCCCGCATGTCCGCCGGCACCCGTTGCCACTGCAATCAGCCCGTCCGCGCCCTTGCGGATGGCGGAGCGGGCGTGGCGATCGTTGATGACATCATGCAGCACGATACCGCCATAGGAATGCACGGCCGCATTGACTTCCGGTACTGCACCAAGCGAGGAAATCACCACCGGCACCTTGTATTTGACGCAGAGGCCGAGATCGTGTTCCAGCCGCCGGTTGGACATATGTACGATCTGGTTGACGGCGAAAGGAGCGGCCGGGCGCTCGGGGTTGGCCCTGTTGTGGGCGGCCAGCTCCTCGGTGATCATTGCCAGCCATTCGTCCAGCTGGCTTTCGGGCCGCGCATTCAGCGCCGGGAAAGCGCCGATGACGCCCGCCTTGCATTGCGCCAGCGTCAATTGCGGATGCGAAATAATGAATAGCGGTGACGCTATGACCGGAAGACGCAGATTGTCTTTCAGCACGGACGGCAGCATGTCTCCTCCCACGGATTACGTTTACGCGCACGTAAGTCAATATCGTGTTCGGTGGCGGATTGAAAGCGAAAACAGCGTCGCACTGGCCCGCCGGACCTGCGCTCGCAGCGCCACAATGGATCGATTTTCCCCAAGGCAATCCGGTCTTTATCGCAAACGATGCTTGCGGAGGCGCGGCATAGCCGTTACCGAATCGTAAACCAATGGCGCACTGCCACATATTTTTTGCGAAGAGCAGTAGAATAAGGATCGGTCGTGAGCGGACTGGAAACGGCAATCAGAAATGCTCTGGAAAAATCGGACAGATCGAACGCCGAAGTTCGTGCACGAATTTACCAATCGTCCCGTCAGGCACTGGAAGCGGGCCTGCGCAAGCAGGGCATAGACGACCCGCAGATTGTGGGCCAGCAGCGCCAGCGGCTCGAAAGCCTGATCCATGTTATAGAGAACGAAGAGCGGAACCGTCTTCTGGACAGGGTGGAGCAGCAGTTGCGGCCGCCTGTGCCGGAAAGTGCGGCGCATGACGGCCCCTCGGTCGATCCCGTCTCACAATCGCAGCATCACGGCGATATGGCCGTCGAGCCGGAATTGCGTGGCGAAACGCGCGATGTGCGGCCGGGCGCCGCTGCGGCTCCGGAACCGCTGAGTGCTGGACGTCGTAGTGGAAAACCGCCAAGGAGAGGCTCCAGCGCAGGTGACGCCTCGCTCGCGTTTCGTCCGGAAGGTGCCGTTGGCCGCCGCAAGCGTCGCGGACTTTTCGCCCGGCTTTTCATGCTCGTGACACTGCTTGCCTTTGTAGGTTTCGGCGCCTGGTGGGTCTATTCCTCCGGCCTGCTGCTCACGCCGGAGCAGCGCGATACCAGCGTGCCCAATCCGCCGGCACAAGTCCAGGCGGAGGACTTCAACGGTACCGAGCCCGCGCCGAGCCTTTCCGCCGGCCGCGGTTTTTCCGACGACTGGGTGGAAGTATTTAATGCGGAGCGCGGCAGTTCCGGAGTTTCGGCAGGCTCCCGCGCCAGTGTCGAGAACATCGCCACACCCGCCGGCAAGGCGATACGGGTGACGTCGAGAAGCGTCTCTCAGGACGGCGCAATCAGCGTCGAGGTTCCGGTGGAAGTGATGCGCGACATGGCGGGTAAATCCTCGACCATCTCGATCACGCTGCAATCCTCCAGCGATCGGCAAACTCAGGTTTCCGTAGCATGCGATTTCGCCACGTTGGGCGATTGCTCCCGTCACCGTTTCACGGCAACGGCCGAGCGTGCGGATATGCTGCTGAACACGACGTTCGAGCGTTCGCTTGCCCCGAATGCGCCCGGCAAGATCTTCATCAACAGCGATATCGATGGCAATGCCCGCCCGGTGAACCTGTACTCCGTGCGCATTTTGCCGGGTCAGTAAGAATCCAGCAAGAAGAGGGAACAAGCGCCGCAGCCGGGGCGCTTGTTGACGTCTCCCAGTCTTATTTCAGAAAACCCGGTCCTGATCCAAGGATCTTGTCGTCGATTTCGCCAATCGCCTTTTTGTCCTTGCCGTCGTAGTCAAGCGTATTGAGGATGTGGCGAATGAGGTTCACCCTCGCACGGCGTTTGTCGTTGGCGCGCACCACCGTCCACGGGGCGACATCGGTGTGGGTCTTTTCCAGCATCTCGTCGCGCTTTTGTGTGTAGTCGTCCCACTTCGTCAGCGCGGCGATATCCATGTCGGAAAGCTTCCAGCATTTCAGCGGGCTGTGGCGACGGTCATGGAAGCGCTCGATCTGCGTTTCGCGGCCGATATCAAGCCAGAACTTGAACAGATGAACACCCTCATGGACCAGCATCTTTTCGAGGCGTGGTGTTTCCTTGAGAAAGCGCTTGTGCTCTTCCGGGGTGCAGAAGCCCATAACAGGCTCCACCCCGGCGCGGTTATACCAGGAACGGTCGAAGAGGACGAATTCTCCAGCCGTCGGGAAATGCGAGATATAGCGCTGGAAATACCATTGGCCACGCTCGGTCTCGGTTGGTTTGGTCAGCGCCACGACACGGGCATAGCGGGGGTTGAGGTAAGCGTGGGCCGCAAAGATCGCGCCGCCCTTTCCGGCGGCATCGCGTCCTTCGAAGACAGCCATCACCCGTTTGCCGGTGGCCTGCAGCCAGAACTGCACCTTGACCAGCTCAACCTGCAGCGCCTCGAGGGTGGCGTCGTATTCCTCCCGCTTCATCTTTTTGTCGTAAGGAAAATCTCCGGCGGAAAGCTTCTTCTCCTCCACCCAGTCGGGAAGAACCGGATCGTCGATGTCGAAGCTGCGCAGCTTGCCGCCAATGGTGATCTCCACCGATCGCTTCTTCGTTTCTTCGCCCATGCTTTCCTCCTGATGTTGTTGTGTAAAGGCAACTCGCTGCCAATGAGTTCATATCCACCCGCATAATTCAAGTGAAAGAGGATTGGTTAGCCGGAGTGCTACCGCAGTGACGATTGCGGCGCAGATTTTGCGCATATACGCTGTGGAAAATACGCGATGATGAATCTCTGTCATGAAGCTGGCCTATGAGACTCCGATGCGCTGTCAGGTGAAAGTGGAAAGTGTGCTGAAATGGCAGTCATGAAAGGCGAGAGTGGATTGAAGCTTTTTGCGAAAAAGCTTGGCCGAAACTGGTTGCCTGTTCTCGTCGTCAGCATGCTTGCCGTCGCTGCCGTTTCTGAGTTGCAAACGCCCTATATGCCCGCCGTCCTGTGGCTCTGTGCCGTCATCGCTATTTTGACCGCTCGGCAAAAGCCGGAGGAGCCGGCTAAGGATGAAACCGCAGCTGCTGAGGCGGAAGAGCCTGATGTGCCCGGCGAAAACGTCATTTCCGGGGTGAGGGCGGGTCTGGCCGTTCTGGATACGCCGGTCTTCATCCTCGATAAAAACGCAGGCGTGCTTTATCAGAACGGCGCGGCGGAACGCGCCTTTGGCCAGCTTCCGGCCGGCGCGCATATTTCCGCCCGGCTGCGTTCGCCGGGCTTGCTGGATGTCATTCGCGAGACCATCACCACCGGCCAGCCCAACCAGGTCGAGCATTCCGAGCGTTTTCCCTCAGAGCGGGTCTTCATCGTCCGCATTGCCCGGGCGGATGCGGGAGAGGCAGCGGGTCCACCGTTCTACATCCTGTCGTTCCGCGATGTTTCGGAGCTTCGCCGCATCGACCGCATGCGCAGCGACTTCGTCGCCAATGCAAGCCATGAATTGCGCACCCCGCTCGCCTCGCTGCGCGGTTTCATCGAAACCATGCAGGGGCCGGCCCGCAACGACCCCAAAGCGCAGGAACGTTTCCTCGCCATCATGCTGGATCAGGCCACACGCATGAGCAGGCTGGTGGATGACCTCATGTCGCTTTCGAGGCTGGAATTGCGGGCGAATATTGCGCCGGACCAGAAGGTCGATCTCGTCCCAGTCATCGGCCATGTCCGGGATGCGCTGCTGCCGCTCGCCAACGAGCTGGATGTGGTTATTACGCTGCATCTGCCCGACCGGCCGGCAGAAGTGCAGGGCGACCGCGACGAGCTGGTGCAAGTGTTTCAGAACCTCGTTGAAAATGCTTGTAAATATGGCCAGGAAGGCAAGGTCGTGGATGTCTGGCTGCGTGCCGAACCCGGTAAGCCGGTGGAGGTGAGCGTCATTGACAAGGGGCCGGGCATTCCTGCCGAACATGTGCCGCGTCTGACGGAACGGTTTTACCGCGTCAGTGTCGCTGACAGTCGCTCCAAAAAAGGGACCGGCCTCGGGCTTGCCATCGTCAAGCACATCCTCACCCGCCACCGCGCCCGCCTCATCATTAAATCGGAACTGGGCAATGGCACGGACTTTACCGTCAGATTCTGACATAGAGTACGTTACAGTCTTTAGCTTCGAAAAATTTTATAAATAAAATCAATAATTTAGGCTGTCACAAATCTTTCACCGAAGTGACATAAAAGGAAGTGGTTACGGTGGTTAAGAAGAGACCGCCGAGCGCATGCTAAGAGCGTCTGCCGCTATCGGCTGCGTCCACAAACAAGCCCACGACGGGAGAGACAAATGAACTTCGTTAAATTTTCCGCAGCAGCTCTGGTGGCTTCTGTCGCCTTCGCTGGCGCCGCCGCTGCTCGCGACCAGATCCAGGTTGCTGGTTCCTCCACGGTTCTGCCCTATGCCAAGATCGTTGCCGAAACTTTTGCTGAGACTTTCCCGAACTTCAAGGCTCCGGTTGTTGAGTCTGGCGGCACGGGCGGCGGTCTGAAGGCGTTCTGCTCCGGCGTCGGCGAAGGCACCATCGACATTGCAAACGCTTCGCGCCCGATCAAGAGCGACGAACTTGCCGCTTGTAAGGCCGCTGGCGTTGCCGACGTTCAGGAAGTGAAGATCGGCTACGACGGCATCGTCTTCGCAATGGACTCTTCCAACAAGGACATCAAGCTCGAGCCGAAGGATCTGTACCTCGCGCTCGCCGCTGAAATCGTCAAGGACGGCAAGCTCGTTGCCAACCCTTACAAGAAGTGGTCGGAAATCAACAAGGAACTGCCTGATGTAGCGATCGCCGCTTACATTCCGGGTTCCAAGCACGGCACACGCGAAGTCTTCGAAGAGAAGATCATGGCTGACGGCTGCAAGGAAGCCAAGGCGACCGACGCCATCAAGGCGCTGATCACCGACGCCAAGCAGGCTGCTGCCAAGTGCGTTGCAGTTCGCAAGGACGGCGCTGCAGTCGACATCGACGGCGACTACACCGAGACGCTTGCCCGCATCGACGCCAACAAGACCGGCCTCGGCGTTTTCGGCCTGGCATTTTACGAGAACAACGCTGACCGCCTGAAAGTTGCGACCGTCAGCGGCGTTGTTCCGTCCACGGAAACCGTTGCCAGCGGCAAGTACCCGGTTTCGCGCCCGCTGTTCTTCTACGTGAAGAAGGCTCACCTGGGCGTTATCCCGGGCCTCAAGGAATATGTCGAGTTCTTCGTTTCTGACGAAATGATCGGCCCCGACTCCCCGCTCGCAAACTACGGCCTCGTTGCCGCTCCGGAAAAAGAACGCGAAGAAATTCGCTCCAAGTTCGCTGCCGGCGCTTCGATGTAATAAACAAGGAGGGGTGCGGCCTGCCGCACCCCTCTCTCCGCTCCGGTACCGTTGTGCTTAAGGCGGCTGTCTCCGGTTGACAGTTCCCATCCATCGCCGTCCACATAATTGTTGATGGATTACAGATGGATAGGATGTATCAACCTTGACGCTTGCCAGACTTTGTTACAGTCAGGCGGCAAGCATCTCTGGATGGTCCAGCGGTCTCGTTTTGATGACTTTTTGATTTGCCCGATATCGCACCGTGCTCTTGAGGCACGACGAGGGAACTCTAATGAACACATCGATCCTTTTGCTGATACTGGTGTTGATCGGCATCGGCAGTTATCTGCTCGGCAGCCGCCGCGCCGTTGCTTTGTCTGGTGGGCGTCCCTCCAGCATGCATTCCCGTGCCGGTTATCACGGTTCCTACGCTGTCGTCTGGGCGGTGCTGCCTGCAGCGCTCATTCTCTGTATCTGGCTTGTTATCAGCCCGCTGATCGTTACCTCTGCGGTGCGTGGCGAATTTCCCGAAGATGTGCGCTCCCAATCCGAAGCGCAGCAGAGCCTGACCTATGGCATGGTAACGTCCATCGCCCGCGGTCTTCAGCGTCTGACGCCGGAAGAAACCGCAAAGGTTGATGCGGATACGGCTGCGGTAAGATCGCTTCTTGCATCGAAGGGCGTGGCAATTGCCGGCGAACCCCAGCGTTTCATGGTCGATGCCGCCCAGACGCTGAATGCGATGACCTCCACCAGCCGCCTGGGCATGATCGCCACCGTGCTGCTGGCCGCATTCGCCGGTGCCGCTTATGCACTGCGTTCAATCGCGCCGCGTTTTCGGGCGCGCAACAGGGTGGAGCGGGTCATTCTCGCGGCTCTGGTCGTCGCGTCGTCCATCGCCATCCTGACGACCATCGGCATCGTCCTTTCGATGCTTTCAGAAGCAATCCAGTTCTTCACCATGGTTCCGGCGCACCAGTTCTTCTTCGGAACGGTGTGGGATCCGCGTTTTGCCGCTGCCGGTGCGACCGACTCTTCCGGCCAGTTCGGCCTGATCCCGCTGCTCGCCGGCACGCTCTATATTGGTTTCGTCGCCATGCTGGTCGCCGTTCCGGTCGGGCTGTTTTCTGCGATCTATATGTCGGAATATGCGACGCCGCGCCTTCGCTCGATAGTAAAGCCGCTGCTCGAGGTGCTCGCGGGCATCCCGACAATCGTCTACGGCTTCTTCGCGCTGACGACCGTTGGTCCTTTCCTGCGAGACATTTCCACGCAGATCAGCGGTCTTGCGACAGGCAACTACGCCAACTTCATCCAGGCGCAGAGCGTCATCACCGCCGGCTTCGTCATGGGCATCATGCTGATCCCTTATGTTTCGTCGCTGTCTGACGACATCATCACCGCCGTGCCGCGTTCGCTGCGCGATGGCTCTCTCGGTCTCGGCGCCACGCGCTCTGAAACCATCAAGAAGGTCATCCTTCCCGCCGCTCTTCCCGGCATCGTCGGCGCCGTGCTGATGACGGCGTCGCGTGCGATCGGCGAGACCATGATCGTGGTTCTTGCGGCTGGTGTCGCTGCCCGCCTGCAGCTCAACCCCTTCGAACCCATGACAACAGTGACGGTCAAGATTGTCAGCCAGCTGACGGGTGACCTTGAGTTTACCTCGCCGCAAACGCTGGTGGCCTTCGCGCTGGGCATAACTCTTTTTGCAATCACGCTTTGCCTGAATATCTACGCGCTTTACATCGTGCGCAAATACCGGGAGCAATATGAATGACCGACATCGTTTCCCCGGCGGCCGGTGCTGCCGCCGTGAACAAGGCCACGCGCCGTGATATCGGCATCAAGCGTCGCTATGCTGCTGAACGCCGCTTCCGCGCCTATGGATTGGCAGCAATCTCGTTCGGCCTCATCTTCCTCTTTCTGCTGCTCTGGTCGGTCGTATCCAAGGGTCACACCGCCTTCCAGCAGACGATGATCACCGTTCCGGTCGAGTTTTCCGAACTGATCATCGATCCAAAGAACGAGCGCGCAACCAATCCGGCAAAGCTGATGACGGCCAACTACCCCGTCCTCGCCCGTGATGCGGTGGCCAAGGTTCTCGGCGTCGCGCCGACGGATAAGGCCGGTCTTCGCGCCGTCAACGTCATGATCTCCGACAGCGTACGCACCCAGCTGCGTGATATCGTCGTCGCCGATCCGTCCGTCATCGGCACCACGCGCAGCGTCACGCTTCTGGCGTCGGGTGATGTCGACAGCGCCTTCAAGGGCCAGGTCGACATGTCGGGGGATGAAGCAAACCGCCGCATCTCGAACCAGCAGCTCGGCTGGATGAACCAGCTCGTGGAAAGCGGACAGCTTGGCAAGCATTTCAATACCGGCATCTTCGTCAACGGCGCTTCGAGCCGTCCGGAAGCCGCGGGTGTTGGCGTTGCGCTGATCGGCTCGTTCTACATGATGCTGATCGTGCTGGTGCTGTCGCTGCCGATCGGTGTTGCGGCCTCCATCTATCTGGAGGAATTTGCCCCCAAGAACCGTTTGACGGACCTTATCGAGGTCAACATCAACAATCTGGCGGCTGTTCCCTCCATTGTTTACGGTCTGCTCGGTCTCTCCGTCTTCATCAACTTCATGGGCTTTCCACGCTCGGCCTCGCTGGTCGGCGGCCTCGTCCTGACGCTGATGACCCTGCCGACGATCATCATCGCCACCCGCGCTGCATTGAAGGCCGTGCCGCCGTCGATCCGCGCCGCCGCACTCGGTCTTGGCGCTTCCAAGATGCAGACGATTTTCCATCACGTCCTGCCGCTGGCAATGCCTGGCATTCTGACCGGCACCATCATCGGTCTCGCCCACGCACTGGGCGAAACGGCGCCGCTGCTTCTGATCGGCATGGTGGCATTCGTCGCGAACTATCCGACAACGCCTATGGATCCGTCCACGGCCCTGCCGGTGCAGATTTACATGTGGGCGAACGAAGCTGAGCGTGCCTTTGTCGAACGGACATCTGGCGCTATCATCATCCTGCTTCTGTTCCTCATTCTCATGAATGTTGGCGCAATCCTGTTGCGTCGCCGCTTTGAGCGGCGCTGGTAGAGGGAGCTAGAGCAATGAACATGTTGTCGGAAGCAGCAGTTGAAAAGGCGCTGGACAAGAAAATGAATGAAGTCTCATACAAGATGATCGGCAAGGATGTTTCGGTTTATTACGGCGAAAAGCGCGCGCTTTACGACGTGAACCTCAATGTCCGCGAAAACACGGTGACTGCACTTATCGGCCCGTCCGGTTGCGGTAAATCCACTTTCCTGCGCACCTTGAACCGCATGAACGACACGATCGACGGTTGCCGGGTCACCGGCAAGATCACGCTCGATACCGACGATATCTACGATCAGCAGATCGACGTCGTGGAACTGCGTGCCCGCGTCGGCATGGTGTTCCAGAAGCCGAACCCGTTTCCGAAGACGATTTATGAGAACATCGCCTACGGCCCGCGTATCCACGGTCTCGCCCGCAACAAGGCGGATATGGACCAGATCGTCGAGCATAGCCTGCAGAAAGCGGGTCTCTGGAACGAGGTGAAGGATCGTTTGCTGGAATCCGGCACGGGCCTCTCCGGTGGCCAGCAGCAGCGTCTGTGCATCGCACGCGCGGTTGCCGTCAGCCCGGAAGTGATCCTGATGGACGAGCCGTGCTCGGCGTTGGATCCGATCGCGACTGCGAAGGTCGAGGAACTCATCCACGAACTGCGCACCAACTACACCATCGTCATCGTCACGCACTCCATGCAGCAGGCGGCGCGCGTTTCCCAGCGTACGGCCATGTTCCATCTTGGTCACCTTGTCGAAGAAAACGAAACCGACAAGATGTTCACCAATCCGGACGACCAGCGCACGCAGGACTACATCATGGGCCGCTTCGGCTGATCCCCGGCCGGTGCTTTATCGTAACCGTACAAGACTGGTGCCTCTGCCGTGCCCCGCTGTTGGGCACGCGCATGCAGGCCAAGCCGGAGGAATAGACCATGACACAGACAACGACCCATTCGCATATCCTGTCTGCCTATGACGACGAACTGAAGTTTCTGACGCGCCGCATCGCCGAAATGGGCGGTCTTGCCGAGCAGATGTGCGGTGACGCCGTGCGCGCACTCGTCAATTCCGATGCTGCGCTCGCGCAGAAGGTCATTTCGGACGATACCATTCTCGACCATGCTGAGCGCGAAATTGGCGACAAGGCGATCGTAACCATCGCCAAGCGTCAGCCGATGGCGGCAGACCTTCGCGAGATCATCGGCACCCTGCGTATCGCCGCCGATCTCGAACGCGTCGGCGATCTTGGCAAGAACACGGCCAAGCGCGTTATCGCTGTCGCCGGCACCGGCGTTCCGCGCAAGCTCGCCCGCGGCATCGAGCATCTGTCCGACCTGGCGCTGGTGCAGCTCAAGGAAGTCCTCGACGTCTATTCCACGCGTTCCGCCGAAAAGGCCAATGCGATCCGTGAACGCGACGAGGAAATCGATGCCATGTACACGTCGCTCTTCCGGGAGCTTCTGACCTACATGATGGAAGACCCGCGCAACATCACCACCTGCACGCATCTTCTGTTCTGCGCCAAGAACATCGAGCGTATCGGCGATCATGCGACGAATATCGCAGAGACGATCTATTACATGACCACTGGCAGCCAGCCGGAGGGCGAGCGTCCGAAGGACGACAGTTCCAACACGCTTGGTTCGGTGACCGAGTAACAGACAAGCAGAAGCTTGCGGAGTTCAGCATATGGTGCCCAAGATTGCAGTTGTGGAAGACGAGGAAGCGCTGAGCGTCCTGCTTCGTTACAATCTCGAGGCTGAGGGATACGACGTCGACACGATACCCCGTGGCGATGAGGCGGAAATCAGGCTGCAGGAGCGCATTCCGGATCTTCTCATCCTGGACTGGATGTTGCCCGGTGTCTCCGGTATCGAACTGTGCCGGCGCTTGAGAATGCGGCCGGAAACAGAACGCCTGCCCATCATCATGCTGACGGCGCGTGGCGAAGAGAGCGAACGGGTTCGCGGTCTCGCTACCGGCGCTGACGATTATGTCGTCAAGCCGTTCTCGACGCCGGAACTCATGGCCCGGGTCAAGGCCATGTTGCGCCGGGCCCGTCCGGAGGTTCTGTCGTCGGTGCTCAAATGCGGCGATATCGAACTGGACCGCGAGACCCATCGCGTTCACCGCAAAAGCCGCGAAGTGCGCCTCGGCCCGACGGAATTCCGCTTGCTGGAATTCCTGATGACGTCGCCGGGTCGGGTGTTTTCCCGCTCGCAATTGCTGGATGGCGTCTGGGGTCATGATATCTATGTCGACGAGCGTACTGTCGATGTGCATGTCGGACGTCTGCGCAAGGCCCTGAATTTCTCGCACATGCAGGATGTCATCCGCACGGTGCGTGGTGCGGGATATTCGATGGAAGCCTGAGCGATGCGGAACCAGATAGTTTCGCTGGCGAAGTAGTGCACCAAAAAATCAGGAAGCCCGAAATCTGAAACGATTTCGGGCTTTTTCAATATGAATATCCGCCAAACTCGATGCCATTGTCCGTTTTGACCGGAGGAGATCGGCGGCGCGTTGAAATCCGGATTGAAGGGTCACGCCCGATGGTAAGGGGAAAGGGTGAGGCCTGCCATCAAGCCGCCCAGAAAGCGGCTTTATTTTTGTCATAAAAAAACGGGCCCGAAGGCCCGTAATTTTTGAGTGCTGAATGCGTGCCGCAACACTCAAGCCTTGCGGCGCTCGCTCACCGGCTGGTAGGCGAGTTTCGCATGGAACTTGCAATAGGGCGAAGATTCCAGCGCTTCACAACCGCAGAAATGGAAGTCGTCCTTCAGCGGATCGCCAACCGGCCATTTGCAGGTGCGCTCGGTCAGTTCCGTCAGCGTCAGGCGACGGGAAATCGGCGTGACAACGTTCTTGGAAGGAACGTAATCGAGAACCTGCGCGGTCTCGATATCGATCTCCTCGTGCAGCGCCGTTGCCGCGTTCGAACGGGTGAGGATGCGTGCCGGTGCCGCGTTGACGCGACCTGCGAAAGTCGTCGCACGCGGGGCAGGGGCAGCGGTGCGCTTCGGCGCGGAGCGTGCCGAAGTCACTGGACCGCCAGCCTTGACGCGTCCCGGCAGATTGAGACGATGGACCTTGCCGATCACGGCATTACGGCTGACGCCGCCCAGCTGCGCTGCAATCTGGCTGGCGCTAAGGCCCTCGGACCACAATTTCTTGAGCTTTTCGACTCGTTCGTCTGTCCAGTTCATGCCGCTTCTCCGCTTGTCGCGTGTATTTTCGGCAGAATCCCTCTCCGTCTCGCGCGCATGCCGCAAGCGTGGTTTCCGCCTGATTTTCGGTGACTAGTTCCGCCGCAATGCAGTCTAGTAATTAGCGATTAACCTAGTGCCAGCCCGACTCCGTGGCAAGAGTCGCGGGAATCATCTGGAATCGATTTTCCGGTTTTCCCCAACTTGCTGGCGTATTGAGTCTGAAAGGCAACACCTTGGGGCTGGCCCGCCGCCGCATACTAGTGCTTGAGAAGCCCGGGAAACGCTGACTTTTGTTGACATCGGCAAACGAAGTGACAATAGTGCCCCTGCCGCCGCAAGGCGGCATTTTGATTTTCAGGCGAGGGATAACCCCGCAAGCCTATTGACAACAGTTTGACAGCGCATCTGCGCAAGGAGTGATACAGCCATGGCCGAAGCCGGCGCGCCATTGTTTGATACGTTTTCAAGAGCCCCCTTGCGCTTCGAGCGCGGTGAGGGTGTATGGCTGTTCACGGAAAGCGGCGAGCGATATCTGGATTTTGCGGCCGGTGTTGCTGTCAACTCGCTGGGCCACGCCCATCCTCACCTCGTTGATGCGATCAAGACGCAGGCCGAGAAGGTCTGGCACGTCTCGAACCTTTATGAAGTACCGGGACAGGAAAAACTCGCCAGGCGCCTGACGGAAGCGACTTTCGCGGACAAGGTATTCTTCACAAATTCAGGCGCGGAAGCCCTGGAATGCGCCATCAAGACCGCCCGCCGTTATCACTATACCAAGGGCCATCCGGAGAAGTTCCGCATCGTGTCCTTCGAAGGCGCTTTCCATGGCCGTACACTGGCGACGATCGCCGCGGGTGGCCAGCAGAAATACCTCGAAGGTTTCGGTCCCAAGGTCGAAGGTTTCGATCAGGTTCCGTTCGGTGATGTCGATGCCCTCAAGGCCGTCATCACGGCTGAGACTGCAGCACTTCTGATCGAGCCCATCCAGGGCGAGGGCGGCATTCGCTCGCCCAGCAAGGAATTCCTGCAAATTCTGCGCGGATTGTGCGACGAGCACGGCCTGCTGCTGATTTTCGATGAGGTCCAGACGGGTGTCGGCCGCACAGGCAAGCTGTTTGCTTATGAACATACCGGTGTTGCGCCCGATATCATGGCGGTCGCCAAGGGTATCGGTGGCGGTTTCCCGCTCGGCGCATGCCTTGCCACGGCAGATGCCGCTTCCGGCATGACGGCGGGCGTACATGGCACCACCTATGGCGGCAACCCGCTGGCCATGGCAGTCGGCAATGCCGTGCTTGACGTCGTTCTCTCCGAAGGTTTTCTCGAGAAGGTCCGTGACGTCGCGCTGGTCTTCCGGCAGGGTCTGGCCTCGCTCAAGGACCGTTATCCTGACGTGATCGACGAAATTCGCGGCGAAGGCCTGCTTCTGGGCATCAAGGCGAAGATTCCTTCGGGCGAATTGCTGCAGGCCATGCGCGCAGAGCATCTGCTTGGCGTGCCTGCGGGCGACAATGTCATCCGTCTTCTGCCGCCGCTCGTCACCACGGCGGAAGAGGCCCGTGAGGGTCTTGCACGTATCGACGCGGCTGCCGCTTCCCTGACGGTTGCGAAACAGGCAAAAAGCGCCTGAAAAAATCAAGAGCGGGCCTCTCTTCAGGGGGCTCGCAAGCATGGGACAGATTAGAATGGGTTCACCAAAACATTTTCTGGACCTCTCGGCCGTCGGGTCGGAGGATCTGCGGACAATTCTTGATGATGCGCGCACGCGCAAGATTGCCACCAAAACCGGCACGGCGGAAAAGCCGCTTGCCGGCAAGATGCTGGCAATGATTTTCGAAAAACCGTCCACACGCACCCGCGTCTCCTTCGATGTCGGCATGCGCCAGCTCGGCGGTGAGACCCTTTTCCTGTCGGGCACGGAAATGCAGCTGGGCCGCGCGGAAACGATTGGCGATACGGCCAAGGTGCTGTCGCGCTATGTCGATGCCATCATGATCCGCACCACGGATCACTCGCGTCTGCTCGAGCTTGCCGAACACGCCACCGTGCCTGTTATCAATGGCCTGACGGACGACACGCATCCCTGCCAGATCATGGCGGATATATTGACGTTCGAGGAACATCGCGGCCCGGTCAAGGGCAAGACCATTGCCTGGACGGGTGACGGCAATAATGTGCTGCATTCGTTCGTGGAAGGCTCCGCCCGTTTCGGTTACCGCATGGCGATGGCAGTACCGATGGGTTCGGAACCGCACGACAAGTTCCTGAACTGGGCACGCAACAATGGCGGCGAAATCTCGCTGTACCACGATGCCGACAAGGCAGTGGCGGGCGCTGATTGCGTCGTCACCGATACCTGGGTGTCCATGAACCAGGAACACAAGGCGCGCGGCCACAATATCTTCCAGCCTTATCAGGTCAATGAAGCGCTGATGGCGAAGGCCAACAAGGAAGCGCTGTTCATGCACTGCCTGCCGGCGCACCGCGGCGAGGAAGTAACGGATGCAGTGATCGACGGGCCGCAATCGGTGGTCTTCGACGAGGCGGAAAACCGGCTCCATGCGCAGAAGTCCATTATCGCCTGGTGCATGGGCGTCATCTGACCGCTATCGGCCGGGTGCTTGAACTCGGCGATGCACATTCCCATTTGTGGGGCTTCGAAGACGCTCGTCGGCTTTTCGCTGGCGGGCCACCTCACGATTTGCACGATTTTCCCCGGAGGCAGTTTCGCTTGCCGGATCTCTGTGCGACAAGCTGAAAAAGTACATTTTAAAAGCCGGACTTTTGGACGGTAGCGGCGCAACGGCTGCGCCAAGGAGTTATGACATGGCAGATGTAACGGTTGAACTGGACAATCTCGATTTAGCTGGCGACGACAAGGTTGTGCCCTTTCAGGTCGAAGGTCTGGACGTGCGCGGTCGCGCCGTACAGGTCGGGCCGCTGTTGAATGCCATCCTCGAACGTCACGAATATCCCGAGATTGTCGCCCGCCTGCTCGCGGAAGCAACGGTTCTGACGGCGCTGATCGGCACATCCCTGAAATTTTCCGGCAAGCTGACTGTGCAGACCAAGGGCGACGGCCCGGTTGACCTTCTGGTGGCGGATTTCACCGCGCCCGAGAGCATGCGCGCTTATGCTCGTTTCGATGAGGAGCGGCTGGCGGAAGCTGTTGCTGCGGGGCAAACCTCGCCCGAACAATTGCTCGGAACCGGCATTCTGGCCTTCACCATCGATCAGGGCGTCGGCATGCAGCCTTATCAGGGCATCGTGCCGCTGGACGGTTCTTCGCTGGAAGAAATCGCCGGGGTTTATTTCCGTCAGTCGGAACAGCTTCCCACCCGCGTGCGCCTCGGCGTTGCCCAGTTCTTCGACCGTGACGGCGAAGGCAAGCCGCGCCATAGCTGGCGTGCAGGCGGCGTGATTGCCCAGTTCCTGCCGCAGGCGCCCGAGCGTTTGCGCATGCGCGATCTCCATGGCGGTGACGGCGACGAGGGCGATTATGAAGTGGCGGAGGACGATGCCTGGACAGAGGCAGTGTCGCTGCTGAATACGGTGGATACCGACGAGCTGACCGATCCGCAGGTGCCAGTGGAGCGTCTGCTTTACAGGCTTTTCCACGAGAGCGGCGTGCGCATCTACGATCCGCAGGTCATTTTCGACCGTTGCAGCTGTTCACGGGACAAGATCAAGGGTGTGCTGTCCGGTTTCACCGCTGAAGAGATCAAGGCGAGTGAGGAAGACGGTGCGATTGCCGTGACGTGCGAGTTCTGCTCCACGACCTATCGTTACGATGTCAGCGAGTTTGAACACGTCTGACGAGGAGAGCCGCGCTTGTGAATGGCGCGGCTTTTTTGTCAGTTCAGCACCCGCAACAGGCCGGGTGAATCCAGTGAAAAGGCGGGGATGGTGACGTTGAACACCTCGCCTTTGTCCGTTTCCATTTCATAATGGCCAAACATAAGGCCTGACGGCGTATCCAGCGGGCAGCCGGATGAATATTCGTAACTGTCGCCGGGGTTCAGATGCGGTTTTTCGCCGACGACACCCGGCCCGTAGACCTCATCCACCTGTCCGTTCTGGTCGGTGATGTGCCAATAGCGGTTGACGAGTGTTATCGGAACATCGGAATTGTTCGAGATCACGACTTTATAGCCCCAGACATAACGATCGTCATCCGGGTCGGACTGCTCCTCGAGATAATACGGATCGACCGTTACCTCGATATCCCTTGTCAGAGCACGATACATACGCGCCACACCTCGATATTTTCCCTGCTGCCATCATCCTACACTACAGGTTCTGGCTATCGTCAAGAAAATGAATGACTTGACGACCACGCGCATCTTCTGTTGCGCCGTTTTTTCACGGTTAGGGATAACGGTAAAGGTAAATATTGGTTGCCAGACGCGGGCTTTCACCCAGGCGGGATGTGTGCCATGGCCCGACGGGAAGTCGGGCCATGGCGATATGTCGATTGAATCCTTAAACTGAAACGGCCGCAAGACCCTTCGCCAGATCTTCCAGCAGATCGTCCGTATCTTCGATACCGCAGGAAAGACGCAAGGTCCCGCCGGAAATACCCAGTTCGGCGCGCGCCTCGTCGGTCAGGTTCTTGTGCGTCGTCGTGCCAGGGTGGGTAATGAGGCTCTTGGCATCGCCGAGATTGTTGGAAATCTTCACGATATCAAGCGCGTTCTGCAGTGCGAATGCCGCTTCCTTGCCACCCTTCAGTTCGAAAGCCACGAGCGTCGAGCCGCCCGACATCTGCCGCGCGATGATGTCTGCCTGCGGATGGTCGGCGCGGCCCGGATAGATCACTTTGGCAACCTTGCTGCTGTCGACGAGGAAATCGGCGATCTTCGAGGCATTGGCCGTCTGCTGCTTGACACGCAGCGGCAGGGTTTCGATGCCCTTCAGCAGCGTCCAGGCATTGAACGGCGACATGGCTGGGCCGGTGTGGCGGAAATAGTCCTGCAGCTCTTCCTCAATCCACTTCTTGTCGGAAAGGATCACGCCGCCAAGGCAACGGCCCTGACCGTCAATATGCTTCGTCGCCGAATAAACGACGATATGGGCGCCGAGTTCGAGTGGCTTCTGGAAAAGCGGTGTGGCGAAAACATTGTCGACAACCACTTTCGCGCCGATCTGGTTGGCGAGCTTCGCCACACCGGCAATATCCACCACTTCGAGCGTCGGGTTGGTCGGGCTTTCGAGGAAAAACAGCTTGGTGTTCGGCTGGATCGCCTTTTCCCAATTGTTGAGATCGCGTCCGTCGATCAGCGTGCACTCGATGCCGTATTTGGGTGCAAGCGTTTCTACCACCCAACGGCAGGAGCCAAAAAGCGCGCGGGCAGCAACGATGTGATCGCCGGCACGCAGCTGGCACATGATGGCGGCTGTCACGGCGGCCATGCCGGAGGCAAGCGCACGGGCGTCTTCCGCACCTTCCAGCAGGCACATGCGCTTTTCGAACATGTCATTGGTCGGGCTTGCATAGCGGGCATAGATGAAGCCATCCGTTTCGCCCTTGAAGCGCGCTTCGGCGGCTTCGGAGTTTTCGTAAACGAAACCCTGGGTCAGATAGATCGCTTCCGACGTCTCACCATAGGGTGAGCGTAGCGTACCACCGTGAACGAGCTGGGTTGCCGGGCGCCATTTATTGCTCATGTGATCACCTCAAAACAAAAAAACCGGTCGCAAAAGCAGACCGGTTCCTAGCACCCGGTCTTTTTAGCCACTTGTTTAACGTGGCTGCAAGCCGACCGGCCAAATCACCACGGGATAAGCTTGCCATACTGCCGTTACCGGCTTGCGTCAATGCTTTCCTTTTGGTTTTGTCGCCGTAAAAAGGAATGATGATCATGACCAGAACCACGGGCATTTTGGCGGATGGCGCGATCAGGGCGCTGTTTGCGGGCGGCAAGCTGAGAAGCGAGGCTGATCTCGATGTCGATCAGGTGCAACCCGCGAGCCTCGATCTGCGACTGGGCTCCAAAGCCTATCGCGTGCGCGCCAGTTTCATGCCCGGCCCCGGAACCCGAGTCATCGACAAGCTCAACCGCTTCAGCCTGCATGAGGTCGATCTGAGCGAGGGGGCGGTGCTGGAAACCGGTTGCGTCTACATCGTGCCCTTGATGGAGAGCCTGGAGCTGCCGGCGGATATGTCGGCTTCGGCCAATCCGAAAAGCTCGACGGGGCGTCTTGATATCTTCACCCGCGTCATGACCGACAATGCGCAGGAATTCGACAAGATACCCGCGGGCTATGCCGGCCCGCTCTATCTGGAAATCAGCCCGCGCACCTTCCCGGTCGTCGTGCGCCGTGGCTCGCGCCTCTCGCAAATCCGTTTCCGCATCGGCCACTCGTTGCTCAACGAAGCCGAGCTTCTGAAATTGCACGAGACGGAGATGCTGGTCGCCAGCGAAACCCCTAATGTGACCGGCGGCGGCATCGCGCTTTCCATCGATCTAAAGGGTTTTGGCGAAAAAGGGCTGATCGGCTATCGCGGCAAGCATCACACAGCGGTGGTAGATGTCGACAAAAAGGCTCAGCACGATGTTCTCGATTTCTGGGAACCTCTATACGCCCGCGGCCGTGCCGAACTGATCCTCGATCCGGATGAGTTCTATATTCTCGTTTCGCGTGAAGCCGTGCATGTACCGCCACTTTATGCGGCCGAAATGACACCCTTCGATCCCTTGGTGGGCGAGTTCCGCGTGCATTATGCGGGCTTCTTCGATCCAGGCTTCGGCCATGCGCAGGCGGGCGGCACGGGCAGCCGCGCCGTTCTCGAGGTGCGCAGCCACGAGGTGCCCTTCATCCTCGAACACGGCCAGATCGTCGGCCGGCTGGTTTACGAGCACATGTTGCAAAAACCTGATGGCCTCTACGGTAGCGGCCTTGGCTCCAACTATCAGGCACAGGGCCTGAAGCTCTCCAAGCATTTCCGCGCGGAGTAATGATCCTGTCGGGTGCTTGACACCCGATAAGAACTGTCCGATGTCTTGTGCGCGGCGCGGGTGTAGCTCAATGGTAGAGCAGCAGCTTCCCAAGCTGAATACGAGGGTTCGATTCCCTTCACCCGCTCCATATTTTCAAGGCAATCCAAACAACTTCTTGGCCAGCCAAAAGCGCGCATGTCACCGCCATCGCTGCGGCAAACGTGCGACTATGCGATTTAGCTTGACTACAATTAAATTGCACGTAATAGTTGATGCGGTCGTAACATTATTGGGGGAGTGTTATGAGTCGCAAGCTTCTGTCGGAATTTCTTGGCACTTTCTGGCTCGTGTTCGGAGGTTGCGGCAGTGCGGTTTTTGCCGCTGCTTTCCCTGAACTCGGCATTGGCTTTCTTGGTGTCGCTTTCGCTTTCGGTCTGACGGTTTTGACCATGGCCTATACGGTCGGGGGTATTTCGGGCGGTCATTTTAATCCGGCCGTTTCCGTCGGTCTGTCCGTTGCTGGCAAATTTCCGGCATCGAACCTCGTTCCTTACATAGTGGCGCAGGTTCTGGGTGCGATCGTCGCGGCGGGGGCGCTTTATGTCATCCTTACCGGCAAAGCCGGTGCCGATATTGGCGGTTTTGCCGCAAATGGTTACGGGGAATATTCGCCGGGTGGATATTCGCTCGTGTCGGCGCTGCTGATCGAAGTCATTTTGACGGCATTTTTCCTGATCGTCATTCTGGGATCGACGCATGGCAGGGTTCCCACTGGTTTTGCGCCGATCGCAATCGGCCTTGCTCTCACACTTATTCATCTGATCTCCATTCCGGTCACCAACACATCCGTCAATCCGGCCCGCTCGACGGGACAGGCGTTGTTTGTTGGTGGATGGGCGCTGCAACAGCTCTGGCTGTTCTGGCTCGCTCCGATCCTCGGCGGCGCAATCGGCGCCGTGGTCTGGAAACTTTTCGGCGAGAAAGACTAAGGCTCAAGGCCCGCTTTCTCCGGCCCGAACAGACATGAATGGGAAGCATTGTTTCCCCGAATGGTCGGGGAAACCTGTGAGGAGGATGACATGGATCTTACTTCGATATTGGCCCAAATTGTCGGCGGTGCGGTTGGCGGTTCGGCCGGCGGAAAAATACTCAAGGATTCTGATCTCGGTGCGCTCGGCAACCTGATTGCCGGCGCTATTGGCGGCATCGGCGGAGGAACCGTGCTCGGATCGCTGCTCGGGACGGCGGGAACTGCTGCCGCCGGCGGCATGGATATAGGCGCTCTTGCCGGCCAGCTTGTTGGCGGCGGCGTCGGCGGCCTGATTGTCCAGATCATTGTGGGCCTTATCAAGAACAAGCTCGTTACCAAATAGAGCCGCTCGGCCGATCTTGTTGCGAAGCGATAAACCTTGCCGGTGGAGAAGCCTCGTTCGGCAAGGCATTTTGGTTTGTGCCATATCCGCTGTGGCGGCGCTGACGGAGCTGGAATTCGTTTGTAGAATTTTCTCTCAGGCCTTGTTCCTGATGACCGGCATATGCGGCGTCTTGTTCCAGACGAACGGCTTGGTTTTCAATTCCACCACGGCGCGCCATGCGGCGAGTGACAGCATCAGCCAGTAAAGCGGGATCGCCAACCAGCGCCGTCCGACCTGTTGTTTCTCATGAGCTATCATCCTGTTTCTGCCCATCAGTACGAAGATCGCGTAGCTTCCGAAAATATTCAGCGTATCGATGAAAAACAGAATGCCCTGCCAGGAAAGCAGCATATCCGCGCCGTTTTCCCGGATTGCTATGGCCATGAAGGCGAAGGAAACAAACAGCAAGGGATGGGCCAGCGACGACAGAAGCATGCCGCCGATCAGCAGCTGAAAGACGATATAGGCGATCCATCCCATGCGGCGCGCGGTCGTGAAGGGCGAGCGGGTCATGACCAGCCAGCTTTGCAGCCAGCCCTTGTACCAACGCGCGCGCTGGTTCAGCCAGACGGAAAGGGAGGTCGGAGCATCCTCCAGTGTCTGCCGCCGGATGACACCGCAGCGATAACCCAGCCTGTGCAGCCGGAGGCCCATATCGGCATCTTCCGTCACATTATACGGGTCCCATCCTCCCACCCGGCGTAACACGGCGGTGCGAAAATGGTTGGAGGTGCCGCCAAGCGGCAGCGGCAGCTTGCACGCTGCAAGAACGGGCAACATGCAGCGGAAAAGGCCGGAATATTCCAGTGCGAAACAGGCGCTGAGCCAGGAGGAGCTGGCATTGCTGATAATAAGCGGCGCCTGCACACAGGCCACCTCGTCCGGCTGGTCGCGGAAGGCGGCATAGGCCTCGCGCAATTGCAGCGGATGCGGCCGGTCCTCGGCGTCGTAAACGGCAACGAAAGTGCCACGCGCGCCGGAAAGCGCATAGGTCAGGGCCTTGGGCTTCGTGCGTGGCATGGATGGCGGCACCCTGACGATCTCGATATGCGGACCGGGATTTATCCGCTGGATGGCCTCGATCGTCGCTACGTCGTCTGCCTCGCATACGAGCTTGATATCGAGCCGGGATTTGGGCCAGTCCAGCCGCTCCAGCGCATGAATGAGCTGCTCAACGACCGCCTCTTCGCGATAAAGCGGCATAAGAATAGTGTAGACCGGCAGCTCCCCGTCCTGCTGGAGTGGTATGACGGTTTTCGCATCGTTTCCTTTTGGCGTATGGACGAGTGCAAACAACCTGAAAAGCAAGGTGGAGAGATAAAGCATCGTGAGGGTGACGTGAATATAGGCCAGGGCCGCCTGCGTATAAAACAGTAGCGACAGAACGAGCAGGGTAACGAAAATGCCGCTGACAAAACCCTGCTCGCCATGCAGCGTGATCCTTGCGGAATGCTGTGGCGCCGCGTTGAAAAGCTGATGTCGCGTGTCTCGGCAGCGGCGTGCTTCGCCCGCCTTCCAGATCGCGCTGCGCATGGCCTGTGGCGTGGTCACGGCAAGTTCTTCAAGAAGATACGGACGCTGATCGAGGATACCTTTCAGCAATTCCATCCTTGCCAGTTCCGGCACGATCAGCAGCACTGGCTTACCATTCAGCGGTGTCAACCGCAGGAGCCGTGGTTCGGCTAGTTGCGCGTCCAGGTGATTGATGTCTGCCACACGACCCGGATCGATTTCCGGTCGAAACGGCAATCGCAACAATCTGGCAAAAGCACCGTAATACGCATCCGCATCGACTAGGCCGCTCGCCAGCAATTCGTCTTCCACGGTTGAGCCGTTTTTGAGGGCCTGCTCTTCGAATGCAGCGATGTAAGGTTTGCCGAACCCCAGCGAAGAGAGAAAGCGTGTTGGCCCATGCTCGTCCGGTTCGGGCGCTGTCCAAAGTGGATTGTCGCCGATGAGCGAAAACGCAATTTTTCGCCCCGCTGACGTCGTGCGGAACGATTCTCGTGTATAGTGCCTAAAATAATCCATGCATCGCTGCCGCCGCCATGGTAACGCCCTGCTTCTTGCTACGGATAGTATAGATGAGAATGATGAATGTAACGCGAAATATAGTTATTGGTTTTACTTTAGCTATCGCTTTACAATTCGGTGGTAATTTGGGAGAACTTCACGCGGAAGGTCTCTCGGACAGAAACCGCATGCCGGTGCTGTTTGATGCGCAGGAGCGGTTTCCGGGTGGCGATCTGTCCTCCGTGCCCCGGATCAGGTTTTTGATGTCGGTCGATTTCCCACCCTTCAATTTTACCGATCAGGAAGGCCGGCTTGCCGGTTTTCATGTCGATCTGGTGCGCGAAATCTGCGCCCAGCTGAAGGTTGAGAGCAAATGCCAGGTGCAGGCACTGCCGTTTGACGAGCTGGAGGCAGCGCTGGAAATGGGAGAGGGCGAAGCGGTGATTTCCGGCATTGCCACCACCGCCGATCTGCGAAAGAGTTTCACCTTCTCGCGACCCTATCTGCTGTTGCCCGCGCGTCTTGCCGTCAACAAGGCGGCGAAATTCACTGGCTCCGGCGCAGATGCCCTGTCGGGAAAGAAGGTGGGTGTGGTCACGGGCTCGCGGCACGAACAGATGCTCAAGGCATTTTTTCCCAAAGCCTCGGCCGAAGGCTTTAATGGTTACGAACCCATGTATGAGGCGTTGAAGACGGGCAAGGTGGACGCGGTTTTTGCGGATGGGCTGCGCCTGCCTTTCTGGGTTTCGGGAAGCGCGTCCGGTGCTTGCTGTGCGCTTTTCGGCGGACCTTATTTATCCGACAGATTTCTTGGCGAAGGCCTTTCCATCATGGCAGTTGATCCGGACGATGTGCTTGTACCGGCCTTTGATCAGGCGCTTGCCGCACTTTCGCGCAATGGCCGGCTGGAAGAAATCTACCGGCGTTATTTCCCCTACGGGCTTTATTAGAGAAATCCGGTTTCACTCGGATCGGGGCCCGGATGACGTTCTATTTGGCGGGCGCAAAGGCTTCTTCGTTGCGCCGCAATCGCAAAAGAGCGATCCAAACGGCGGCGGCGATGGCGGCTTCCACGAAGAAATAGCTGCCGATCGTTCCCGAAATGCTGAACGACCAGGTGAGGAAGGCGACGATAACGGAGCCGATGAGATTGCCGCTGTTCCATATCTTGGCGCGGATATCCTGCCGTCCGGATGCGCCAAGCGCCTCAAGCGCGGTTGCCGCAACGGCCATCGGCAGCACGACCCAGCAAAGGATACGGGTGATGATCGGCAGCGAGACGTATTCGTCGCCGAACAGTAGCGGCAGGAAGGGTGCGATGATGAAGATGACCAGCGYGCTGCCGACTGCGATGACAAGCGCTGCCTTCAGCACATTATAAGCGCGCTCTATGGTCTTTCCGATACCCTGCAGGGCGGCTGAGGCCGACCCCGGATAGATCAGCCGGTTCAGAGCCTCGACGGAGAGGTATGAGCTGTCGAGAATTCGCCGGGCAATGGAGTAGCTGCCCAGAACCTCGGCGCTGGCAACGGCACCGAGAACGAGAATATCGGCATTGCCACGCACGGCCTTGAACAGGAACTGGGTGGAAAACAGGATGCCGATGCGGATTTCATCGCGAACGATCCGGAAAACCGGCCGACCGAGCCTGCCAATCGCCTTCAGCGAAATCACTGCCGCAATTGTATGGGCAGCCAGGTTCCACAGGGCCCAGGCCTCCACCGTCTCCACCTTGAAGATGAGACAGGCGACCACGGCGGCAATTGTGCGGGCAACGGCGAACATCACTTCCAGCTTGTTGGCGGAGGCGAAGTCGGAATGGGCGATGAAGCTTTGGGTCGAAAGCGAAATGACTTTCAGAAGGATGAGGTTCGTCACCAGGATCACGAAAGTGGTGATGAGGGTATGCAGCAATGTTTCCGACGTCGGGAAAAACACCGGGATCGTGACCATGCCGATGATGGTCAACACAATGCCGGTAGCGGCGCTCAAGAGATAGCTGTGGCCGAGCATCACGGGAAACATGCTGCGATCCTGCGCCACGCGGCGGATCAGCGATTCCTGCGAACCGAAACCACAAATCTGTACGCCGAGATTGGTCACGGCCGTGATCGAGGCATAGAGCGCGAATTGTTCCACGCCGAGATGGCGGGCAAGCAGGGCGAAGGTCAAAAGCTGGGCGGCGCTGGACATCAAAAGCGCCCCGCCGGATGCCATATAGGTCAATCCCAGTCTGACTAGATGGCTGAACCGCGGCGTATTCAACGACACCTTATTCTCCGTGCTTTCCGGCGTCGCCGGGCGAATTCAAGATAACTGCCGTGTTCTTAAAATTGATGAACTGAAAAACCCGGCAAGGGGGCAATAATTCGAAGGCCGTCGACCTCTATGAATGGCAGTTGCCCAGTCTTAGCCTTCTTGAGGTAAGAGAGGGTTAAAGCAATTGTATAATAATGATGATAATGACTGTTATGGTTATTTGGACATGGCCCGGTTTCAAAAAGGGTTTCGTTGTTCGTCACAAGGCAGGCCAATGATCCGATTATCCTTTTTCGATGTGGCCGACGATGCCGCCTTTTACTGATACGCAGTCCATTCCTGTACAAAGCAACAGCATGTCGCTTACGGGCGGCCGTCGCGACGCGATTTTTTTCGTCGTCACGATGCTTTATATCTGGATTTCCGTTGCGCCTTTTGAAAATCTTGCGGCTGCACCCGTGCCGCACGCCGCCGCGAACCAGCTGACCGGGCTGGTGATTGCGCTGATGCTGGGTGTTTTTGCCCTGCGTCATCGGCTGACGGGGCTTTTGTTGCGGCCGCGTCTGCCCATTCTGCTGTTGTTTTCCTGGCTGGTGATTTGTTCGGTGCTTGGCTCCCAGCCTGGCACTTCGCTGCAACGTTTGCTCTTTACGGGCCTTCTGTGCTTCATCACCAGTGTCCTCGTCGTCATGCCGCGCGACAGGCGGCAGTTCGACCGGATGATGGCCATCTTCGCCGTCATCCTGCTGGCGCTCTGCTACTTCGGGGTGATCTTCCTGCGCTCGCGCTCGATCCACCAGCCCTACGATCTCGATGAAACGGCGCTCGCCGGCGATTGGCGCGGCATCTTCAATCACAAGAATGCCGCCGCTCCGGCCATGATCATTCTCGTCATGATCGGGCTTTACCTGCGCAATAGCTGGTCGACGGTTGGCGGCATTGTCATCACGCTTCTGGCAGGGTTCTTCCTCTGGAAAACCAACGGGAAAACCGCAGCAATGCTGTTGCCCGTCACTGTTGCGCTGGTCTGGGTCATGGAAAGACATGCCGGTCGGACATTGCTGATGATCGGAGGTCTTCTGGCTTTCCTCAACATCCTCGCGGTCGGCTCCACCTATTTTCCGAGCATACGGCATGTGGTCGATAGTCTGGGGATCGATTCCACCTTTACCGGCCGAACGGATATATGGCGCCTGTCCTTCGACACGTTTGCGCAATCGCCGATCTTCGGGCAGGGTTTTCAGGCATTCTGGACGAGTGACCGGCTTCTGGCGCAGGCCGATACTGCCGGCACCTGGGCGGTCACCGCCTTCCATGCCCATAACGGCTTTGTCGAAAGCCTGCTGAATGGCGGCCTGCCGGCCTTTGTTCTCATCGTCATATGGCTCGTCATCATACCCGCAAACGATTTTCGTATAGCTGTGAACAAGGGTACCGATCCGGCATTAACGCGGCTTTTTGCAAGAATTTGGGTGTATGCACTGCTTTCTTCGTGTCTTGAGAGTAATTTCTTTACCGGAACCGGGCCTATCTGGTCTTCTCTACTGATTGCAATCTATTGTTTGAGGCATCAGGCGTACGACATACTTGAGCAGGGGCAGTAATTTGCAGACAGGCCGGGGGGCTTATGCATGACACAAAAAATCGGGACATTTGCAGACAGGATCAATAACCGGCTGGTGCAGTACTTTCCAGGACCGGCGTCGCTGATCAAAACGTCCGAACCAATCGTCTCCTTCACATTCGATGATGTGCCGGCGAGCGCTTGGACGAGGGGCGCGCGCATTCTGGAAAGCGAGGGTGTTCGCGGGACATTTTATCTCGCAGGTACTTTTATCGACAAGCACTATGAACAGCAGGACATGATTCCAACCGAAGGCTGTTCGGAACTTGCAGCGGCCGGCCACGAGCTTGCCTGCCATACTTTTTCCCATCGCAAACTCTCGAGCTTTTCACGGCGCGGGCTTGAAGAGGATCTTGATCACAACGAAACCGTGCTGGCATCGTTCGCCGAAAACCGAGGCAGGCGGAATTTCTCCGTTCCTTTCGGCAAGGCCTCGCCGTTCATGCAGCCACTGTTGCGGCGCAGGTTCAGGACGTCCCGCGGCGTCATGCCCGGCATCAACCGGGGCAGCATCGATCCGTACAATCTTGCCGCAGTCGAATTGCGGCCCGATCAAAACTATCTCGATGCCGCCGATCGTTGGCTCGAGGATGTTTTGCAAAATGGCGGCTGGCTCATCATTTTCACCCACGATGTTTCGCAGACACCGAGCTTTTACGGTTGCCCGGAAGACAAACTTCAGAGCCTTGTCCGCAGGGCAGCTTCCGGCGGTGCGAAGATCATGACGGTTGATGCCGCGGCAACGTCACTCGGTCTGTAAAGGGATAGTATCGACGCCTGCTCTCTGAGTTGTGCCCGGGCAAGCAGGACGCCTGTCTTCGCAATGGCGGGTGTCTATTGGCTGGCCCAGATGATGCGGGCGATCCATTCCACATCGGCCATGTCGAAGCTGCGGTTCGGATGTTCGGGATTGAGCGACAGAAGCTCGATATTCTTGGGGCTTTGCCGCGCCAGCACCTTGGCCATCACTTCGCCGTCACGGCTTTTCAGCACCACGCGGTCGCCGCGCCGCACCTGCGCGCCCGGCTCCACAATCAGGATATCGCCGTCGCGGTAAAGCGGCATCATGCTTTCGCCCTGTACTTCCAACGCGTAGACGCCCTGCTTGCGTTCGGGAGAAGAGGGGAACTCCACCACATCCCAGCCTTGACCGGCCGGAAAACCGCCATCGTCGAAAAAGCCGCCGGAGCCCGCCTGCGCAAAACCGAGCAGGGGGATGGCATTGTCCGCACCTGAAGGCTGCATTGTCTGCGTCCTGCCGAAAGCATAACCAAAAAACTGGTCGACGCTTGCCCCCGTCGCCTCCAGCACCTTGGATACCGATTCCGTCGAAGGCCAGCGTTTGCGGCCATCCGGGCCGAAACGCTTCGATTTGTTGAACGAGGTGGGATCGAGACCGGCACGCTTCGCCAAGGCCGAAGGCGTCAGCTGGTGACGTTTGGCAAGCGTATCGATGGCGCTCCAGATCGTCTCGTGTGAAAGCATGATGAAAGCCCGCAGGTGGAGCCCGTGGCGGAAAAGCTCCTGTCGTTTACTCCGCGGAATCTAGACCATATCCCGTCAGGAGTAAAGAAAAGAAAGGAATAAAATCCTCGATTATGCCACCATGGCCGATGTGTTTATCTTGCTGAGCTGTATCACCGCCTGTGTACGGCTATCGACCTTGAGCTTCAACAGAATAGCGGAGACATGCGCCTTGATGGTGGCTTCCGAAACATTCAGCGCATAGGCGATCTGCTTGTTCAGCAGGCCTTCGGCCAGCATACCCAGAACCCGGCTCTGTTGCGGCGTCAGCGTTCTGAGCCGGCCGATGAGATCAGCCACGTCAGGATCATGCTCCTTTTCGCCCTGACAGCTTGCCGGTATCCACACATCGCCTTCAAGAACCGCGCGAATGCCATCCCTGATATCGTCGATGCCCGAGGATTTGGAAATAAAACCGGAAGCGCCGAGTTCGATGGACCGGCGAACAGTGGTCGCGTCGTCCGTTGCCGAAACGATGACGATGGGCAGGCTGGAAAATTCCGCCCGCAGCGCCATCAGGCCTGAAAATCCGCTGACACCCGGCATGGCGAGGTCCAGAAGCATCAGATCGGCGTCGTTGCACGCCGTCGCGGCACTTCTGGCAGCCTCGAAATCGCCGGCTTCCATGATTGTCTGCTGCCCGTCGAGACCGGATACGGCCTGTTTTAGGGCGCCGCGAAAAAGCGGGTGGTCGTCTGCGATGATAATGACAAGTTCCGACATTCTGGCCCCCTCCCAAGGGCGTTATGCGGTTCTTTGAAAGGTATGGCGCACTCCCGTTTGCCGGCAGTCTAGACTGCTTCCGGCTCCTCTTCTGAAAGGTTGCTCTAATCGGTTGCGTATTACAAGAAAAAGCTTGGGAACAGCCGTCGCGGCAATAAAAATGCCGTGGAAACTGTGGACAATCGACCCGCTTTGCGGCAAACCGCCCAGACTGAAAAGCCTTGGAAAGCCTTCGGAGAGCCCCATGCACGAAACGCCCGCGATCATTTATAAAATCGTGCCGGAGACGTTGTGGAATGCAGCCAGGGCACAAGGCGTCTTCAAAGGCGCCGCCATCGATCTGACGGATGGGTTCATTCATTTTTCAACGGCAAAGCAGGCGGCCGAGACTGCCGCCCGGCATTTTTCCGGCCAGACCGACCTGCTTCTGATCGCTGTTGATGGTGCAGCACTTGGCGAAAAGCTGGTTTATGAACCCTCGAGAGGCGGCGATCTTTTCCCCCATCTCTATGCGTCTCTTCCCTTGACCGCCGTGCTTTGGGAAACGCCGCTTTCACTTGGCCACGATGGCCAGCACCAGTTTCCGGAGATTTTGTGATGAGCGGATTATTTTCCTCAATCGGCCGCAAGGGCCTGTTTCTTGTCGATCCGGAAAAGGCACATGGGCTGTCCGTGGCGGCGCTGAAAAGCGGCTTTCTGCCCACCTGCATGGTGCCGCACGATCCGCGGCTGCAGCAGACCGTTGCAGGCCTCGTTTTCCCCAATCCGCTCGGCATGGCGGCGGGTTACGACAAGAATGCGGAAGTCCCGGGACCGCTTCTGAGGCTCGGTTTCGGCTTTACTGAAATCGGCACCGTCACGCCGCGTGGGCAATCCGGCAATCCCAAACCGCGCATCTTCCGTCTGGTTGAGGATGAAGGCGTTATCAACCGCCTCGGTTTCAACAATGAAGGCCATGCCGCGGCGCTGGAGCGCCTGAAGCAGGCGCAGCTACGCGGCATCGTCGGCGTCAATATCGGTGCCAACAAGGACAGCGAAGACCGCATCGCCGATTATGTGCAGGGCATCGAGGCCTTTTATTCGGTCGCATCCTATTTCACCGTCAACATCTCTTCGCCCAATACGCCGGGTCTGCGTGACTTGCAGGCGCGCGAAAGCCTCGCGGCACTTCTTGGCGCCGTGCTGGAGCGCCGCAGGGCAGAAGCCGAACGCTTTGGCAAACGCATTCCGATCTTCCTGAAGATCGCGCCCGATCTGACCGAGGAAGGGCTGGATGACGTGGCGGAAGAGGCGCTGGCCCATGATCTCGATGGCCTGATCGTCTCCAACACCACGCTCTCGCGTGAAGGCCTGCGGCCCGGTCCGCATAAGGGTGAGGCGGGTGGATTGTCCGGCAAGCCGCTATTCGAGCTGTCGACCACTGTTCTCGCCAAGATGCGCCGGCGCGTCGGCAGCAATCTGCCCATCATCGGCGTGGGTGGCGTTTCTTCGCCGGAAACGGCATTGGAAAAGGTAAGGGCAGGGGCCGATCTGGTTCAGCTCTATTCCTGCATGGTCTATGAAGGCCCCGGCCTGCCGTCGTCCATCGTCAAAGGCCTGTCGAAGCTGGTCTCTCGCGAAGGTGTGCAGTCCATTCGTGACCTACGCGACAGCACGGTCGACCGCTGGGCCGACCGCAAGCTTGGATGACGATGACCTGAACGGTCGAGACGCTGCGTCGGTTAAGATAAGTGCTTATCGTGGTGGTGTTATCTCCTGCCTCATCCCTGTAACAGGGACAGGAATGAGGGTGGAGGGGGCGCCCCCCGTTATCTCACGCGCAGAGCACCATCGCCCAGTAGGGCCGGTTGCGGCTTGCGGCATCATAGGCAACCGCGACGCCAAGGCCATTATATGGTCCGAGCATGTTTTCGAGATGATGTTTCGAGCCGATCCAGGCCTTGACGACACGCTCCACGCTGTCCTGCCCGGCCGCCACGTTTTCCGCTGCTGGTAGCGGCACATTGCCGTCCTTCATGCGGATGAGGAAACTGTCGGTCAGGCCGATCAGATGCGCCATCTTCTGCGCCTTGACCATGCGTCCGGCCTGATAAGCGGCCGCACCACTTGCCGCACTACTGAAGGAGAGTGGCGAAAGCCCTTTCGAGCGGCGCAACTCGTTGACCATTGGAAGCGCTGCCGCGGTCTCATCGCGGGTGCCTGACGGCATGCCCTTGTTTGTAGGCACGGAAACACAGGCGGAAAGAACGGAACCGGCGGAAATCAGCACGAAGCCGCGCCGCGTAAGCGTCTGGAAAGATGTGTCGGTCATGTCAGCGGCGATAGCTCAGGAGGCGCAGGATGATGAAAATGGGTATGACGATCGTCGCGCCAAGGATCAGATAGTCGCCGATTGCGCCAAGCGCGTGGAAACCGCTGCGCCACAGATCAACCACGAAGTCGCGTGCGCCATAGATGATATTCCATGGCGTCAATCCGAAGATCGCCATCAGAAAGCCGACGAGCAATGAAACCACCAGCAGCTTCACCACGGTGCGGGCCACCGTATCACCCAGCATTTTGTTGACCTCACCGGCCATCAGCAAGTCTCCTGTTTTGTCCTGACATATGAAGCACGCTGCTTCGATGCAAGTTTCGGTGCACTATATCGCGTCATATTCGCAATTCCATGAGTGCGCCATGAAATAGGACTTGAGTTTTTTTATGGCTTGATAAATGACAGCCGACATCTTCTCAGGAAATCTTGAATGGCCCCAAACCAGTTTTCTTCCGGTGACGTCATTGCCGACCGCCGGGCGGACTATGCCCGCATGTTGGCGGAGAGCGGTGATTATCCCGCCGCCGCCGAACTCATGGAGCAGGCGCTTGAACTTGCGCCACGGTGGACGGCGGGCTGGTTTCGCTTCGGGGAATATCATGAAAAGGCGGGGGAAACGGACAAAGCCGTGGCGGCTTACGAAAAAGTCGCCGAACTGGATACGGAAGGGCTGTTTGCAGCCGAACTGAAACTCGCGGTTCTCGGCGCCGCGGACACACCGGAGCAGCCGCCGAGCCGTTATGTAGAAGGGCTGTTCGACGATTATGCCGACCGTTTCGAAACGTCGCTCGTCGAGAAACTGGATTACAGCGTACCGCAAAAGCTGGCGGAGCTGATCGGCAAGGCGGCGGGAGGCGGCGTCTTCGACACCATTGTCGATATCGGCTGCGGCACCGGCCTTCTTGGTGTTGAAATCCGCCTCCTGGCAAAGCGGCTGGAAGGTTTCGACATTTCCCAGAACATGCTCGCCAAGGCGGAGGAAAAGGGACTTTACGACCATCTCGGCCAGGCCGATCTATCGCTGGAAGCTGACGCCTCGGGACTGTTCGCGTCGGCAATGCCGCACCACCGCGCGGACCTCGTCGCCGCCGCCGACGTGATGATGTATCTCGGCAGTCTCGAAACCGTCATGCCCCTCGTTTCGGCCCTGCTTGTGCCCTCCGGTTTCTTCGCCTTTTCGGTGGAGGACGCAGGGGATGAAGATGGTTTTGTGCTGCGGGAATCGCTGCGTTACGCACATTCGAAAAGCTATGTGACCGGCCTTCTTGAGCGGGCGGGCTATTCTCTTATCGAAATCCGCAAAACCACCATTCGCAAGGATGCCGGAAAACCCCTTTCCGGCATTCTTTTTCTTGCCCGCGCCAAAGCCTGAACATTTCGTTTCTTGCCTTTTTTACGATAGGTCAGTCGTCCTTACGTATCCATCTTGATCGCGTGTTTGTTGCAGTGCAAAATGCGCGGAAACCTGAGGGAAAAAGCGTGAGCAGAACGAGAAGCGTTTACAGCATGTGGAGTTCGGATCCGGCCAAACATGCGCCGGTGGAAGACGTGCAGGGCATCGTTACCGGAGCTATCGTATCGGCGCTCGGTTTTTATCTGCTGAACAAGGTCGGCCTTTTGACCGGTGGCACCGCCGGCGTCGCCTTCCTCATTCACTATGCCTTCGGCATCAGCTTCGGCCTCCTGTTCTTCCTCGTCAATCTGCCCTTCTATTACCTCTCGTTCCGCCGCCTCGGTCTTGCCTTTTCCATCAAGACCTTCATTGCCATCGGTCTTGTTTCGGTGCTGACGGAAGTGGAAGCGCGCTGGATGGTCATTGACAGCATCAACCCGCTCTGGGCGGCGCTGCTCGGTGGCCTGCTCCTCGGTTACGGGTTGCTGGCGCTTTATCGCCATCGCGCCAGCCTCGGCGGCATCGGCATTCTGGCCATCTATATTCAGGACCGCTTCGGCATCCGCGCCGGCCTGATCCAGCTTGCCTTCGATGCATTCGTGATGCTCTGCGCCTTCCTCGTCATCGATCCGGCCACCGTTATTTATTCGATTGTCGGCGCTTTCGTCCTCAACATGTTTCTCGCCATCAACCACCGCTCGGACAGATACATCGTTGTGCGCTGAAGAAAGTACGCTTGAAATCTCTCGCGCTTGGGCGCAATAGCTCGATCGAGGCGGGAAAATCAGGGGAACAGGCATGGGCGATACGACTACGCGAAAGCGCGTGAATATCTGGGCTTCCGCGCCCGATCGCCATTCGCTGCTGGAAGATGCCCAGGGCGTTCTGGCGGGCAGCATGCTGGTCTCGCTCGGCGTGACGCTGCTTTCCGCTGCGGGCCTCCTCACCGGGGGTGTGGTGGGTATTGCCTTTCTGGTGCACTATTCGATCGGCTTCAGCTTCGGCGCGGTGTTCTTCCTCGTCAATCTGCCGTTTTATTATCTCGCCTTCCGCCGTCTCGGCCTTGCCTTCACGGTCAAGACCTTTTGCGCCATTGCCATGACGGCGCTGCTTTCGGAATATATGCCGGGCTTCTTCGCTTTCGAAAGCATCAATCCCGTCGCGGCCGCCCTTTTCGGCGGGTTGACGGTCGCGGCAGGCATGCTGGCACTGTTCCGCCATCGCACTAGCCTCGGCGGCTTCGGCATATTGGCGCTTTATCTCCAGGACCGTTTTGGCTGGCGCGCCGGTCTCGTCCAGCTCGCCTTCGATGGCATGGTGCTGGCCTGCTCATTCTTCGTGGCGACACCCTTCGTCATCCTCTGCTCCATCCTCGGCGCGCTGGTCATGAACCTCGCGCTCGCCATCAATCATAGAAACGACCGCTACATCGCCATGTAACGGTCGTCCGGTGCAGGTAAAGCGGATCAGGCTGCTTTTGCTGCCGCTTCGACCGGGTGCTGCGAACGGAAGCCGACGGCGATGCGGTTCCAGGTGTTGATGGCACCGATGGCAACGGTGATCTTCACGATGTCCTCATCGGAGAAATGCGCCTTCAGGGCCTCGAAGGCGTCATCCGGAGCGCCGGTTTCGGCAATCTTCGTCACCGCATCCACCCAGCCGAGCAACGCCCGTTCCTGTTCGGTATATACCGGGGATTCCCGCCAAACGCTCATCAGGTTGATCCACTGTTCGGAAAGACCGTCGTGACGGCTTTCCTTCACATGCATGTCCACACAGAACGCGCAGCCATTGATGATTGATGCGCGCAGCTTGATGAGATGAACGAAGCGGCGCTCGAGGCCGCTGCTCTGGACGTAGGTTTCGAGCGCCATCACGGCTTTGAAGGCTTCGGGGGACGCTTTGGCATAGTTCAAACGGGTTTTCATGTGTCTCTCTCCATTCGTGGTTCAGTTTGAGGGGCATGTGTCATCGTTCCGGGAAGCTGCGAAGCTCTCCGGTATTTCAGATGGTCGGGTCTTTTTAGGTTCTAGCGCGTCGCCGTCCTGCGCTCGTTCAGCTCCAGAAAGGCGCAGCCGCGTGCCGCAATGCCGCCGTCGTCAGTGGCGGCAAGGTCGCCCAGAATGTCGGCAATGCTGGTTTTAGCGAGTTCCGCCCGATAGGCTTTCTCCGCCTTCAGCATCGCGGCGTTGATGCCGCAGGGCTTGGTGAAATAACGTCCCGGCAGGGGGTTCGGCCCGCGCTGGCGAATTTCTGCGCAGCGAAAGGCAGGCTGTGGTCCCTCCACGGCCAGAACAATATCAAGCAGGGTAATCTTGTCGGTTGTCCGGGCCAGACGATAACCGCCCTTCGGCCCTGGTACGGTGGAAACTATTCCGGCACCGGAAAGCAATTGCAGGTGCTTCAAGAGATAACTCGTGGAAACGCCATGGAATTCTGCCAGCGCCGCCGCCGAAAGCACGCCGCCTTCGGAAAGTCCCGCTAACATGCCTACGCTGTGAATGGCCTGTTCAACGCCGTCGCCGAGTTTCATCCGATTTGCTCACGTTTGGTTTGCTTTAGTATCGTGGATATTATTTATCCATGATTATGCATTCCTGTCAAGCAGCTCTGTTCCACTCTTCTTTTTTCAAGGTTTCTCACTACCTTGAAGGCGTGAAACACGCTGAGTCTCCCATTTCCGGCACGCATGTCGGCACCTTGCCCCTTTCATTCCAGAAATGGTTTGCCGAAAAAGGGTGGTCCCCGCGCGCGCATCAATTGGAGCTGATGGCTCGGGCGCGTGGCGGCGAAAACATGCTGCTGATTGCACCGACGGGTGCCGGCAAGACGCTGGGCGGCTTCATGGCGTCGCTCACCGATCTTGCTGAACGCGGCAAGGTGCCGCCGGGCTCCGCCTTTGTCGGCGTGCACACGCTTTACATCTCGCCGCTCAAGGCACTTGCGGTGGATATCGAACGCAATCTCACCAAGCCTGTCACGGAAATGGGCCTGCCGATCTCAATCGAAACCCGCACCGGCGATACGCCGCAGGCAAAACGCCAGCGCCAGAAGGTCAAACCGCCCGATATTCTCCTGACGACGCCGGAACAGGTGTCGCTGCTGCTTGCCAACAAGGAAGCCGAGCGCTTTTTCCGCGACCTGAAATATGTGGTGCTGGATGAGCTGCACTCGCTCGTCACCTCCAAGCGTGGCCATCTGCTGTCGCTTGCGCTCGCGCGGGTGCGCAGGCACGCGCCGCATGTCCGCTTCATTGGCCTTTCCGCCACGGTGGCGGAGCCGATGGATTTACGCCGTTACCTGGCACCGCAGGGGCAGGGAGAACCGCCCGCAGGTCTTATAACAGTGGAAGGCGGAGCCAAGCCAAACATCGCCATTCTGCAGACGGAGGAGCGTATTCCATGGTCCGGCCATTCCGCGCGCTACGCCATGAAGGATTTGTATCCCGCTCTGAAGGCGCACCAGACGACGCTCATCTTCGTTAACACCCGCTCGCAGGCGGAACGGATTTTTCAGGAACTCTGGAATGTAAACGACGATAATCTTCCGATCGCCTTGCATCACGGTTCGCTGGATGCCGGACAGCGCCGCCGGGTGGAGGCCGCGATGGCTGAAAACAAATTGCGCGCGGTCGTCGCCACCTCCACGCTCGATCTCGGGATAGACTGGGGCGATGTCGATCTCGTCGTGCATGTCGGCGCGCCAAAGGGGGCGAGCCGCCTTGCCCAACGCATCGGCCGCGCCAATCACCGTATGGATGAGCCGTCAAAGGCAATCCTCGTTCCCGCCAACCGTTTCGAGGTGATGGAGTGCCGGGCCGCACTCGATGCGAACTATATCGGCGCGCAGGATACGCCCCCCATCGCGCAAGGCGCACTGGATGTTCTTGCCCAGCATGTGCTCGGTATGGCCTGCGCCGAACCTTTCGATGCGGATGATCTCTATCGTGAAGTGACCAGCGCTTCACCCTATGCCGATCTACCGCGTTCTACCTTCGACCGCGTTGTGGATTTTACCGCTACCGGTGGATACGCACTGCGCACCTATGAACGTTACGCCCGCATCCGCCAGATGAAGGACGGCCGCTGGCGTGTCTCCAATCCGGCGGTCGCGCAGCAATATCGCCTAAACCTCGGCACCATCGTCGAGGCTGCGGAACTCAATGTCCGCATGGTCAAGCGCAATGCCAAGGGCTCGGTCGGACGCGGCGGCATGTCGCTCGGCAAGGTCGAGGAATATTTCCTCGAGCAGCTAGTGCAGGGCGATACCTTCCTGTTTGCCGGCAAGGTTCTGCGCTTCGAAGGCATCCGGGAGAATGAATGCTTGGTGTCGCAGGCCTTTTCAATGGACCCGAAGATACCCTCCTATGCCGGCGGCAAGTTTCCGCTTTCCACCTACCTTGCGGACCAGGTGCGCTCCATGCTGTCCGATCCCGCTCGCTGGCAGTCGCTACCGGATCAGGTGCGCGACTGGCTGGCAATCCAGAAGGAAAAATCGATCATTCCCAAGCGCGACGAGCTGCTGGTCGAGACATTTCCCTTCCGCAAACGCTTCTTCATGGTCATGTATCCTTTTGAAGGGCGGCTGGCTCACCAGACCCTCGGCATGCTTCTGACACGGCGGCTGGAACGGGCGGGCGCAAAGCCCATGGGCTTCGTTGCCACCGATTATTCGCTCGCCATCTGGGCCATGGAGGATATTGGCAGGCGGCTGAAATCCCGCCGCCTGTCGTTGGCGGAACTTCTCGACGAGGACATGCTGGGCGACGATCTGGAGGCGTGGCTGGACGAATCCTTCATGCTGAAGCGGACCTTCCGCAACTGTGCCGTCATTTCCGGCCTCATCGAACGCCGCCATCCCGGAAAGGAAAAGACGGGCCGTCAGGTCACGGTCTCCGCCGATCTTATTTATGACGTTCTTCGAAGCCATGAGCCGGATCATATTCTACTGGAGGCAACCAGACGTGATGCGGCGGCGGGACTTTTGGACATTGGCCGTCTTGGCGATATGCTGAAGCGAATCAAGGGTCACACCACCCATCGTGCACTGGAGCACGTCTCGCCGCTTGCCGTTCCTGTCATGCTGGAAATCGGCCGCGAGACGGTGGCGGGCGAGGCGATGGATCAGGTGCTGGCCGAGGCCGCAGACGAGCTTATCGCCGAAGCCATGTCCTGAGGCATCAAACTGGAATGAAGGAACGACCACAAAAGTGCTGAGCCGACTGACATTGAGCGACAGGTTTTCCAATGGCTTCGAATGCCTTGGCAGCGAAACTGCCATCAACGGCGTCGCCGCCTGGTGTGACCCGTTGGGTGGGCTTTACCTGCCCGATCTGTCGCTGCTGGTTGTCTCGGACCTGCATCTGGAAAAAGGTGCGGCCTTTGCCCGGCGCGGGCGCATGCTGCCGCCTTACGACACGATCGCTACCCTCAAAATCCTGTCTTCCCTTGTCAGCCGTTACGATCCGAAGATCGTCGTCAGCCTCGGCGACAATTTCCACGATCGGGTCGGGTCCGAGCATCTGCCGCTTATGCTGCGCGAACTGATCCGCGAGATGGCCCGTGGCCGTGACTGGATATGGATCAACGGCAATCACGATCCGGATGGCACGGTCGATCTGCCGGGGTCTTCGGTAGATGAGATGTTTTACGGCAATCTCGTTTTCCGCCACGAGCCTAAGGTAGGAGATGCCGCGGGTGAAATCGCAGGCCATCTGCATCCCTCCGCCACTGTTCGCCGTCGCGAAAAAACGGTGCGGCGCCCCTGTTTCGCCACCGATGGTTCCCGCCTGTTGATGCCGGCCTTCGGGGTGATGAGCGGCGGACTGGATTTGCGACACAAGGCCATGCGCGGTCTCTTTGACCACGCTGCACTCGTCGCGCATCTGATGGGGCGGGACCGCATCTATTCGGTACGGTTTTCAAATCTGCTCGGCTGAGCGCATCGCTCCGCCCGCCTATTGGCGGTATACCAGCACCGGTATCTTCGAGTTTTTCAGCACCTTAGCCGTAACGCTGCCGACAAGCATCTCGACGAAGCTTCTGCGCCGGTGTGAAGCCATGGCGATGAGGTCGCAGCCGGTCCTGTTGGCGATTTCGACAATCGCCTCATCCGGCCGTCCCGCCCGCGCCAGCAGGGCTTCGCAATCCAGCCCCATCGATGCGGCGTGCGCCTGCGTATCTCTCAGAAAATGCTCCGCCTCCTCGCAACGGTGGAATTCCTCTTCGGCAATGGCGGCAATGTCCTCGACATCGCTGGCAATCACGTGAAAGGGTTCGGACACCGTCACGACGGTCACCTTTGCGCCTGCCTCTCTGGCGAGAGCGAACCCTTGGTCGATTGCGATCTGCGCCAGCGGCGAGCCATCGGTGGGAATGAGAATGTGCTTGAACATGACATTTCTCCTTTTCATCCCGGTCACAACCGCACTTGCCGCCATAAGCTGCGTACGTGGTTGTAACGTCTTGAATTTTACCGCAAACCATTGAAGGAAGCGAACGCTATCTTTTACGCCGAGGGCGAAAGACGCGCTCTTTTACGGGAATGAAAAACACTCAGTCCTTGCGGAAAATAATACTGGCACTCCAGCCCGTGACGACGGCGAGGAGAACGCACAGCGCGCCATAGGCAAGCGGTGTCTGATGCGCGGCATCCGTGATTGCCTGTTCCATGCCGGTCTTGACGACGCGCAGTTTCAGCTCGCGCTGGGCGATGAAATTGCCGCTCTTGAAGAGATAGGCACGGGCGGTATGCACGCCGTTCGGGACGTTGGCGGGCAGGCGCAGGGTTGCCCAGAACAGGCCGGTGCGTTCAAGCCGCACGCCGGTCGTGTCGTTGCGATAGATGCCGCTTGAAAGCCGCAGGCGCCGATAGGCCTCCTGAAAATCGAAGACATTGTCGGGCACGCCGGAAAACACCGCACTTTTGAGCGACAGATGTTCGACACCAAGCCCCATTGCCCGCAAGGTGCCAGGCGAAGCGACGGCGCTGATATCGCGCGTGCTGGCCATGGAATAGGATTCCGGCAGCGGCGTGAAGGTGATGGCGCTGGTATTGATCCAGATACCGGCCACGCGCTCCTTCTTGCGCACCGTCATGTAGTCGCTGGGGCCTTCAAGGGTGACGACGATATCATATTGGCCTATAGCGAGCAGCAACTGGTCGGTGTTGTTAAGAGCGCCGAAAAGCGTGAAATCCGCCCCGCGAAAATCGGAGGTGATCGGAATCTCCGTCGTCGATGCGCCGATTTCGATATTTTCCTGCAAGGACCGCTGCTGTGTGCCGGGAGGCAGGGCAAGCGGCGGTGTCTGCGCCGAAGCGGTAAAGGCAAGGCAGGAACCGATAAGCAGAAAGGCGCAAAGCAGCAGGCGGTGGGTCAATAACCTAACCCTCCGACGGCGACCGAAAACAGGTCTTCGGGGCGAACAACCAGTGCCACGGCAAGGCGAAGGGCGACTGCAAGCACCAGAAGCGCCAAAAGCGCGCGCAGCTGTTCGCCGCGCAGTTTCTGCCCGACGCGCACGCCATATTGCGCGCCGATGACGCCCGCGACCATCAGGATGAAGGCCAGCACCACATCGACGGAATAGTTCGTCGCGGCCTGAACGATGGTCGTATAGGCGGTAACGAAAATGATCTGGAACAGTGAGGTCCCGACAACGACGTTGGTCGGAATACGCAGAAGATAGATCATGGCCGGCACCATGGTGAAGCCGCCGCCGACACCCATGATCGAGGTCAGGATGCCGATACCGAAACCCAGCGTGACAACGGGAATGATGCTGAGATAGATCTTCGACTTCTTGAACCGCATTTTCAGCGGCAGGCGGTGAACCCAGTTGTGATGGCCGGGGCGGCGCAGCGTCACCGTCTCATTACGGGCAGCGCGGCGCAGGGCGGAAATGCTCTCCTTAAGCATCAAGGTGCCGACAGTGCCGAGCAGGATGACATAAAGCAGCGAAACGATGAGATCGAGCTGGCCGATGCTGCGCAGGAAGGAGAATATCCACACGCCCACCGTAGCGCCCACGAGACCGCCGACAAGCAGGACGCTCCMAAGCTTCACATCCAGCGTTCCGCGCCGGAAATGCGTGATCGAGCCGGAGACGGAAGAGGCCACCACCTGGTTTGCGCCCGTCGCCACAGCCACTACGGGCGGAATATTGTAAAAAATCAGCAAGGGGGTGATGAGAAAACCGCCCCCCACGCCGAACATGCCGGAAAGAAAACCGACGGCCGCGCCCATGCCGAGAATGATGAAAATGTTCACCGACAGTTCTGCAATCGGCAGATAGACAGTCACGGCTCGGACCTCGGGCAAATGGTTCCGGGCGGCAGGGCTTGTCCGGGTGGGGGGCCGCGCCGCGATTTACATTTTCTGTCTGAAAAGACCGGGCATGCCCAGCCTTATCCGTCATGCCCGCGAGGGTCCGACGTGTCAACATTCAACGGTAAATACGTTGATAATTTGGAAAGATAGCGATCAGGCGTGGGAGCAGCGCCACATTCCGGCGCCAAACTGTGGGGAAGCGGCCGGGAAGGCCGCCTCATCCGTTGCGAAACGGTTATTTGTTGCGGGCGAGCAGCGCTGTCACCAGCTCGTTGGTGATGCGCCCGTCGGGTGTCTGGCCAACGGATTTCTGGAAATCCTTGATGGCGGTAACCGTGTTCTTGCCAAGCTTGCCGTCGGGCTGGCCGGCATCGAAACCGTTCTTGTTCAGGATTGCCTGAATGTTGCGGATCGCCTTTTCCATGTCCACGGAGGCAGTCTTCACGCCCTCCTTGCCAGCCCATTCCTCGGGCGGGTTGACACTGTTGGCGTCTTCCGAAAGCGGCTTGACCTTCCACGCGTCGGCTTTCGCACGTGCGCTCTGAAGCTGCTGCGGGTTCATCGCTCCCGCAACCTCGTCACGCTTCTGGGCAGCGTCCGTGTCGCCATCCTTGGCCGCAATGGAGAACCACTTGTAGGATTCCTCGATATCCTGCTTCACGCCGCTTCCGCGCGCGTAGAGAATGGCAAGGTTGAACTGGCTGTCGCGGACGCCGAGTTCGGAGGCCTTGATGAACCATTGCGCGGCGGTGGTGAAATCCGGCTGGCCGGCCGCATCGGAGGCGAGCAGGACGGCGAGATTGTGCATGGCGCCTGCATTGCCCTGTTCGGCTGCCAGCGTGTAATAGCGCTTCGCTTCGGAAAGGTTGCGCTCGACGCCATTCGCCTTCTCGTAAAGGTTGGCGAGACGATATTGTGCGGGAGCAAGGCCGCGATCCGCAGCCAGCTTGTACCATTTGGCGGCTTCCGCGCGATCGGCGGCAAGGCCGCGACCTTCGGTGTAGCGTGCTGCGATCTCGTACAGCGCCTGCGTGTCGCCTTTCGCTGCGGCTTCCGCCAGCGATGCTGGCTCGATACCGGCGGGAACCGCAATCGCGCCCTGGGCGGCGGCAGCCGTGGTAGCGGCTTGCACCGGTGCCTGCGGCTCACTCTGTGCGACAGTGCCTGACGTCGCCGCATCCACAGCGGGCGCATCGGCAACAGGCGGTTCATTGGCAAGCGGCGCGCCGCCAATGGTACGCGGATCGATGGTGTTTTCCGATGGTGCTGCGTTTTCGATGCTGTCGGCGGATGCCGCCTCCTGCGGATCGATAGCCAGTTCGGACGGAATGGTCACGGCCTTGTCGCCGGTCTCGGGAAGTGCGGAGACCGGGGCATCGCCCATCTTCTCTTCGATGACCGGTGCCGGGGCTTCCGCGCCGCCCATCATCGTCTTGACGAGCGGCATGGCCATCATCGCAAGAAGAATGGCGCCGATGCCGAGCAGCAGCGGGCGACGATAACGTGAAAGCGCCGAAGCGTCGGGCTTGCGATTTTTCTTGCCGGTCTCAAGCTTCTCCGGTGAGGTTTCCATGGCGGCAGCCTGCGCTGCGCGACGGGCGGCGGCGATGAAATCCGTGCGGCCTTCTGCATCCGCCGCCTTGCCGCTGGAAGCGACCTGGCTGGCGCGCACCCGTTCCAGTATTTTCTTGATATCAGGTGCGCCGGAGCCGGGCTCCAGAAGTTCGTTCTCCTGGCCCGCGGGCAGCACGTCGATCGGATCGAGCGAAGGGGCGGGTTCCACCTGCGTGCGGGTGGTGGTTGCCGATACGGGTTCTTCTGCCGATTTGGCGGTCTTCGCCGTGCCGGTTTTGAAACGCTTGGTCAGGCCGGCAAGCAGGCTCTTTTTCTCTGCTTTTGCGGGTTTTGCAGCGGCGGGCGGCACGATTGCCATCGCATCCGCGCCGTTTTCGCCGGCATCGCGCGTGTCTTCGAGAATAAGCTGTTCTTCGGTGATGTAGCCCTCTTGCGGGAAGATGGCGGCCGGCATGGCCACGTCTTCGCGGGCGGGCGTAATCATATGCTGCGCGACGTTGCGTGGCGCTGCCTCTTCGCGATAGGCGGGAGCGGGTGCGCGATTATCAAGGCTGTCCAGTCGACCGGCAATCTGCACCAGCGTTTCGTGCAGCGCCTCGAAGGTGCGGTGCGTGCGTTCTTCCGTGTTGCGGCTCAGCGCCTCGAGGCTGCGCAGATCGGTGGCAAGATCGGTCAGCATCGTCATATCGGCGAGGTTTGCGCCGGAGGAGACATTGTTGCGCGTAAAGGCGTCCAGAACGGCCTCGGCCGCCTGTCGAGCCGCTTCGATGATATACTCATCGTTGGACGCCATGTAGTCCTCGATCGCCGACATGCGGGCATCGAGTTCCGGCGACATGCCCGCCGGCTGGTGATGACCCGGCTGGCTGATTAGCGAGGAGAGATGGGCGATCTGATTTTCGAGGCTGAGCAAAGCGCCGCTGTCGGCGGGTGCGGCATGGGCGGTCTCGTCCAGACGGGCCGCGATATCGCCAAGCCGTTCTTCCAGGCGCGAAAAAGTGCCTTCGTTGAAACCAGCAACGGGCTGCGGCTGGCTGTAGCGATAGTCAAGGTCTTCGATGCGCCGAGAAAGCGTGTCGAGCCGTTCCGCCAGGCCGTCATTGACCGTGCCGTGATCCAGCGCGTCGATCTTGCGGGAAATGTCGCTGAGGAACGATGTCAGTTCCGCCTGCTGTGAGGGGCGCTGCGAACGCTCCAGAAGCAGGGAAAGCTGGTCCAGTCGCTCGTGCAGCTGTGCCGCGTCGCGCGCCGTGCTCAATTCGTCGATCTTGGCGGCCAGCGTTTCAAGACGGGCGGTGAGATCCACAGCAGGATCGGGCTTTGCGGCGGCAATACGATTGATATCACCGAGCTGTTCGGCAAGGCCGTTCAGGCGGGTTTCCAGCCGCTGTGCCAGTGCGTTGTCGGTGGCCTGTGCATTGTTGGAGCGGGCGCCAGTAGCGGCAATGGCGCGGCTGATTTCATCCAGTCGCTGGTCCAGACCGGAAAACTGTTCGGTAAAGGCAGCCTCGTTCGGCTGCATATGCTTGCCGAGCTGCTCCACAGCGCTTGCGATGGTGATCAGCTTTTCCTCAAGCACGCGCACGGCGGGATTGTTGCTCATGCCGCCGAGCTGGGTCTTGATGTCGTCGAGACGATAGGCGAGCGAGACGATTTCGTCCTGCAGCGAGGCCGTGTCGAAACCGCGCAACGTGTCTTCCACGGTGTTCCAGCGGCTTTCGATCCGATGTACGCTGTCTTCACGCGCAAGCTGATCGATGGTGAGGCGCAGGTCATCGAATTCATTGCGCAGCCCGTAGGCATCGGGAGAGGCCAGATTGCCGAGCTGGTCGATGCTGCCGGCAAGCCTTGCAATATCGTCGCGCAGGTCGCCGATGAACTGCTGGTCTTCCGCGATCGCGCGAATGTTTCGGATTTCGGCTCGCAGCCCTTGCGCTTCGCGCGCCACGCCTTCTGAAATATCGTGCTTCAGCTCATGCCGCAGGTTGACGAGCGCCTGCGCGATCTCCTGCAAGGCCGCGTCGTTTCGCTGCTGCTCCTGATAGGGCGGGATGGAGCGCGCGCGCGGTGCGGGGTTGGCCGCCGCGTTCTGCACGTCGTTCGGCCGGTATTCAGGCGCAAGCGGTCTGGTAATGGTTCGTTCCGGGCGCGCAACGGGCTCCTGCGGGCGCTGGAAGCTTGCCTCAAGCAGGCGCTGGCGCTGGCGGATTTCGTTGACCGGGTCGAGTTGCGGCGGGGTGACGGTGGCGCGTGGCTCGCGCGGCGCGGCATGGGCCTCGTTTTTCGGCTCAGCTGTCGTGGCCCGGGGGTCGCGCGGAAATTTCTGGCTCATCAGCCCTTCGATGCGGGCTTCAAGGCCTTCAATGGTGCGATTGAGAGCATCAAGAGACGACCTGTCGCTCGGGCTTTGGTTTTTCGATCGCAATCCGTTCATCTTCTCGCTCGCTTCGCTTCCGTCCGGCGTGCCCGGTGTTTGTTGCAACGGCTACCCGCCTGATAATGCCGTCGCACAACATGCAGCAATTCTAGAGCCGGTATTTGCCCCCATGGAGGAAAATGCTTCGATTGACGAAGCAGTTACCTCGTGTCGGAGAATTCACGAAACGTGGTAAAGAAGTGGTTAACTATGGTTGGAATTTTTTAACTTTTGCGGCGCGTAACGCTTTCGCGTGGGGCTGGCCAAGCATTGCGCGGAAAAAGGGCCATGACATTCGACCGGAATTTATTTGACGTTTACGCGCACGTCAAATATTGTCATCCCATATCGGCCGGATCGGCTCCGGCTTTCACGATGCGGAGGAACATCGGTAATGCCTGTTTACAAGGCCCCAGTTAAAGACACGCTTTTTATTCTGAACGACGTTCTTGGCCTCGAGCGGTATAACAACCTGCCCGGCTTCGAGGATGCAACCCCCGACATGATCGAGGCTATTACCGGCGAGGCGGCGAAACTTGCCGAGGAGCGGCTTTTCCCGCTGAACCTGTCTGGCGATCAACAGGGCTGCAAGCGTGCAGATGATGGTTCGGTTTCCGTTCCTGATGGTTTCAAGGAGGCTTACGACGCCTATTGTGAAGGCGGCTGGATCGGCCTCGCCGTACCGCCGGAATTCGGCGGGCAGGGCCTGCCCTATACGCTGCATGCGGCGATTGGCGAGTATATGTCGTCCGCCAACCTGTCGCTGATGATGTATCCCGGCCTGACGCAGGGCGCCATCGCTGCCGTCCTCGTCCATGGCACGCAGGACCAGAAAGAAACCTATCTGCCGAAGATGGTCGAGGGAACATGGTCCGGCACCATGAACCTGACAGAACCCCATTGCGGCACCGATCTCGGCCTGCTGCGCACAAAAGCAGTTCCGCAGGGCGACGGCAGCTACAAGATTTCCGGCCAGAAGATCTTCATTTCGGCCGGCGAACATTCCATGACTGACAATATCGTCCATCTGGTGATTGCCCGCATCGAGGGCGCGCCGGAAGGCACCAAGGGTATTTCGCTGTTCATCGTGCCGAAATTCCTCGTGAAGGAGGACGGTTCGCTCGGCGAGCGCAACGGCGTCACCTGCGGCGCGATCGAACACAAGATGGGCATCCACGGCAACGCCACCTGCGTCATGAACTATGACGATGCGACGGGGTATCTCTTGGGTGCGGAGAACAAGGGTCTCTCCGCCATGTTCGTGATGATGAACGAAGCCCGCCTCGGCGTCGGCCTTCAGGGCCTGTCCGTGGGTGAGATCGCCTATCAGAATGCGGTCGAATATGCCCGCGAGCGCATTCAGGGCCGTTCACTTTCCGGGGCAAAATTCCCCGATAAAAAGGCCGATCCTATCATCGTGCACCCGGATATCCGCCGTACGCTGATGACTATCAAGGCCTATAACGAGGCTGGTCGCGCCTTCCTTCTGTGGACCGCGCTGCAATCCGATATCGCCCACCGGTCGACCGATGAGAAAGAGCGTCAGACGGCAGATGACCTGCTCGGTCTCGTCACGCCGATCCTCAAGGGCTTGCTGACTGACAAGGGCTTCGACCATGCCGTCATGGCGCAGCAGGTCTTCGGCGGTCACGGCTATATCGAGGAACATGGCATGAGCCAATATGTCCGCGATGCCCGCATCACCATGATCTATGAGGGTGCCAACGGCATTCAGGCGCTCGATCTGGTTGGCCGCAAGCTCGGCATGAATGGCGGCCGTGCCGTCATGGCGCTGTTCAAGGAAATCGGCGATTTCTGCGAGGAAAACCGCGCCGACGAAAAGCTTAGCCTCTACACCAAGGGCCTGAAGAAGGGCTTGAACGATCTACAGGCCGCAACCATGTGGTTCATGCAGAACGCCATGGCCAAGCCAGACAATGCCGGTGCAGGTTCGACCGATTACATGCACCTCTTCGGTATCGTGGTGCTGGGTTACATGCAGGCCCGCATGGCGAAGGCGGCGAGCGAAGCCCTTGCGGCAGGTAGCACTTCGGACGAGGATTTCCTCAAGACCAAGCTTGTCACGGCGAAGTTTTATATGGAGCGCATCATGCCGGAAACGGCGCTACGCAAGGCTCGCATCGAAACCGGCGCGGACACCATGATGGAACTGGCTGCGGAAGCATTCTGACAGGGCGTGTCACGCGCCGAGGGAGAGAGTTAATGACCGACGTTTACATTTATGACCATGTCCGCACCCCGCGCGGACGCGGCAAGAAGGATGGCAGCCTGCATGAGGTGCCCTCCGTTCGCCTTGCCGCCAAGACGCTGGAAGCCATCCGCGACCGCAACGGGCTCGATACGTCTGCTGTCGATGACATCATCATGGGCTGTGTCGATCCCGTCATGGATGCCGGTGCAGTCATCCCGAAAGCCGCCGCCTTCGAGGCCGGTTATTCCAACAAGGCACCGGGAATGCAGATTTCGCGCTTCTGCGCTTCAGGTCTCGATGCCATCAACTTCGCGGCCGGCAAGGTCAAGGCAGGCTCCGACGATATCGTCATAGCCGGCGGCGTGGAAAGCATGTCGCGCGTCGGCATGGGCATGTCTGGTGGCGCCTGGTACATGGACCCTTCGGTCAACTTCCCCGCCTTCTTCATGCCGCAGGGCGTGTCGGCAGATCTCATCGCCACCAAATACGGTTTTTCCCGTGACGATGTCGACGCCTATGCTGTCGAAAGCCAGAAGCGCGCCGCGCATGCCTGGGAAAAGGGCTATTTCAGCAAGTCCGTTATCCCCGTGAAGGACCGCAACGGCCTGACGATCCTCGACCGCGACGAACATATGCGCCCCGGTACGGACATGCAGGCGCTTGCCTCACTCAACCCCTCTTTCCAAATGCCGGGTGAAATGGGCGGCTTCGAAGCCGTTGGCATCATGGCGCACCCGGAAGTGGAGCGTATCAACTACGTGCACCATGCGGGCAATTCGTCCGGTATCGTCGATGGTGCGGCCGCCGTTCTGGTTGGTTCCAAGGCGGGCGGCGAGGCGATGGGTGTGAAGCCGCGTGCCCGCATCAGGGCTTTCGCCAATATCGGTTCCGATCCGGCGCTGATGCTGACCGGCCCGGTGGATGTGACCGAGAAGCTTCTGAAAAAGACCGGGATGTCGCTTGCCGATATCGATCTTTTCGAACTCAACGAGGCCTTCGCCGCCGTCGTGCTGCGTTACATGCAGGCCTTCGACATCAGCCACGACAGGATGAACGTCAATGGCGGCGCAATCGCCATGGGCCATCCGCTGGGTGCGACAGGAGCGATGATCCTCGGCACGGTGCTTGACGAGTTGGAGCGGCGCGATCTGAACACCGCGCTCGTCACGCTCTGCATCGGCGCGGGCATGGGCACAGCGACCGTTATCGAGCGGGTTTGAGTTACGGAGGGCTAACCCCAGGCTCCTCATCCCTTTGCTCGTCACAGGGATTCCAGCAGCGCCGCGTCTGCGGCGGGCGAGAGTCTTCCAGCCCAAAGACTTGGGCTGACTGGGTTCCTGTGACAGGCACAGGAATGAGGGATCGGGAAGTCCGGCGAAACGAAATTCAGGGAAGAGGAATCCCAAATGAGCACTTATACCAATTTCACCATCGAGACGGACGCAGACGGCATTGCCCTCGTCACCTGGGACATGCCGGAAAAGTCCATGAATGTCTTCACTTCCGAGGTGATGGACGAACTGAACGCCATCGTTGACGCAACTGTCGCCGACGCTGCCGTCAAGGGTGTTGTCTTCACCTCCGGCAAGAGCACGTTTTCAGGCGGTGCCGATCTTTCGATGATCAAGTCGATGTTCTCCTTCTACAATGACGAGAAGGCGAAGGACCCGGATCAGGCAGCCGCCAAGCTGTTCGAACTGGTCGGCCGCATGACCGGCTTGTTCCGCAAGCTGGAGACCAACGGTAAGCCCTGGGTCTCAGCCATCAACGGCACCTGCATGGGCGGCGCTTTCGAGCTGTCGCTTGCCTGCCACGGTCGCGTCGCGTCGAATGCCAAGAGCCTCAAGATAGCCCTTCCTGAAGTCAAGGTCGGCATTTTCCCTGGTGCCGGCGGCACCCAGCGCGTGCCGCGCCTGACCGATGCGCAATCTGCCTTGCAGATGATGACCACCGGTCAGTCGCTGACCGGTGCGCGCGCCAAGGCCATGGGGCTGGTTCATCAGGTGGTGGAGCCGGATCAGCTCATTTCCGCTGCCAAGCAAATGATCAAGGACGGCCTGAAGCCGGTTGCCCCCTGGGATGAGAAAGGCTTCAAGGCCCCCGGCGGCGGCATCTGGACGCCGGCCGCTGCCCAGCTCTGGCCGGCCGCTCCGGCGATCCTGCGCCGTGAAAGCGCCGGCAACTATCCGGCAGCACTTGCTATCCTGAAATGCGTCTATGAGGGTCTGCAATTGCCGTTCGATACGGCGTTGAAGGTGGAGCAGCGTTATTTCACCGAAATCCTTCGTTCGAAGGAAGCCTTCGGCATGATCCGCTCGCTGTTCGTTTCCATGCAGGAACTGGGCAAGGGCGCGCGCCGCCCGGCCGGTCAGCCGAAGACGGAGTTCAGAAAGGTCGGCGTCGTCGGCGCGGGCTTCATGGGCGCCGCCGTTGCTTATGTCACCGCCGCAGCCGGTATCCCCGTCAGGCTGGTGGACCGCGATCAGGAAGCCGCCGACAAGGGCAAGGGCCATTGCGAGGAAAGCGTCAAGGCCGCCATTGGCAAGGGCAGGCTGACGCAGGATGAAGGCAAGGCCTTGCTCGACCTCGTTACCCCGACAGCGGATTACGCGGCGCTCTCCGACGCCGATCTCGTCATCGAGGCCGTCTTCGAAGACCGCGACGTGAAAAAGGCCGTCATAGAGGCCGTGGAAGCCGTGTTGCCGCAAGGCGCAATTTTCGCCTCCAACACCTCCACCTTGCCGATCACCGGGCTTGCGAAGAACTCCAAGCGCCCGGTGGATTTCATCGGCATCCACTTCTTCTCGCCGGTCGAGAAGATGATGCTGACGGAAGTCATCCTCGGCAAGGAAACGGGCGATAAGGCGCTGGCCGTCGCGCTGGATTATGTGGCCAAGATCAGGAAGACGCCGATTGTCGTCAACGATACGCGCGGCTTCTTCGTCAATCGCTGCGTGCTGCGTTACATGGCGGAAAGCTACGACATGCTGATCGAGGGTGTGCCGCCCGCCATGATCGAGAATGCCGCGAAATTCGCCGGCATGCCGGTCGGCCCGCTGGCGCTGAACGACGAAGTGGCAATCGATCTTTCCTACAAGATCCTGAAAGCAACCGTTGCCGATCTCGGTGAAAAGGCTGTCGATCCGCGCCATATGGAACTGGTGAAGAAGCTGGTGGAAGGCGAGGGCCGTTTTGGCCGCAAGAACTCCAAGGGCTTTTACGACTACCCGCCAAAGCCTGCCAAGAAGTCCCTCTGGCCCGGCCTGAAGGATCTCTATCCTCAGCAGAAGCCGGAGGATGTGGATATGGAAGTGCTGAAACAGCGTTTTCTGGTCACCGTGGCGCTGGAAGCCGCCCGCACCGTGGAGGAGGGCATTGTCACCGATCCGCGTGAGGCCGATGTCGGCTCCATCCTCGGTTTCGGCTTTGCGCCCTACACCGGCGGCGCCCTATCCTATATCGACGGCATGGGCGTGAAGACCTTCGTGGCGCTGGCCGAGAAGCTGAGCGAGACCTATGGCCCACGCTTCAAGCCGACGCCGCTTCTGAAGGACATGGCCGCCAAGGGCGAGACCTTCTACGGTCGCTTCGATCCCTATGGCAGCACCGCGAAAGCGGCATAAGCCTTCAAGACACACAAATGAACAGGCCCTTCGGGGCCTGTTTTTTTATCGGCCTATCGTGCCGATACCGTCGCTTTATGTGCATCCTTTGCCCGGCTGGGGCGTTGAGAAGGCGTGAACGGGCGATGCGCGCCCGGTGCCGCAATTCAGGACACTTCAGGAGACTGCAATGAAGACATCGCTGCGATCCCATGGTTTCGACAAACCATCGGACCTTGACGACCACTTGGCTGAACTTGATGAAGAAGCTGCGGAGAAAGAGGCAGAAAAGCCCACTGTCCGAGAGGCGCGTGCTTCCGCTACGGTGGACCAGTCGATACGCGCGGAACTGGACGAACTCCGCAAACAGTTGGAAAAGCTGCGCCGCGATGTGAAAAAGCTGGAATCCGCATCCCATCCGACCCGCCACAAACCCGCAGATCTCAGGCACGAGAAAGACCACGAGAATTCGCGCCTGATGATGGTTGTGCGCTCCGTTGCCGTTACCTCGCTTGCCAGCCGCATCTTCGCGTCCTCACCCGTCATGGCGGCTCTGGTGGCCGTGGTGCCTTTTGCGCTTGGACTTGCCGCACGGCGCAGGGAAGGGGCATAATTGCCCCAAGCCGCCCAACCGCCGCTCGCCCGGATCAGCCGCGCCTGAATCCGCCACCTGACTGATGTCGATCAGGTCTGGCGGATTGCCGATAGCGCGTTTCCAGCCACGATAAGGCCTTCACAGCGCACGTATTCCAGCCATCCACAGGCGCCGTGAAAAAACTGTCAAAAAACTTCGCTATGGCGCTTGCCATGTCCGAACAAGATGTTATAACCCCGCTCACTTTCGGGGCACCAAACAGCCCCGCCCGCCAAAAGCGGAGGTTCTTCAAGGACCTGAAGTGCCCGGATAGCTCAGTTGGTAGAGCAGCGGATTGAAAATCCGCGTGTCGGTGGTTCAAATCCGCCTCCGGGCACCATTCTTCTTAATTTCATTTTTTCCTGAATTGAATGCGTGTTGCCTCCCCCGCGCTGGCGAGATCAGATTGCTTCCGTTGTCATCAGTTTTTTAGCGCGGACGATGTAACTCGATGCGTTAAGTCTGCCTACTTGTCCAACAATCGGAAAGCCGCCCGCAGGTGGATCATCGGATAAGACCCGTCGCAGGAGAGTTTCCTTGACCTTCAGGAAGGTAATTCACGCAAAACTTATCTGAGTCGGCGGTGCTACAGATGCTCCCGGTTATCCGTATTCTGCTCCGCCCGGTCCCGATAAAGTGCGGCACGCCCCAGCAGCATTAGCGACACTGGCGTCGTCACCGTCACGAAGATGCCGATGAAGATCTCGTGGAAGGCGAAACGGTCGCCGGAGACGGAGAAATAGATGATGGAGGCCATGACGATGCCGCCGGTGCCCCAGCTGGTGCCGAGCGTAGGTGCGTGCAGGCGCTCGTAGAAGCTGTTGAGCTTGGCAAAGCCGATGGTGCCGATCAGCGTCAGCGAGGCGCCCAGAAGGACGAAGAACGCCACCAGAATGGCGGCCCAGAGCGGAAATTCTGCGGCATTGTTCATTCAATCACCTCGCCACGCATCATGAATTTGGAAAGGGCAACGGTGGAGACGAAGCCGAGGATCGCAATGAGCAGCGAGGCCTCGAAATAGATGTCGTTGCCGGTGCGCAGGCCGAAGGTCAAGAGAAGCAGCATGGCGTTGACATAGAGCGTGTCGACGCCGAGCACCCGGTCCTGGGCGCGCGGGCCGATGGCGATGCGGTAAACGGAAATCGTCATGGCAATGGCGAGCATCAGCTGCGCGAGCGAAAAGGACCAGAAAAGGATAATCGAACTCATTCGAATATCTCCATCAAAAGTTTTTCATATCGGTTCTTGATGAGGCTTATCCAGGCCGCCTCATCCTCATCGTCGAGAACATGAAGCAGAAGCGTGCCCTGGCTGGAATTATATTCGAGCCAGGCGCTTCCCGGTGTCGAGGTGAGGATTGTCGCCAGAACGGCCAATCCCATCGGATCGCGAATATCGAGCGGCACCGCGAGGAAACCGGATTTGCGGTCTCTCTCGCGCTGGAACAGAATGATCTTCACGACGGAAATATTGGACAGGACGATGTCGTAAAGCACGATCGCGATCAGCTTGACGAGCTTGTGCCAGTTGCGGATGCGCGGTTTTGCCGGCCGGAGCGACGCCATAGCCCAGGAGGCGATGAGGGCCACACCGGTGCCTAGCAGCAGATGTCCGGCTGAAAAGCTGTTGATCGTCATCCAGAAGATGATCAGCGAAACCGTCAGCAGCGGATAGGGCAGGACACGGCTTATCATGGCTGCGCCTCCGGATTGGTTCCCGCTCTTGGGGCGGAAATGACGCCCTGAATGTAGCTGGCCGGCAGATCGAGAATACGCGCCGTCTCCTGCATGTAGCGCATCACCGGCCCCGCCTGCACGGTCATGGCGAGTGTCAGTCCCAGCAGCAGCATGATGGGCGCTATTTCGATGACGAGAACACGCGGTACTGTGCCTTCGAGGGAGGCCCAGAAGGTGCGGATCCCCGCGCGGGTCATCGAGATCAGAGAGGCGAAACCTGCAAAGACAATCAGGAAGACCAGCCACCAGGAAAGGGTGGAGACGGTGTCATTGGCCCCCAGCCCTGAAGGGTTGAGAATGGCGGTCAGCATGGAGAATTTGGCGATGAAGCCCGAGAGCGGCGGCAGACCGGCGAGGAGAATGCCGCAGGCTGCAAAACACGCCCCGAGCACTGCCATGGTGCCGGGCATGGTTACGCCGACTTCTTCTTCCTCTTCCTCCTCTTCGCCCTCGCCATAGGCTTCCATGGTTACGGCAAGAACGTTCGCGCCGGCATCCTGCCCGCGTTCCACCAGTTCGATCAGCATGAAGAAAGCGCTGATGGTGAGTGTGGAACTGACGAGATAATAGAGCGCGCCGGCTGCAACCGTGGGATTGCCGGTGCCCATGGCGGCGAGAAGCGTTCCCGAGGACACCAGAACCGAAAACCCGGCCAGCCGCCCAAGCGCCTGTGAGGCAAGAACGCCGATGGCGCCGAAGATGATGGTGGCGATGCCGCCGACAAGCAGGGCATCATGGCCAAAACCGGCCGATTCCCCGGCCGTCTGCCCGAAAAGCAGGAAGGACAGGCGGGCAATGACGTAGATGCCGACCTTGCTCATGATAGCAAACAGCCCGCCGACAGGTGCTGAAGCCGAGCCATAGGCGGAAGGCAGCCAGAAATTCAGCGGCCACATGCCAGCCTTGACCAGAAACGCGATGCCGAGAACCGCAGCGCCGGTTTCAAGCAGCATGCGCTGGTCCGGGTTGAGGCCGTCGATGCGGTGGGCAAGGTCACCCATGTTCAGCGTGCCGGTGACGCCATAGATGAGGCTGACGCCAATCAGGAAGAACAATGCGGCGACGAGGTTGATGGCGATGTAATGCAGCCCGGCCTTGACGCGCTGCTGACCGGAGCCATGCAACAGCAAACCATAGGATGCCGCGAGCATAACCTCGAAGAAAACGAAGAGGTTGAAGAGGTCACCGGTCAGGAAAGCACCGTTGACGCCCATCAGCATCATCTGGAACAGCGAATGGAAATGCGCGCCTGCCTTATGCCATTTCGCCAGCGAATAGATCAGCGAGGGAATGGCAAGCAAGGCCGTCAAAAGCACCATCAGCCCGGAGAGGCGATCGGCAACGAGCACGATGCCGAAGGGCGCCGGCCAGTTGCCGAGCAGATAGACCCCGCTCGAAACCACCGCCGCAATCTCGGTATTGACCGTCGAGTTCACCTCGCGGAACAGCAGGATGGCGACAACAAGCAATATCGCGGTCGAGGCAAGGCTGATGGCGGCCTTCGCCACGCGCTGGCGCTCGTCGAAGAACAACAGGAGGGCTGCGGTGATCAGCGGCACCAGAATGGGCGCGATGACGATGTGGAAGGGGAACGACATCATTTCGATTCCCTCCCGTCCACATGGTCGGTGCCGGTAAGCCCTCGGGCGGCCAAAAGCACGACGAGGAACAGCGCAGTCGTCGCAAAGCCGATGACGATTGCCGTCAACACCAGCGCCTGCGGCACGGGGTCGGCAAGCGTGGAACTGTCGACGCCGTTCACCAGCACCGGCGGCGCATTGGTCTTGATGCCGCCGACGCCGAAGATGAACAGGTTGACGGCATAGGACAGCAGCGAAAGCCCGACGATGACCTGATAAGTGCGTGGGCGCAGGATCAGCCAGACGCCGGAGCCGGTCATGATGCCGATGCCGATTGAAAGAATGAGTTCCATTACACGTCCTCCGCTTTTGCGGCTTCAGGCGTGCGAACGCGGTAGTTACGCAACGATTGGTGTGCCAGTGCTATAAGAATAAGAACGGTGGAGCCGACGACCAGCGAGAAGACGCCGAGGTCGAACAGCAAGGCGGATGCTGTCGGCATTTTGCCGATATAGGGTATCTCCGTGTACTGGAAATAAGAGGTCAGGAACGGATAGCCGAAGTACCACGACCCCATGCCGGTTGCCGCCGCCATCAGAAGGCCGAAGCCCATCCAGCGCAGCGGCAGGATGCGGATGCGATCCTCCGCCCAGCGCGCGCCGCCGGCGAGATATTGCAGCAGGAACGCGATTGCCATGGTGATGCCGGCCGCAAAGCCGCCGCCGGGCAGATCGTGGCCGCGTATGAACAGGAAGATCGAAAAGGTGACGATAACCGGGAACATCCATTGCATGACGATGGACGGTACATAGAGATAGTCGCGCACCGTATCGCCCTTGCTGCGGTCGGGCCGCTCCGCATCGAAGGCGTTTTGCATCTGCTGCTGTTCCGGCACCCCGATGCTTTCATGCGCAGGGCGGAAACGGCGAAGCAGCGCAAAGACCGTCAGCGCCACGATCGCCAGCACCGCGATTTCGCCGAACGTGTCGAAGCCGCGGAAATCGACGAGGATGACGTTGACGACATTGGTGCCGCCGCCTTCCGAATAAGCGCGCTCAAGGAAATAGGTCGCTATGGCGTTCGGCACGGGCAGGGTCATGACCGCATAGGCGATGACGGACATTCCAATGCCGCTTGCTGCGGCCAGCAGGAAGTCACGGGCGCGGCGAAGCTGCGCCGGCAATTCATCGCTGCTGTCCACCTTCTCGAAGCGTTTCGGCAGCCATCTGAGACCGAGCAGGATCAGAACGGTGGTGACGATTTCGACCAGCAACTGGGTGATCGCGAGATCGGGTGCAGAAAGCCAGACGAATGTGAGGCAGGTGACAAGGCCGGAGACGCCGAGCATGATGAGTGCGGCGAGACGATGATATTTCGCCTGCCAGGCGGCACCCAGCGCGGCGATCATGCCGATCAGCCACAGAATGGCAAAGATCGGATCGAAGGACGTCACGCGCGGCAGCGACAATGAAAATTCCGAGAGGAAAAGCGGCGAGAAACCGGCAAGAATCGCCACGAGGATCAGAAGCCTCAGCTGCGGCTGCAGGCGCCGGGTGCCGAGCGTGCTTTCCAGCCACCGCGCCCACTTCCAGGACACGGTGACGAGAATGCGCTCGAAGATGCGCTGTCCCCGAAGATGCCGGAAGATCGGCGGGCCGTCGTCGCAGCGGGAGAAATAGCCGCCGAGCAGGGCATAGATGGCAACGCCGCCGCCGAGTGCTGCAATACTCATGATGAGCGGCAGGTTGAAACCGTGCCAAATCGACAGGCTGTAGACGGGCGTTTGCGGACCGAGAACGGAAAGCACAGCCGAATGCAGGAACGGGCCGATCGACAGGCTCGGAACGATGCCGACGATCAGGCAGGCGAAAACGAGGAACTCGATCGGGAAACGCATCCAGCGCGGCGGCTCATGCGGATTGGGGTTCGGCAGGTCAACCGGCTTGGGGCCGAAGAAGACCGTGTGGATGAAGCGTAGCGAGTAGGCGACGGCGAAGGCGCCTGACAACGTCGCGACGTATGGCAAAGCCCGGTCCAGCAGCGAGTCCGCGTGGGTTTCGACGGCCTCGGCAAAGAACATTTCCTTGGAGAGGAAGCCGTTGAACAGGGGCACGCCGGCCATTGCAGCGCTCGCCGCCATGGCGAGCGTCGCGGTTGCCGGCATATAGGTGTAAAGCCCGCTAAGTCGCCGCATGTCGCGCGTGCCGGTTTCATGGTCGATGATGCCGGCCGCCATGAACAGCGATGCCTTGAAGGTGGCGTGGTTGACCATGTGGAAGATCGCTGCAACCGCCGCAAGCGGGCTGCCCAGGCTCAAAAGCGTGGTAATGAGCCCCAGATGGCTGATGGTGGAATAGGCGAGCAAGCCTTTCAGGTCCTGCTGGAACATGGCGAAATAGGCGCCGAGCAGCAGGGTGATGACGCCTGCAGCACCCACCAGCCAGAACCATTCCGGCGTGCCTGCCAGCACCGGCCAGAACCGCGCCAGCAGGAAAACCCCGGCCTTCACCATGGTGGCCGAGTGCAGATAGGCGGAAACGGGCGTGGGCGCCGCCATGGCATTGGGCAGCCAGAAATGAAACGGAAACTGTGCGCTTTTCGTCAGCGCGCCGCCAAGGATGAGAATAAGTGCGGGCAGATAAAGGGAATGGGCGCGGATATCGGCACCGGCCGCGATGATCTTGTCCAGATCGTAGCTTCCCGCCATGTGGCCGAGGATCAGAAGCCCGGCGAGCAGGCTGAAGCCGCCGATGCCGGTCACGGTCAGCGCCATGCGGGCGCCATCGCGTGCGCCGGCGTTCTGGTGCCAGTAGCCGATCAGCAGGAACGAGAAGATGCTGGTCATTTCCCAGAAGATCGACAGCAAAATGACGTTGCCGGACAGCACTATGCCGAGCATCGAGCCCATGAAGGCGAGCAGAAAGGCGAAAAACCGTGGAATAGGGTCCTGGGCCGACATGTAATATCGGGCGTAGAGAACCACGAGCAGGCCGATGCCGGTAATGAGGATCGCGAAAATCCAGGCGAAGCCATCCAGCCGCAGGGTAAAATTAAGCCCCAGCTGCGGCAGCCATTCCACATCGTATTTCAGCACGCCACCGCCACTGACATTTGGATAAAGAAGGATGCTGCCGACCAGGCCGAAGAGGGCTACGGCGCTTGCTACGTAGGCCGCGCTTGCGGCCGCGCCTTCGCGCGGCATGAAGGCCGTTATGAGAGCGCCGACGAACGGCAATGCGATAATAAATGGTAGAACGGTTGCAAGTGTCATATGCGGCGGCGGTTTTCTCTCTGGAATTGGAGCCTACGGCGGGTTTCCGACGACTCCGATCCCTCAAGGTTCGCAAGGAACCGAATGATGAGGACCGCCGGAATGACTAAGAGATAATATGCGGAGGTGCTCTTGGAATCACGTTCGCAAAGTCTCGGAAAGTTTGTGGCGCGATGGCAACAGGCGTGACGGCCGGTTTGGCGTCAGCCACGATCCGCAGGATGGTCGAGGGAAAACCGACGGGGCGAAGCCCCGGAGCACCGTTGTGAGCCTTGCAGCCGTGATCGTCGCCGGTGGTGCAGTCCTTATCGCGAGGCGAGGGGGAGTGGCTTAGGTCAGCCGTCTGCAATCGTTCCAGACGGCTGGTCTTTGAGATTGCCTTGATGCCGGATGGCGCCTGAAAGCCGATGATGACGAGCAGGCTCGCAACCACAAGACCGATCAACACTTGCGGATGGCGCCTTGAACAGCGGCATTTCTCCATCCGTAACAAGTTGGCGTCTCCTTGATCGTAAAGGTCTCTCTAAAGCATCACCGCTGAGCGAATATCCCGTTGATTTGTTTTAGGGGAAGGCGGACACGCTTGTCCAGCGCACAGGCTGGAAAAACCGCCCGTCGCGTCCGATTCCTTTTCGTTTTTGCCCGTTTGCGGCAAAGTAGGGGCGACAATGGCTAAAAGCTTTTACAAATTTTACCGTTTGACGCCGGTGCTGATGTTTCTTAACTTTCAAGCAAGGAATTAACCATAAAGATTGATGGTATTTCCACGGCGGAATGGGGTTATCTCCCCTTCCAGGCATGACGCCGCACTGCCGTACCGGGCCCGATCCGGTATTTCGTTTCTTGGTTCAAGAAGGTCAGGCAAGCGTCGATGCCGCATCGTCCGCGATGGGTATGTTCGTTCAAAAATCCCCCGTAAGGGTGCTGGCGTTCTGAACCTTGCCATTTGGCCGGGTTTTACCGGCCGTCATATTATTGGGGTCGTCGGTTGGGGCAGGACTTGCCATCAGAACAAGCGCGGAGATCGGCAGGCGCAAGCCTGGCGGGGCGGTTGCGCTTTGCCGGCCTCGACGAGACGCAATCCGATTTCCTGCGCAATTATCGCAGCATGCTGGAGCCTTACGTTAAGGCCGGCCTGCGCGATGTGATGAACCGTTTCCAGTCCATGCCGGACTGTTCGCCGTCTTTCGAAAGCGAAAACCAGCTCGACCGCCTGCACGATTTGCAATCCTCGCACTGGAGCGTGCTGACCGATGCGCGTTTCGATGGGCTTTATGCCGAGCGGGTGAAAGTGCTTTCCGACAATGCCGGTCGCATGGGTCTCGATCCGCGCTGGCAGATCGCCAGCCATGCCGTCGTTCTGGAACATCTTCTGGGCGGTCTGGTGACTGAGCACGCGCCGCGCTCCATCCTGCCCGGCAACCGCAAAAAGAGCCGCGAACTGGCGGAAGCCGTCAAGAACGTCGTCCGTCTGGTGATGGTCGATACCGAGATTGCCGTATCGTTGCGCTTCAATGAATTGCGCCTGCGCCATGGCCGGGAACTGGCAGAACAGCGTGACAATGACCGCTCTGAAGCCGCAAGGTTGCTGGGCGAAGCGTTGACGGCATTTGCCGCAGGCGATTTGCAGGCCCGCATCGGCGGCGACGTGCCCGACGCCTACCGCGACGTTGCTGCCACTTTCAATGCGGCACTCGAGACGATTGGCGCGTCACTGACATCGGCGCAAAACAGCATCGGTGAAGCCGAGGCGCTGAGCGCGCGGTTTGCCGACATTGGCCGTTCCATGGCGGAGCGCTCCCGCCAGCAGGCCGCAGCCCTTGCCGAGACCTCCCGTGCGATCCAGACGATGATCGGGGATGTGGCCGAAAACGGCGCCCGCATTTCGGCGGCGGAGACGGCGGTTTCCCATGCCCGTGAGGCGGCGGTTGAAAGCGGCAAGGCAATCGGTGAGGCGATAAACGCCATGTCGGATATCGAGCAATCCGCCGAGCAGATCGGACGGATCATCGGCACGATTGACGAGATCGCTTTCCAGACGAACCTTCTCGCCCTCAACGCCGGCATCGAGGCAGCACGCGCCGGTGACAGCGGACGCGGTTTTGCCGTTGTCGCGCAGGAGGTCCGGGCATTGGCCCAGCGTTCCGCAGACGCTGCAAGAGAGATCAAAAGCCTCGTTGGCTCCACGAAAAAGCAGGTCGAAGGCGGCGTGCACATGGTCAACCGCACGCAGGAGGCAATCGGCGGTGTCGTCCGGCAGGTATCCGGCATCAACGACATGATCACCGAGGTCTCCCGGCACGCGGCAGAGCACGCCGGCGAATTGGAATCAGTCGCTGCCGACATCGGTGAACAGCAAAGACAGGCTGACCGGAACCTTGCCGATATGGGCAATGGCTCCTCGGAGGCCGATACGCTTCACACTGTCATTCTGGAACTCGGCCGCACCATTCGCGAATTCCGCATTGCCCGTCAGGGACAGGCGGCAGCTGTTGCCGCTACGGCTCGGCAGGACACATCATTTGTGGCCCGTGCGGATAACCGCACGGATTACGGCCAGGATTACCAACAATTCAGACGCCAAGGAGTCATGTAATGGCAGCCAGAAAAGCAGCTGAGGCGACGCTGAAACTGTCACCGGTGCTGGATCTCAACGAGGCATCGGCGCTGCACGGCAAGCTGATGACGCTGAGAGGAGCACCTTTGTCGGTGGATGCGTCCGAGGTGGAACGTATCGGTGCGCTTTGCGCCCAGGTCCTGATGGCCGGTGCGAAGTCCTGGGAAGAGGACGGCAAGCCGTTCGGTTTTGCCAGAGTGTCCGATGCATTCGACAAGACCATGAAACTGATAGGCGTCGAAATCGATCATTTGCTCCTGAAGGAGATCAAGAAGTGAAGAAAAAAGTTCTTACCGTGGATGATTCCAGAACGATCAGGAACATGCTCCTGGTCACGCTCAACAATGCCGGTTTCGAGACAATTCAGGCCGAAGACGGCATTGAGGGTCTCGAAGTGCTGGAGCAGAGCAACCCCGACGTCATCGTGACCGATATCAACATGCCCCGTCTTGACGGTTTCGGCTTCATCGAGGGTGTGCGTCGCAACGAGAAGTACCGGGCCATACCGATCCTCGTTCTGACGACCGAAAGCGACGCAGAGAAGAAGAACCGCGCCCGTCAGGCCGGTGCGACCGGCTGGATCGTCAAGCCGTTCGATCCTGCGAAGCTCATCGATGCCATTGAACGCGTAACTGCCTGATACGGGACATTTCACGATGGATATGAACGAAATCAAGGAAATCTTTTTCCAGGAATGCGAGGAACAACTCGCGGAACTGGAATCGGGGCTTCTTAAATTGAATGACGGTGACCGTGATCCGGAAACCGTCAACGCCGTTTTCCGTGCCGTTCATTCCATCAAGGGCGGGGCGGGTGCCTTCGGTCTGGATGATCTCGTGGCCTTCGCCCACGTTTTTGAAACGACCCTCGACTGCGTTCGCTCCAACAAGCTGGAACCGACACAGGACGTCTTGAAAGTCATGCTGCGTTCCGCCGACGTGCTGGCGGACCTGACCAATGCGGCAAGAGACGGCGGCAGCGTCGACGAAAGCCGCACCCGTGGCCTCGTCAAGGAACTGGAAGCCCTGGCCAACGGCGAAACCGTCCACGCATCCGCGCCGGTGGCAGCGCCGGTTGTCGCAAAGATGCCGGAACCCGTTGCGCCCAAGCCGACGGACGATAGCGGTTTCGAGCCGATCCCGTTCTCCTTCTCGGACTTTGCCGATGAAACGACGCCGTTGATGGAGACGCCGTCTTTCCAGATAACCTTTAAGCCGCACGCATCGCTTTATTCGAAAGGCAATGAAGCAGCCCTTCTCCTGCGCGATCTCTCGCGCATCGGTGAGATGAGCGTCAATTGCGACCTGTCGGAACTACCCCCGCTCGACAAGCTCGATCCAGAAGCGTCCTATTTCTCCTGGACGGTTTCGATCTCGACCGACAAGGGTGAAGAGGGTATCCGCAGCGTCTTCGAATTCGCCGAATGGGATTGCGATCTCGAAATCACCCCGATTCTTTCGGAAACCGCTGCGGATGCGGAAGAGCTGCCGATGATCCCGGTTCCGTTCGACCTGTCGGCTCTCGACGGTGATGCGGAAGGGGAACCGGCCGTTGTGACCGCCGGGGCCGAAGAGCCTTACGTTGCCGCAGTCGTCGAGGCTGCCGTCGCAACGACGCAGATCGCCCAGAGCGTCAACGCCGCCATCGAAAAGCGTGAGGCTGCGGCAGCGCCGGCCGCAGCGCAGGCGAATGCCCATGCCGCGGCCAATGCAAGCGCCGGCCAGACCATCCGTGTCGATCTCGACCGTGTTGACCGCCTGATCAACCTCGTCGGCGAGCTTGTCATCAATCAGGCGATGCTGTCGCAGAGCGTCATCGAAAACGATGCGAGCGGCACGTCTGCCGTCAACATGGGTCTCGACGAACTCCAGCAATTGACGCGCGAAATCCAGGACAGCGTCATGGCGATCCGTGCGCAGCCGGTGAAGCCTGTCTTCCAGCGCATGTCGCGTATCGTTCGCGAAGTTGCCGACATGATCGGCAAGCAGATCCGCCTCGTTACCGAAGGCGAGAACACGGAAGTCGACAAGACGGTCATCGACAAGCTGGCCGAACCCCTGACGCACATGATCCGCAATGCGGTGGACCACGGCATCGAAACGCCGGAAAAACGCGAAGCCGCTGGCAAGAACCCGGAAGGCACCATCAAGCTTTCGGCCAAGCACCGGTCGGGCCGCATCCTGATCGAGCTTCAGGACGACGGCGCGGGCATCAACCGCGAGCGCGTTCGCCAGAAGGCGATCGACAACGATCTCATTGCCGCCGATGCGAACCTCACGGATGAGGAGATCGACAATCTGATCTTCGCGCCGGGCTTCTCTACCGCAGACAAGATTTCCGACATTTCCGGCCGTGGTGTCGGCATGGATGTGGTCAAGCGTTCCATTCAGGCGCTCGGCGGCCGCATCAACATCTCCTCGCGCCCCGGTCTTGGCTCGACTTTCACCATGAGCCTGCCGCTGACGCTTGCCGTTCTCGACGGCATGGTGGTAACCGTGGCCGGCCAGACGCTTGTCGTTCCGTTAACGGCAATCGTGGAAACCCTGCAGCCGGAAGCGAAGAACATTCACTCCTTCGGCGCCAACCAGCGGCTGATTTCCATCCGCAACTCTTTCTGCCCGCTGGTCGACGTGGGACGCGTTCTGAACTTCCGTCCGACCCAGGCCGATCCTGTGGAAGGCGTGGCGCTTCTGGTGGAATCGGAAGGCGGCGGCCAGCGCGCCCTGATGGTCGATGCGATCCAGGGACAGCGCCAGGTCGTCATCAAGTCTTTGGAAGCCAACTATACCCATGTTCCAGGCATTGCCGCCGCCACCATTCTGGGGGACGGACGCGTTGCGCTCATTCTGGATGTCGACGCCATCGTCAGCGCTTCGCGCGGGCAGCCACTGAAACAGGAAATGTCACTCGCGGCGACGGGTTGAAGGCGGATATCCAATGGCAGCACTTAATCTCAGCGATCAGCGACAGTCTCCCGATGACGTTCTTGCCAGCGGCGAATATCCGCTGACGAGACGCGATTTGTCGGAGATCGCTGCGATGATCTACGCGGATGCGGGCATCTATCTCAACGACACCAAGGCGTCGCTGGTCTATTCGCGCTTGTCCAAGCATATCCGCAATCTCGGACTGGCCGGGTTTCGGGATTATTGCGCACTGGTGTCATCGCCCGATGGAGCGGCTGCACGCCGCGAAATGCTGTCGCACCTGACGACGAATTTCACGCGCTTCTTCCGCGAGAACCACCATTTCGAACACCTGCGCGACGAGGTCCTGCCGGGCCTCATTGCAAGGGCAAAGACTGGCGGGCGCGTCCGCATCTGGTCGGCCGCCTGTTCAGACGGGCAGGAGCCCTATTCGATTGCGCTCACCGTGCTCGCCATGTTTCCCAATGCGGCGGACTACGATTTCAAGATTCTGGCGACCGACATCGATCCGAAGATCCTGGCGCAGGCCCGTGCAGGCGTTTACGATGACAACGCTCTCGAAACCGTGTCTCCCGCGATGCGCAAGCAATGGTTCACGGAAGTTGATGCCGGCGGTCGCCGCAAGTTCCGCATCGATGACAAGGTCAAGCGCCTCATCACCTTCAATGAACTGAACCTGATGACGCAATGGCCCTTCAAGGGCAACTTCGACGTCATCTTCTGCCGCAACGTCGTCATCTATTTCGACGAGCCGACCCAGATGCGTATCTGGACGCGTTTTGCAGGCCTGCTGCCGGAAGGCGGTCATCTTTACATCGGCCATTCCGAAAGAGTGTCCGGCGACGCCAAGAACCTGTTCGACAATACCGGCATCACCACCTACCGCTACATTGGTCACACGTCCGGGAGGAAGGCATGAGCGCACTCGCACGGGTCCTCGTCGTCGATGATTCCCCCACCATGCGTGGCCTGATTTCCGCCGTCCTCAAGGCCGATCCGGAGGTTGAGGTGGTTGGGCAGGCCGGCAATGCCATGGAAGCGCGCGCCGCCATCAAGCAGCTCAATCCCGATGTCGTGACGCTCGACATCGAGATGCCGGAAATGAACGGCCTCGAGTTTCTCGAAAAGATCATGCGACTGCGGCCGATGCCGGTCATCATGGTCTCGTCCCTGACGCACCGCGGCGCGGATGCCTCGCTCGCCGCGCTTGAAATCGGTGCTTTCGACTGTGTCGGCAAGCCGGCTCCAGGCGATGCGCGCCCCTTCGGCGACTTGGCCGACAAGGTGAAGGCCGCCGCACGGTCGCAACACGCAGCTTACCGCGCGGCGCGCCCGGAACCCGTTGTCGCAGCCCAGCCGACCCCGGTCAGCGATTATCGTGCCGGCCGCAAAGTCGTCGCCATCGGCTCCTCCACCGGCGGTGTCGAGGCACTGATTGCCGTGCTCCAGAAGTTTCCGGCCAATTGTCCGCCGACGGTTATCACCCAGCACATGCCGCCGACTTTCACCAAGAGTTTCGCGGAACGGCTGAACCGCATCTGCGCACCCGTCGTGGAAGAGGCGACGGATGGGGCGCGCCTGCAGACCGGCAAGATCTACCTTGCGCCGGGCGGTGAACGCCATTTGCAGATTTCCAATCGTAACGCGCCCTGCTGCCGGCTTATCGAGCGCGATCCCGTCAACGGCCATCGCCCTTCAGTTGATGTGCTGTTCGATTCGGTCGCCGAGCTTGCCGGACGCAACGCCGTCGGCGTCATTCTCACCGGCATGGGCCGCGATGGCGCGGCCGGGCTGCTGAAAATGCGGCATGCCGGTGCGCGCACCGTCGGCCAGAACGAAAAAACATGTGTCGTTTACGGCATGCCCAGAGTGGCCTTTGAACTTGGCGCCGTTGAACTGCAATTGCCGCTGGCCTCAATCGGCGAAGAAATCCTGAAACTAACCACTGCCCGCAAAGAAGGTGCTGACTAATGTCTCTCGCAGAAAAGATCAAAGTTCTGATCGTCGACGATCAGGTGACCAGCCGGCTGCTGCTCAGCGATGCGCTGACACAGCTCGGCTTCAAGCAGATCACTGCCGCTGGCGACGGCGAGCAGGGATTGAAGATCATGGAGCAGCAGCCCCATCATCTCGTTATCTCCGACTTCAACATGCCCAAGATGGACGGCCTCGGTTTTCTGCACGCCGTGCGGGCCAACCCGACCCTCAAAAAGGCGGCCTTCATCATCCTCACCGCACAGGGCGACCGTGCGCTGGTGCAGAAGGCAGCGCAGCTCGGCGCAAACAACGTGCTGGCCAAGCCCTTCACCATCGACAAGATGCGCGCAGCCATCGAAGCGGTTTTCGGATCGCTGAAATGATTGAAGCTGCGGCCAAGCGCGTACATATCATTCAGGGCGAGTACAAGGTTGTCAGCGATCCCGACGTGGTCATGACGACGATACTCGGTTCGTGCGTGGCCGCCTGTCTGAGAGACCCCGTTGCCGGCATTGGAGGAATGAACCACTTCCTGCTGCCGGGAACGGGCAACGTGACCGGTGGGGATGCGACGCGTTATGGCGTGCATCTCATGGAACTGCTGATCAACGGTCTTCTAAAGAAGGGCGCACGCCGCGACCGGCTGGAGGCGAAGGTTTTCGGCGGCGCAAAAACGATTGCCAGCTTCTCCAATGTCGGTGAGCAGAACGCCATCTTTGCCATGCAGTTTCTGAAGGATGAAGGCATACCGGTCATCAGCTCCTCCACGGGCGGGGATCATGGCCGCAAGATCGAGTTCTGGCCGGTTTCGGGCCGTGCACGACAGCATCCGCTGAGCGGCGCGGAAACCCAGAAGACGGTCGCCATGGAAACGCGTCCGGTGCCGGCCCCCAAGCCCGTCGCCAACGACATCGAATTTTTCTAGTCACGGAGTTTCCAATGCAGATTGCAAACAACACCGGCACCACTCCGTTCGAAGAAGCCTTGCCCGACGTTCTGATGCGCGTGGTATCGGAACTGCACGATGTCGCCTATCTGATCGAGCGCATCGAGCCGCAACTGCTGGAAGCGACAAGCGGCGAATTGTCCAGCGATGGCGTCAAGCTCTTGCAGGGCATCGACCTTGCCGTCCAGAAAACCCGCGGCCTTGCCGAGTTCATCGATACCGTCACCGGCTCTATTCCCGGTGATTGGATCGTGGATGTCTCGACCGCGCTCAGCCTCGTCAAGCTGGCAGAAATGCAAAAGGCGCTGGGCGCAGCCATCCGCCACGGCCATTCGCAGCCGCTGGACAAGGTCGCCGGCGACTTCGATCTGTTCTAGACAGCATTCATCTGGCGGTTCCCTTCCTTTCGCGGATTGCGGATAAAGGCAACGCTCGCGCAAGCTTCGCACCCTATTGTCATTACGGGGCCAAAAGGTCTCGGACTCTATGAATGACGGTGCGGAACAGAATGAATCTGTTAAATCAAATCCCTCAGGTCTTGAAGAATTTCGCGGCGCTGGGTCAGACACGGTTGTTGATGCTGGGCGGCGTGGGCATTTTGTCCATGGCCATTATCCTTGCAGCAGCACTTTACGTGAACCGTCCCGCTTACGAGACCCTTTATGTGGGACTTGAAAAAAGCGACCTCAACAAGATCAGCATTGCACTCGCCGAAGCGGGGCTGGACTTTCAGGTTGGAACGGATGGCGCCAGCCTCCATGTTCCGGTCGGCCTCACCAGCAAGGCAAGGCTGCTTCTGGCCGAGCGCGGCCTGCCTGACAGTGCCAATGCCGGTTATGAGCTTTTCGACAATGTCGGTTCTCTCGGCCTGACTTCCTTCATGCAGGAAGTGACCCGGGTTCGCGCGCTTGAGGGTGAGATCAGCCGCTCCATTCAGCAGATCGACGGAATTGCGGCCGCACGCGTCCATATCGTCATGCCGGATGTCGGTAATTTCCGCCGCGGTGAGCAGAAGCCCACCGCATCGGTCATGATTCGAGCCAATGCCACCGCCGGGCGCAAGGCGTCCGCTTCCATCCGTCATCTCGTCGCATCGGCCGTTCCCGGCCTTGAAGTCGATGACGTGACGCTGCTCGATTCCACCGGCCAGCTTCTCGCTTCCGGTGACGACGTCACCAACGCCGCCATGAACCGCTCGCTGACGCTGGCGCAGAACGTTCAGCAGGAAATCACCACCAATATCGACAAGGCGCTGGCGCCTTTCCTCGGCATGGACAATTTCCGCTCCAGCGTGACGGCGCAGCTCAATACCGACAGCCGGCAGATTCAAGAAACCGTCTACGATCCGGAATCGCGCGTCGAGCGCTCCGTCCGCACCGTTAAGGAAGACCAGAAGTCCCAGGAAACGCAGCCCGATACGGCCGCGACCGTGGAACAGAACGTACCGCAGGCAGCGCCCCAGGGCGGCGCAGGTGGCCCGCAGTCTTCCGACCAGTCTGCCAAGAAGGAAGAGCAGACCAACTACGAAATCAATTCCAAAACGGTCGCCACCGTCAAGAATGGCTATACCGTCGAGAAGATTTCGGTCGCCGTGGTCGTAAACAAGGGTCGCATCGCCAAGATGGTCGGCGAACCCGTCGACCAGGCCAAGATCGACGCCTATCTTGCCGAAATGCAGAAGATCGTCACCTCGGCTGCGGGAGTTTCCTCCGATCGCGGCGATATCGTCACGCTGACGGCGATGGACTTCCTCGAAACGCAGCTGCTCGACGAAGCCGCAAGCGGGCCGGGCATCATGGAAGTGCTCAGCCGCAATTCGGCAGGCATCATCAACTCGCTCGCCTTCGTCGCTGTTGCTTTCCTCGTCGTCTGGCTCGGTGTACGCCCTCTGGTTCGTACGGTCACCGGCAACGGCGCGGCAGCAGGCCAGATCAGCCAGGAGACCGCAGGCCTCGAACTGCCGGATTTCTCTCCCGGCATGGATGCGGGTGCTGGTGGTCTCATGGAAGGGTTTGGGGCGGATTTCGGCTTCGACAGCACCGACGATCTTCTGGCGGGCGGCGACAGCGAAGGCACCTTCAACCGCCGGGTTCGCGAAGGACCCGAGCGCAGGCTCTCCCGCATGGTGGAAATCAGCGAAGAACGCGCAGCCAAGATACTTCGCAAATGGGCAGTGGAAAAAGCTGCATGATTTTGAAAAAGGCCGGGGTTATCCCGGCCTTTTGCGCATTTCCGGGTTCTTTGGTATCTTGGCGCCGCGCGCCGTCGCATTCCCGCTTTGGGACACTGTTTACAAAAAATTCAGCAACGATACAGTTTGCTGGGAATAGGCTGAGAATGCCGTTTATGGATTGGTCAGCTTTTCAGTATGTTTTTTAGGAATAGACGAACAAGGAAATACGTGGAAAGGCTGGTGTCAGGTAATGGCAAATCCCAGTCCGTTCCATAAAATGAAGTGATTCGGTCTCCGGGGGCTCACCATCCCATTTTGGTAAGCTTCTCGAATGGAATGATTCCATCCCGAGGTATAATCTCCCCGTTGGGAGCAAGAGGGCGTAGGCGATTGAAAGTCGATGTTGATATCCGCAGGCTGTCTGCCAAGCCTATGGAGGGCATGGGTAAGCCCTTGCCACGCGACCAGCTTGCCAAGAACGTCGCAGCCTCGGCCGCTGCCGGCAACGTTTCAGGCGCGCTGGATCTGCTCGTAACCTACGCCGGCGCCTCGCATTATCTGCTGGCGCGGGAGGATCTTCTCGAAGAAACCGGACTGAAATTCATCATCACATCCGACTGGCCTTTCGATCTGGTGCGCAGGCTTGGTGCCGAACTCGCCAACAGCCAGAACAGATCAAGCGAAATGGAAAAGTGCCTTTCGCTTCTGCAGCCGCGATTGCTTGTTCTTCCGGACGACGTTTCTGTCCCTTTCGGCATCGACCGGCAATATTCGGCGCTTTCCTTCTGTGTGGGCCGCATTCGTCTTTCGCTTCTGCTGCTGTTTCCAGAACACTCGGTTCCTTCGCCGGACCGTCTGCGCGAAATCGCGCTTCTGACCGGCTATTGCGTCAGCTTCGGCATTGCCAGCGAAGCAAAGGCCGTGCGTGACATCGACCTCACAGAACGTGAGCTTGAGTGCCTGTTCTGGATCGCGGAAGGCAAGACAAGTGACGAAATTGCGATGATACTTGGCATTTCGCGCAATACGATCAATAATTACATTACAAGCGTGATGCGGAAAACCGCGACGAAAACCCGCTCGGAGGCAATCGCCTACGCCGTGCGCAACAACCTCGTATAGATGGTCGGGACCCATGGTACAGACGAAAGATAATGAGGGTACGAGTCAAAGCAGCGGTATGTTTTACCGCAGCCCTGTTGTGACAAGCCGGTCGGATCTGTTTCCGAAGCTGGTCGCCATGCAGAAACTGGTCGGCGCACGTAATTTCGTGGTGACGAAGGCTGCCGCCTCCGGCTTCCCCAACAAGAAGAAGCTCACCTGCGAGCTGGAGAACTGGGGCATGAATGCCGCCGAACAGAGCGCGCAGTTCATCCGCGCGGTCGGCGATATTCTTTTGGATCATATCGAGACATCGCTGCTGCCGGTCATCTGGCGTAACAAGAACGCCGGCGGTTTTGCCGATCTTCCTGACGTGCCGGCTTTGATGCGCCGGATCGAGAACGATACATTGCCCTATGCGGGACTGGCTTTGCCGGTGCGGCTCGGCACGATCGGCAACGGCTACATCGTTTTCTGTGGCAGCAACCTCGTTCTCGACAACGAGGCCGTCATCGAACAGCACATCAAATGCTGCGAGATCATGGTCGATATGCTGGCGCTGGATGAGCGCAAGGTGGCACCGTCTGAAGCGTTGAGCGAAAGGGAAATCGCCTGTCTGCAACTGGCGGGTGATGGCCGTATCAGCGAAGAAATCGCGGTGAAGCTCGGGCTTTCGGTACACACCGTCAACGCCTATCTGGGTTCAGCGACGATCAAGCTCGATTCCGTCAACCGTATCCAGGCGATCGCAAAGGCCATCCGGCTCGGCTATATCCATTGATTGAGGGGGCGGGCTTTCCCGTCCCTATAAGCCGGCAGGCGCCGGCGCGGCTTGTGTAATCCACTCTAAAAGCTGCTATCGGTACTTCGCGTTTTTTTAACAGTTGCCAACTAGAACTTTTATAAGTTTGGTTTTGGGGAACTGTTTCATGCACAACCGGCTCTTTAAGTCCGTTGCGGGTAAGGTCGTCGTGCTGACGATCGGCCTGATTGCGCTCAGCGTCGCGGCAGTTGGTTTTTCGACATACATTCGCCTGAAGGACAATATCATCACCACTGCGCTGCGTGACACGCACAGCGCGATGCGCGGCATGGCGATCCTTTACGAGATGAAGGTCGGCGGCGTGGCCCTCGAAATGGTGGATGGAGAGCTCAAGAGTATCGGCCGCGCCAGCATCGGGACACTGCGCGACAATGATCTCGTCGACCGCACGGCTGCCGGTAATGGCGGCATCGCGACGGTTTTTGAAGCCAAGGCCGGCGATTATATTCGCATGACCACCAATCTGAAGAACGAAAAGGGCGAGAGAGCAGCGGGCACGAAGCTCGCCACCGACCATCCCGCTTTCGAAAAGGTTTCCAATGGTGAGGGTTATTTCGGCGCCGCCACGCTTTTCGGCACCAATTACATGACCGGATACATGCCGGTTCTCAACAAGTCCGGAGCGACCGTCGGTATTCTTTTCGTGGGCGTTCCCATGGCCGTCTACGAAGCCCAGATTTTCGGCCTGCGCGACCTGATGCTGATCTGTGGCGCAGTTGCCATGGTCGGCGTGGGATTGCTCGCCTATTTCGTCATCCGGCGCACCCTGCAGCCTCTAGGCAAGCTTACCGATGCGGTGAAGTCTCTTTCGGACGGCAATCTCGATACGCCGATCCCCTATGCCACCAATACCAATGAATTCGGCAACATCGCCCGCGCTCTCGTGATATTCCGCGAGAATGCGCTTGAGAAACTCGCGATCGAGGGCAAAAGCGCCGAGGAACGGTTCGTGGCGGAATCGGAGCGTCACCGCAACGATGCCGAGAAGCAGGAGCTGGACGGCCAGATCGAATTCGCAGTCAGCGAGATCGCGTCCGGCCTCGGCAGGCTTTCGCGCGGTGATCTGAGCCGGACGATCGAGACACCCTTTAACGGCCGTCTGGATCGTCTGCGCACGGACTTCAACGAATCCCTTCTCAACCTGCGCGATGCGCTGGGGCAAATCCGCGAGCGCACCCTGGTCATCCAGCATAGCGGTTTTGAAATCGAGCAATCGTCGGTCGATCTGTCGAAGCGCACGGAGAATCAGGCAGCCTCGCTGGAAGAGACGGCAGCCGCTGTCGAGGAAATCACCGCAACGGTCAGATCGTCGGCCGAGCGGGCGCGCGAAGCCAACGAGGCCGTCCGCATCACCAAACAGAGCGCCGACAGTTCCGGTTCGGTCGTCAGCAATGCCGTGGACGCCATGGGCCGTATCGAAGACGCCTCGCGCAAGATCGAGCAGATCATCGAGGTCATCGATGACATCGCGTTCCAGACCAACCTTCTCGCCCTCAATGCCGGCATCGAGGCTGCGCGTGCGGGCGAGGCGGGCAAAGGTTTTGCGGTCGTGGCGCAGGAAGTGCGTGAACTTGCACAACGCTCCGCAGACGCGGCCCGTGAAATCAAGCAGCTCATCAACCAGTCAACGCATGAGGTGAGCTCCGGATCGAAGCTGGTGCAGGAAGCGGGCACGGTTCTTTCAGCCATCAGCCATCAGATTGTCGCCGTCAGCCAGCATGTCGAAACCATCGCGACGGCGACGCAGGATCAGTCCTCCGCGCTCCACAACGTCAACGGGTCCGTCAACCAGATGGATCAGATGACCCAGCAGAACGCGGCTCTTGCCCAACAGTCGAGCGCAGCCAGCCGGGTGCTGTCGGGCGAAGTGGAAGCGTTGCTCGATCTGGTTCAGCGTTTTCAGATGGAGCAGGGCTCAGCGACTGGCCAGGATCGACTGAGCCGCGCAGCCTGACAGTAGAATTTTTGAAAGTCGAAGAGCTCCCGGATCGCAAGGTCCGGGAGCTTTTTTATTCTGCCGCTGCGCGGGCCGTGCTGGATATCTGGTTGATATAGGCCCGCAGCGCCGCCGGTTTGACCGGCTTATGCTGGACGGAAATCCCATATTTTTCCGCATCGCTGCGCACTTCCGGGCTGCGGTCCGCCGTCACAAGCAGGGCAGGGATCGTTTTGCCGTAGAATGTCCTGATCAGGCGGATGGCGCTGATACCGTCGCCGTCGTCGAGATGATAATCGGCAATGATGACATCCGGCGCCGCTGACATTGTCAGGAACGGTTCTTCGAGTGTGGCCACCGAACCTGCGGGTAAGACCTCACAGCCCCATCCCGTCAGCAATAACGTCATGCCCTCGAGGATTTTCGGCTCGTTGTCGATGCAGAGTACCCTGACGCCGGCAAGCCGGTCGCTCGCCACCGGATTGGCGATCCCGCCAGCGGCCTTGGCTGGCGTCAGGCGGTCTGCCTCGCGCGGCAGGTGGATACGGAATGTCGTACCTTTTCCGGGTGTGGAGATCAGCTGTACCGGATGGTGCAGCATGCGCGACAGCCGGTCGACAATTGAAAGACCAAGTCCGAGGCCGGAGGCCGTTTTTGCACCCTCATCCAGCCGAGCGAATTCCTTGAAAACCGTGCGGAATTTGGATGCGGGAATGCCGATGCCGGAATCCGTCACCTGAATGACGACATCGCCTCCCCGGCGGCGCGCGCCAACGATGACCTTGCCACTCAGCGTGTATTTGATGGCGTTGGAGACGAGGTTTTGTATCAGCCGCCGCAACAGGTTGGGGTCGGAGCGGACGGTGAGCGAGGTGGGCATGACCACGAGATCGAGGTTCTTTTCCTGCGCCATAKGCGCGAAATCGGTTTCGATGCGTTTCAGCAGCTCGTTCAGCGGCACCGATGTCATGCGCGCCTTCATCGAACCCGTGTCGAGGCGGGAAATATCGAGCACCGCGCCGAGAATGGTCTCTACCGACTCGAGCGCCGAATCGATGTTCTGGACGAGATCGCTTTCCCCCGAGGCGCCAAGCCGCTCGACCAGCGAGGAGGAATAAAGCCGCGCGGCATTCAGCGGCTGGAGGATATCGTGGCCGGCGGCAGCGAAAAACCGTGTCTTGCCGATGTTCGCCTCGTCGGCTGATGCTCTTGCCTCCGCAAGTTCGCGGTTGACGCGGGTAAGCTCGACGGTTCGTTCCGCCACACGCTGCTCCAGCGTTTCATTGGCCTGTTTCAGTGCCTGATCGCTCGCCACTCTCTGCGTGATATCGGTGAATGTGGCGACGATACCCTTGTCCGGCATGGTGTTGGAGCGCACTTCGATGATGCGCTCGCCGCCGCCAAGCACCAGCGAGAAAGGCAGGTCCATGGTCAGGAAACTGGTGATCAGCTGTTCCGTGTCGCCCGGCGGCATGTCGCCACGCTCCTGCAGCATGGAAACGATGTCCGTCAGCGGCAGCCCCACCTGCCCGAATTGCTCAGGTAGATCGAGAAGGGTGCGGAAGCGCCGGTTCCAGATCGTCAGCTGCTGCGAGCTGTCGAAAACGGCGATGCCCTGGTCCATCTGCGCCAGCGCCGTTTGCAGCATGTCCTGATTATATTGCAGCGCCTCGCTTGCCTGATCCAGCAGCCAGGCCGTGTCGGCGCTGGTGTCCTCCGCCTTCTGGAGAATGATCGAAAGCACGAGACGGGCTGAGGAGGAGCCGATGGCGCTGCCCAGCAATTGTTCGGAGAAATGGATCAGCGCCATGTCGGCGGGCTGGTCGTCATTGAGCTTCCTGCCCGCCGTCTTTTCATAGGTCGCCAGTGAGCGCAGCATGCGCTCTTCACCGAGATAACGGGCAATCGCGCTTTTGAGATCGCCGACGCTGACGCGGGTTTTCCAGCCGCGCGTGGCGAATTGTGATTTCGAATGGCGCTTCACGAAGATGCCGGACTGGATGCGCTCCACCGGTCGCGGGTTGCGTGAAAGCGAGCCAAGCACGAAAGCCATGCTGTTGACGAGCAGGCTGAGGATGACCGCGTTCACAAAAGGGTCGGCCTCGGGACCGTTGAAGACCGTACTGCCAGAAAACAGGAAGCCGAGAACGGTGGCCGCGACCTCTGAGTTATCAGGCCCGCCGAAGCTTGGCAGAAACAGCAGGTAGGCCCAGACAAAAAAGCCTGAACTCAAACCGGCAATCGCACCGCGCGCATTGGCGCGCCGCCAGAACAACCCGCCGAAAAGGGCAGGTGCCATCTGGGCGATGGCGGCAAATGCCAGGAGGCCGATGGAGGCAAGCCCGGTGGCACTATCGGCCGCACGGTAGTAGCCGTAGCCCAGAAGCATCACCGCAAAGATCGCTGTTCTGCGGATGTTGAGAAGCGTTTTGGCAAAGTTGTCCCGGTGCGGCGAACGGTTCAACAGCTTCTGCCGCAAAAAGATCGGCATGACGATGTCGTTGGAAATCATGATCGACAGCGCGACCGAGGCAACGATCACCATGGCGGTCGCCGCTGAAAATCCGCCAATGAAGGTAATCAGCGAAACGACCGGCATCTGATGCGCAAGCGGCAATTGCAGGACGTAAAGATCGGCGTTGCCATTGGCGCCGAGCGTCAAAATTCCGGCAAGCGCTATCGGCAGCACGAAGATGTTGATCGCAATCAGATAAAGCGGCAGCAGGAACCCCGCCATGCGCAGCTCTTCCGGCGTGCGATTTTCAACCACGGTGACATGGAACTGGCGCGGCAACAGGATGATCGCGAAACCGGAAAGCAGGGTCATCACGATCCAGCGGCTGATGGGCGTGTGATAGGATATGGCCCGCATGGCCCGTTCATTGCCCGACGCAAGTTCCCACAAATGCGAGGGGCCGTCGAATAGGACGAACAGAACGTAAAAGCCGACGGTGCACATGGCGACGAGCTTGACGAGCGATTCCATCGAAATTGCCAGAATAAGCCCGTCCTGGTGTTCGGTCGCGTCGGTATGCCGGGTGCCGAACATGACGGCGAAGCCCGCCATGACGATGGTGACGAGCAGCGGCAGATCGAGGAAATAGAGGTTGCCGCTGCCAATGCCGTAATCGCCGGGATCGACCATCGTCGCCACCGAACTGGAAACGGCCTTCAATTGCAGCGCGATATAGGGAATGGCGCCGACAAGCGCGATGATGGCGACAATCATCGCCACGGTGGAGTTCTTGCCGTAGCGGGCGGCAATGAAATCGGCAACCGACGTCAGCTTTTCGGTTTTGGCAAGCTCCACGATGCGGCGAATGATCGGCATGCCGATGGTGAAGGCAAGGATCGGCCCGGTATAGATGCCGAGGAATTCCAGCCCCTTGTCCGCCGCAAGCCCGACGCCGCCGAAATAGGTCCAGGAGGTGCAATAGATCGCCAGGCTAAGCGCATAGACGAACGGCCGCCCCTTTTTGGGAGCGTTTCTTTTCCGGCTGTTCCTGTCCCCATAACTTGCAACCGCAAACAGCAGCAGGACATAAGCGAAGGCCGAACCGAATATGATCCACCCAGGAAGCACGCATCCTCCCCATGCAACAATCCCTGAAAACGAGCATAGGCGAATTCCGGGCCGTTGAGAATGAGCGCGGTCTGATCATAAAGTTCAAGACTACCGTGCAAAAAGCCTAATAAATGCAATCTTGACGAATTCCAAATGGGACAGGGAATCTATATGGTTGAACCCGTAGGGACAGTCACATAGCTTCAGCTCGCGAAGCAGGAGAGGGACCATCTGATGCTTAACGAATTTAAAACCTTCATTGCCCGTGGCAATGTCATGGATCTGGCCGTGGGTGTTATTATCGGGGCGGCGTTCAGCAAGATCGTCGATTCCGTCGTCAACGACCTTATCATGCCGATCGTCGGTGCGATTTTCGGCGGGTTCGATTTTTCGAACTACTTCCTGCCACTCAGTTCCAGCGTCACCGCCAGCTCGCTTGCCGCCGCGCGCGATCAGGGCGCTGTCTTCGCTTATGGTAACTTTCTCACGGTCCTCATCAACTTCCTCATTCTCGCCTGGATCATTTTCCTGATGGTCAAAGGGGTCAACAAGCTTCGCGCTTCTGTCGACCGGAAAAAGATAGAGGAAAAGTCCGAACCGGCTCCGCCGCCGGAAGACGTCAAACTTCTCACCGAAATCCGCGATCTGCTGAAGACGCGTTGAAGCTTAGATTGTCCCGGCGCGATATTGCTGACCATGGGTCAGCTCCCTCTCGCCGGGCATCCATCCATAAAGAAAATCCATGACTGTTGCACGGAATATCATGCATATCGCCCGTTCGATGCGATAAGAAGACACCAAACGGAGTGTCTTTAATGTCCATTTTGAACAGTCTGAGTGCGCGCTCTCTGGCGGCTCCCGAGAGCGGCATTGTCGAGGTCGTGAATTATGCCCGGGGACGGGACAATCTTCTGCCGCTTTGGGTCGGCGAAGGCGATCTGCCAAGCCCGGACTTCATCAACAAGGCGGCCATCGACGGGCTCAACAATGGCGAGACCTTCTATACCTGGCAACGCGGCATTCCCGAATTGCGCCAGGCGCTCAGCAGCTACTACGAGCGTCACTTTTCAGCCTCTCTATCCGCAGATCATTTTTACGTAACAGGTTCCGGCATGCAGGCGATTGCGCTTGCGGTGCAGGCGCTGACCTCGCCGGGCGACGAGATGATCTATCTCACGCCCACCTGGCCCAATATTGTTGCCGCCATCGGCGTGGCGGGCGCAAAGGCGGTCGCAGCCGGCATCGATTTCCACGATGGTCGCTGGGATCTCGATATCGGCAAGCTGGAAAGTGCGATCACCGGTAAGACGAAGGCGCTCTTTATCAACACGCCGTCCAACCCGACCGGCTGGACCGCAACGCGAGACAATCTTCGCGATGTTCTGGCACTCGCCCGCAAGCACGACCTCTGGATCGTGGCGGATGAGATTTACGCACTTTATCACTATACCGGCACCCGTGCGCCGTCGTTCCTCGACGTGATGGAACCGGATGACAAAATCGTCTTCGCCAATTCTTTTTCGAAGAATTGGTCCATGACGGGCTGGCGTGTTGGCTGGCTTGTGGCGCCGCCGGTCATCGGCCAGGTGATCGAGAACCTTATTCAATATTCCACCTCCGGCGTGGCGCAGTTCATGCAGCGCGGGGCAGTCGCGGCTCTCGACCATGGTGACGGTTTCGTCCGCGAGAACTACGAACGCGCTCTGACATCCCGCGACATTCTTTGCGATGCGCTGATCGCGACGAACCGCGTGGAGACATTGAAGCCGGATGGCGCTCTTTATGCCTTCCTCAAGGTGGACGGCGTGACCGACAGCCGCGCCACGGCTCTGGATATCGTTGACAAGACCGGCGTCGGCCTCGCGCCGGGCACCGCCTTCGGCCAAGGCGGAGAGCTGTTTCTCCGTGCCTGCTTCCTGCGCAACCCAAAGCAGATCGAAGACGCAGCCGATCGGCTTGCGTCCTATATTCTCGGCAGATAACCGCAATCCTGCGATAGCCCGCCCTGCCGCGCCGAATTTGGCCGCGGCAGGCACAGTTTCTGCCAAAAGAATCATTGCGAGCCGCTAAAACTACAACCTCACGGCGTACCAATCGACGTGCGGGCTTTTCTGTGCTATGCGCCTTGTGTTCCATTTATGAGAACATTTTCATCTAATAAATAAAACACACTTCATTGCGCTAACCAATCGTAAGCCACCTTTTCATAGGGGCGAGGGATAGGTGGGGTATTTGCTGTGCAAGTAATCAATGATGAAGAATTATTGGCTTTGATGGACGTAACAAAAGCAAACAGGGAAGTAATGTCATGGCTGTTCTGGTCACCGGTGGGGCCGGTTATATAGGAAGCCACATGGTGTGGGCTTTGCTCGACGCCGGTGAAGACGTCGTTGTTGTCGACCGTCTTTCGACGGGATCACGTTGGGCGGTCGCGCCAGCGGCGCGTTTCTATCTCGGCGACGTCGCCGATCGCGACTTGCTCGGCCAGATTTTCGAACACAACCAGATCGAGACCATTTTCCACTTCGCTGGCTCCGTCAGCGTCCCTGAATCGATCAGCCAGCCGCTGGAATATTACGAAAACAATACCGGCACGACCCGCGCCCTTGTTGCGGCGGCAGTCGGTCATGGTATCCGCAATTTCATCTTCTCTTCAACTGCCGCGGTCTATGGGAACCAACCCTTTGATGGCCCGGTGCCGGAAACGGCAGTTCTCAGCCCGGAAAATCCCTACGGCCTGTCGAAACTCGCCTCAGAAATCATGTTGCGCGATGTCGTGCAGGCACATGATTTCAACTATGTGGCGCTGCGTTATTTCAATGTTGCCGGCGCCGACCCGAAGGGCCGTGCCGGGCCGTCCCCCACGGGTGTGGCGAACCTCATCAAGGTAGCGTGCGAAGCGGCAACCGGCCGGCGCGACAAGGTTGAGGTTTACGGAACCGATTATCCGACCGCTGACGGCACCGGCGTTCGCGACTATATCCATGTCAGCGATCTGATCGACGCGCATATGCTCGCCATGGCGCATCTGCGTGCTGGTGGCGGCACACGAACGCTCAATTGCGGTTATGGCGTCGGCTATTCGGTACTGGACGTGCTGCATGCCGTGCAGCGGGAATCTGGAAACGATTTCCCGGTTATCCACTGTCCCCGCCGCGCCGGCGACATTGCCACGATGGTTGCGGATTCGAGCCGCATCCAGTCGGAACTCGGATGGTCGCCGCGTTTCAATGATCTCACAACCATCGTTCGCACGGCCCTTCAGTGGGAGGCTAAACGTCAAGCCCAGCGAAGCGACAGGATTCTGCCTGGGCAGCATAAACTGGCAGCGATAGGCTGAGTAGCCGTTGGTTTTCGGGATGCGGTTCTACCTGACGGAAAAATAGAGGACCGGTCGATCCGAAAGAGTGGCAGCGGGAAGCCATTTCTCGCTGTCGAAAAAGCTGCGCGTGAGCTTCAGTCCCGGCAATTGTTCCGTTGCCAGCAAAATCAGGTTCAGCCGATGCGGCGCAGACGGCTCCGGCTTTAGGGAGACGGAAATACCGAAATGCTCTGCCTGATAGGGTTGCAGCCTGCGTGCCGGCTCAAGCATGCTGGCAAGGTCGGCCCAGCGCGTCTGCTCGATGATCATCGCCAACGCGTCCTCAAGCTTCGTCAGAATAACGGCACCATCAGGTGTCTGCGGCGCAACCACTTTCATCCTGATAGAGCGAACCTCGTCGGACGCCTCGCCTCTGATGTCGAGAAAAAGCGATGCCCGTTCCGACGCGTTCGCCGTGTCCCCGACCACAAGATCGGCCATGCATTCGAAATTGCGGATCTTCACCGGGCTTGCGTGCCAGCCTTGCGGGTTGGAAAAGCCCGCCGCGGTAAAGCGGTCGCAGAGGTCCTTGCCGGACAGAACGAAGTCGCGGGCAAAGGATGCCCTGTCGCCGCCTTGCTCGAATTTCAGCAGATGCGGCGGTAGATTGAGCTTTTGGGCGGTAACCTTTTGCCGCTTGACGGGCTTCATCCGCGCTGGCTGCTCGGCGGAGCGTGTGGCAGGCGCAAGGTTGAGATAGCTCAGCAGGCTTTTGAGATGTTTCTTGTCATTGGCAAGCAGCACCGTTGCCAATATGGCAAGACAAACTGCCAGCACCGCAAACAGCAGCGCGCCAGGCCTTACTCTTTTTTGCAGGCTTGCGTCCATCGGGGAACCCTAATGGCTGCCGGGGGAGGGGCGTCAACCGGTTTTTGACATGGCTTTCGGGCTGTCGGCAACCCGGTGAATATAATGCGAGCTGAAGGTCATTAAAAATATTCTGTATTCAACCGCCGGATTTTCCGGCGGCGCAACGTTATTCGGAGGAATTTTTGAACGAGTCCTGCTCGTCCGCGCTGCTTTCGTCGTCGGCGACAGGAATGGCGTAGGAGCCGTTCAGCCAGCGGGCGAGATCGAGCGAGCGGCAGCGATCCGAACAGAACGGATAGTCTTCCCGTGTCGATGGCCGCCCGCACTCCGGACATGGCTTCGTTTTCCGAAGCGGCGTAACATTTCCCGCACCTTCAGGAGATGATTTTGTCATGGTCTATCCTTCGAGCCAGCCCGACGTCACCTCGAATCCTTCACCGGAAAGAAGCGACATGGTCTCATACAGCGGCAGGCCGACGACATTGGTGTAGGAGCCGGTCAGTTTCTGCACGAATGAGCCGGCAATGCCCTGGATACCATAGGCCCCGGCTTTGCCGCGCCATTGCCCGGAGGCGATATAGGCGTCGATCTCGCGCGTGGTAAGGCGTTTGAAACGCACCTTGGTTTCCACAACCTTCTGGCGGATTTTGCCGCCGGGCGTCACAAGGCAGATGCCGGTATAGACCCAATGGCTGCGCCCCGAGAGAAGATGCAGCGCTGCGGAAGCCTCCTCGGTATATTCCGCCTTGCCGACAATGCGGCGACCCACGGCCACCACGGTGTCGGAGCCGAGAACATAGGCGTCTTTCCACGTCTGCTCGCTCTTCAGCGCCGCATGCGCAGCCTCGGCCTTCTGTAGCGACAGGCGACGGCACAGCGTGCGCGGATGCTCAAGCTTTACGGGCGTTTCGTCGATATCCATCGGCATCAGACGTGCCGGCTCGATGCCGATCTGGTGCAATAGTTCCAGACGCCGCGGCGAACCGGATGCCAGAACGAGCTTTTGTTTTGAGTTGGTCATTGCGCTGCCCGGGCTTCCGAATGCCGAAAACGGATTACTTGAAGCGATAGGTGATGCGGCCCTTGCTCAGGTCGTAAGGCGTCATTTCGACCAGCACCTTGTCGCCCGCCAGAACGCGGATACGGTTCTTGCGCATGCGGCCCGCCGTGTGGGCGATGATTTCGTGTTCGTTCTCAAGCTTCACGCGGAATGTTGCGTTCGGCAGCAATTCGGTTACGATGCCCGGGAATTCGAGGACTTCTTCTTTTGTCATGTAAGGGTTTTCTTCCTGTTGATAGTGCCGGACCTGTCGTGTCCGGGAAAATTGCGCGGAAACTACACAATCCCGGCACATTTGTGAACCTCTAAAGCATCACGGCGAAAATCGGAACCGATTTTCGCCAGGTGAGAGGTGCGGATCGAATAAATGCCTATCCTGTGCGGCGTTTGAAGTGTCTGGTCCGATCGAAACGGACACTCAACCTCAGTCTTTTGAAAGCGTATCTGCTGCCGGCTGCGGCCTTCCTGGCAGGCGTTCGGTAATCAGCCTGGCAAGATGGTCCCGCACCTCGCGATATGCATCGAGAATCTGGTCCCGCGTGCCGGTGATGACGGTTGGGTCCATGGTTGGCCAATAGACAACGTCGAGCGAGTTCGAGCGTGTCAGTTCAAGCGCTGCGTGATGAGCTTCGGGCGTCAATGTAATGATCAGATCGAAAAAATCATCCTCGATCTCGTCCAATGTGCGCGGTTTGTGTTTGCCGAGCGAAAATCCCTGTTCTTCCAGCACCGCATCCACAAAGGGGTCACGCTCGCCCGCCCGCACGCCGGCCGACTGGATGTAGATGCCGGGCGCCACCAGTCGTTTGGCGATGACCTCGGCCATGGGAGAACGGATGGAGTTCATGCCGCACATGAAGAGGACCGATTTGGGAGCCTGTCCCCCATTTGGAGCCGTGGCGGGATCTCTCATCTCTAACCCCGCCAATAAAGCACACAGACAAGGGTGAAAAGACGGCGCGCAGTATCGAAATCGATTTTGATCTTGCCGGAAAGCCGGTCCATCAACGTCTGCGAGCCGTCATTGTGAATGCCCCGCCTGCCCATGTCGATCGCCTCGATCTGGCTTGGAGTGGAGGAGCGTATCGCCTCGTAATAGCTTTCGCAGATCAGGAAATAATCCTTGATGATGCGGCGGAACGGCGTCAGCGACAGGATATGGGTCGAGACATCCTTCTCGTCTTCGGTCTTGATCGAGAAAACCAGCTTGGCATCGACCAGCGATATGTGCAGCCGGTATGGACCGCCCTCATGGCCGAATGGTTCGAACGTGTTTTCCTCTATCAGATCGAAAATGGCGACGGCGCGTTCATGCTCCACGTCCGGCGTGGACCGGCCGATGCTATCGTCCAGAACCACATCGCAGAGCCGGAAATCGCCTGAAGCCATCTCTTAACTTTCCGGGTTGAGGCGAATGGAGACGGAGCGCGCATGCGCGTCCAGCCCCTCCGAACGGGCAAGGGTGATCGCCGCCGGCGCAAGCTGCCGCAGCTGCTCAGGCCCGAGACGCAGGATCGAGGTACGTTTGACGAAATCCAGCACTGAAAGACCGGAAGAGAAGCGCGCTGAGCGCGCTGTCGGCAGAACGTGGTTGGAGCCGCCGACATAATCGCCGATCACCTCAGGCGTATGGCGCCCGACGAAGATCGCGCCGGCATTGCGGATGTGCGCCATCAGCGCATCCGGATCGTCAACGGCAAGCTCCAGATGCTCGGCCGCAATGCGGTTGGCCAAGGGAATGGCATCGGTGAGCTTTTCGACGAGAATGATCGCACCGAAATCCGCCCAGCTCGCCGCTGCCGTCTCGGCGCGCGACAGCCGTTTCAGCTGCCGTTCCACCGCCGCCTCCACCGCCTTGCCGAGTTCGGCATTGTCGGTGATGAGAATGGACTGCGCGCCACGGTCATGCTCCGCCTGCGCGAGAAGATCGGCGGCCAGCCAGTCCGGATCGTTGTCCCTGTCGGCAATGACAAGCACTTCGGAGGGCCCGGCGATCATGTCGATGCCGACAGTTCCGAAGACATGCCGTTTCGCGGCCGCCACATAGGCATTGCCGGGGCCGACAATCTTGGCGACAGGCGTGATTGTTTCCGTGCCGTAGGCGAGTGCAGCCACGGCCTGTGCGCCGCCAATGCGGTAGATTTCCTCAACACCTGCGATGCGCGCGGCGGCAAGAACGGCGGGGTTTATCACGCCGCCATTCGCCGGCACGACCATGACGATACGCTCTACACCGGCAACCTTGGCGGGGACAGCATTCATAAGGACGGAGCTTGGATAGCTCGCGGTGCCGCCGGGCACATAAAGGCCGACAGCTTCGATCGCCGTCCAGCGTGAACCGAGGCCCACACCGATCTCGTCTTCGTAGATATCGTCCTTCGGCATCTGCCGCGCATGGTGTTTTTCAATGCGCCGGGCTGCGAGTTCGAGAGCTTCGATGACACTTCTGTCAACGGCTGCGACGGCCGCATCGATCTCTTCCGCTGTCACCCGCATCGAGACCTTCGAGAAATCGATGCCGTCGAATTTAATGGAGTAGTGGGCAAGGGCCGCATCGCCGCGATTGCGGACGTCATCGATGATGTCGCGAACGGTCGCGTTGACGTCTTCCGAAACTTCCCTCTTGGTTGTCAGGAAGGCAGCGAATTTCTGTTCGAAATCAGCCGATGCCCGCTCCAGCCAGATTGCCACGCCATTACCCTCTCATTTTCCTCGCGGCGATCCCGCGAGGTGCACGAACTCACCGCAGAAAAATGCGGCTCTGGTATGTGGCATAAATCGAAACAGTGACGAAAGGCAACCGTTGCAATGGCGTGGAGAGCTTATTCGCTATCGGGATGATGCGGTTTGGCGGCAGTTTCCCAGGCGCCGCTCACATCCGTCAGCTGCGCCTCGATGCATTCGACATCGAGTGCGATAGCGCCACCGCCCGAAAGCGTCAGTTCGACGGCGCCATCAGGACCTTCGCCGTTCTGCACGAAGCGGATTGCAAGGAGCGAAAGCACCTGTTCCTTATCACTGCGATTGATGCCGTGCGAGCGGACGGCGGAGACCCGCTTCAGGAAAACCACGCTGCGGCATCGCTCCGGCGGCAGGTTCTTCTTATTCGCGCTTTCCCAGACGAAACGATTGGCGGAAAGTGTGAATTGGCCCTGCTTTGCCTCGAATGCAACGTCCTTCAGTTTGAAGACGCTGTCCTGCATGTGCGTCGAAATGACGGAGAGATCTTCAGTATCCAGCGCGAGCAATTTCAGGCCGCTCATCGTTTTCTTCCTTTTCCGCGGGGCCGCGCCCGCAATGTCTATTCCTTGTACAGGAAATAGGCAGTCGCGGCCCGCTCTGCAACGGGGAGAAAACGAATGAGCGGCGATGAAAGGATCAATCGCTGACGCGTTCGACCAGCGCACCGCAGCGGGTGAGCTTTTCTTCAAGCCGTTCGAAACCGCGATCGAGGTGGTAGACGCGCGAAACCATGGTCTCGCCTTCCGCCACCAGTCCCGCAATGACCAACGACACCGAGGCGCGCAGATCGGTTGCCATGACAGGCGCACCCTTCAGGCGGGTAACGCCTTCGATACGGGCCATCTGCCCGGAGAGCGAAATCTTCGCGCCGAGACGGGCCAGTTCCTGCACATGCATGAAGCGGTTTTCGAAGATGGTTTCGGTAATGTGGGATACACCCTGCGACCGGGTCATCAGCGCCATGAACTGCGCCTGAAGGTCGGTAGGGAAGCCGGGGAAGGGTTCGGTGACGATATCGACCGGCTGAATGCCGTTGCCGTTGCGCACGACGCGCAGACCGGTCTCCGTGTCGCTGATCGACACTCCGGCAAGCCGCAGCGTGTCCAGCGCATTGTCGAGCAGCGATGCACGCGTGCCTTCCAGCACCACATCACCGCCAGCCATGGCAACGGCCATGGCATAGGTGCCGGTCTCGATACGGTCAGGCAGCACCCGGTGGCGTGCGCCGGAAAGCGATGTGACGCCCTCGATGGTGATGGTGGAGGTGCCAGCGCCCTCGATCTTCGCGCCCATCGCAATCAGGCAGTGCGCTAGATCGACGACTTCCGGTTCGCGGGCGGCGTTGTGAATGACGGTGGTGCCTCTTGCAAGGCTCGCGGCCATCAGCATCACATGCGTCGCGCCGACGGAGACTTTCGGGAAGGTATAAACAGCGCCGATCAGGCCGCCCTTTGGAGCGCTGGCGTTGATATAGCCGCCATCGATCTCCATCGTTGCGCCAAGCGCCTGCAGGCCCTCGATGAACAGGTCCACCGGACGGGTGCCAATGGCACAGCCGCCGGGCAGTGAAACGCGCGCACGGCCTTCACGGGCCAGAAGCGGGCCGATGACCCAGAAGCTGGCGCGCATCTTGGAAACCAGCTCGTAAGGTGCGGTGGTATCGACGATGGTACGGCAGGTGAAGTGGACCGTGCGGGAATAGGCTTCGCCCTGGCTTTCACGACGGCCATTGACCGAAATATCGACGCCATGATTGCCGAGAATACGGATGAGCTGCTCGACGTCCGCCAGATGCGGCACGTTTTCGAGCGTCAGCGTATCGCTGGTCAGAAGCGAAGCGATCATCAACGGCAAGGCGGCGTTTTTCGCGCCGGAGATGGGAATGATGCCGTTGAGCTTGTTACCACCCGTAATTCTGATGCGATCCATGCGTCCCTACGGGCCTTTGCCCGCCTTTCTTAATCATGCCTTGCGGAAATGCGCGTCCTTAGACGAGTTTCCGCGGCGTTTCAAATGATGCTGGTGAATTCTCTATGAGGATGATTCGTCCGTTTTTGCGGCAGGCAGGCCAATCGTCTCATCCGCATCGCCGGCCCGGCGCGCGCGAACCTGCTGTTTGCGCTTCTGCAGGTTTTCACGCAGCTTCTTCGCTGCCCGCGCCTTGCGCTCCGCCTCGCGTTGCCGCGCCTTCTCGCCGGGTCCTGCCTGCGCGTTGCCGCTTGCCGCAACGGCAACGGGGTCTTCTGAAGCGTTCACGGAAAACGCCGCCTTTGCCTGTTTGTCATGATGTTCGTTCATAAATTCAGCAATATCCGAAAAATACGTTTTTCAACAGGGGGAACGCTTTTTTGCCCCGCTTGTTGAAGAATATCGTTTTGCGACTTGCGCTCGTCAAAAACCTATGGCAATAGGCCGCCACGCTTGATGCTGAAGCAAACGCTTCGGCACCGGATGCTGCTATAGCTCAGGGGTAGAGCACTCCCTTGGTAAGGGAGAGGCCGAGAGTTCAAATCTCTCTAGCAGCACCATTTTCCCCAATAAAATCAGAAATTTACGCAACGTGACGGTGGGTCTTGTCCACGATGTCGGCTTGCTTTTTCGCGCATTCTGCACTGGTCTCGGTAAATGTGAAAACCGCGCCTCTTGCGAAGCGCGGTTTCCATTTCCGAATATTCTGTTGCTGCCAGAGCGGGACGAAACCGCCCGTAGCCAACGGGCGCCGCTTACTGGCGGAATAGCGACAGGATATTCTCGGAGCTGGTATTGGCGATGGAGAGCGACTGGATTGCCAGCTGCTGCTGGGTCTGCAGAGCCTTCAGCTTGGTGGACTCTTCGTTCATGTCGGCATCAACGAGACGTCCGACGCCCTTGTCGATGGAGTCTGTGAGCTTGTTGACGAAATCTTCCTGAAGATCGAGGCGCATCTTGATGGAGCCGAGATCGGCGCTCGCGCTGATCAGCGATTCCAGCTTGGTGTTGACGAACTGGATCATGTTGTCGAGGCCGTCATTGTCCGTCAGCGGCTGGCCCTTGGCGTCCAGCAAACCGCTGAGATCCTTGGTGATGTCGAGATCGATCAGCGAGTAGCCGAGCTTCTGTGCCATCTGGGAATCTGCGGCGGCGGTTTCGAGGTAAATATTGTTATTGGACGAACCGCCGGTTCCGATTGCCGTTACAGTGGTGCCTGCAGGCGTCGGCGCGGTATTGTTGGCTTTTACGTAGAGGGCTTCACCCGCTGCGTTTTCGCCGATCTTGAAGTAGGTGCCGTTGTTTCGTGCGGTTGTCGCCGCAGCAACGGTTACGAGGCCGGTTACTGCGTCTGGAGCAGAAACTGTGGTCGTCGTCCCCGAGGGGAAACCCAGAAGCTGGGATTGCGTGAACACCTTTGCGGTAGAGGGCGTGTTTGTGGCAGCACCTGCGGGTGTGGTCGTGGTAATCTCGAAATTGCGCAGGGAGCCTGTATCGGAATAATAGGCGGCGCTATCGAGGATACCGTTTTTCGCCGCACCGGTCGAGGTATCGAAAAGGGCAGTCTTGTTGTCGACCTGAACGTTGATCGTCTTGACTGCAACATTGCCCGCGCCGTCACGGATGAAGGAGCCGACGATCTGCTTCGTTATCGGGGTGAGGTTGCCGGATGCGTCGCTAATCTTGCCCTTAAGCCAGTTTTCGCCGGAGAAGGAGGCGGATTCGCCGATGCTTTTCAGCTGGTCCTGGAGCTGACGGATTTCTTCCTGGATCTTTGCCTTGTCGACGCCGGCCTCGCGGGCGGCAACCAGCTTCTTGCTGATTTCCTTGACGACATCGACAGTGGTTTCCATGGCGGAATAGGCTGTATCGACCTTTGCGGCGCCGAGGCCGAGGGCGTCCTGAACAGCGGAAAGAGCACCGTTATCCGAACGCATGGTGGTCGCGATAGACCAGTAGGCGGCGTTGTCGGAGGCGGTTTTGACGCGCAGGCCGGAGGAGACACGCGACTGCGTTTCTTCCATGTCGCTGCCGATTGCGCGGAGGGTCTGAAGGGCGGCCATTGCCGCGACGTTCGTCAAAATGCTGGTCATAATTATTTGCCCCTTGATTGGCTTAAATGAAAAGGGACATTCCGGATTGCCGCCGGTAACGATCGCGCGGCTTGATGCCTGTTAACCTCTTTTTCGTCTTGGTTAACCAATCGTTTCGATGGCTAGGTTTTAGGGCCCGAATGGTTAACAAAGCCTAAACTGTCGTTAATAAAAATTAGGAAATAATAATTTCTCTTAACCATGACGGAAAAAGCCGCACCCTTTCGGATGCGGCTCGATTTTTTGGCGACGTCTTTTCCGATTAACGGAAGAGCGACAGGATGCTCTGCGAGTCGTTGTTGGCGATCGACAGGGCCTGAACAGCCAGCTGCTGCTGGGTCTGAAGAGCCTTCAGCTTCGTGGATTCTTCGTTCATTTCAGCGTCGACGAGACGGCCGATGCCCTTGTCGAGCGAGTCGGTCAGCTTGTTGACGAAGTTTTCCTGCAGTTCGATGCGCATCTTGACCGAGCCGAGGTCGGCAGCGGCGGACGTCATGCTCTGGAGCTGCTTGTCAACGAAGGAAACCATGGCGTCGAGGTACTGGTTTTCCGAGACTGCCGAGCCGTCGCTGTTCTTGAACGTGCCGGTCAGGTCCTTGGTGATGTCCAGAGACGTCAGGGAGTAGGTGAGCTGCGTTGCGAGCTGGGCGGTTGCGCCTTCTTCCAGGTAGATCTTGGTGGTGCCGTCGAGGCCAACGGCAATGTTGGTCTTGGTTGCCGGCGAGGTCGGCGCAGTCGTGTTGATTTTCACATACTGGTCGTTGCCAAGATTGAAGTAGGTGCCGTTGACGTCGGGGGCTGTCGCATCGGCGTTAGCGATCGTGACGATACCCGTTGCAGCAGCGGTTGTGAAGGTGACGGGGGTGCCGGCAGTTGCTTCCTTCAGGCCCTTCAGCTGGGCTTCAGTGTAAACCTTGGCTGCTGCAACCTTGGTCACCGGCTGGGCGGCGCCTACGCCGTCCGAGTCATTGGTGATTTCGAACAGCTTGTAGCTGCCCGTGGAAGAAAAATAGGCGTAGGAGTCGAGGACGCCCTGCTTGTCCTTTGCAGCGCCCGAAGACGTGTCGAACAGCACCGTGTTGCGGCTCAGGTCAACGTTGACGGTCTTTACGGACACGTTGCCGGCAGCGTCGCGGATGAAGGAGCCAACGATCTGCTTGGTGACGTTCTTCAGTTCGCCAGCACCGTTGCTGACGGTTGCCTGCAGCCAGTTTTCACCGGAGAAAGACGAGGAGCTGGAGATCGACTTCAGCTGATCCTGCAGCTGGGTGATTTCTTCCTGGATCTTGGACTTGTCGACACCGGGTTCGCGGGCGGCAACCAGCTTGTTCTTGATTTCCTTGACGACGTCGATGGACGATTCCATACCCGAATAGGCAGTGTCGACCTTTGCGGCGCCGAGGCCGAGGGCGTCCTGTACAGCGGAAAGAGCGCCGTTGTCGGAACGCATGGTGGTCGCGATCGACCAGTAAGCGGCGTTATCGGAAGCTTCGCCGACGCGCTGGCCGGAAGACACGCGGTCCTGCGTCGTTTCCATGTTCTGGCCGATGGAGCGCAGGGTCTGGAGTGCAGACATAGCTGCTACGTTAGTGAGAATGCTCGTCATAGTAAATTTGCCCCTTGAATGGCTGATTAAAGAAGGGACATTCCGGTCTCACCGGGAACAGCGCACAGCATCATGCCTGCTAACCTGCTGATTTTTAATGGTTAGCTCGCCGTTTCGATGGCTCTAGCTAACCTCCATATGGTTAATGAAGAGCTAAGGGTCGCAAAAAAATGCACACGCTGAGATTTTATTATGCAATCTTCGCGCGCATGCGCGCGTAGCCTGAAATGTTTAAAAAAATAATAAAGCCGCACCCGTTTCCGGATGCGGCTTTGGTAAAAGGGCAATACGCTTGGGTCAGCCTCCGTCACGTTTGCCTGTTTCACGCAATTGCAAGACGGTCAGCCTCCGCTTGCGATCCTGCGTGTTGTGTCATTCAGGCCAGCGGCTATCCGCTTGTCCATGCCCAAAATCTGACAGCCGGTGCTTTCCAATTCCCTAATTTCAGGGTGCTCCCGGCGCTTCGCTCAAATCGTGGTAAATGCTTTCAAAGCAAGGATGGTAAACGAAATCTTCCCGTTTGCGGAGCACTCCACAAATGCAAAACCGCGCCCTTTCGGGCGCGGCTCGACTTTTGTAATTTTCGGTCCGATTAACGGAAGAGCGACAGGATGTTCTGCGAGTCGCTGTTGGCGATCGACAGAGCCTGGATTGCCAGCTGCTGCTGCGTCTGCAGAGCCTTGAGGCGGGTCGACTCTTCGTTCATGTCAGCGTCAACCAGACGGCCGATACCCTTTTCCATCGTTGCCGTCAGCTTGGAGACGAAGTCACCCTGCATCGAGATGCGGTTGGAGACCGCGCCCAGATCGGCAGCAGCGCTGTTGAGGGTTTCAAGCTGCTTGTCAACGTGGGTGATGAGCTTGTCGAGGATGTCGTTGTCCGTTGCAGCGGCAGTGCCGAGCATGGTGGCACCAGCGCCCTTGTAGATGCTCAGGTCGGAAATATCGAGGTTCGAAACCGATTGCTTAACGCCGTCTGCGACAGCTGCCTTGTCGAGGATGCCCGTACCCTTGCCGTCTGTTACAGCGCCGGTATCGAACAGAACGTTCGAGCCGCTGAGCTGCAGATCGACGCGCTGAACCTTGACGGCGCCAGCGGAGTCACGGGTGAAGGAAGCAACAACCTGCTTCTTCAGGTTGGCAATAGCCGCATCGTCAGTACCGGCAGCAAATGCTGCGCCGTCGTTGGATGCTTTCGTCTTCAGCCAGTTTTCACCGTTGAAGGTCGCGGAGTCGGCGATCGACGTCAGCTGCTTCTGGAGCTGGCCGATTTCCTTCTGGATCTTCTTCTTGTCGGCAGTCGGGTCCTGGGCAAGGATCAGCTTGTCCTTGATTTCCTGAACGACCTTGATCGTCGCTTCCATGCCGGAGTACGCGGTGTCGACCTTGGCTGCGCCGATGCCGAGTGCGTCAGAAACGGTGGAGAGCGCCGAAGCGTCCGAACGCATCGTGGTCGCGATGGACCAGTAAGCGGCGTTGTCGGAGGCGGAGCCTACCTTCAGGCCGGTCGAGATACGACCCTGCGTGGTCTCCATGTTGTTGCCGATCGAACGCAGCGTCTGGAGAGCAGCCATAGAGGAGGCGTTGGTGAGAATGCTTGCCATAGTATTTTGTCCCTTGTTTTTACGAGATACTGGAGTTGGGGACATTCCGGACTTTGTATTACCGGTCACAACGTTTCGGCTTCATGCCACTCGGTTCCGAATTACTTGCCTTTGGAAACCAAACCCGCTGTGTGTAGGGAGAATTTGGCAGCAAAGAATTGCCCAATTGTTAATTTGAGCATTAAGAAATACTAGAAAATACTTATGGTTACTGCGAGGTATATTTAATTGGTAAGTTTTTAATTTAAAATTATAGTTATCCGACCCCTAGCAAAAACGGTAACCAAAGGGTTAAAACGCGAAAACCCCGCAGCCGTGGGGCTGCGGGGTTAACAAACAGGATTAACGAAGATTATTTCGGCACAGTTGCCGTCAGTTGAACGATCTCACAAGGCTGCCGACCAGCAGGTTCCAGCCGTCGATCAGCACGAAAAAAAGGATCTTGAACGGCAGGGAAATCGAGGTGGGTGGCAGCATCATCATGCCCATGGCCATGGTGATGGTGGCGACGATGAGATCGATGACCAGAAACGGCAGGATGATCAGGAAACCGATCTCGAAACCGCGCCGGATTTCCGAAAGCATGAAGGCCGGAACGAGCACGCGGTAGTCGACAACATTGTCGGTCATCACGACCTGTCCGCGCTCGCGGGCGATATCGACGAACAGCTTCAGATCCTTGTCGCGCGTATTGGCGTTCATGAAGGTACGGAAGGGTTCGGCGATGCGCCCAATGGCCTGCTGTTCGTTGATCTGGTTCTGCAACAACGGCTGCACGCCGTCTGTCCAGGCTTTATCGAAGGTCGGCGACATGACGTAGAAGGTCATGAACATCGCCATCGACAAGAGGATCATGTTCGACGGGGTCGAGGCAAGCCCCATGCCGGAGCGCAGGATCGAAAAGGCGATCACGAAGCGCGGAAAGCTCGTGACCATGATCAGGATGCCCGGCGCGACTGACAAGACCGTCAAAAGGCCGAAGGTGCGGATGATCCATGCGGCGACGGATCCGTCTATCTGTGTATTGAACAGATCGGTCGGAAATTGCTGGGCGTTGGCAAGGCCCGGCAAAGCCAGAAGAACAGCGATGGTAACAAGAAATCGAATCATTCGATGACAAAGGTCCGGAACATGACCTTGGATACGCGCCCTTGAGAGCGCAGGTCAACTCGTTCCTGAATGTCATCCTTAAGATATTGAAAGCCGCGCGGCCCTTCCAACTGCTGAAGGGAAACGGTGCGGACGTAGGCCATGATATCCTGATGGATATCCTCCGCGAGATTGACCTCTACCGGACCCTTGAACATCAGCGCCACTTCAAGCCGCACCCAGTTCGTGGAGGGGTATGCAAGGTTGGTGGTGATGGGATCGAGCTGGACGATACCGTTCGCCTCTGCCGGGATTTTATCGATGCCCTCGCCCTTTTTCTCGCCATGTTCGCCGGCGGCAGCCGGGGCATGCGCCTCGGCGCCGGCGATCTTCGGGGCGACCATGCCGCCCACGAACCAGCCGCCGCCCGCACCCAGCAGGGTGAGGATTGCAACGCCAGCGATGGTCATGACCATCGGCGAGGATTTTTTCTTGCCCTCAGTCTGTTCGTTTTCCATGGGTCAGTCCCGCTTTCGCATGTCGGCGTCAGAGCGGCGAGAACAGGTCGACGACCTGCTGACCGACCGGGGGTTGCTGCACTTCCGTCAGGCGGCCGCGACCACCGTAGGAGATGCGCGCCTCGGCGATGCGCTCGTAGGAGATCATGTTCTGCGCATCGACATCCTGCGGCCTGACGATACCGCCGACGTTGAGGATGCGGATTTCGTGATTCACGCGCACTTCCTGCGAACCGCTGATGATGAGGTTGCCGTTTTCGAGAATGCCGGTCACCACGGCCGCCACCATCAGCGTCAGCTTTTCGGAACGCTTGGTCTTGCCCTTGGCCTGGGTGTCTGTGTCGGAGCCGTATTTGATGTTGGAATCTGCCTCCGGCGTCCAACCTAAGATTTCCGCCTTTGCCTTCCAGTTCAGGCCGCTGGAATTGGTACGGTTGCGCTCGGTTTCGTTGTCGAAATCGGCCTTGTCGTTGATCTGGATGTTGACGGTCAGGATGTCGCCGATGTTAAGCGCACGTAGATCCTTGAACAGCGCACCCTGGCTGTCGCTCCACAACGAATAGCCGCTCGCCATGTGCTTCGGCTGTTTCGGATACATGCCCATCTGCGGCGTCTGGCTGAATTGCAGGCCGCTGCCGATCGGGCTCATCGCGGGAGCGTTGCCGATTTCCTTCAGGGTCTGGTTGTTCTGGCAGCCGGCAAGCAGGGCAAGCGGCAGGAGGAGGGCCGGAAGACGCGGGGTCATGAAGGATCCTTCGAAGTGTTTTTGTCGATTGCCTGCGACATGATGCCGGCGACGATTGCGGCTTTCTGAGCATCCATTTCACTAAGGATGAGGCCCGATTGGCGCGGCGGAAGCTGCATGATGATGGCAGCCGCGATTTCCACATGCATCTTTTCGAGCTGCGGTGCTGCGGCATCCGCCTTCATCGTCTTGTAGATATCGACCAGATTGCTTTTCGCCTGCTCGAGGAAATGATTGCGGCGTGCCAGCCAGTCCTCATATTCCGCCTTGCGGTCCTGCAACGCGGAAATGCGCTCGTTGACGTCAGCCTGAAGCTTTTCCAGCTCCTGCTTCTGCATGAGATAGCGCTGGTCGCGGGCCGCATCGGCAATATTGGTGCAGAATTTCTGGATTTCATCCTGCGTGCTGAGTTCGGACACCACGTTCTGCTGGCTTTCGGCGCCGGCGGCGGGCAACAGGAAAAGCAGCGAGGCAACGGCCGCGAACCGGGCAAAGCCGTTCCTGAAAGCAGTTTTCTTCTGAAGTTCCATCATTGCAGCACGAGCTCCGCCTGAAGGGCGCCGGCAGATTTGATGCCTTGCAGAATGGCGATGATGCCGTCCGCCTTGAGCCCGATGCTGTTGAGACCGGCAACCAGCGTGCGAAGGTCAGGGCCTTCGACGATGGCGACCTTGCTGCCTTCCTGCAGTGCCATGATATCCGTCTGCGGTTGCACCGCCGTCTCACCGCGCGAGAAGGGCGCCGGCTGGATGACCTGCGGCGATTCCGTCACCTGCACGGTCAGCGTTCCATAGCTCACCGCCACGCGGGAAATACGCACATCCGCGCCGATGACGATCGTGCCCGTGCGCTCGTTGATCACGACTTTCGCCGGCGTATCCGTCTGGACCGTCAGGTTTTCGATTTCCGCCATCAACCGCGTCAGGTCGGCGGTGCGGGGCTTCTGCACCGAGATTTCCTGCGAATCGCGCGGTTCGGCGATGCCATCGCCGTAACGGGCGCGGGCAAAGGCGTTAACGACATCGGCGACGCGCACCGCGGTCGAAAAATCGGGATTGCGCAGCTGAAGGACCAGATTGACCGAATCCTTGAATTTCGACGGCAGTTCCCGCTCGATGATCGCGCCGTTCGGCACGCGCGCCGAGGTCGTCACGCCCTGCGTCAATGTCGCTGCGTCGCCCTGGGCCGAAAAGCCGTTGACGATCAGTGCTCCCTGCGCGACCGCATAGATCTGCCCGTCTGCACCGGAAAGCGATGTCATGATGAGGTTGCCGCCGCGAAGCGAGGAGGCGTCGCCGAGCGAGCTGACCGTCACGTCTACACGGCTGCCGGGGCTGGCGAATGGCGGCAGGTTGGCCGTCACCATCACGGCGGCGATGTTCTTGGCATTGGACTGGCCGCCCTGCGTGGTGATGCCGAGGTTCTGCAGCATGGCGCGCATGGACTGTTCGGTGAAGGGTGAAGAGCGCAGGCTGTCGCCGGTGCCCTGTAGGCCCACGACGAGACCATATCCGATCAGCTGGTTGTCGCGCCCGGCCTGCAGGGATGCGATATCCTTGATACGGGACGTGTCTGCCTGGGCTGGCGGCGTCGAGAGGAAGGGCAGGGCCGAAATGACCAGAGCCGCACAGAGGATACGAAGCACTTTCATTTCGCCATAACCTGAATGGTTCCGTCCTTCATGACGGTACCGCTGACCATCACGCCGGAATCGATGTTGCGTACCCTTACGACCTCGCCGAGCGAGCCGTCGCTCATGGGCGTTCCGGACGCCATCAGCGTCATGTTGCCGATGTGGAAAACGAGTTTGACGCTCGTGCCGCGCACCACAAGTGACGGTTCACGAAGCGCTGCAATGGGGATTGTGCGGCCGGGAAGCAATGTCTGCTTGGAGATCATGCCTTCCACTTCGCTGATATCGCTCGCGTAACCAGCGGAAATGTTGGGGTTGGTCACTTCCACCGGCTTCACTTGTTCGGGCGTGATCGTCTCGCCCGGATAGATCGTGCGAGTAGGAACCAGCGCCGTCGGTGCCTGTGCAAAAGCGGGTGCCATGGCACCCAGTGAAAAGGCAGACGCAAGGCACATACGGACGAGTGCCGTTCTGCAGCTGCTATGTTTCCGGCCAAACCTCATGTCCGCCTGCCTTTCCGTTCTTACTTCAGGTTCTTGCTGACAATCGAAGCCATTTCGTCAGCGGTGGTGATGACCTTGGAATTCATCTCGTAGGCGCGCTGCGCCGTGATGAGGTCGGTGATTTCCTTGACGGCATCGACGTTCGAGCCTTCGAGGTAGGATTGCTTGATGTAGCCGTAGCTCGGATCGTCAGGCACGCCGATAACGGCGGCGCCGGAGGCCGGCGTCTGGGAAAAGAGGTTGTCGCCGAGCGGCTTCAGGCCCGCCTCGTTGGCAAAGTTGGCGATGGTCAACTGGCCGAGTTCAGTGAAATCCGCAGCGTTGCCGATGCGGGCGGTCACCTGACCCGTGCGGGTGATGGTGATGTCCTGCGCGTCGGTCGGGATATTGATGTTCGGGATGACATTGTAGCCATCAACCGTCACGAGGTTGCCGTCAGCATTCTTGTTGAAGGCGCCAGCGCGGCTGTAGAGCGTAGAACCGTCGGCCGCCTCGATCTGAAACCAGCCCTGGCCGATAATTGCCACGTCGAGCTTGTTGCCGGTTTCGATCAGGTTGCCCTGGGTGTGGATGTTGCGCACCGCGGAAGTCTGCACGCCGAGGCCGATATTGGCTCCCTCAGGCACGATCGCCTGGTTGGCACGGTTCGGCACACCCTGCATGCGTTCGGTCTGGTACAGAAGATCGGTAAACTCTGCACGCGCGCGCTTGTAGCCGGTGGTGTTGATGTTGGCGATGTTGTTGGCAATGACTTCCAGATTGGTCTGCTGGGCGTCCATACCGGTGGCAGCGATGGCAAGAGCTCTCATGTCATTTTTCCTGCGGGGCTAGAGCATTTCCAGTAAAGGCGCGGAGCGGTTCTACGTCCGGAAAGTGCTTAAAAACAAAGGCCTAGAGCGCGGCCAACGATTGGCGTCAAACCGGACGCGCTCTAGATCTGCATCTTGGTAATGTCGAGATAGGCCGACACGATCTTGTCGCGGAACGCGATGGCCGTTTGCAGCGACTGCTCGGCCGAAAGCACGGCATCGACCACTTCGCGTGTGTTTGCCTTGCCCTGAATACCTTCGAAGGAGGCCACTTCCGCCTTCTTCAGGTTGTTCATCGCATCCGTCGACATATTGCCGAGAACGCTTGCGAAGCTTGCGCCCGTCTGCTGGGCGGGCGTCGTCTGCTGGCTCCCGAAAATGCTGTCGGTCAGCGAAGAGACGTTGCTCGTGCCACGCGTGAGCGAGAGGGAACCGAGTTGTTTGATGCCGTCGATCATTGCGATGCTTTCAGAAGGTCGATGGTGGAGGCGACGAGGTCGCGTGTCTGGCGGATGACCTGAAGGTTGGCGTCGTAGCTGCGGTTGGCTTCGCGCATATCCGCCATTTCGATCAGGACGTTGACGTTCGGCATCTTGACCATGCCGCTGGTGTCGGCGGCCGGATTGCCGGGGTCGTATTCATGGACGAAATCGCCGCGGTCGACGCCAAGCTTCTTTACCGTCACGCGCTGCACGCCGCTTACGCGGTCAAGCTCGGAGCCGAATGTCACGGTCTTGCGGCGATAGGGGTCGGCGCCAGGCGTGTCGCCGGTCGATCTTGCGTTGGCAATGTTTTCCGAAACGATGCGCAGTCGGGTGGACTGCACTTCCAGGCCGCTGCCCGCGATCTTGCTCGCCGCACTCAAGGGATCCATGGTTTACCTCTTTACCGTCATCAGCATCATGCGATGGAAGGATTTGACGAGACTGGCGTTCAGGTCGTATTGCCGCTTGATCTCGCCGGTCTTGGTCATTTCCTCGGCAAGCGCGACCGAATTGCCGGACTCCTGCATGCCGATCTCGTTATTGATCGGGTTGTCGCGCACCGCGATATTTTCGCTGAGCTCGCTAGCACCGAAATGGGCGGGATGGGTCTTCGCCATGCCGACCTGCTGGCTGGTGGCCTGCATGACCGCTTCGAAAGGACTGACATCCTTGGCGTGAAACTTGGGTGTGTTGGCGTTGGCGATGTTGGTCGCCACGACTTCCTGCCGCACGCTCAGCCATTCCGCTTGGCGGGAGGCCAGATCGAACAGTTGAATCGGTTGCATAGACTTCTCCATCTCGTATGGCACGAACCTACGGTGCTAATCTTGCGTCAGACTTGCGGGGAGGGGCGGAGGTGCGGAAGCACTGGAGAATCTGATCCCGGAGGCGATTGCGAAAACAAAAATGGCGCGCCGGCAAATGCGGCACGCCTTGGGATCGAATAGTGAATTGCGAAGACGTCTCCGTCCTGCCGGACTGGATCCGGCGACGGCAGCAGACTTCAGCAGAGTGCCGGTCTGACTACTTCTCGGGATGATAGGTTTTACCGGAAGAGGTCTCTATCATCCACTCGCCGTCGCGCTGCTCGATTTTGGTCAGGCGCGCATTGTCGGGCAATGTGGAGCCCACCCGCACCATATACATGCCCGAACCGTCCTCGATGAGGGCGCGGCCGTTGGAGACATGCAGCAGGCGGAAGGAGGTCTGGCCGGGGAAGGGCTGGTCTTCAAGCCCTGCGGCGAGATTGTTCTGTTTTTCCTTACCCTTTTCGCTGACCGTCGCCGTCGTCAGCATGTCCGGCAATTCGCCGGGGGCTGGCGCGTCTTCCTTGTTGCGATTGGTCATGGCCAGGGGCGAAACGCTGAAGACTTCACGCGGACCGGTATGGGGCAGGTCGCGCGTGCGATCGCCGTCGGCCACTCTCATTCCAAACTTGTCCTCGTTGAAGAACACGTACCAGGGGAAAAATGCGGCGGCGGCGGCAAGTCCTATTCCCGTCCACGCCAGAATACGGTCGGGCGTGAAGAAGGGAGGCTGCGGCTGTACGTTCTCGAGGTCGTTATCGTCGATCTTGTCGATCTGTTTCTTTCTCACGGGTCAGCCTCTCATTCTCGGGTTTACCTGTGGCTGATTATTTTGCACTCCACCGCGCAATGCGGTCGCCAGATCGGCGTAGGCGTCCTGCGCCGCCGGTTCATTCGGAAGCTGTTTCAGCGTTTCATAGATGATCGGAACCTGTTTCACCGCCATGTCGAGATCGGGATCGGTGCCGGGTCGATAACCGCCGATGAGGCGCAGATCCCGCGTTTCCTCAAAGCGATGCACCAGCGCTTTCAGACGCGACACCAGCTTTTCCTGATCCGGTGTCCATGCCTTCTTGGCGAGACGCGAGATCGAGGCCAGAGGATTGATCGGAGGATAGCGGCCTTCTTCTGCAAGGCTGCGATCCAGCACGATGTGGCCGTCGAGAATACCGCGGGTCGAATCGGCAATCGGATCGTTGTGGTTGTCGCCGTCCACCAGAATGGAGACGATGGCGGTGATGGTACCGCTGCCTTCGGCGCCGGGTCCCGCCCGCTCCAGAAGGCGCGGCAATTCGGTGAAGACCGAGGCCGGATAGCCGCGTGCCACCGGCGGTTCACCCGAAGCGACCGCCACTTCGCGGATCGCATGGGCAAAACGGGTCACGCTGTCGATGATAAGAAGGACGTTGTCGCCCCTGTCACGGAAATATTCGGCAATGGTGACGGCCGAAAGCGGCGCCATCTTGCGCAGCATCGGGCTTTCGTCGCTGGTCGCGACAACGGCGACGGACTTGCCCATATTCTCGCCCATCGTATCCTCGATGAACTCGCGCACTTCGCGACCGCGCTCGCCGACAAGCCCGATGACGACCTTGTCGAAGGCATCGGCCTTGGCAAGCATCGATAGGAGCGTGGATTTGCCCACGCCTGACCCCGCAAAAATGCCGAGACGCTGGCCAAGGCAGAGAGGCGAGAAAATATCGATTGCCCGGACACCCGTCTTGAAAGGCGTCTCCACCCGCTTGCGCGTCATCGACGGCGGTGCATTGCTGGAAATCGGACGGCGCTCCGTACCTGATCCAAGCGGACCCTTGCCATCGATGGGTTCGCCAAGCGCATTGATGGTGCGGCCGCACCAGCTGTCGTCAGGCGCAACGCGGAAGGCACCCTTGCGGATGACGGTGTCGTGAATGCCAATCGGCTCGCCCGGTTCGATGGGGCAGACGTAGCAGATATCGGGTTCCACGCGCACGACTTCGCCGAGATGGATACCGGTCGCGCTGCGATGGGCGACGAACTCGCCCAGCCTCACATGCCGCGACAGGCCGGAAACCGTGTAGTGTCCGGCGGCGATGGTGCGGACATGGCCGCCCGGCGCCACCGAAAACTCCGGATCGGCATAGTGCCCGGCAAGGCTGGCCAGCTGGGCGAGCTTGGGTGAAATCGCCTCGACCGTGAGTGTGGATTCCGGCATTGTCATCGCTCAGTTCCTTAACGTGCGCCGCCAAGCGTCTTGATGGCATCGCCGAAAGTGGATTCGGTATCGCGCATCAGCGACGAAATGCTCTCGAAGGCCCGGTTGACCTGGATGAGCTGCGTCATCTGGGAAATGCCGTTGACGTTCGACTGCTCGAGATAACCCTGAACGACGCCGACCTCGTGATTGTTGACGACCGGCGTCGGCGGGGCCACGGGCTTCACGCCGCTATTGGGATGGCGCAGGAAGCCTTTCGAGAAATCCGCCTGGAAGATACCGAGCGTGGCGACGATGTTGTCGTTCTGCCTGATCGCACCATCGAGACTGACGGTGATCGGGCCTCCATTCGCATTGAGCTGGATGGGACCGCCGCCGGCGTCGAGAACCGGATAACCGCTTGAGGAGATGAGCGCGCCGTCCGGACGCATGGTGAAACGCCCGTCGCGGCTCAGGATCTGGCCGTCGGGTGTGTCCATCGCGAACCAGGCATCGCCCTTGATGGCAAAATCGAAACTATTGCCAGTCTGTTCGAAGGCGCCCTGACGGGTGGAGAGATAGTCGTTACCCTGCGACACGAACGCCACCTTGGCATTCATGTCATTGTGGTTCTTGGCGACCATTTCGTCGAATTTCACTTCGGAACCGCGGAAACCCACCGTGTTCGCATTCGCCATATTGTCGGAAATGGTGGTGAGACGACGCTCCAGCGCAATCTGCGAGGAAAGGGCGACGTATAGTCCGGATTGCATATCATTTGCCTCCGAGTTTCAGGGAGTTGATGGAGATCAGCAGGTCCGGGGAAATGCCGTAGCCGCTGGAGGAGCCGAAAACGGCCAGAGGATCATAGGTCGTCGAGGGATTTTGCATTTCCCACATGATGGTGAAACGCTCGAGCAGCTTGCCGACCTTTTCAGGATTTTGCAGATCCTTGATATTGATGGATTTTTCGATGAGCGCGGCCTGTTTTTCGACGCTTCCTGCCGCAATTTCGTCAGGCAGGTTGTAGGCGGTGCGGAACACCTGTGCGAGCGCGTCGTCGGCTAGAAAATCGAGACCCGATTTGATCGTTGGTGCCTTGCGCTCGAAGTAAAGAGCAAGCCGGACACCGTTATTGTCGCCGCCCGCCTCCTGCTCCAGCGTCTGGCGGGTGTATTTGCTGATGATGCCGGACTGGGCCGCTTCGGTCGCAGTTGCCGCTGCACCGAGACTTGCAAAGTCGAGCGATTTCGCAAGGTCCGAATAGCGGCTGTCGGAAAGCTTGTTGGCGAAGGCGTTCTTGTCGGCCGTGCCTTCGGTCAGCACCTTGCGGATGAAGGCTTTCGCATAGGCCATGTCCTCGAGGCCGTTAGCTTTCAGCGCATAATTGTAAAGACGGGTATCGGCCATGAAGTCGTCGACGGATTTCACGCTGCCGATCTTCGACCGGTAATATTCGGTTTCGCGCGCCACGTCGGGTTGCTTCGACACACGCTCAAGCGATTTGCCGATGTCCTGACTGATCAGTCTGTAGCTGGTGTAGGTGGAAGTCACTGAACCGCCGCTCTCGTTTGATCCCGATACCAAGGCGCACGTCCGCCTTTGTCGGGATAATGCCGGATGTTGCTTGTGCGAAACTGGCTGCAGTGACGAGGGACAGAGGCTCCGCGGACAGGTTCACGCAAGCCACATTTTCTAGAGATGGCGGCATGGAACACTGTTCGGGCGTGGTCGATCAATGAATATTGTAATTGGACTTATAATCACCTTCGGCTGCATCATCGGCGGCTACATGGCGATGGGCGGCCATCTGGACGTGCTGGTTCAGCCGTTCGAATTGTTGATTATCGGCGGTGCCGGCCTCGGCGGCTTCATCATGGCGAACCCGATGAAGGTCGTGAAGGATTCGGGCAAGGCGCTCGGCGAGGCCTTCAAGCACTCGGTCCCGAAGGAGCGCAACTATCTCGACGTACTCGGCGTACTTTATTCGCTGATGCGCGACCTGCGCACGAAATCGCGCAACGAGATCGAGGCGCATATCGACAATCCGGAAGAATCCTCGATCTTCCAGAGCGCACCCTCGGTGCTGAAGAACAAGGAGCTGACGTCGTTTATCTGTGACTACGTCCGCCTCATCATCATCGGCAACGCGCGCAGCCACGAAATCGAAGCACTGATGGACGAGGAAATCGAGACCATCCTGCACGACAAGCTGAAACCTTACCACGCGATCACCACCATGGGCGATTCCTTCCCCGCCATCGGTATCGTCGCGGCGGTTCTCGGCGTCATCAAGGCCATGGGCAAGATCAACGAATCACCGGAAGTGCTGGGCGGCCTCATCGGCGCCGCACTGGTGGGCACCATGCTCGGCATCATCCTGTCCTATTCGATCTGCAACCCGCTCGCTTCGCAGGTCAAGATCGTCCGCACCAAGCAGCACCGCCTCTACATCATCGTCAAGCAGACGCTGATCGCCTACATGAACGGCTCGGTGCCGCAGGTCGCGCTTGAATACGGGCGCAAGACCATCTCCAACTACGAGCGGCCGTCCATCGACGCCGTCGAACAGGAGATGATGAACCCCGGCGGCGAAAACAAGGCGGCATGACCATGGCTAAAGCTGCACAGCAAAGAGCACCCGTCATCGACACGTCGCTGCTCGCGAAACTTACCGGCGGGCTTTCCGACCGCAAGACAATCGCGAAGGTCGGCTCCGATATCGGCCATCTCTACAGCGAATTCCTGCCTGATATCTTTCACAGCGAGACCGGCATTGCGATAGACGTCGAATATATCGGCTCCGAATCGGGGCTGATGACCGATCTCATCGCCAATATCGGCGGCAATTTCTCGGTTGCGGATTGTTCTCTGCGCAACTGGTGCCCCAATTTCATGATGGCGGTCGGCAACGGCTTCGTCATCGCGCTCATGGAGCGCATGCTGGGCGCCGCCGCCGACACCATCGGCGAGCCGGACGAGCGCAGCCTGTCCCACATCGAACTCGACCTGGCGGCCATGGTTCTCGGGCGCATCGGGGGTGTCCTGCGGTCGGGCGTCAACGCGCCGGGCGGTTTCGAGGCGACGATCGACCCGCCCTTTACGGCCAATGGAAAAAGCGCCTTCGAGGAGATGATCGCCGGCCTCTACGGCGTGACAGTCCGCATGAAGATCGCCATCGGCAAGGTTTCTTCGGAATTCGCGCTGATCGTGCCGCAGCGGCCCCTGCTCAAGACCTCCATCGCCGCTCCCAAGGCTTCAGCCCAGGCGCTGAAGAAGCAGGCGGAATGGGTGGATTTGATCTCTGAGCAGGTGAAGAGATCGCAGGTAACGCTTGAGGCGCGCATCAAGCTCGAAACCTTGACCCTGCGGACGATCTCCAGGCTGGTGGCCGGCGACGTCATTCCGTTTCAGGATCTGAAGCAGGACGACATCGGCGTCGAGGTCAGCGCCAACGGCTCCAAGCTCTATAATTGTGAATTCGGMAAGTCCGGCGACCGCTACATGGTTCGGGTAAAGAACAATGTCAGCACGGACGACGAGATCTTGCGACATCTGATGGGTTAAAACCTGTCCACCTTTTTTGGGTTCTGGGCAGGCTGACGCAAGTTTCAAAGGGAATAATCAGCGCATGGCTACGAAGAAAACACCTGTGACCGATGATATGGCGCTGCCGTCGCTTGAAGATGGCGGTGAGCTCGACCAGGCTATCGGCGATCTGCGTGGCGTCCTCAAGACGGATGCGGAAGGTTCGCTGTCCGACTTTGGCGACTTCGGGGATTTCGGGAGCGTTGACGACGCTTCCGCCGACAGCGACCTTTCCGCCTTCGGTGGTGGAGCGGGCGATTTTGCAATGAACGATTTCGCGGCCACCCCACAGGTCGCGGGCATCAAGGCGCCGCTCGGCAGTGGCCTGTCCGACAATATGGACCTGATCATGGATATCCCGATCGATGTCCAGATCGTTCTCGGCACCAGCCGCATGCTCGTCTCGGGTCTGATGAGCCTTGAAGAGGGTGCAACGATCGCGCTTGACCGCAAGATCGGTGAACCGGTCGAGATCATGGTGAATGGCCGCCGTATTGCGCGCGGTGAAATAACGGTACTTGAAGACGACGATACGCGCTTCGGCGTAAAATTGATTGAAGTAATGAGTACGAGAAAAGCCTGATCCCTGTGGGGACGGAGAGGAAAGACCATGATGGACTTCGAGGATTTCGGTAACCCGCTGGCAGGGAAACCGTTGTCTCAGGCCGACAAGGCGGCCGCGGTGCTTCTTGCCATGGGCAAGGGCGTCGCCGGCAAGCTGCTGAAATTTTTCACGCAGCACGAATTGCAGATGATCATTTCCTCGGCCCAGACGCTGCGTGTCATTCCCCCTGACGAACTCGCCCAGATCGTGGCGGAGTTCGAAGACCTGTTCACGGAAGGAACGGGTCTGATGGACAATGCCAAGGCGATCGAAAGCATTCTCGAAGAGGGCCTGACACCGGAGGAGGTGGACAGCCTTCTCGGCCGTCGTGCAGCCTTCCAGGCCTATGAAGCGTCGATCTGGGATCGCCTGCAGGAAGCGGAGCCGGAATTCGTCGGCAAATTCCTGCTGCGCGAGCATCCCCAGACCATCGCCTATATCCTCTCCATGCTGCCCTCGTCCTTCGGTGCCAAGGTCCTTCTGACCATTCCCGAAGAGCAGCGCGCCGATATCATGAACCGCACGGTGAACATGAAGGAAGTCAGCCCCACGGCTGCCCAGATCATCGAGAAGCGCGTGGTCAACCTCATCAACGAGATCGAAGCAGAGCGCAATGCGGGCGGCTCCACGAAGGTTGCCGACCTGATGAACGAAATGGAAAAGCCGCAGGTCGATACGCTGCTCAGCTCGCTCGAAACGCTCAGCAAGGAAGCTGCCAACAAGGTCAAGCCGAAGATCTTCCTCTTCGACGATCTCATGTTCATGCCGCAGCGCAGCCGCGTCCTGCTGCTCAACGATGTCTCGGCGGACGTTCTCACCATGGCGCTGCGTGGCGCAACCATGGAAATCAAGGAATGTGTGCTGTCCAGCATCAGCCCGCGCCAGCGCCGTATGATCGAATCGGACCTCGCCGTGCCGCAGGCTTCCATCAACACCCGCGAAGTGGCGATTGCACGCCGCGCCGTGGCGCAGGAAGCGATTCGGCTGGCCAATTCCGGTCAGATTCAGCTGAAGGAAGCCTCCACAGAGGAACAATCCGCAGCAGCCTGAGCGGAAGCCGGTTGATAACCCGCCTTACAGGCAATGCCGGCCATTGCGATGGCCGGTCTCGGGCGCTAGTTTCGGAATGACGGCCTGCCGCGATCGGCGGGCCTTTTTTTATCCCGGGAACGTGCCTTGGCAGACGATCAGGACAAGGACAGTAAAACAGAAGACCCAACGGAGAAAAAACTCCGTGATGCGGCGGAAAAGGGCAATCTTCCCTTTTCCCGCGAGGTGCCGATCTTTGCTTCGTCACTCGCCTTTTACTGCTATCTGGTTTTCTTTTTGCCCGACGGCGCCGGTCGCCTCGGCGTAACGCTGAAGGACCTGTTCGGGCAGCCCGAACAATGGAACCTCAGCACCAGGCCGGATGCCCTGTCGCTGCTTTATTTCCTCGGCACGTCCATGGCCTATCTGCTCATGCCGGCCATGATCATGTTCATCGTCTTCGGCCTTGCCTCCTCGTTTTTCCAGAACCTGCCGTCGCCCGTGCTTGAGAGGGTGCGTCCGCAATGGTCGCGCATCTCGCCCGCAAAGGGGTTCGGCCGCATCTACAGCAAGCAGGGATTTGTGGAATTCGGCAAATCCCTGTTCAAGATCTTGATCGTTTCGATCATCATGTTCCTGTCTTTGCGCGGCGATTTCTACAGTCTCATCGACCTGATGTTCTCCGACCCGCAGGTCATTTTCGTCAGGGTTGTCGAGCTCACCAAAAAGATGATGGTCGTGATTCTCTTTTCGACCGCGCTGCTTGCCGCCGTCGACCTTTTGTGGACGCGCCACCACTGGTTCAGCCAGCTGAAAATGACGAAGCATGAGGTGAAGGAAGAATACAAGCAATCGCAGGGCGACCCGGTGGTCAAAGCCCGTCAGCGTTCGGTGGCCCGTGACCGCGCCCGCCGCCGCATGATCGACAATGTGCCGCGCGCGACACTGGTGATTGCCAACCCGACACACTTTGCAGTGGCGTTGCGTTACGTTCGCGAAGAAGGCGACGCGCCTGTCGTCGTTGCCAAGGGTCAGGACCTTATCGCATTGAAAATCCGCGAGATTGCGGAGAAAAATAATATCCCCGTTTTTGAAGATCCGCCGCTCGCACGCTCCATGTTTGCGCAAGTCTCGATCGATAGTGTGATTCCACCAGCTTTTTACAAGGCTGTAGCTGAGCTCGTTCATCGGGTTTACGCCATGAAGTCATCGAAAATACGGGTTCAATAAAACCAATGAAAAAATCCGCCTATTCTGAAAAGCGGGAAATGATCGTCGCAGAGGCGATCAACCCGATCGCCACCGAACTGCGCCTGCTCGATCCGGCCGACCTGATTTCATTGCTCAGATTCGAGTGCTACGGCAGCATTGCCGACCTCGTCTCGTCGGCCGCGGAGCTTTATTATCATCCGGGTACGATCAATTTCGGTGCCGGTGGCGAATACAGGCTCGAATGGGAAGGGGCGCCGGAGATCGTCCTCGATCTCGAACTGAAACCGCACGGCGCGACGGTTTATGCGCAATTGATTCTGGCCAACGAGCACGCTGCGGTCGAGATCAATCATGTTTCGTTTCAGAACCCTTCGGAAAATCCGGACGAGAACACCGAATTTCTCCGTCAGAGCCTGACGGCTGCCCGATTCGTGTCGGCCCGCCAGGGCGAAGCTGCCTGAACCAGTCCAGCGGACATTTTCATATATTATCCATTGCGCCTTCCGAATTCGCGGGCGCGATGGCTTCATTCGGGCACTTTTTCACCCGACCTTGCCTGAAGCGTGTCGGTTTATGCAAAACCGGCGTGTGAAGGCAAGGAACGCCTTGCAAATCAGCGTTGTTGTTTGGTACCTATCGAATTAACGATTTGTTAACGAACGGCAGGTCGCGGTGGCTCTTTTTACCATCGCTGATGCGCATGATGCCTCTGCTCGTTTTCGGCGCAGCGCCGGATTTTTCCTGACAGTACCAATTGGGTGGACCCAATGACCAGCATTTTGACCAATGCGGCGGCGATGGCCGCGCTGCAAACCTTGCGCATGATCGACAAGAATCTCGAGACGACGCAGGCGCGTGTGTCGTCCGGCTACCGTGTCGAAACGGCGGCGGATAATGCCGCCTACTGGTCTATCTCCACAACCATGCGCTCCGACAATGCAGCGCTCTCGGCCGTGCAGGATGCATTGGGACTGGGCGCCGCCAAGGTCGATACGGCCTATGACGCCCTTGCGAACTCGATCGAGGTCGTCAAGAAAATCAAGGAAAAGCTTGTCGCCGCCTATGGCGTCGGGGCTGACCGCGGCAAGATCCAGGACGAAATCAAGCAGCTTCAGGAACAGCTGAAGAGCACGTCGGAATCTGCCTCCTTCTCCGGCGAGAACTGGCTGCAGGCCAGCATCAGCAATGGTGGCACGCCGCCGGTTGTAGAACCCATCACCAAAAAGGTCGTCGCGTCCTTCACGCGCACCGGTTCGGGCAATGTCGGCGTCACCACGGTTGACTATGTGCTGGACGGCAGTGCCGTGCTTTTCGACCTCAGCGGCGGAAAACTCGGTATTCTCGACAAGAGCGCCGTTTTTGTCGCGAAGACGGAACAACAGATCACCCAAACATCGACGACAGCCGGCGTGACCACCAATGCGGGTTACGTCGTCAAGAAATTGACGGACGCCGAAATCGGCACGCTGAATGCGGCGACGCCGGATACGAATGCCGACCCGAGCGTCTACAGCAACGGAACGGTGAATTATCTTCGTTTGTCCGAGAATACCTGGGTCAAGGTGACGGCGACCAACCCTTCGAGCGGCACCACCACCGTCGCGGCGGCCTATCGGGACACAGGCAGCAACGATTGGTTCTATGACACGACCGGTGCGCCGACCTCCGTTGCCAGATCCCTCGGTCTTTCCGTCTCCACGCTCGATCTCGACAATCTCGATGTCGTGGCGGCAGCGATGAGCGGTTTTTCCGGTGGCACCACGAACTACACCGCTTCCGACGCCATCGATGTGATGATGAGTTTTGTCGACAAGCAGCTCGAAGCCATGACCAGTACGGCCTCCAGCCTCGGCTCACTACAGAGCCGCATCAACATGCAGGAAAACTTCGTCTCGAGCCTGATGGACGTGATCGACAAGGGTATCGGCCGTCTCGTGGATGCGGATATGAACGAGGAATCGACCAGGCTGAAGGCTCTGCAGACACAGCAGCAGCTCGGCATCCAGGCGCTCTCGATCGCCAATGCCAACGCGCAAAACATCCTTCAGCTCTTCAAGTAAACCGGCGTCGGTCCGGCGGGTTCGGGGGAGTTGATTGCAAGGTTTCTGAAAACGGGGTCCGCCTTCATCCTCGCACAAGTTTGAACACCTAACGTCGGGGCAATATCGGGTGGATCGCATGGCGTGATCCGGCCGGAAACAATTGAAGAGACGGGCAGGGTAGCAAGGATGACGGTGGTGCCGCCAAACGGCTTAGATCGCAGGCAACGAAACATGTCTCGCCCCTTTGGCCTGTCTTGCCGGGGGCCGGCATGAGCGCGTCCATTGCAAGATATCTCAAGGATTTCGGTGACGTGCAGCCCGCGGGACTGACGTTCGGCGAACCGTTGGCGGATGTCGACGGCATTTCCGGTTTTGGCGATATTGCGTCCGGTTTCGATGAATTCGAGCCGCTCGACGTCGAAAGCGAAAAACAGGCCGCCTATGCCCGTGGTCACGAGGATGCGACCCGCGAGATCACGGAGAAAATGCAGGCCGAGCGCGAGGAGCTTCTTGCCGCTCATGCCGCAGAACTCGAAGGCTTACGTTCCGTCTATCTCGAAGAAATTGCCGTTTTCCTGTCGCTAAGACTGCGTGAAGGCATCGATGCGATCGCCACCAATCTCAGCGAACAGACTGCCAATATCCTTGCCCCGGTTCTGACCGAAGAGCTGTCGCTGAAGGCGGTTTCGGCGCTTGCCGATGTCGTTCGCGCTTCCATGCCGGATGGCGAGGCCGTGACCCTTGTCGTGAAAGGCCCGAAAGATTTGTTTGAGCAGCTGAAGACGCAGCCGGGCTTTGAAGAAGAGACGATGAAATTTATCGAGACGGCAGATATCGACCTCTCCGTTGAGTTGGGTGAAAGCGTGTTCGTCACGCGCATGTCCGCCTGGGCGTCCAGTCTTCGCAAGGTGATGAAATGAGTGAAGGCGAAAATCACCACCACGGCAAGAACGAGATCATCATCGTCAAACGCCACAAGGGCGGGCACGATGGCGCCCATGGCGGCGCGTGGAAGATCGCTTATGCCGACTTCATGACGGCCATGATGGCGTTCTTCCTCGTCATGTGGCTGGTCAACGCCGCAAACGAGGAAACCAAGGCCTCGGTCGCCAGCTATTTCAATCCGATAAAGCTGTCCGATGAGAAACCTTCGTCCAAGGGGCTGGAAAAGCCCGTGGACAAGGAAGAGGGCGTCGAGAAGAAAGACCAGTCCAACATAAAGGCGGAAAAGGTCACCCAGGGTTCAGCCGCCGCGACAGGTGAAGACCTGACCTCGCAGACCGGGGAGCAGTCGAACTTCTCAGAAGCGGACTTTTTCGAGAATCCCTATTCCGTTCTGGCGGAAATTGCCCAGCAGGTCGGGCAGCAGGCCAATGTCAGCGCCAAGGGCGAAGGTGGTGCTGCCGATTCCGGCCCGGCGACGGGTGCGAGCGGCGGTGAGGCTTACCGCGATCCCTTCGATCCCGATTTCTGGACCCAGCAGGTGAAGATCACACGTGCGGACCAGCAGCAAAATCCGGTCGAACAGCAGCAATCTGCCGAGAACAAGCAGCAGGACGCTGCCAAGGATAATGAAGCGGTTGCGGCTAAATCGTCTCAGCAGCCAGCCGATGGTGCAGATCACGGCAAGGCCATGGAAGTCGCCGCCGTGGTGCCGCAGCAGCGGCCGGGTGCCGCCGAGCAGGCAGCACTTACGCAGCCTCAGCCGGAGCAGCAGCAGCAAGGTACTGCTGCGCAGAAGGAAGAGGCCAAAGAGCTGCGCCAAGAGATCGAGAAGCAGATATCCGGCATCAGCGGCAAGCTCGCCGAAGGTCTGGTGGTGACGCCCGCCGAAGGCGGATTGCTGTTGACCATTTCCGACCAGACGGAAACGCCGATGTTCAATGTCGGATCGGCTGTGCCCCGCGGCGAAATGGTCCTGGCCATGGAGAAGATCGGCAAGTTGCTTCAGGAGCGTGGCGGCAGCGTGGTGATCCGCGGCCATACCGATGGACGCCAGTTCAAGGGTGAGGCCAATGACAATTGGCGGCTTTCCATGGACCGCGCGCATAGCGCCTATTACATGCTGGTTCGCGGCGGCCTGTCGGAAGAGCGGGTGAAACAGGTTTCGGGTTTCGCGGATCGCAGATTGCAGGTGCCGGCAGACCCGCTGGCGAATGCGAACCGCCGTATCGAAATCCTGCTTGAGGCCGATCGGGGGTGAGTGTGACGAAATCCTCGAAACGTTGGGTTTTTCTTGCGGCGACACTGTGTGGTCTCGGTGCCGAACCGGCGAAGGTTTTTGCGCAATCGCAAGACAACCTCATGCCCTATGCCATGTTGCGTTCCCTGCAGTTCGTGCAGGATTCGGTCACCATGGGAGACCATTCGGCAACCGAAATGCAGCGGTTTCTGCTCCAGACGATCGACGAGCGGCTTAAGAGTGCACCTTCGGCGATCTTCAAGGATCCGCGCAATGTCGATGCGGCGCTTGTCTACGCGATGAGCGGCGGCAATCCGGCCACGCTCGAATTGCTCGTCGCGCGGGATGTGGACGGCAATTTCGACAGCCGCGTCGCCGATATTCTGCGCAAATATCTGTCCGGCAAGGGAACGCTGGTCGCCCAGAGCATCGCGGCCATGGTGCCCGAGTATCGCGGCACGAGAATTGGCGCCTATCTTGCACTGATCGGCGGCAATGTGACGATCCCCCGCGATCCGGTGGCTGCCCTGGGTTTCTATGACATAGCCCGGCTCGAAGCGCCCGGTACCATCGTGGAGGAGGCTGCACTCCGCCGCTCGCTTGCTATCGCCGTTGAAGACGGCGATGCCGGGCGTGGCGTCGAATATGCACAGCGTTACGCGCGGCGGTTCCTGCATTCGCCCTATGCCAGCCAGTTCGCGGACCTTCTGGTCTCACTGGTGGTCAAACGTGTCGATTCCATCGGGCACGACACGATAGAGGAAACATTCGCCATGATGGACGCGGAGAGGCAGAAGGAAGCTTATCTGCGCCTGTCCCGTCTCGCGGCGATCAGCGGCAAGGATTCGCTGGCGCGCATGGCGGCGTTAAAGGCGAAAGCGCTGTCGCCGGATATGCCGGACCAGCCGCAAGTTCAGGCAAATCTATATGAAAGCCTTTCCAATATCGGCACGCCCGATGTGGTGAGCGCGATTGAAACAATCGGGCAAATTCCCGAGGCCCAGCTTTCGGATCGCGACAGGGCCCTGCGGGACGCGGCAAGGGCAATCGCCGACCAGGTGGTTCGTCCGCCTTCCCCGCAGCCTGGCGCCGATCCCGGTGTCACGGCAGGGCAGGGGGCCGGGTCGGGCGCGCCCGCGAATGAGGCGGCCAGTGCCGAGACCAAGGGCATATGGAGAGTTGAAAACCACAAGGCTGAGGATGAGGGCGAGAACGTCCGGCAACTCGTGACGAGCGGCCGCAGTAAGCTCGATGAAATCGACAGCCTTTTGAAGAAAGGCGAGGGGGCACCATGATCGACGCAACCATCAACGCGATAGTGAATGCGCCATATAACGATCCGCGCGCTGGCAGCGCCAGTGTGAGGGACGACGCCAAAGGCGGAAGTTTCGGCGACACCCTCGCGACGGTCAGGGAAGAGCGCCCGCCGCAGGCACCGCATTCGCGTCATCAGCAGGAAGCGGGATCGGCTGAGGAGCAGAATGCGCAACCGGATGACGATGCTGAAAAGAAGGATGTGCCGGTCAAGCGGCCCCCGAGCTTCCTGAACGTGATCGTCAAGGACCATTCCGGAGAAGGCCATGGCCACGAGGCGCTGGCGGAACTTCAGAATGCGATTAAGACGGCGCACACATCGCCTGAAAACGGCAAACCTGGCAAGAAGGTCAAGGACGCCGACAAGGAGAGCCAGACGGCGGCGGATGCAATCGATCCGAAGCTGGCAGAGCTGCAGACGCTCACGGCCAATGTCGGCGATATCGTGACAGCCAAGACGCCCCTTGAGGAAATTGCACAGGCGATTGCCGGCAAGGCCGATGTCAAATCCGAAAAGGTCGAAACGGTCAGGGGTAAGGCTGATCCTCTGGCGAAGGACATGCACGCACGGACCGAGCTTGCCGGAAACGAAGCCGGATCCGGATCGGGCACTGAAGGCGACGCCTCGGCATTCCGCTTCGCATCTCCTCGTTCCGGCACGGCCCGCGCTCTCGATATGAGTACGGTTCAGCGGGATGGCCGTGTCGAGTTCGATGCCCGGGAAAGCAGTGGCAAGGCGACCGAGACGATTACCGTTCTCGATTCGCGGCGGTTCATTGGTCTGGCACCATCATCCAACGCCTCGGCTCTGACTGGCCTCATCGCCAATGATTCTGAATGGGTTAGCGCTATGCAGCCCGGCTCGTCGCTGTCCAATGAGGCGGCCCAGAGCAGCACCGGCAAAGTCGTCCATACGCTGAAGCTGCACATGACGCCGATCGAGCTGGGATCGGTGACGATGTCGTTGCGTCTTGCCGGTGATGAGCTTGCCGTTCACATGACGGTGGAGAACGTGGCCGCCTACAAAAAGCTTCAGCAGGACAGCAAGAGCATCCTCGAGGGCCTCAAGGCGCAGGGTCTGACGGTCGATAACATCACGATCAGCATTGCTTCTTCTGACAAGAGTGACCAAACGGGCACACAAGCCAACAATCAGCAAAATCAGCAGGCGCAGCAGCAGGGCCAACAGGCCGCCGCAGGGCGCAACCGTGACGAGTCCGGCACACGCGGCGGACGGCAGGGCAATGGTGATAATTTGGGGGTGCATAATGAAGGCATGGATGGCGCTCTTGGCTCTGCCCGCACTTCTGCTGACAACGGCGTTTACCTCTGAAAACGCCTCCGCTTCGGCAACGTCAGGTGTCTGTGAAAGGGAAATTCAGTCCGCCGCCCGCAAATACGGCGTGCCGGAGGGAATTCTCTATTCTGTCGGCCTGACCGAGACCGGTCGCAAGGGTCGGCTTGACCCCAACGCCATGAATATTGAGGGAAAACCGGTATTTGCCTCCTCCACCGAGGAGGCATTGACCACTTTCGAGACGGCAAAGCGCAACGGCGCCAAGCTGATCGACCTCGGATGCATGCAGATAAACCACTATTTCCATGGCGAAAACTTCACATCCGCGCGTGAAATGTTCGATCCGCGCCGCAATGTCGAATATGCCGCCATGTTCCTGCGCAATCTCCACAACAGGCACGAAACCTGGACCATGGCGGTTGCCCGCTATCATGCCGGGCCCAACAACGACCCGGCTCAAAAGAAATATGTCTGCCGGGTGATCGCCAATCTGGTGGCGACGGGCTACGGAAAATGGACCGCCAACGCGAAAAATTTCTGCGACGGATAACAACCATCGATTGTTTTGGTGCGGTCAAGGACTCGCAATTTGAAATGTGGCGAGAGAAAGCCCTAAAAAAGGCGCCGCAAGCGATTTTTTCGGATTTTTGAAATTTTTACACAAAAATTTTGTACCGTATATGGTTAACAACCACTATATATAGATCAAATCGGCACAAAATGGTTAATCAATTATTAATAACTATCGATGATTTCCTACAGTTGTCGCTGAATCCCCCGATTCGTACCAATGCCGCATTGGAAAACACCACACTGATTCGGAGGCGGACGAATGATCGTAGTGGTTGATGAGCGCGAGCTCGTTAAAGACGGCTATACTTCTCTATTTGGGCGTGAGGGCATCCCCTCGACCGGTTTCGATCCGGTCGAATTCGGGGAGTGGGTCTCGACGGCAGCGGACAGCGATCTGGCGGCCGTAGAGGCATTCCTGATCGGTCAGGGCGACCGGAGCTTCTCCTTGCCCAAGGCGATCAGGGATCGCACGACGGCACCGGTGATCGCGGTCAGCGACCAGCCATCGCTGGAATCGACGCTGGCGCTGTTCGACAGCGGCGTCGATGACGTCGTGCGCAAGCCGGTTCACCCCCGTGAAATCCTTGCGCGTGCGGCGGCGATCCGTCGCCGCCTGCAGGTTATCTCGAATTTCACCGATGCGGGACCGATCCGGGTTTTCTCAGACGGTCGTGATCCCGAAGTCGGTGGCGAGGTATTTGCCTTGCCGCGGCGCGAGCGCCGCATCCTTGAATATTTGATTGCCAATCGCGGACGCCGCGTTTCCAAGGCGCAGATTTTCAATGCCATCTACGGCATCTTCGATGATGACGTCGAAGAGAACGTCGTGGAAAGCCACATCAGCAAGCTTCGCAAGAAGCTTCGCAAGAAGCTCGGCTACGATCCGGTCGATTCGAAGCGTTTCCTCGGTTACAGCATTGATTGGCAATAATATTCATTCATCCGCGTGGTCTTTTTCAAACGCGGTATTTCAGACAGCTTCACGCAAGCCAAACGCTTTACCTTCTCCCTGAAGATGACCACGAGGGTTTTTGAATGAGTATTTTCGGCACTATGCGAACCGGTGTGTCCGGCATGAATGCACAGGCTAACAAGCTGGGAACCGTTGGCGACAACATCGCCAACGCAAGCACCACCGGCTACAAGCGCGCATCGACGTCGTTCTCCTCGCTCGTTCTGCCCTCCTCGTCGGGCAGCTATGCCTCCGGCGGCGTGCAGTCCAACGTTCGCTACAGCATTTCAGAGCAGGGCAACCTCTCCTACACCACGTCGAGCACCGACCTTGCCATTCAGGGCAACGGTTTCTTCGTGGTTCAGGATGGTGGCGGCACGCCTTATCTCACACGTGCTGGCTCGTTCGTGAAGAATGCGGAAGGCTACCTGGAAAACGCAGCGGGCTTCCAGCTGATGGGTTACCCCTACGGGGCAAATGCGCCAGCTGCCGTCGTCAACGGCTTTACCGGCCTTGAGGCCGTCAACGTCAATAATTTCGGCCTGACAGCATCGCCCTCCACGCAGGGCAGCTTCCCGGCCAACCTCAATCGCGATGAAGCCGCTGTTGCGGCGGGCTCGCGTCCGAGCGACAACCTTGCAACATCGACGATCGGTAACAAGACATCGTTGACGGCGTACGACAGCGGTGGCGCGAAGGTTCTCTACGATTTCTATTACACCAAGACCGGCGCCAATACCTGGGAAGTGGCAGTCTATCGTCAGGACCAGTCGACCAATGGCGGCTTCCCTTACACGGCGACCCCAGCAGCGAACCTTGTCAAGGAATCAGTCACGCTGGCATTCGACCCGGCGACCAATAAGCTCACACCTACCTCTCAAAAGTCGATCACCATCAACGACACGGTCAGCGGCGTCCCGCAGGCAATAAGTATCGACCTGTCCGACATGTCGCAGTTCTCGACGAAGTTCACACCCGGCACCGCGATCCTGAACGGTAACGGCCCGAGCCAGATCAAGGACGTGGAAATCGGCAAGGACGGCGTAGTGACTGCAGTCTATCAGGATGGTGGCCGCCGCAACATCTACCAGCTGGCGGTTGCCACGGTGCCGAGCGTCGACAACCTCTCCCCTCAGAACGGCAACGTTTATCTGCCGAGCAACGAGTCGGGCGTCGTCACCATCGGTTTCCCGCAGACGGGCAGCTTCGGTTACATCCAGAAGGGTGCGCTTGAGGGCTCGAACGTCGATATCGCCAGCGAACTCACCGACATGATTGAATCCCAGCGTATCTATACAGCGAATTCGAAAGTCTTCCAGACCGGGTCGGATTTGATGGATGTCCTGATCAATCTGAAGAGATAGTAATTCTCACGAGGACAAATGAATGTCGCTCACGTCAGCAATGAATACTGCGCAGTCGATCTTCAACAATACAGGTAAGCAGACGGACGTTACTTCGAAAAACATTGCCAATGTGGGTAATGCGAACTACGTCAAGCGAACCGCCATTCTCGGCACGACCATGTCAGGTGCAAGTATTGTCGCCAACGGCCGTGCCCAGAATGAGAGCCTCCTGAGGCAGACGATCTCCAGTGCATCCCTCGCTTCCGGCCAGAAAACCGTTCTGACCGGGCTCGAGGAGATGAAAAGCCTTTTCGGCGGCAACGATTACGAGAGTTCGCCTGCCACCTATATGAAGGAACTGCTGAAGAGCCTTGACGGTTACGCCTCAAAGCCGAGCGATTCCGCGCTTGCTGCGACGGCGGTGACATCCGCCGTGGACGTCGCCAATTCCCTGAACAAGGCTTCGTCCGAACTGCAGGCGATGCGCCTGCGTGCCGACAAGGAAATGTCCCTTCAGGTCGACAAGCTGAACGGCCTGCTCGCGAAATTCGAGGAAGCCAATAACGAGGTCAAGGCGCAGACCGCGATCGGCGGCAATCCAAGTGATGCTCTCGACCAGCGCGAGACGCTGCTGAAGGACATTTCGTCCATCATCGGGATCAACGTCGTCAATCGTGAAAACAACGACGTGGCGCTCTACACGGCGGATGGCGCGACCCTGTTCGAAGTTGTGCCGCGCAAGGTTACTTTCAAGGCGCAGCCGGGCTACGACGCGACGGTCACGGGGAACGCGATCTACGTTGATGGCGTCGCGATCAAGGCGAGCAGTGGCAGCAACACGACAGCGGAAGGTTCGCTTCAGGGTCTTATGCAGGTTCGTGACGACCTGGCGCCAACCATGCAGAGCCAGCTCGACGAAATTGCGCGCGGCCTCATCACCATGTTTGCGGAAAAGCCGGCCAGCCCCACCAGCACGCTGCCGAAGATGCCAGGCCTCTTCACCTACGGCTCCCCTGCGGCCACAACCATTCCGGCAAGCGGTGTTGTCTCTCCCGGGCTCGCTGCGAGCATTACCGTCAACCCTGCGTTAATTATTTCCAAAGGTGGAAACCCGGAATTGTTGCGCGACGGCGGTATCAACGGTACCGCTTATGTAATCAACAGCACAACTTCAGGCGGAACCGGGTTTTCCGCACTGATCGACAGCTATGTCACTGCTTTTGACGCGCCCATGAATTTTGCCGCGTCGACACGTATCGATACGAATACAAGCATCCTGAAATACGGCACCAACTCGGTGGGGTGGCTCGAACAGGAACGATCCGGCGCAACTTCGGCAAACGAAGCGAAAAGCGCGCTCTATGAGCGCTCCGCCACCTCCTATTCGAACAATACTGCCGTCAGCCTGGATGAGGAGCTTTCGCTGCTCATGGATATCGAGCAATCCTACAAGGCCGCCACGAAGCTGGTGACCACCATCGACGACATGCTCAAGTCGCTGATGGATATGGTGAGGTAATAGATGAAAACGTCCTTCATTTCATCGCTGGCGATGCAGAACAGCATGCGCAGCACCATCCTCAAGGCCCAGCTTGAGATGACGAACCTCAATACCGAGCTGACCACGGGTAAACATGCGGACCTGGGCGTGACGCTGGGTGCCAACACGGCCCGCAGTCTTGACCTTAATCGCGATGTCGATCGTCTCTCTTCGCTCGTCAGCGTCAATTCCATCGCCACGCAGCGCCTCAAGTCCTCTCAGGCGGCACTTGATGGCATGGCAAAGGCTGCCCAGGAAATTCAGAAGGTTCTTGTTCCGAATACCAGCAGCGCAGCACCAACTCTGGCAACGGTCGCCAAAACCATTTCGAATGCGTTCAACACCTTCACCGGTTTTGCCAATACAGCAGTCAGTGGCGAATTTCTGTTTTCCGGCATCAATACAGATGTGAAGCCTATCGATGACTACTTTGCCGAAGGATCGACGCTGAAGGCAGCCTATGAGGTTGAGCTGAACGCGTTCATGGCGACACAGACACCTGCGGTCGGTAACATTGCCGACCTGTCCAAGGATCAGGCCGCGGCGTTCATGACCCGTATCGAAGGCGTGTTCAACGGTACTACGCCGGTTACGAACCCACCGCACAGCGATCTGACGGCCGGCCAGAATTACGATTTCTGGACGACCTATGGGTCGAAGGCGAGCGACACGAACATGACGAGCCGCATCAGCCAGAACGAGGTGGTCGAGACATCGACCAACAGCAACTCGCAGGGCATGCGTTATTTCGCGATGACAGCAATGACGGCGATGACGTTCCTTGATGACAAGGTCCCAAGCGATGTTCGCGAATTGGTGGCGACCAGGTCGGTGACCAATATAGGCACGGTCATTAGTGGTTTGAACCAGCAGCAGAGCCAGCTCGGCCTTTCCGAAAGCCGTGTTTCGAAAGCGAACGACTCGCTCGCCGCCCAGAAAAAGATCATCGAGACTCATCTGCTGGATATCGAGGGGATCGATACCTACGAGGTGAAGACACGCCTGGATCTGCTCCAGCAGCAGATTGAAATTGCCTACAGCCTTACGTCGCGTCTGCAAAAAATGAGTCTGGTAAACTACCTCTGATGAACAGGGGTGGCGGCAGATAAAGGATACATGAATGTACCAGTTTTCCTACGCCGAAATCATGGAGGATGGTGTCGCAGACGCGAAGGATCGCGAGCGGCAGGCGTTGACAAAATCGATCGATCTACTGGTGGAGGCAAAGGATTCCTCTTCCCAGCGCCACACGATCGAAGCGCTTTTTTACACTCGACGGGTCTGGATCCGCTTCATTGAGGACCTCAAGCAGCCCGAAAACCAGCTGGCCATGGAACTCAGGGCAAATCTGATTTCGATCGCGATCTGGATTTTGAAAGAGTGCGAACTGATCCGGAAACGTCAGTCGACGAATTTCCAGGGTATAATTGACGTGACAACCATCATCAGGGATGGACTGAAATGAAAAGTACACTTCGAATCTCGCTGAAATCGGGCGAAAAGATTTTCATCAACGGCGCGGTTTTGCGGGTGGATCGCAAGGTGGCCCTCGAATTCCTGAACGACGTCACGTTCCTGCTTGAAAACCACGTCCTGCAGCCGGAGCAGGCGACGACGCCGCTCAGACAGCTTTATTTCATCGCCCAGATGATCCTCATCAACCCGGAAGGACGCGAACAGTCGACGAACCTGTTCCGCAAATCCGTGAGCATGCTGCTGAATTGCTTCCAGCATGAGGAGATTTTGGCCGAACTCAAGCGTATCGACGGTCTGGTTGCCTCGGGTAAGGCTTTCGAAGCGCTGAAGGCCATTCGTGGCCTGTACCCGACCGAGGAAAAGATCCTCAACAATCAGGAAATGACCCCCGCAACGATCGAGCAGATTCGCAAGGAGATCGCACCATGGCGGTAGATGCAGTCACGTCGGCAGCCTCTAACCCCTGGGCAAATGCCGGGGCGAGCAGCAACGACAAAAGCGCGGCCTCGCTTAACTACGACAGCTTCCTGAAGCTTCTCATCGCCCAGATGAAAAACCAGGATCCGACCAGCCCGATGGATGCCGGCCAGCAGATGTCGCAGCTTGCGAGCTTCTCGCAGGTTGAGCAGACGATCAAGACCAACACCCATCTGAAGAGCATGCTGCAGGCCGAAGCCCTGACACGCGCTTCCGACCTGGTTGGCAAAACGGTCAAGAGCGCCGACGACAAGGTCACCGGCGTGGTAAAGGAAGTCGAAGTCTATTCGGACGGCGTCGTCGCCATCACAGAAGCTGGTGACAAAGTGCTGCTGCAGGCCGGTGTGACCTTCTCGAACGGTCCGATCGCGACTACACCTGATAGCGGCACCGATTCGGACGTGCCTGCAGGTTCCTGACATTGAAGAGGCGGCATGATGCCGCCTTTCCGGAATAAAGGATGCGACGATGAACGAGGCCGATGCGCTTGATATCATGCAGGCGGCAGTCTGGACGGTTCTCGTCGCGGCCGGTCCCGCCGTTCTCGCGGCCATGATCGTTGGTGTCGCCATCGCCTTCATCCAGGCCCTGACCCAGGTTCAGGAAATGACGCTGACCTTTGTCCCTAAAATCGTAACGATCATGATCGTTCTCGGCGTTGCCGCCCCGTTTGTGGGCGCGCAGATCGCCCTTTTTTCCAATCTCGTCTTTTCGCGGGTTCAGTCGGGCTTCTGACGCCCGTACCGTCTGGATGCCATCCTCGCGCAAGCTTCAGCGACTAGGGATAGGCTGAAGCATCGGGCTGAATTGCGTCAGCGATTTTAGAAAACCGGTGCCGCGGAACCGTGCGGCGGCTTTTCCGTCGCCCTTCTCATGAAGAGACAGGACGATTTTATGGCGCAACCACCAGTCATTTCCTTGCCCAAGGTAAGCCCGAGCATGCGGGATGTCGGTTTCGCATTGGGCATCGTGTCGATCCTCTGCGTGCTGTTCCTGCCCATTCCGGTCGTTCTGGTGGATGTCGGTCTGGCCTTTTCCATAGCACTTTCGGTCCTCATCCTCATGGTGGCGCTCTGGATTCAGCGTCCGCTGGATTTCTCGTCTTTTCCAACCGTGCTGCTGATCGCGACCATGATTCGCCTGTCGCTGAACATTGCGACGACGCGTGTCATCCTTTCGCACGGCAACGAGGGGCCGACGGCGGCGGGCGGCGTGATTGCGGGCTTCTCCAGCCTCGTCATGTCCGGCGACTTCGTGATCGGTCTGATCGTCTTTCTGATCCTGATCACCGTCAACTTCATCGTTATCACCAAGGGTGCCACCCGTATCGCCGAAGTCGGCGCGCGCTTTACGCTGGATGCCATTCCCGGCAAGCAGATGTCGATCGATGCGGATTTGTCCGCCGGCATCATCGATGAAAAGGAAGCGCAACGCCGTCGCCGCGAGCTGGAAGAGGAAAGCTCGTTCTTCGGCTCGATGGACGGTGCCTCGAAGTTCGTACGCGGCGACGCGATCGCCGGCCTGATCATCACCGCGATCAATATTTTCGGCGGCATCATCATCGGTTACTTCCGCCACGGCATGCCGATCGGCGAGGCTGCCGATGTTTTCGTGAAGCTTTCGGTCGGCGACGGTATCGTTTCGCAGATCCCGGCCCTTATCGTGTCGCTGGCGGCCGGCCTTCTGGTGTCGCGCGGCGGCACCTCGGGATCGACGGATCAGGCCGTCATCAATCAGCTGAGCGGATATCCGCGCGCCTTGATGGTCGCAGCCATGCTGATGGGGCTTCTTGCCGTCATGCCGGGATTGCCCTTCCTGCCCTTCACGCTTTTGGGCGGCATCATGGCCTTCGGCAGCTGGTATATTCCGCGCCAGGTCGAAGCGGAAAGCGCGCAGCGCCGTCAGGAAGAGGAGGACAAGGTTCTCCAGACCAACGAAGCGGAAAAGGACTCCGTCAAGCAGGTCCTCAAGACGTCCGAAATTGAACTTGCCCTCGGCAAGCAGGTTTCGACCCGCCTCCTCGGTGCGCATCAGGAACTGGCTTTCCGTGTCGGCAAGATGCGCAAGAAATTCGCGACCCAATACGGCTTCGTCGTGCCGGAGATCAAGGTCTCCGACGACATCATGATCCCGGAAAAGGCCTACCAGATCCGTGTCCATGGCACGACGATCGCGTCGAGTAATCTGCGCGTTGGCGATGTTCTTGTCGTGACGGGGGCAGGGCGCAAGCCGAGCATTCCGGGCGACGAAATCCGCGAACCCGCCTTCGGCATGCCGGCCGTTTCCATTCTCGAGACATTCACCGAGGATTTGAAGCGCGAAGGTTTCCACCCGATCGACAATGTCTCTGTGGTGCTGACGCATCTGAGCGAAGTCATTCGCAACAATCTGCCCCAATTGCTGTCCTACAAGGACGTCAAGATCCTCATCGACAGGCTGGACCCGGAATACAAGAAGCTTGCCGACGAAATCTGCTCGTCGCACATGTCCTATTCCGGCCTGCAGGCCGTGCTGAAACTGCTGCTCGCCGAACGTGTGTCGATCCGCAACCTGCATCTCATTCTGGAAGCGGTCGCCGAACTTGCCCCGCATGTGCGCAAGACCGAGCAGATCGTCGAACATGTACGGGTGCGCATGTCGCAGCAGCTCTGCGGCGATCTTGCCGACAATGGCGTATTGCGTGTGCTTCGCCTCGGCAACAAATGGGACATGGTCTTCCATCAGGCGCTCAAGCGCGATCAAAAGGGCGAAATCGTCGAATTCGATATCGATCCCCGCCATCTCGAGGAATTTTCCGAGCAGGCATCGAAAGTTATCCGTGAATTCATGGATCGCGGACTACCCTTTGTCCTTGTCACGTCGCCGGAAACACGGTCCTATGTGCGCATGATCATCGAACGACTCTTTGCGACCCTGCCGGTTCTCTCGCATGTGGAACTGGCCAAGGGGCTGGAGATCAAGATTCTGGGCGCCATTTCATGATAACCGACCCGCAAGGGACAATTATCGCATTGTTCCTTGCAATTTGCCGTATCGGCGCCTGCTTCATGACCATGCCGGGCTTTTCCAGTTCGCGCATCTCGCCGCAGATACGCATTCTCCTGTGCGTTGCGGTGTCCATGGCGCTTCTGCCGGTACTGTGGGATACGATCTATCCGAAAGTCTCCGGCGCAAGCCAGGGCGCCGTTGTCGGCCTCATCTTCACCGAGATCGTCATTGGCGCAATGTACGGGCTGATCGCGCGGTTTTACACGCTCGGCTTCCAGTTCACGGGCGCGCTCATCGGCGCATCCATCGGGCTTAGCGCTCCCGGCGGAGCGGATGCCGTTGAAGACGTGCAGGAAAACCAGATATCGAACTTCATCACCTTCGGTGGGCTCATGGTGCTGTTTATCCTGGATTTCCACCATATCGTCCTGCGGGCGCTGGTCGATTCCTACGCCACGACACCGGTCGGCGCGCTCATCAGCGGCCAGAAGATGCTGATAACCCTGACAGACACGCTGCGCGCCTCCTTTTCCATCATGCTGCGGCTTGCCAGCCCCTTTGTAATTTACGGCCTTATGTTCAACGTTGCGGTCGGCCTCATCAACAAGCTGGCGCCGCAGATACCGGTCTACTTCATATCGACGCCTTTCGTTCTCGCGGGCGGTATTTTCATGCTTTACCTGTCGATCGCGGCCCTCATCCGGCAATTCGTGGATGGTTTCGGCCCGGTCTTCATCGGCTTCTGATCTGGAGAAAACGCCATGGCTTCGGACAAGCGTTCGGCCAAACTCAAGCGCCTGGTAACGGTCCAGCGCCACATGGAGAAAATGGCCGAGGTGGAACTGGCCGACACCACCCGCGTGCGTGCCGAAGTGGCGCAATCCATGGAGAACGTGCTTGAAGCGATGAGTTCCATGGAGCCGGTCCACCAGACGTTCTCCAGGCACTATTCGGATCGTTACGGCCGCCTTGTCGTCAAGGACCGTCAGCTCTCCGGCGTGCAGCAATTGCAGGAAAACAAGGTGCTCAAGGAAAAGACCAAGGCCGACCGGCTGGAGGACAGGATGCACCTCGCGCGCGATCTCGAGGATCGCGAGGCCGACGACAATGCAATCTATGATCTGTTAGAAATCACGAACGCATCCCGGACACCAGCCTCCAGCAAGGTTGGCGATCCATAGTCTGTCCCGTTGTTGCATCGTTGGGCGTCCAGAGAGACGTATTCAGCGGTGTTTCTTGATTGAGCGAACGCCCCGGTTTTAATGCCGCCCGTTCGTCAGCTCGGGAGTTCTGGACGTGGCGATATCGGTTATAAGCGATCTGGTGATGGATGTGGTTCGCGCTGCGGACCCTCAGGAAGTGCAGGTCGCCCAGGAAAAATTGAAGGCGAACAAGGCGGCTTTCGCTGCGACGAGCCTTGCCGATTCGGGCAAGGGCTTTGGCGCTGCCATTGATATGCTTGACAGCGCCACCTCGAAGGCAGGTCTCGGCAATACCAACATCCGCTCTGCCCGTACCGAAGTTCCTGAAACATATCGCAAGTATGAGGCTTCCGTGCTTCAGACCTTCGTTGCCAACATGCTGCCGAAAGACAGCGAGGAGGTCTACGGCAAGGGCAACGCCGGCGAGATCTGGAAAAGCATGATGGCGGAACAGTTTGCCGACACGATCTCCAGAAATGGCGGCGTTGGCATTGCAGAACAGGCCTACAAGGATGCGTTGCGGAAAGCCGAGAGCAAAGGCATTACCGACGTATCCATGAATGACAAAGACCATAATGCTGCAATTCGGATGGTGGCGGAGTTCGAAAGGCAGGTCCTCGGCGTTTCCAATGATAAAACGGACGAGGCTTGAGCATGATAAATCATAACGAGGAGACAAGCATGGACCTTATGTCGAACGACCACCGCATCAAATCCGTTCTCGGCCGTCTTGAAATGATCATCGACAATGAGAATGACAATATCGGTAAGGACCCCCAGTTCGATTTCAAAGTCTCCAATGCCCATAAAAGCCGTTGCCTCTATGAGTTGACGATGTTGTTCCGCGATACGCCCCATGAGGAAATCGCCGCCGGACATCTCGATCAGGTGCAGGGCATCAAGTCCAAGCTCGCGACCAATGCCAGCCGCGTCGAGGCGCATCTGAATGCGGTTCGCGCTGTTGCGGATCTTCTCAAGACCGCGATTCAGGAAGCCGATACGGACGGCACCTATTCCCAGGAACAGTTCATGTACGGCGCAGCCTCCTGATGTTGAAGCTTCTTCTCACCGGCGTCTGGGTTTGCGCCGTCACGCTCGGCGCGGTGTATTTCTCCGTCCAGATGGCGACGGCCCCCTCGTCGGGAGATGAGGCGGGGGCGAAAAAGGCAAGTCTGCAACTGGTCAAAGGCGAAAGCATCACCATCCCCGTCATCAATGACGGTGGTGTGAACGGTTATTTCCTCAGCCGCATTTCCTTGCGTGTCGACAAGGACAAGATGGCGAAGATCGAACTGCCCGCAACGCAATTGATGACCGACGAACTCTTCACGCTTCTGGCGGGTTCTTCCATGGTCAACATCGCCAATATCTCCACCTTTGACCCTGATGTCTTCAAGCAGCGCATCCGAGAGGGGCTGAACAAGAAACTTGGCGACGAGGTGGTCGGGGACGTCCTGATCGAGCAGCTCGATTATCTGTCGAAGGCCGATATTCGCGAGCAAAAGGGCAACGGCTCGCCCCGTTCGGTCAAGCTTGTCGAAGGCGAGAAAGTCGACACCGGAAAAGAAGCGGCCCCAAGCCACTAACGGCGGCGCGGTGCAGGCCACCGGTCTGGTTAATCGCCCCTTTCTATTTTCCGGAATATTCGATCGGTTGCCTTCAGGGTAAATTCAACCAGCACCTGTATAAACAGACCCATGAGCTGCCGTCCCGCAAACCATGCGCCGGATTGGCGGCGGTGAATTTGGCATTCGGGGGCTGGCATGAATTTCGCGGCAGATTTTGCGCGGACGGGATCGCAACGGAATATTCACGGACTGCGCGTCTGTGATCTGGACTGGAACGGGGCGCTGGAAATGGTCAGCGGCCAGGCTTCGGCTTGTGATGGCCACACGATGCTCTCATTTCTTACCATCCAGAATGCCAGACTGTCCCTCAAGGACATTGCTTACAGGCAGATTCTGGAAAGCTGTCTGCTTCTGCCGCAGGGCAGGGGTATGAATGCCGCCGCACGCGCCGAACACGGCAAGCCTCTGCCCGAGACCATCGATGGCGTTGCCTTCGTCATGGCACTTCTGACCTATATGGCGGTGCCGAAACGTATCGGCGTTGCGGGGGATGACGCAGCACAAGTCGGAGAGGTCCTCGCCAAGCTGCGCGCACATGCGCCGTGGCATGATTTCGTGATGCTGAACCGGGATACTTCGGGCGTGAAGGTGGATGTCGTGCTGGCGGGCATGCTTGCGGAAAACCAGGAGAAATGGCTGCATCGCAGCATCAATCGCGATGATGCGCGTCTCGCCATCGCGGTCGGTCCCCTGTTCAAGGTGCTGGCGTCCGAAGTGGCTGGCATGCCCGAGATCTTTCGCAAGCTGCATATGAGCTGGCTTTACAGCCTTTGCGCTGAGCCCTGGCACATCGCGCTCGGCAAGGGCTGAGGCGGGTCGGCAAGGCCCGCGTTAACCATTTGTTTGCCATGATCCTTTAACCTCCCGTAAGGTTTTGAAAGCCGCCTGTTGCGGGCGGCGCCGAGCGTGGCAGACGGCTTCAGATGGTTGATCACAGTCCCGATATGATGGCGACGCGCCCTGATGAGGATGGTGTTGCCGTGCCTGCGTCGCAATTTCGCAAACATTGTCTGCGGCTTCTGACAGCCGGTTGCGTAGCCGCTGCCACCGTTGTGGGGGCTGCACTTCCGCTGCTGCTCATCGATTCCGGTTTTCGCGGATATGTTTCGCAGGCGCATGTCGAGGTTACCCAGACCGGCTACGATGCACCCGACGCGGCACGCTTTCTTGCCATGGCCCGCCGCACCCTGCTTTCTCCGTCCGGTCTGGACCGTATAACGGGCGACCTCAAATTGAAGCCCGCCGACATGGTCGGCGTTCGCAATCAGGGCGAACTTGGCCTGCTTTTCGACCTTTTGACCGGGGCGGATACCCGTTCGCTTTCCCCGCGTGAAGCATTGAACGGTGCTGTGGGCGAGGCGATCCGTCTGGAACTGACGCCGGATGAAAACACGCTGATCGTAACCTCGAAGGCAGCGACGCCGGAAACCGCGATGCGGCTTACGGATTATCTTTCGATGCGTGTCATTGCGGATGGCAAGGCCGGCACCATGACACCCGCCATGCGCGAGACGGAGCGGGCGCGCACCCGGTTGGACGAGGCGGAAGCCGCCTTGAACGGTTTCCAGATGCGCCACGGCGAGACCGTCCTGGCGGAAGTGCAGCAACTCGAGCAGCAATTGCGCGACCTCAATGACAGCCTTGCGGGGACGACCCAGCAGCAGCAGTCGCTTCAGACGGATTTGGCGGTGGCCACCGGCCTCAAGCCGAATGAGGTATTGTCAAAGCCCCTGCCGTCAGGCGCTGCTTTCTCTGTGCTTGAGGACATCAGGCAAAGACATGCAAGTGCCAGCATGGCGCTTTCAGGAGTCTCGATCGATTACGGCCCGAAACATCCCCGCCGCATCGCCGCCCAGAATGCCGTAGACGCCGTGCAGGCGCTTGTCGCTCCCGCATTGCGTCAGCTGGTCGATGGCTTGCGCGCCGATGAGAAGCGCGTCGCACAGGAAGTTGCAACCGCGAACGCCGAACGAACGAAACATCTCGACCGCCTGAGCAGCCTTGGTGTCACGCCCGGCGAATTCTCCAGATTGCAGGGTGAACTGGAAACGGCGCGAAATGCCTATCTTGAGGCGAGCGAGCGTCGGGACATGTCCTCATCCACCACAACCGCCGTTGAGACCCGCCTCACCAGGAAGGCCGGACCAGGCGAATTGTCGCGCGACCTCACACAAGCCGCGATGCTGGCAGGCGGTGGCGCGTTGCTCGGCCTGTTGGGCAGCCTGTATCTCCTGAGCTACCGTCGCCATGACGAGGAGGAGGCACTCGTCTTTGATGATGCGCATGTTCTGCCCTCCGAAAAAGCGCCTGAGCAATTCATGCAGTTTCCCGAGTTCGAGCCGATCGAGCCGGATGTGTTCGATGATCTGGAAGAACTGGCCGCGGATAGCGAATTCGAGCCGGAGGCTGAGTTCGCGGACTATTACGCCGGGGCGGCGAACGATAGCGGATTCGATACCGATGACATTCCGCTGGACGAGCGTGTGCGGCAGGTTCTGATGGGCAACCGCACCGTCAGGAATACCCCCCAGACGACACCGGAGCTGCCGCCCTTGCTCAGTGAAGCCCTTGCCGGGCATTTCGATCATGAGCAGGCCGAAGCCGAGGAATTGGCGGAATTGAGACGCGAGTTGGCGCTCTTGAGGGAGCGCCTCGCCGATTACGCCGAGCATCGCAACGACTACCGCAAAACTGCCTGACGAAGCTGCATTTTTGCTTGCATTCCTGCAAAGTCGGCACCATACGGGGCCAACGTAATCCAGCAGGAGCAGGACGCATGGCAGTTGTGATTGACGGAAAGGCAAAGGCGGCTTCGGTAACGGAGGCGGTCCGCAAATCGGCAGAAACGCTTGAGGCGGAACAGGGTGTGAAGCCCGGTCTGGCGGTTGTCATCGTCGGCAACGATCCGGCCAGCCACGCTTACGTGAATTCCAAAAGCAAGACAGCCAAGCAATGCGGTTTCAATTCCGTTCAGCACACGCTGCCGGAAGAAACAACTCAAGATCAGCTTCTTAAGTTGGTCGGCGAACTGAACGCCGATGCTTCCATCCACGGCATTCTGGTACAGCTTCCTTTGCCGAAACACTTCAATTCCGATGAGATCATCCAGTCGATCCTGCCCGAGAAGGATGTGGATGGCCTGAGCGTGCTGAACGCCGGCAAGCTGGCGACCGGCGATCTCGCAACCGGCCTCATCTCCTGCACGCCAGCCGGCGCCATGCTTCTGGTGCGCAGCATTCACGGCGAAGATCTTTCCGGCCTGAACGCCGTGGTCATCGGCCGCTCCAACCTCTTCGGCAAGCCGATGGGCCAGCTTCTCCTGAACGCCAATGCCACGGTGACGATGGCGCATTCGCGCACCAAGGATCTCGCCACCGTCTGCAAGACGGCCGATATTCTCGTGGCGGCGGTGGGTCGCGCGGCAATGGTGAAGGGCGATTGGGTAAAGCCCGGCGCCACCGTCATCGATGTCGGCATCAACCGCATTCCCGCTCCGGAAAAGGGTGAAGGCAAATCGAAGCTGGTCGGTGACGTCGCCTATGATGAGGCAAGCGCAGTCGCTGCTGCCATCACCCCCGTTCCGGGCGGCGTAGGCCCGATGACGATTGCCATGTTGATGGCCAACACCGTCATTGCCGCCTATCGCGCGCTTGGAAAGACCGCACCGAAGTTCTGAAATCGGTAGTTACTCTTTCGGAGCCGGTCCTGTGGAAGCGCGGACGACAAGTTCCGCCTTCCAGAGTTCCTGATGAGGTTCGGTCTGGTTAAGCTTGATCCGGTTGATCAGGCGCTGCCCGACACGCACCCCCGCCGCCCGCAGGGATGAGCGGGTGGTGGTGAGCGGCACCGAGAAATTGTCGGGCTTCAACAGCGGCAACACATCGTCATGGGCAATCAGCGAAATATCCTTGCCCGGTTTCAAGCCGCGCTGGTTGAGCGAGCGGATCACGCCGAGTGCCAATGCGGTACTGGCGCATACAATGGCGGTTGGTCTTTCCGGCTGTGACAACAGCGCTTCCATGCCGAGATAACCCTCCTCGTCGGTCATGCTGCTGTGTCTTGTATTTTCCGGGCGCAATGTCAGCCCGTTTGCCGTCAGCGCTTTTTCCACCCCGAGACAGCGGCGGAAGGTGAAGTCGTAGCCCTCCGGCCCGTTCAGAAGCCCGATCCGCTTGTGGCCAAGCTGAAGCAGCAGCTGGGTCGCATCGCGAAATGCGGCCTCATTGTCCACGTCGAGAAAGGGATAATCCTCTTCCACGCCGATGGAGCGGCCATGGACGAGGAAGGGCAGGGAAAGCGATTGCATCATGGCGATGCGGGCGTCGTTCTTCTTCATATAGGCGAGGTAGATGCCATCAACGCCGCCGCTCGCCGCCAGCCCCCGCAGGGCTTCCCGTTCCTTTTCCGGCTCCGTGGGCGTGATGACGAGGTGAAATCCGCTGCGAGCCGCTTCTTCGCCTAGACCGCTCAGGAATTCGCCGAAATGCACATCCGAGCGGTGGTGCTCGCCAACCGGCATGACCAGTCCGATGGAGCCGACCTTGCCGGTCGCCAACCGTTGCGCCGCGGCATTCGGGCGATATCCGGTCTTTTCGGCGGCTTCCATGACGCGGCGGCGCGTCTCTGCGCTCACCTCGGGATATCCGTTGAGCGCTCTGCTGACGGTTGTCTGAGAAATCCCCAGCAGTTGCGACAACTGTTTCAGGTTCATGTCTGTTTTTCCTCCATGCGCGCGCATCGGAAATGGCAAAAGCCTCTCCTCTAACTCCCAAAGCGCTTTAGTTTTTTACCAGTCCCTGCCGGTTTTCTCAATCGAAAACGATAGCCGCCTTTCTAAGTAAGTATGACTATTCATACGACAATGCGGCATGTCCAGCGAAAGAGCCTCTTGACTCCTTCTCAATGACAATGAGATGAATAGGCAGCCAAAGCGCTTTGATTTATGGGAGATGCTTTGAGCCTTTTATGTGATGGGAGGTAAATCACATGCAGAAGACCTTTTTGGCGACGGCGGCTTCTATAGTGCTGCTGTCGGGTTCGGCCTTTGCCGCCGATCTGAAATTCGCGCCCGGTCAGGATGCCAAGTTCAACTGGAAAAGCTACGAAGACTTCAAGGCGGCCCATGCCGATCTGAAAGGTCAGACGCTGACGATTTTCGGGCCCTGGCGCGGTGAGGACGAGGCGCTGTTCCAGACGGTGCTGGCCTATTTCTCCGACGCGACCGGCGTGAACGTCCGCTATTCCTCCTCGGAAAACTACGAACAGCAGATCGTCATCGATACGCAGGCGGGTTCTCCGCCCAACATCGCCATCCTGCCGCAGCCCGGTCTTCTGGCCGATCTCGCCGCCAAGGGTTTTCTGGTTCCGCTCGGCGATGAGACCGCAAGCTGGGTCAAGGACAATTACGGCGCTGGCCAGTCCTGGGTTGATCTCGGCAGCTACAAGGGCAAGGACGGCAACAAGGCTTACTTTGCATTTCCCTTCAAGGCCGACGTGAAGTCGCTCGTCTGGTACGTACCTGAGAACTTCGAGGAAGCGGGCTATAAAGTGCCCGAGAGCATGGAAGACCTGTTCAAGCTGACGGACCAGATCGTTGCCGATGGCGGCACACCCTGGTGCATCGGCCTCGGTTCCGGCGGTGCGACCGGCTGGCCGGCAACGGACTGGGTGGAAGACCTGATGCTGCGCACGCAGCCACTCGACGTCTATCAGAAATGGACGACGAACGAGGTGAAGTTCACCGATCCGGCCGTCGTTGCGGCAATCAATGAATTCGGCAAATTCGCCAAGAACGAAAAATATGTCAGCGGCGGCGTTGCGGCTGTCGCCTCCACCGACTTCCGCGACAGCCCGAAGGGTCTCTTCGACATTCCGCCGAAGTGCTACCTCCACCATCAAGCGTCCTTCGTGCCGTCCTTCTTCCCTGATGGTACTAAGGTCGGAACGGATGTGGATTTCTTCTATATGCCGACCTATGCCGCAAAGCCTGAACTCGGCAAGCCGGTTCTGGGCGCCGGCACGCTCGTCACCATCACCAAGGAAGCGCCCGCCGCCAAGGCTTTCGTCGATTTCCTGAAAACCCCGATCGCCCACGAAGTCTGGATGGCACAGTCCAGCTTCCTGACGCCGTATAAGGGTGTGAATGTCGATACCTATGCCAATGAGCAGATGAAGCGCCAGGGTGAAATCCTCACCTCCGCGACCACCTTCGGCTTTGACGGTTCCGACCTGATGCCGGGCAAGATCGGCGCGGGTGCATTCTGGACCGGCATGATCGATTTCGTCGGCGGCAAGTCGGCCGATCAGGTCGCTGCCGATATCCAGAAGGCCTGGGACGGCCTGAAGTAACCTCAACAGAGCTTGGCCCGGCGGTGATGCCGCCGGGCCTTTGCCAACGGAACGGCCGTCGACCGCATAAAATCAGCGCGGCGCGGAGAGGATCAAGGGAGGGAACATGGCTCAACAACTCGTTTCTGCCATCGGCGTCATGGTGGCCGGCGTTTTTGCCTGCGCTGCCTATTATTGGCTATCCGACAAACTGTTGCAGGTAATCTTTCCCGTCCGCTCGGGAGACGTGTTGCAGGCGTCCCGCAACCTCAACCGCCGCGCGTCGGTCAGGCCCTGGCTGTTCATCGGCCCCGCTCTTCTCCTTCTTCTCGTCTATCTGGTCTATCCCGTCATCGCGACGCTCATCCTCTCGTTCTATGACCGGATCGGCGCCGAATTCGTAGGTCTTGCCAATTATCGCTGGGCATTTTTCGATGCCGGCTTCAGGCAATCGATCTTCAACAACATCCTCTGGCTGGCCGTGGTGCCGGCCGCCTGCACCTTCTTCGGCCTCGTTATTGCCGTCATGACCGACCGCATCTGGTGGGGCAACATCGCCAAATCCATCGTCTTCATGCCGATGGCGATCTCCTTCGTCGGTGCCTCCGTCATCTGGAAATTCATTTACGAGTATCGCGCTGAAGGTCAGGTGCAGATCGGCCTCCTCAACGCCGTCGTCGAGTTTTTCGGCGGCAGCCCGGAGGTGTGGATTTCCATGCCCTTCTGGAACAACTTTTTCCTGATGGTCATCCTCATCTGGATTCAGACCGGCTTTGCCATGGTCATCCTGTCGGCAGCGCTGCGCGGCATTCCGGAAGAGACAATCGAAGCGGCCGTCATCGATGGCGCCAATGGCTGGCAGATCTTCTGGAAGATCATGGTCCCGCAAATCTGGGGCACTATCGCCGTCGTCTGGACGACGATCACCATTCTCGTTCTCAAGGTTTTCGACATCGTGCTGACCATGACCAACGGTCAGTGGAACACCATGGTTCTCGCCAACCTCATGTTCGACTGGATGTTCCGCGGCGGCGGTGACAGTGGCCGAAGTGCGGTCATAGCGCTCATCATCATGGCGGCGGTCACCCCAATCATGGTCTGGAACATCCGCCAAGCGAACCGTGAGATGGAGGGCCGCTGAGATGAATATCGTAAAACGTCTGCGCCGCGTCGGCCTGCCGCGCCTCATCGTCCATGCCAGCGTGCTGGTCGTCGTGCTTCTCTGGCTTCTGCCCACACTCGGTATTCTCGTAAGTTCCCTGCGCGACAAGGACCAGATCACCGTGTCGGGCTGGTGGACGGCCTTTTCCAGTTCCGAGCAGACCGCGGCGGTTCGCCTTGCCGACGCTGCCGTGCAGAAGCAGGACGGGAACCGCTACGTCATATCAGGTAATGTTTTTGAAAGCGGACAGGGGGGCAAGGTTGCAGCCTTCGGCGTTCGCGTGCAGGAGCCGACGGCCTTCAAAGCCGGTGAAGCGGCAGATACCGGCGACGGGGAAACGCTGCTCGTCAACACCGATGGCACCTATGAATACAGCAAGGCCTCAAGCTTCGAGGGCTCTCGCGGCAAGCGCGTCTATATTTCCGTCGCGACACCGCCGGTCTTCACACTCGACAATTATCGAACCGTCCTGACCTCGGAAGGCATCGGCCAGTCTTTCGTCAACTCGCTGACAGTCGCCGTGCCGGCAACCGTCATTCCGATCCTCATCGCCGCCTTTGCCGCCTATGCGCTGTCATGGATGAGCTTTTCCGGCCGCAATTTTCTGATTGCGATGGTGGTGGGCCTAATCGTCGTACCGTTGCAGATGTCGCTGATACCGCTCCTGAAACTCTACAACGAAATCGGCAATATCTTCGGCGTACCGTCCAAGACCTATGCCGGCATCTGGCTGGCGCACACCGCCTTCGGTCTGCCGCTCGCCATCTACCTGTTGCGCAACTACATTTCCGGCCTGCCGAAAGAGATCATCGAAAGTGCGCGTGTCGACGGCGCGAGCGATTTCGAAATCTTCGTCAAGATCATCCTGCCGCTGTCCTTCCCGGCGCTCGCCTCCTTCGCCATCTTCCAGTTCCTGTGGACCTGGAACGACCTGCTCGTCGCCATGGTCTTCCTCGGCACGCAGAAGGATGAGCTGGTGCTGACCGGTGCTTTGAACGCGCTGCTCGGTTCGCGCGGCGGCAACTGGGAAATCCTCACCGCCTCGGCCTTCGTTACCATTGTCGTGCCGCTCGGCGTCTTCTTTGCCCTTCAACGTTATCTCGTGCGTGGCCTGCTATCAGGCTCCGTCAAGGGAGGCTGATTATCCATGAACGCCCATACCAGACAGGATGAGACTATGACCGCTCCGGTGACTTCCGCTTTGACGCCCAACAAGGATTGGTGGCGCGGCGCCGTGATCTATCAGATCTACCCGCGCTCCTATCAGGACTCCAATGGCGACGGCATCGGCGATCTCAAGGGCATCACCGACCGGTTGGCGCATATTGCCGGTCTCGGTGCCGACGCAATCTGGATTTCGCCCTTCTTCACCTCGCCAATGAAGGATTTCGGTTATGACGTCTCGAATTATGTCGATGTCGATCCGATGTTCGGCACGCTTGCCGATTTCGACGGGTTGATCGCGGAAGCGCACCGTCTGGGCATCCGCGTCATGATCGACCTCGTCATGTCGCACACGTCTGACCAGCATCCGTGGTTCGTGGAAAGCCGCGCCAGCCGCAACAATCCGAAATCGGACTGGTATGTCTGGTCGGACAGCAAGCCGGATGGCACGCCGCCCAACAACTGGCTGTCGATCTTCGGCGGCTCCGGCTGGCAGTGGGACCCCACCCGCATGCAATATTACATGCACAACTTCCTGACCTCGCAGCCGGATCTGAACCTGCATAATCCGGAAGTGCAGGAAGAACTGCTCAATATCACCCGCTTCTGGCTGAAGCGCGGCGTCGATGGTTTCCGCCTCGATACCATCAACTTCTATTTCCATGATCTGGAATTGCGCGACAACCCGGCGCTGGCGCCGGAGCGCCGCAACGCCTCCACGGCACCTGCGGTCAATCCCTACAATTTCCAGGAACATCTCTACGACAAGAACCGCCCCGAAAACATCGCTTTCCTGAAACGCTTCCGCGCCGTGCTGGACGAGTTTCCGGATATCGCCGCCGTCGGAGAAGTGGGCGACAGCCAGCGCGGGCTCGAAATCGTCGGTGAATACACCTCCGGCGACGACAAGATGCAGATGTGTTACGCCTTCGAATTCCTGGCGCCGGATGCGCTCACGCCGCAGCGTGTTGCCGACGTGCAGGCGGATTTTGCCAGGGCCGCACCGGAAGGCTGGGCCTGCTGGGCTTTCTCCAACCACGATGTCGTTCGCCATGTCAGCCGCTGGGGCGAGCATGTCGAGGATAAGGATGCTTTCGCCAAGGTGCTCTCGGCGTTGTTGATGACGCAGCGCGGCTCCGTCTGCATCTATGAGGGTGAAGAGCTGGGCCTTACTGAAGCCGATATTGCTTTTGAGGATTTGCAGGACCCCTACGGCATCCAGTTCTGGCCGGAATTTAAGGGCCGCGACGGTTGCCGCACACCGATGGTGTGGGATGCGGGCCATGCGCAGGCCGGCTTTTCGACCTCGGACAAGACCTGGCTGCCCATTCCGGCCGAACACAAGCAGCGTGCCGTCAGCGCCCAGCAGGGCAATGAGGCATCCGTGCTGGAGCATTACCGCCGCTTCCTTTCCTTCCGCAAAAAGCATCCCGCCTTTGCCAAGGGCGGCATCGAATTCCAGCCAGTGGAGGGCGATGTGCTGAGCTACATCCGCACGCTCGGCAACGAAACCGTTCTGTGCCTCTTCAATCTGTCCGCGACGTCAGCAAAGGCGACGCTGCCGGAAGGGAACTGGGAGGTTCTCGAAGGCCACGGCTTTGCAAGCGGTGTGGACGGCAGAAGCGTAGAACTTCCGGCATGGGGCGCTTTCTTCGCCCGTTACGCCTGATAGAGCAGGGAGGAACAACCCATGACAAGTCTCGTTCTCAAGGATATCCGCAAATCATACGGGCAGGTAAAAGTCCTGCACGGCATCGATCTGGAGATCGAACAGGGCGAATTCATCGTTTTCGTCGGGCCGTCCGGCTGCGGGAAATCGACGTTGCTGCGCATGATTGCGGGTCTGGAGGAAATCACCGGCGGCGAGATGTTCATCGACGGCCAGCTGGTCAATGAAATCCCGCCCTCGCGTCGGGGCATTGCCATGGTGTTCCAGTCCTATGCGCTTTATCCGCATATGACTGTTTACGATAACATGGCCTTCGGCATGAAGATCGCCAAGGAGAACCGTCAGGAGATCGACCGTCGCGTGCGCGCCGCCGCTGAAATCCTGCAGCTGACGCAATATCTGGAGCGTTTGCCCAAGGCTCTTTCTGGCGGCCAGCGCCAGCGCGTCGCCATCGGCCGTGCCATTTGCCGCAATCCCAAGGTGTTCCTGTTCGACGAACCCCTGTCGAACCTCGATGCCGCGCTGCGCGTCGCAACCCGCATCGAGATCGCCAAGCTCAATGAGCAGATGGCAGACACGACGATGATCTACGTCACCCACGATCAGGTGGAGGCGATGACGCTGGCCGACCGTATCGTCGTTTTGAATGCGGGTCGTGTGGAACAGGTCGGCCCGCCGCTGGAACTTTACGAAAACCCCGCCAACCTCTTCGTGGCGCGGTTCATCGGCTCGCCCGCCATGAACATCATTGCGGCAAAAATTGCCGTAACCGGAGAGCGGACTTCGATCGAACTTGCCGGAGGCAAGACGCTGAACATCGTCGTTCCCACGCCTGCAACCGAGCAGGGCAAGGCCGCGAGCTTCGGTGTCCGGCCGGAGGATTTGAGCATCGTCACCGGCGACGATTATCTTTTCGAGGGAAAAGTCGCGATCGTCGAGGCTCTCGGTGAAGTGACCCTGCTTTATCTCGAAGCGCCGAAGGGGCAGGAGCCGATCATCGTCAAGGTACCGGGCATCGTATCCGTCGCCAAGGGTCAGACCCTGCGTTTTGCGGCACCGCAGGCAAAGCTCCATCTCTTTGATGCCGAGGGCAAGAACTACCGCAGATAGTTGCGGAGACAATGGCCGGTGAGCTTCAGGAAACATGCCCCGGAACGTCCCGTTCCGGGGTTTTTTCATGATATTTTACCGCTGTGGAAAAATGCCAAAAATGTTCCGTCTTCGGTCTGTTTAAGGTGACGCTGATATGAATTGTTAAAGACTACGTTTTAATCTTGGAGACGTAGAAAGAGCATGGAGGTCAGGGCGTGCAGAGCAGTGCGGGTGTTATCAAGAACAGTTACCTGACCAAGGAAGAATCCTTCATGTACGACCGCGAAGGCCGGTTTCGCATGGAAGACACCATGAATGCGGCGCGCATCGAATATACCGAGAAGGCCGTCATGCATATGGCCGCTCGCCGTTGCGACGTCATTCGCATTTCCCAGACCGAGGCCGTACTGGCGCTGCTGACGAAATACAATCTTCCGAACCAGTTCTATCTGGATATTCCCGACGCCCGCATCACCAAGATCGGCTGCGTTATGTTGCGCGTCAACGCCAACAATACGATCCACGTCCGTTTCCTGCGCATGTTGACGCAAAAGGAACTCGACCGCATTTTCGTGTTCAGCACGCATCCGGCGCATAAGGACCGGAAGCTCGATATCCGGTCTTTCTGAGGGGCTGGAGAATCTCCGGCTTCAGGAAAGCCCCCCCAGAACCGTCTGCTTCAGCTTCACATCCGGCACTTCCGCAAAGGCAAGATCGCTGCGGCCGAAATAGGATTTCTGGTTGGTGGCGGACCAGTCGTTGCAGACCAGTTTGTATCGCTCTCTTGTGACCGGTTTTTCCGGCATGGCGTAAAGATAATCGCCGGTGCGGTCAGCAAGCGGAATGTCGCCGTCCTGGTTGCAGCGCTTGAGGATTTGCGCAAGCGCTTCGCCATCCACTTCCGTTACCATCAGCTTGCCGTCGAAACGCAGAGAGGCGTTGAAATCGTACCGGCGGATATCACCCTTTGGCAAACCAGCGCCGAAGGAGGTGTGGCCTATGAAGCCGACATCCGCGCCGGTTTTTGTGGCGATCAGTTGCGCCACACGGCGTCCGGCCTCGTCAACTGTCATCGCCTTTTCCGTTTTGCCGACAACCGCCTTCTCTTCTGCCGTCAGATGTTTGTCGAGTGTCTGTTCGATCAGGCCTTTGAGCGCCGGGGAGGAGGGGGCGTCGCTGTCAATGGCGACGGTCTCGATCGTCGGCGCCTTGCCAGAAGCTTCGATCGTCCCAATGGCCATGGATGTGCACCATGAGCCCGTGTGGACATAGCGCGTCGCACCCTGTTCATGCACGAAGTTCAGGTGATCGTGGCCGCCGACCAGCAGGGTGCCATCGGGCAGCAACGGCAGGATATCGCGGTCGGCAACGACACCGGCGTGGCTGAGAACGACGTTGATCGCCTCCGGCTTGACGATTGCAGGCAGATTCGCCTTGGCCCATTCCACAGGCTGCGGAATATCCAGCATCTCACGCGTCGCCTTCGGATAGGTATTGATCGCGTTGGTGGCAAGGCCCGCAACGACGACCGGCCGTCCGCCGACACTCACCTCCGCACTGGCCGGTGCATAGGGTGCGCCGCTGCGCTTGTCGATGATGTTGGACAGCACGGTGATGCCGAGCGCGCGGGCACGACGGACGAAATTGGCGAGGTCGTTATCGATATCCGGTTCATGGTTGCCGATATTGATGACGGTGGGCGCGAGCCTGGCGAGCGCCGAGAGGAACGTCCACTCGATTTCGCCGGACGACCGTGTCGCCACCGCATTGCCGGTTTCGAACAGGTCGCCGTTCAGAAGAATAATGTTGGGTGCCTTGTCAGCCGCGATGCGCATTTCTATGGCTGCTAGGAGCTGCCCGATGCGCTCATAGGCCGAATGCAGGTCGGAAATCACGATTGCACGCAGGGCCACATCCTGCGCCTCCGCCGGCGTTGCCACCACCATCAACGGCAGTATGGCGGTGCCAGCCATAAGCTTCAGCACGTCACGGCGTTTGCTTGAGAAAATCGTCATGTCTGGCCCCATCATCTTGAAATGCGTGATCGTCCCGCGGCTGGCTGAGAAGCCCCTATAGGGCGATCATCACAGCCGCATGACAAGTTTGGCGTTTAAGAGACGGGAAATAAAGCGGTTTCAGCGCGGGTTGTGCAGGTCATGCCAAGAGGGTGCGGAGGCGAGGCCGAATCCGGCCTTCGCCTCCGGGCGATCAATGGAACAGAACGCTGGCGCCCTGGTCGGCAGGGCCGACATTACGGCGGAACGGGGCGAAAAGTTCGCGGCCCATGCCCCATTCGTTGGCGGAAAGGTCGGCGCGCGCCGGTTCGCGCTTTGCCAGCTCTGCGGCTGGAACAAGCACTTCAAGCGTTCCGGAAATGGCGTCGAGACGGATGATGTCGCCATCGCGGATGAGCGAGATCGGGCCGCATTCGGAAGCTTCCGGCGTGACATGGATGGCGGCCGGCACCTTGCCGGAAGCGCCGGACATGCGTCCGTCCGTTACCAGCGCCACCTTGAAGCCGCGATCCTGCAGCACGCCAAGTGGCGGTGTCAGGCGGTGCAGTTCCGGCATGCCGTTGGCCTTCGGACCCTGGAAACGGACGACAGCGATGAAATCGCGGTTGAGCTTGCCGTCCTTGAAGGCATCCTGAAGCTCCTGCTGGTCGTTAAAGACGATCGCGGGCGCCTCGATGATATGGCGTTCGGGCTTGACGGCGGAGATCTTGATGACCGATTTGCCGAGGTTGCCGGTCAGCATCTTCAAACCGCCGGTCGGCTGGAACGGCGTTTCAATGCTGGCGAGAACCTTGGGGTCGTGGCTCTGCTCGGGAGAAGGCTCGCGGGTCACCGCGCCGTTTTCGTCAAGCTTGGCATCCACGGTGTAGGCTTCGAGCCCCTGTCCGAAGACGGTGCGGACATCGTCATGCACGAAGCCCTGTTTCAAAAGCTGCTTGATGAGGAAGCCCATGCCGCCTGCGGCGTGGAAATGGTTCACATCCGCAAGACCGTTGGGATAAACGCGGGCAAGCAGCGGCACGGTATCCGACAGGTCGGAAATATCCTGCCAGGTGAGGATGATGCCGGCTGCGCGCGCCATGGCGATCAGATGCATGGTGTGGTTGGTCGAGCCGCCCGTCGCGTGCAGGCCAACGACGCCGTTGACGATCGAGCGCTCATCGATCATTTCGCCCGCAGGCGTGAATTCGTTGCCCTGCGCGGTGATGGCGAGCGCCCGCTTGGCGGCCTCGCGTGTCAGCGCGTCGCGCAGCGGCGTGCCGGGATTGATGAAGGAAGAGCCGGGCATGTGGAAACCCATGATCTCCATCAGCATCTGGTTGGAATTCGCCGTGCCGTAGAAAGTGCAGGTGCCGGGACCATGATAGGATTTGGACTCCGCCTCCAGCAGCTCGGCGCGCCCAACCTTGCCCTCTGCATAAAGCTGGCGAATGCGGGATTTCTCGTCGTTCGGCAGGCCGGTGGTCATAGGCCCAGCGGGGATGAAGATGGAGGGAAGGTGACCGAAGGAAAGCGCTGCGATGACGAGGCCGGGAACGATCTTGTCGCAGACACCGAGATAGACGGCGGCGTCGAACATGTTATGCGACAGGCCGATGCCGGCAGCCATGGCGATGGCATCACGGGAGAATAGCGAGAGCTCCATGCCCGGCTGGCCCTGGGTTACGCCGTCACACATGGCAGGCACGGCACCCGCGACCTGCGCCACGCCGCCGGCTTGCGCTGCGGCCTCGCGGATGATTGCCGGAAAGGTCTCGTAGGGCTGGTGCGCCGACAGCATGTCGTTATAGGCGGTGATGATGCCGAGATTGCCAACCCGGTCGCCGGCAAGGAGGTCCTTGTCGGCGGGGGAACAGACAGCAAATCCATGCGCGAGGTTACCGCAGGAGAGAGTGGAGCGATGAACCCCCTTCGAAACCTGCAGCCGCAGCCGCTCGAGATAGGTCTCGCGGTAAGGCTTGGAGCGTTCGACGATGCGGGCGGTAATGGCCTGAATGCGGGAATCGGCGGACATGAGCGTTCATCCTGTTCGTTGGTCGAGAACCGGCGTTCCGGGAGATGAAGGACCGGTTATCGTGTTTTCGTCTTGTGTCGTCGGGCGCTGTCGCGGGGCCGCTTGCGCGGCAACCGCATCCAGTTATGGCGCCCAGTAAATATCCACGGCGGTTTCTGCCCGGTTCAGCACGGCGCGGATCGGCATTTCGTCCTCATCCTCGCCCGACTGTGCTTTTTCAAGCGTCGCCTTTTTTGCTGCACCTTCGATGTGGAGCACCAGAAAACCTGCATCGTGAAGGCTGGAAAAGTTGAACGTCAACCGTTCTTCCCCCGCGGTTTCCGCCGCCATGGTCAAAACGCCGCGCGGTTCGTCAAGGTCGAGCGCTTCGTAGAGATTGTCGCCACCGGGAAAGAACGATGCCGTATGCCCATCCGTTCCCATGCCCAGCACGACGACATCGAAAGGATCGCAGATCGCTTCGGTCTTGACGGTCGCAAGCGTCGCTGCATCCTCAGGCGAGGCCGCGGGCTGGAACAGCGGCACGAAATAGGCCGCCTTCGCCTTGTCCTGCAACAGGTTCTCGCTGACCAGCCGGTGGTTCGAGCGCTCGCTTTCTGGCGGCACGAACCGTTCGTCCACCAGCGTCACGCTGATGTTGCTCCAGTCGAGATCATGATGGGAAAGCGCCTGGAAGAACAGCTTGGGCGTTGAACCGCCCGAAACGGCAATGCTTGCCGTTCCGTATTCTTTCGTTGCCGCGTCGAGACGCGCGGCAACATCCGCCGCCAGGGTTTTCGCCAGTTCAGCGGCTGTGTCGAAGACATGGATTGTTTCGCTCATACCCGCGCCCTCAGTCAGCGTCGTGCCAGGTGCGGCCGTCGCGCTCGATCAGTGCGATCGAGCCGCTCGGACCCCAGGTTCCGGCAGTATAACCCTGTACGCCCTGTCCCAGTTCTTCCCAGCTCTTGAGGATCGGATCGACCCAGTCCCATGCCGCTTCCACTTCGTCGCGGCGCATGAACAGTGTCTGGTTGGAGCGGATGGTATCCATCAAAAGCCGCTCATAGGCATCGGGGCTGCGCACATTGAAGGCTTCGGCAAAGCTCATGTCCAGCGAGACCTGACGCAGACGCATGCCGCCCGGGCCGGGATCCTTGATGAGCAGCGACTGCTTGACGCCTTCGTCCGGTTGGAGGCGAATGACCAGCTTGTTGGCTTCGATCTTGCCGGCCGCATCGTCGAAGATCGAATGCGGGATCTGCTTGAACGTGACGACGATTTCCGAAACGCGGGTCGCAAGGCGTTTTCCCGTGCGAATGTAGAAAGGAACGCCGGCCCAGCGCCAGTTGGCGATTTCGGCCTTGATGGCGACGAAGGTTTCCGTGTTGGAAACGCCGCCCTCCAGCTCCTCCAGATAACCTTTCACCGGGCCGCCTGCGGAAGCGCCGGCGCGGTACTGGCCGCGAACCGTCAGCTTTTCGACATTGGTGGTGTTGATCGGCTTCAGCGAGCGCAGGACCTTGAGCTTTTCGTCACGCACAGCTTCCGCGTTCATGGAAGCGGGCGGCTCCATGGCAACGAGGCAAAGCAATTGCAGAATGTGGTTCTGCACCATGTCGCGCAACGCACCGGCCGTATCGTAATATCCGGCGCGACCCTCAAGGCCGACAGCTTCTGCGACCGTGATCTGCACGTGGTCGATATGGGCGGAATTCCAAAGCGGCTCGTAAAGCGCGTTGGCAAAACGCAGTGCCATCAGGTTCTGCACCGTCTCCTTGCCGAGATAGTGGTCGATGCGGAAGATCTGTTCTTCCTTGAAGACGTGGCCGATGGTGTCGTTGAGTTCCTGCGCCGAGGCAAGGTCGCGGCCGATCGGCTTTTCAACGACGATGCGGGTCGAGCGGGTGATAAGCTTGTGTTCGCGGATCTTGTCGGCGATATCGCCGAAAATGCCGGGCGCAACAGCGAGATAGAAGGCGCGTATGCGCTCCTTGCCCTCATCGAGCAGCTTCTTCAACACGTCCCATCCGTTGCCGGATTTTGCGTCGACGGGAACGTAGAAAAGCCGGTTGAGGAACAGCGCAACCTGCGCATCATCATATTCGCCCGCCTTCAGATGCTCCTTCAGCGCGTCCTGCGCGAATTTGCGATATTCCTCATGGCTCATGACCGAACGCGACGCGCCGATGATACGGGTCGGCTCCGTGAACTGGCCTTCGACCTGACGGTGATAAAGGGCCGGCAAAAGCTTGCGCTCTGCCAAATCGCCTGTGCCGCCGAAAACGACACAATCAAAAGCTTCAACAGGAATGATCTGACTGCTCATATCGATACTCTCGATCTTCAAGGGTTGGGGCATCCATAATCTAATCGATTTAAAAATGCCAGTCTCAGTTATGTGAAATTATGAATTTTGGTTTCACGGGTCGAAAACCCGTACCGATTGTCATTGAGTGATGCCGGCTAGAAAGCAGGGTTCTTGAACAAGCCTTTGGCCGGCGGCGGAACGGAAAAAAAGAAAAAAACGACGATTGCTGCGATTTTCCCCATCCATGATCGCGGTGATGGCTCATCGACCTTGTGCGAGGCATCTATACTGTCCAGCAGCAGTCTTGCCTCATGCCGCTGCCACTCCGGCACCCGGATTTCCATGCCTCCGAAAGCGACCGTCAAATGCCAGTTCACGGAAACGATATGGGCCGAGGGCACGGTGGTGTGGATGCCATAGGCGCGCAGAAACGAACACGTCACGGCGGTTTCCGCCATCCCGTAACCGGTCGCAATCGTTACAAGCCTGTCGCTAGGTCTTTCCATCAGATCTCCAGAGGTGGGCGGATTTCCTAAAACCTGTCTCGCAACGCGTACCATGAGAGCGCCAGGAAAAGCAGCGGTGCCCGCAGCGATGCGCCGCCGGGGAACGAAGGAACCTTCAACCGCGCGAATGGCGCCAGCATATCCTGTCTGCCGAGAACGAGATCGGCATAGAGCTTGCCGCAATAGTTCGACAGCATCACCCCGTGTCCGGAATAACCGCCGATGGAGGTGACCCCTGGCATGACTTCCCGCACGAACACCCGCCTTGGCAGGGTGATGCCGACGGAGCCGCCCCAGGAATGGGTGATCTCGACATTTCCGAGTTCGGGATAGATTTCCGCGATCTGCCGGCGAATATGGCTGGAAATGTCGCGCGGCGTATCGGCCGTATAGGCCTCGCGCCCGCCGAACAGCAGCCGGTTGTCGACCGTCTTGCGGAAATAGCGCACCACGAAACGGGAATCGGCCACGGCTTCCTTGCCGGGAATAATGTCAGGATAAGCGTCAAGCGGTGCGGTCGCGCCGATGAAGGAGCGGATGGGCATGATATGGGCCGCCGTCACCGGTTCCAGATTGCCGATATAGGCATTGGTCGCAATCAGCACCCGCGTTGCGGTCAGCGTGCCGGAGGGCGTTTCGATAATGGTCTTGCCGCCCGCCTGGCGTATGGATTTGGCGGGCGTCATTTCATGGATGCCGGCGCCCGCCTCTTTTGCGGCTTTCGCAAGCCCGACCAGCAGCTTCAGCGGATGGATATGGCCGGTGCCGGTATCGCGTGTGCCGCCGAAATAATGGCTGGAGCCGACACGTCTGCGTGCGTCCGCCCGCTCCATGTAGGAAATATGCGGATAGCCGTAGCGATTGTTCATCGCATCGACGCTTTTGCGGTAATCGTCTTCGTAAGCAGCCTTGTGCGCCACATAGAGCTGCCCCGGCAGATACTCCATGTCGATGCCGTGATCGCGGGCGAAGTTGAGGACGTAGTGCTTGGCATCCTCGGCGATATCGAACAGTACCTTGGACTGCTCGAAGCCGATCTCGTCTTCCATCTCGTCGGGAAACGAGCGCTGCCCGGTGCCAAATTGCCCGCCGTTGCGGCCGGATGCGCCGTCGCCGAAACGATGCGCCTCGATCAAGGCGACGGAGACACCGTTGGCGGCAAGATTAAAGGCGGCCTGAAGCCCGGTATAGCCGCCGCCGACGACCGCGACGTCCACTGCTTTCGACCCGTCGAGCGCCGGATATTGCGGCCGCTCCTGGGCGCTTGCCTGATACCAGGAAATCCCCGGCGCTATCGGGCTTTGCCACGTCATGCTTCAGACCTCACACGTTGAGAAGCAGGAATTCCCGCTCCCATGGGCTGATGACCTGCATGAATGTCTCGAATTCCCCGCGCTTCAGGCCCGCATAAAGGCCGACGAATTCATGGCCGAACACCCGCTCGAACTGTTCTTCGCCTTCCAGCAGCGCCACGGCTTCCAGCAGCCCGCGCGGCAGGTCGATGGAGCCTTCATTGGCCGTATCGGCGGTCGGTTCGGTCGGCTCGATATTGTTGACGATGCCGAGCCAGCCGCAGGCAAGCGAAGCGGCAAGCGCGAGATAGGGATTGGCATCCGAACTCGGCAGGCGGTTTTCGACACGCCTTGCCTGCGGGCTGGAAATCGGCACGCGGAAAGCCGTCGTGCGATTGTCGTAACCCCAGGCATTGTTGACCGGGCAAGCCATATCAGGCGTGAGGCGGCGATAGGAATTCACGTAAGGAGCAAGCATCACCAGCGCGTTCGGAACATAACGCTGCATGCCGCCGACGAAGGCGAAGAACTCCTTGGATGGGCCGCCGTCCTTGTTGGAGAAGATATTGCGGCCGCTGTCGATCTCCACCACCGACTGATGGATATGCATGGCCGAACCCGGTTGACCCTGCATGGGCTTGGCCATGAAGGTGGCGTAGATGCCATGCTTCAATGCTGCTTCACGGATCGTGCGCTTGAACAGGAACACCTGGTCGGCAAGTTCGATCGGATCGCCATGGCGCAGGTTAATTTCCAGCTGGGCCGGGCCTTCCTCGTGGATCAGGGTATCGATCTCGAGGCCCTGCTTTTCGGAGAAGTGATAGATATCGTCGATCAGTTMGTCGAACTCGTTGATGCCGGCGATGGAATAGCTCTGCCCACCGACAATGGAGCGTCCGGAGCGGCCCTTCGGCGGATGCAGCGGATAGTCAGGGTCGTCATTCATGGCGACCAGGTAGAATTCGATTTCCGGCGCGACGACCGGCTTCCAGCCTTTTTCCGTGTAAAGCGAAAGCACGTTTTTCAGCACGTTGCGCGGCGTATAGGGAACGAAATTACCCTCGGCATCCACGACATCGCAGATCACCTGCGCGGTCGGGTCGCTTTCCCATGGCACCACGGACAGCGTGGAAAGATCAGGCACAAGCTTCAGGTCGCTGTCGCGCGGCTCATAGCGGAAGTTTGCCGTCTCATCCGGATATTCGCCCGAGATCGTGTGGCGATAGAGGGCGGAGGGCAGGGCAAGCGAGGTGTCGCCCGTAAACTTCGCCGTCGGCATCATCTTGCCACGCGCGACCCCGGCAAGATCGGGTGTTATGCATTCAATATCCTCAATACCGCGCGCTCTCAACCATTGCGAAGCTTCGCGCCAGGAGGAAACGCCACGGGTAGAGGAAAGGTCGAGGGGAGGTTTCTTTGCCATGGTTGCCTGTTTCTTCGGGCGGAGCATGGTTTTCTTCGGGGGCATGTATCACCGGGTCTGTGTTTCGACTGGCGCCATCATAACCGGAGTTTGGCAATTGGCGAGGGGGAAAGCGCCATTGACAACGGGCGACACTTCGAAAAGAGGAAAGGGAGAAGCAAACGGAAAACAACTATGGCAGACAAATGTGACGTGCTGATTTTGGGGGCGGGGGCTGCCGGCATGATGTGCGCCATCCGTGCCGGCCAGCGCGGCCGCTCCGTCATCATCCTCGACCACGCCAAGGCGCCGGGCGAGAAAATCCGCATCTCCGGCGGCGGCCGCTGCAATTTCACCAACATCCACGCCGGGCCGAAGAATTATCTCTCCGCCAACCCGCATTTCGCCAAATCCGCACTTGCCCGTTACACGCCGCGCGATTTCATCGCTCTGGTCGAAAAACATCGTATCGCCTGGCATGAAAAGACGCTTGGGCAGCTGTTCTGCGACGATAGCGCCAAGGACATCATCCGCATGCTGCTTGGCGAAATGCAGGCTGCAAAGGTGAAATTGAGGCTCGAAACCGCTGTTTCTGATGTCGCATATGATGGCGGCCGGTTTCGCGTGACGACCTCCGGCGGCGTCATCGAGGCGGAAAGCCTTGTGGTCGCAACGGGCGGCAAGTCGATCCCGAAAATGGGTGCGACGGGTTTTGCCTACCAGATCGCCGAGCAATTCGGCCTGTCGCTCATCGAGACGCGCCCCGGCCTCGTGCCGCTGACGCTTGATCCTGCGGCACTGGAAAGGCTGAGCCCCCTTGCCGGTGTTGCCGTGCCAGCCGAAATTTCCCATGGCAAAACGGCTTTCAACGAAGCACTGCTGTTTACCCATCGGGGCCTAAGCGGCCCCTCAATCCTGCAAATCTCCTCCTATTGGCGGGAGGGCGATACGATCCGCCTGAAACTGGAGCCTGCGCGCGATATCGTCGCCTTGCTAAAGGAAGCGAAACAGAAGAACGGCCGCCAGTCGGCCCAGACCGCTCTTGCGGAAATCCTGCCGAAACGGCTGGCGCAACATGTCGTCGAAAAATCGGGGCTGACCGGCAACCTTGCCGATATGTCAGACAAGGCTCTGGCGACCCTGGCAAATGAGGTGCAGGACTGGCAGATCAAGCCAGCCGGTTCCGAGGGGTATCGCACAGCGGAAGTCACACTTGGCGGCGTGGATACGACCGGCCTCGATTCCCGCAGCATGGCAGCGAAAACCTTGGCCGGGCTCTATTTCATCGGCGAATGTGTTGACGTGACCGGCTGGCTGGGCGGTTATAATTTCCAGTGGGCCTGGGCCTCCGGTCAGGCAGCAGGTGAATTCGCCTGAAACCGCTCGTATTAACACCTTGTTAACAGGCACGGAGTCATCCTGACAGAATGCCAGCAAAGCCGAATCTCGTTGTGGTTCCGCTGTACATGATGTCATGCTGGAGGCTCTTAACAGGGCATGGGTCGGTTGAGTTTTTCGTCAGGAGCCCGCGCATGAACAGATCCGCACATCGCCGCCCTCGCGCCATTGCCATCGCCCGCGCCGAAAGCGAGAGCAGGCAGTTGGCCTTTCGCCTGACTGCAATCGCAGCCGGTGCCGTGGCTGCCCTGATCGCCCTTTTTTATTAAGGTCAGGCTCTTCGCTTTCGCCCTTGCAGCAACCGCGGTAAACAGCCGCCACGGCCAGGATGCCTCGGCCATATCGGCATAGAATTTCTCTTCCTGCCGGATGGCTTCCCGCCGCGTGCGCGGCGTCTGGTTTTCGATGATGGCCAATGCTGAATAAAATACGTGCATGTCACTCTCCATGTTGCGGAGGGCCATGATGCACGCCGTTTTTTGTTTTATCTGCGCAAGAAAATGCGCTACGTTTTTCATAAATGAAAAACGTCACTTGGGACTCATACCAACTTTTCCTCGATGTGTCACGCAGCGGCGGCCTTACGGGTGCTGCGGCGCTGACGGGTTTGAGCCCTGCGACTATCGGGCGACGCATGATCGAACTGGAAGAGCGTATCGGCAAGGCGCTGTTCCAGCGCAGCCAGACGGGATACGCGTTGACACCGGGAGGCCGCGCGCTGTTTGACCGCCTTCAGGCGATGGAAAACGCCGCAAAGGATATCGAGGGATGGCAAAAGGCGTCGTCGACCTCTTCCGTCGTGCGCATTGCCGTCGGCACCTGGAATGCCTGGCTGCTTGCAGTAAATTTCTCCGCCATCTGCACGGATCGCGACGATTTCCGCATCGACCTTTTCATCGCCGAACAAAGGGCGTCTTTGGCGCACCGTGAAAACGACATCGGCATTCGCGCTTTCGAGCCCGAGGAACGCAACCTCGCTGCCATCAAGACGGGGGAGGTGGCCTATGCGCCCTACAGGTTGCGCAACGCCGCCAGCTCCGTTTCAGACCGGTGGTTGGCGGTGGCGGAAGAAAACGCCATTTCCGCCTACCTGCGCTGGCCGCATGAAAACCGTGGTAATGAGATCGTGGTGACGGTTAGCAGGCCGACGGCACTGCTCGATCTGGCACTGGCCGGAGCAGGGGTTGCCGTGCTGCCGTGTTTCGTGGGCGATGCCGATGCGCGGCTGATGCGTGAGGGTGACGAAATCGAAGCGCTTCGTCACAACCAGTGGATCGTCATGAACAACGACGATCGCCACCGTCGCGATATACGGACGGTGGCGGACCGGATGACGCGTCTCATCAAGCGACATTCCGATTTGTACGCCGGACGAAAAAGCCGTCCGGCATGAGCGGTGTCACGCAGCAGCACTTCCCTGCGCAACGATGACCGGGATCAGAAGATCGCCCCAGTTGCCGCCCCCGCCGTGATGGCGGGCTGAGCGGACGAGTTCAACGGAAACACCGGCCTCAACTGCCTTCATGACGGCCTGATTGAGGCGGTGCAGATCGTTGGCCAGCATGCGGATGGCGACCTGTTGATCCTGCGTCATGGCGGAGGACTGCTCCTCGGCGCGTTCCTTGACGTGGGTCTTGATGGGGTTATGGGCATTCATGGCATTTCTCCTCTCTTTATTGGTTGGGGTTCTTGATGCGATTTGCAAGCCCTTCCCGTTCAAGGGAAGGGCAGTTTTCCAGTTTATTCCGCCGCCGGGCGGAACTGGTCATGCTCGGTGGATTCCTTCATGGCGGTGGTCGAAGACGTGCCGCCCGAGATTGCCAGCGACACGGCGTCGAAGTAGCCGGTGCCGACTTCGCGCTGGTGCTTGGTGGCGGTGTAGCCGTTTACCTCGGCCGCGAATTCCGCTTCCTGAAGCTCGGAATAGGCCGCCATCTGCCGCTCCTTGTAGCCGCGCGCCAGTTCGAACATGCCGTAATTCAGCTGGTGGAAGCCGGCCAGCGTGATGAACTGGAACTTGTAGCCCATTGCCCCGAGTTCGCGCTGGAACTTGGCAATGGTCGCGTCGTCGAGGTGCTTTTTCCAGTTGAACGACGGCGAGCAATTGTAAGCGAGCTTCTTGCCGGGATGCACCTTGTGCACGCCCTCGGCAAACCTGCGCGCCTGCTCGAGATCTGGCTTGGAGGTCTCGCACCAGATCAGATCGCAATAGGGCGCATAGGCCACCGCACGGGCGATGCAGGGTTCAAGACCGTTCTTCACCTGATAGAAGCCCTCGACGGTGCGGCCGGCATCGTAGTCGACGAAGGGCTGGTCGCGCTCGTCAATATCAGAGGTCAAAAGCTTGGCTGCCTCCGCATCGGTGCGGGCGATGACCAGCGTCGGCACGCCCATGACGTCGGCTGCAAGTCGTGCCGCCGTCAGGTTGCGAATATGCGCCGCCGTGGGGATCAGAACCTTGCCGCCGAGATGGCCGCACTTCTTTTCAGATGCCAGCTGGTCTTCATAGTGTACACCGGCTGCACCGGCCTCGATGAATGCCTTCATGATCTCGAAGGCGTTGAGCGGTCCCCCGAAACCTGCTTCCGCATCGGCAACGATAGGCGCGAACCACGTGTCGACCGAAAGGCCCTTGCCCTCTGCCGTCTCGATCTGGTCTGCCCGTTGCAAGGTGCGGTTGATGCGCTTTGCAAGCTCTGGCGCCGCATTGGCGGGGTAGAGCGATTGGTCCGGATACATGGCGGAGGCCGTGTTGGCATCTGCCGCAACCTGCCAGCCGGAAAGATAGATCGCCTTCAGCCCGGCGCGAACCATCTGCATGGCCTGGTTGCCGGAAAGCGCGCCGAGCGCATTGATGAAATTCTCTTCGTTGATCAGCTTCCACAGCCGATTGGCACCCATCTCGGCCAGCGAATGGCGGATTTCAACGGAGCCGCGTAACCGCTCCACGTCGGCGGCGGTATAAGTGCGCTCAATGCCGTCGAAGCGTCCCTGCGGTGCGCCCGGAACAAGTTTGTAAAAATCCGTCATACTTCTCTCTCCCATGACAAATGCAGTTTCAGAAACGTGCTGTCTTCAGCTGTGTGAAGTGCCGTTCGATGTGACTACATTTACATTTTCATGAGTTTGAGCGCCAGAACAAACATAAAAACAGTGACTTGAAAGAGGTTATGCTGTAGTATGCATTACAGGGTGGAGCTGTAAAATTGTAAACTTTGTAAAAGCATTATGCCCGGCGATTTTGTAACAGACTTGTATGAGTCTTTCGATGTGAGGTTGAGGCTGTGTCGGAAAACAAGATTTTTGCTGGCCCGCGCGTACGTCGTATTCGCAACGGTCTGGCGCTGACGCAGACGGCCATGGCCGAGGCGCTGGCGATCTCGCCTTCCTACCTCAATCTCATCGAGCGCAATCAGCGGCCGCTGACCGTGCAGCTGCTCTTGAAGCTCGCTTCAGTCTACAAGGTGGATCTGGACGACCTGCAAGGCGAGAGTGCCGGTTCCGCCGGGCAATTGCGCGAGGTCTTCGCCGATCCGCTCTTGGTGGGCGAGGTGCCGTCGCCGCAGGAGCTGATCGAGGTGGCAGATGCCGCGCCCAATGCGGCAAGTGGCGTCGTCAAGCTGTATAGGGCCTATCGGGAACAGGCGCAGCGCCTTTCCGACCTCTCGGATCTTCTGGCGCGCGAAGGACATGAGACGGCGCTTTCCTCCACCCGACTGCCGATCGACGAGGTGCGGCACGTCTTTGAAAACCGGCCGGCCTATGTCCATTCCATCGATGCGGCGGCAGAAGAACTCCACAAGCAATTGTCGGCGGGCGAAGATCTCGCCGCGGGCCTTCGCGCATGGCTTCAGAAAAACCACGGTATCGTGGTCAGAACTCTGCCGGTCCATGCCATGCCCAATCTGCGGCGGCGTTATGACCGCCATTCCATGCGGCTGTTTTTGTCCGAGCGCCTGTCGCAGCCGGATCAGCTCAGGGAAATGGCGATGGAAACCTGTCTTCTGGCGCTTCGAGAGGAGATTGGCGCTGAGCTGGAGACGCTTGGCCTGAAGGGGGAGGAGGCACGGCGCATCGCCCGCTTCGAGCTGGCGCGTTATGCCGCCCACGCCCTGATGATGCCCTATGGTGCGTTTTTGAGTGCCGCCCAGCGCGCGAAATACGATCTCGATGTCCTGCGATCACGCTTCAATGTGTCGTTCGAGCAGGCCGCCAACAGGCTCGTCAGCCTGCAAAGGCCGACGGCTGCGGCAATCCCGTTCTTTCTGATGGAGACTGACAATGCCGGCAACCGTTTCCGTCTTGCGGGCGCCGGTGGTTTCCCGAGGGCACGGTTTGGCGGCCTCTGTCCGCGTCTTAATATCCACGCAGCTTTTGCCCAGCCGGGGCAGGTGCTGGTGGAGCCGGTGGAGATGCCTGACGGTGACGCCTTCCTGACTGTGTCGCGCACGCTTGAAGGCCCGCAGGCCGGTTTCGGCGAAAGGGTGCGGCGAACGGCCGTGCTTCTGGGCTGCGATCTCGCCCAGGCCGGGGAGACGGTTTATGGAGCTGCCGGCGCAGGTGGGCCGACCATTGCCATTGGTCCCTCGTGCCGGCTGTGTGAAAGGCAGGGCTGTCTGTCGCGGGCGGAGGCCCCGCTGACGAGGCCGCTCGGTCTGGACGAAATGGTGACCGGTCTTAGTGTTTTCGACTTCCAGTAGAGGTTTCGCATCACTTTTTTCCCGGTGGAACACATTCGGTTGAAAATGCTGTGCTGCACATTTCCCGCTTGCTCCCTTTTGTTTTCCTTTCTAGTCTCACTAAAAAAGGGGATCACGCTTCCGTCACGAGGATGCGTTAACAGGAGAAATCATGAAAAACCGTTCGCTCCGTTTCACTTTGGCTCTCACGACGGCGCTCGTTGCTGCAGGCTCGGCAATGGCCCAGGAGAAGGTCGTTCACGTCTTTAACTGGTCGGATTATATCGACGAATCGATCCTTACCGATTTCACCAAGGAAACCGGCATCAAGGTCGTTTACGATGTATTCGACAGCAACGAACTCGTGGAAACGAAGCTTCTGGCCGGCAGCTCCGGCTACGACGTGGTGGTGCCGACTGGCCCCTTCCTCGCCCGCCAGATCAATGCCGGTGTTTTCCAGAAACTCGACAAGTCCAAGTTGCCGAATCTGAAGAACATGTGGCCGGATGTCTCCGAGCGTCTGGCGAAATACGACCCCGGCAACGAGTATGCCGTGAACTACATGTGGGGCACAACAGGCATCGGCTATAACGTCGCCAAGGTGAAGGCGGCTCTCGTTGATGTTCCGGTCGACAGCTGGGATATTCTCTTTAAGCCGGAAAATGCCGAAAAGCTGAAATCCTGTGGCATCAATATTCTCGATGCATCGGACGAGACCTTCGCCATCGCGATGAATTACCTCGGCAAGAACCCGGACAGCAAGGAAACGGCCGATCTGGAAGCGGGCGGTGCCGTCTATTCGAATATCCGTCCCTTCGTGAAGACCTTCAACTCCTCCGCCTATATCGACGAGCTGGCAAATGGCGACAGCTGCATCACGATCGGCTGGTCGGGTGACATTCTTCAGGCGAAAAAGCGTGCCGAAGAAGCCAAGAACGGCGTCGAGGTGAACTACGTCATCCCGAAGGAAGGCACCTATATGTGGTTCGACAACCTTGCCATCCCGGCGGATGCCAAGAATGTCGAGGAAGCTCACACCTTCATAAACTACCTGATGCGCCCGGAAGTCATCGCCAAGGCGTCCAACTATGTTCAGTATGCGAACGGCAACCTTGCCTCGCAGGCGCTGATGGATCCGTCGGTTGCCAAGAACCCGGCGGTCTACCCCAATGCCGAGACGATGAAGAAGCTCTTCACCATCTCACCCTACGGACCGAAGGAACAGCGTGTCTTGAACCGCGTCTGGACGCAGATAAAGACCGGTAGCTGATAGCTCCGCGCGCTGGTTGAGAAACGGCCGGCGGGCCTGTTTCTCTGATACCTTGCCGGCAGGTCACGCAACCTGCCGGCGCTGCCCGCCTCATGGCATCGGACCGAAAAGTGTGACGCGGTTTTCGGGAAATCCGATGCTCAAATCTACAAAATCAACGGGATTTGAGGGTAGGGTGAATGGCGAAAACTCTGGGGCCGGTCAAACGCAAATTTAGCCCTTGGGACAATCCCGATGCGGTTCCCTTCATCCGTTTTGAAAACGTCACCAAGCGGTTTGGCGATTTCGTCGCCGTCGATAATCTGACGCTCGATATTTACGAACGGGAGTTCTTTTCGCTGCTCGGTCCTTCCGGCTGCGGCAAGACCACGCTGATGCGCATGCTGGCCGGTTTCGAGGAACCGACCAATGGGCGTATTCTCCTCCAGGGCAAGGATATTTCCGGCGTGCCGCCCTACAAGCGCCCGACCAATATGATGTTTCAGTCCTACGCCCTTTTCCCGCATATGTCGGTGGAAAAGAACATTGCCTTTGGTCTGGAGCAGGACGGTCTGCCCAAGGCAGAAGTATCCTCGCGGGTCGAGGAAATGCTGCGGCTCGTCAAGCTCAGCGAGTTTGCCAAGCGCAAGCCGAGCCAGCTTTCGGGCGGCCAGCGGCAGCGCGTGGCGCTTGCCCGCTCGCTTGCCAAGCGGCCGAAGGTGCTTTTGCTGGATGAACCGCTCGGTGCGCTCGACAAGAAGCTGCGCGAGGAAACCCAATTCGAGCTGATGGACATCCAGACCAATCTCGGCCTCACCTTCTTGATCGTCACCCATGACCAGGAAGAGGCAATGACGGTGTCGGACCGGATCGCGGTCATGGACAAGGGCATTGTGGTGCAGGTGGCAACGCCTGCCGAAATCTACGAGGCGCCGAACAGCCGTTACGTGGCGGATTTCATCGGCGACATCAATATTTTCGACGCCAATGTCGTCACTAACGCGTCCGATATCGGCAAGCCGGGACTGGTGACACTCGATTGCGACGGGCTGACAGTTGCCGTGGAGCAGGAATGTGCCGCTGTCACCGGAAGCCGGGTGGCTTTCGCCATCCGCCCGGAAAAGGTCCGCATCTCGCTCGATCAACCCACCGACAGCGCCGTCAATTCCGCTTATGGCGAAGTCTGGGATATCGGCTATCTCGGTGACTTCTCGGTGTTCATCGTAAAGCTTGCCGATGGCCGTGTCATCCGTGCAGCGCAGGCGAATGTCTCGCGTCTCGTGGATCGCCCGATCACCTTTGGCGATATGGTGTGGTTGAACTGGAAACAGGATTCCGGTCTTGTGCTAACGCACTGAGGGAGGCTTTTATGGCGATCACCACTCCTGAAAACCGGCAAAGTCCCTGGCGATGGCTGGTCGTCGCGGTTCCCTATTTCTGGCTGATGCTGTTTTTTGCAGCGCCCTTTTTCATCATTTTCAAAATATCGCTTTCGGATACGGCGATATCCATGCCGCCCTATACGCCAGTCTTCGAAGGGTTTTCGAAGCTTGGCGCATTCTTCTCGCAGCTGGATTTCGAAAACTACCTGTTTCTGACGGAAGACCCGCTCTACATCGACGCCTATCTCTCGTCGCTGCGCATCGCATTCATCTCCACCTTCCTGCTGTTGCTGATCGGTTATCCCATGGCTCTTGCCATGGCGCGTTCGCCGTCATCCATCCGCCCGACGCTGGTGATGCTGGTCATCCTGCCGTTCTGGACCTCGTTCCTGATCCGCGTTTACGCCTGGATCGGTATTCTGAAGCCCGAAGGTCTGCTGACGGTGCTGTTCCAATGGCTCGGTTTTCTGGGGCCGGACCAGCAGGTCAATATCTTCCGCACCGAGACTGCGATCTTCATCGGAATCGTCTATTCCTATCTGCCGTTCATGGTGCTGCCGCTTTATTCGGCGCTGGAAAAATTCGACAATACGCTTCTGGAAGCGGCGGCCGATCTGGGTTGCCCGCCCTGGAAGGCCTTCTGGAAGATTACCTTCCCGCTGTCGCTTCCGGGTGTGGTGGCCGGGTCGATGATCTGTTTCATCCCGATAACCGGCGAATTCGTCATTCCCGATCTGCTTGGCGGTGCGCAGACGCTGATGATCGGCAAGACCCTCTGGACTGAATTCTTCGGCAACCGCGACTGGCCCCTAGCATCCGCCGTTGCGGTGCTGCTTCTACTGTTGCTGGTGGTGCCCATCGCCATCTTCCAGAACCAGCAGAAGAAAGTCGGGTGAGGCCATGAAACGCGGAAAATTCGACATCACCGTCCTGACCCTCGGTTTTGCCTTTCTCTACATCCCGATCATCATCCTGATTGTTTATTCCTTCAATGCCTCTAAGCTGGTCACCGTCTGGGGCGGATTTTCGCTGCAATGGTACAAGTCCATGTGGTCGAACCAGGGGCTGATGGATGCAGCCTGGGTGACGCTTCGTGTCGGTATTTTGAGCGCCACCATCGGCACCATCCTCGGAACGCTGGCGGCGCTGTCTCTGACGCGCTTTGCGCGCTTTCCGGGACGCGTGCTGTTTTCGGGCATGATCTATGCGCCGCTCGTCATGCCGGAGGTCATTACCGGTCTGTCGCTGCTTTTGCTGTTCGTGGCCGTCGGGGTGGATCGCGGCTTCTGGACGGTGGTCATCGCACACACCACCTTCACCATGTGTTATGTGGCAATCGTCGTGCAGTCGCGCCTGTTGACCTTTGATCGCAGCCTCGAGGAAGCAGCGCTCGATCTCGGTTGCCCGCCGGTCAAGACCTTCTTCAAAATTACCCTGCCGCTGATCTTCCCGGCCGTCATCGCCGGCTGGATGCTGGCGTTTACGCTGTCGCTCGATGATCTCGTGATCGCAAGTTTCGCCACCGGTCCGGGTGCGACGACGCTGCCGATCAAGATTTATTCGCAGGTTCGTCTTGGTGTCACACCTGAGATCAACGCCATCTGCACGATCCTTATCGGGCTTGTCACAATCGGCGTGATTGTCGCTTCCATCGCCTCAAAACGCACGGAACTCCAGCGAATGAAGGACGAACACGCAGCCGCGCGCAACTGATCGAATATTCCTCTCCGATTTCTACGCGTTACTGTTGAGGCGTCGATAAAATTAGAAACCTGTAATTTAGTTTTTGACTTTTACGGTCTCAAAATAGGAATTATCGTCGGTAATTGATCGATTTTGGTTTTAACCGCTTGTTAATAGGAGTTGGCGGAAAGTAAATCCCAACGCAGGGCTGTCAAACTTTAGATAGCCGGGATTGATAATTTCCATATGGCGAGGTTGTCCCCCTTTCTCTCGTTAAAAAAGCACAACTAATACAGGCGGCCGAGAGGCCGCCTTTCTTTTTGCCGCCATGCGGGTTGCCTTCAGCGGTTTTCCGGATGATCCATCGATTTCGACACGAGAAGCACGGGGATAAGCCCGGCAATGATGATGATGATCGCCGGCACGGCGGCATCCTGCACCCTTGAGCGGGACGCGTCTTCATAGACCAGCGTGGCGAGCGTGTTGAAGCCGAAGGGCCGCAGCAGGATCGTCGCCGGCAGCTCCTTCATGGATTCGATCAGTACCAGAAGAAAGGCTGTCAGCGCCGCAGGCCGCATATTCGGCAGCAGCACCTTGAACAGTGTCTGCAACCGGTTGCGCCCAAGCGTTCGCGAGGCCATGTCGATATGCGGCGAGAGCTTCTGGAACCCGGCATCAAGCGTTCCCTCCGCCATGGTCATGAAGCGCACCGAATGGGCGTAGATGATGGCAAAGGCAGTGCCTGACAGCAGCAGGCCGCTCGAAAATCCGAAATGGGAGCGGACAAACCCGTCTACGTGATTGTCGAGACCGGCCAGGGGAATGAGCACGCCGATGGCGAGCACCGTTCCCGGCACGCCATATCCCATGGAGCCAAGTCGCGCGGCCACTTTTGACGTCCGCGAGCGCTCGGTGCGGATGGCATAGGAAAATACGAAAGCCGCAATCAGGGTGACGAAGGCGGCGGAAAGCGAGACCTCGAGACTGTGACCGAGTGCTTTCAGCAGCTTCGGCGCAAACAGCGCATCCAGCCTTTTTGCGGCGTAACCGCCAAGAACGATGACGGGAATGAGGAAACCACTCGCCACGGGAACGATGCAGAAGAGGCTTGCAGACCAGCGCCGCCAGCCGCGAAGGCTTTTCAACCGGTGGCGTTGCGCCATGGTCGTGGCTTTTGGAGCGGCAAAGCGCTGTTTTTCGCGGGCATTGCGTTCGATGAAGATCAACGCGCCGACAATGAGCAGAATGACAGCGGCGATCTGTGTCGCATTGGCAAGATTGCCGCGATTGAGCCAGGTCTCGTAAATCGTGAAAGTCAGCGTCTGGACACCGAGATATTCGACAGCGCCAATATCGTTCAGCGTTTCCATCAGGACCAGCGAAAGACCGATGGCGATCGCCGGCCGCGCCATCGGCAATTGAACGGAAAAGAATACGCCAAGCGGTTTCGCACCAAGTGTGCGCGCAGCTTCGGCCGCAAACCGTCCCTGCATGGAAAAGGCGGCGCGGGCCGAGAGATAGACATAAGGGTAAAGCACCGAACTCAGAACCACCACGGCGCCGCCAAGCGAGCGTACGTCCGGAAACCAGTAGTCGCGGATGCTGTGATAGCCGAAGGCGGCGCGAAGGGCGCTTTGTACCGGGCCGGTGAAATCCAGGAACTCGCCGAAAGCATAGGCTGCCAGATACGAGGGAATGGCGAGCGGCAGGACAAGTGCCGCCGACAATACCCGCCGCAAAGGGAATTCGAATGTGGTGACGAGCCAGGCGCAGACAATGCCGAACAATGCCGTCGTTGCGGCCGTCATCGCCAGCAGCAGGAAGGTGCGCAACCCGGCGCGCGGCAGAACATTGGCTAGAAGGTGTTGCCATCCTTCCGTGCTGCCGGTCAGCGCCAGCCAGAAGACCGCCAGAACAGGCATGGCGGCGATGGCTGCGACGATGACCGCCGTGATGGGCAACAATGAAACGCGTCTTGTTGCCGGAATGGAAACCGTCATGGAAATGCCAGCCTGATGTCCTGCGAAAGCCTCAACCGGCTGTCCGTTTAGCCGGCGGTTCCCGCATTGCTACGCCCGCATGGCCTCAGTTGGCAAGAACCCGCTGCGACGGAAAGGTAATTTCCACCAGCGTTCCCTCGTTCGGTGTCGAGGTGATGGAGAAGTTCGCACGGTTGGCGTCCACCATCGCCTTGGTCAAGGGAAGGCCGAGCCCGGTGCCATCGCCGCGCACGCGCTTGCCCGATGACGCCACCTGCCGGAACGGCTTCATGGCCTGTTCCAGCTCAGCTCGGGTCATGCCGATGCCGGTGTCGCGGATACGCAGCGCGACGCTGCCATTGGCCTCATAGGCAGTGGAAACTACGATCTGGCCGCCTGATGGCGTGAAGCGGATGGCGTTCGACAGGATGTTGAGCACGATCTGCTTGATCGAGCGCAGGTCGGCAACGATCTGTGGAACGGATTGCGAAAGCGCCGTGCGGATGATGACACGCTGATTGTTGGCCTGCGGTTGCACCAGCGAGACCGCCTCGGCCACCGTCTCGTTCAGCGGAACCGCGATGAAATCGACATCCATCTGCCCGGCTTCGATCTTGGAGATGTCGAGGAGGTCGTTGACGATATCGAGCACATGCCGGCCCGAACGTCCGATATCATTGGAATATTCCACATAACGCGGATGACCGATCGGCCCGAAACGCTCGGTCGCCATCATGTCCGCGAAGCCGATGATGGCGTTGAGAGGCGTGCGGATTTCGTGGCTGACACGCGCAAGAAAATCGGTCTTGTGTGCATTGGCGGTTTCCGCCGCGCGCTTGGCGTTGCGTAACTCTTCTTCCGTGCGCTTCCACTGGGTGATGTCACGGATGACCACGCAATAGCCGTGCGAGGATTTGAGCCGCCCGATCGTCATGAACAGCGGCAGAAAACCGCCGGATGCCTCGCGGCCGATCACCTCGCGGCCATCGTTCAGCACGCTGGCGACACCGTTATTGGCAAGGCCGGAAAGATAGTCCAGCACCGCGCGCTGGCTCTCATGCGCAAACAGGGTGACGAAGGGCTTTCCTGCGATTTCGCCATTGTCATAGTTGAATAGCGCACTGGCGGAGCGATTGAGCGAACGGATTTCGCCGTCGTCTCCCAAAAGCACCACGCCATCCGTTGCCGTTTCCAGAATGGAATGCAGTTCTTCGACTTCGCCCTGCAATACGGAAACGCTGCCTGCGTCGGCATTCGCGGTTTCCGCCGCTGACGTATTCTCGTTGGCTGCCGTAACCGGTGCCTGCTTTTCTTCCAGCGGAACCAGCGACAGCATCAGCGCCTTGGTGTCTTCCCAGCGGATGGATTGCAGCCGTGCCTTGACCGGAATGATGTCATTTTCGGCGCTGACGACGACCATGCCGCCTTCGTTATCAGGCATATCCTCAAGCTCCTGCCGTTGCAGCAGGGCTTCCAGTCCACCGACCTCGTCCAATTCATCAAGAGAGCCGTAGCCCGTCAGCCGCAGGAAATCCGGATTGGCATGGATCAGCCTGTCACCGGCATGCACCAGCAGTGCCACGGGCATCTGGTCCAGCGTTTCGGCGCTCAGCGCATCGGCGGGGCGCAGCGGTGGGCTAACCATCGCAGCAGCGATATCGGCCGCCGGTACCACCTCGGTGAAGGCGACTGTCTTTTCTTCGATCTGGATTTCATCGGCAGGTTTGTTCGTGGCCGCAGGGCGTTCGCCGCGAACATAGTCCGCGAAGAGATCGTCTTCCTCAGCCGGTTCTGCGGCATTAACGTCTTCTTCCAGCACGGGCGGCAGGTCCACCTGCGTTACCGCGTCGATATCGTCTTGGATATGCTGTGCAGCCGGATCGGTAGAAGGAGCGTCTTCTTCCGCCTTCGGGCCTTCGTCTGAAACGGCATCTACGGGTGCCAGCGTCCGGCCAATTTCGCGGAAGGCGGCCTGCTCGCCTGCGGTCAGGCCCTCGCGGGAGCGCCAGCGGCGCTCTTCCAGATGGACGACCTTGTCGGAGTAGGTTGGCTCCGGCTCTGGTTCCGGGGTCGGTACGATTGCCAAGGCCGGCACTTCGAATTCCGGCGGGCTGTAATCGTGGGGCCGCTCTTCGTCCGAAATCTCGGCTGGCGCATCTTCAGCGGCCGGGGTTTCCTCATCGAGCTCATCGAGAAAAGCCAGCAATTCCTCGTCTTCATCCTCGGCAGCCGGCTGCGGCAAAACCTCGGTTTGAAGGATGTCTTCGCCGTGCAGGAAGGTGAGGCCGGTAGCGTGCGGATCCTCTGCGGCATCGGCCAGCCGCACGATGCCGAAACCACGGAAACCGTCAAATTCGCGCGAGCGCGTATAGGTGGGAAGGGCGGCGAGATCGATCGGCACCATGAGAGACGTGCCTTCAACCGGCCAATAGATCGTCTTGCCAGACCAGGTATCACGGCGGCCGAGAAGCTCGCGAATCTTGCCTTCCGGATCGAGATTGAACAGTGCCGCCACATCGGCAAAACTCATGCCTTCGACAGCTGCCGCCTTCGCGCCCACAGCCTCCGCAAATTCGTGCGAGATCGAGCTGAAGCGGCCCTCGGCATCGATTTTCCAGACGAAACGGGATGCACGCGCACCGGCGTTGAAGACAAAAGGCCGGGGTTCGTCGGTCTGTTCCACGGCCGCCGGGGCATCCTCTTCAACGGGTGCAGCGTCCTGCGCCGCTATTGTTTCAGCGACCTCATCTTCCGCCTCTGCGCGCTCCACGTCCGGGGCCTGTTCGGTATGGTCTTCGCTGGAAGCCTGACCAGCTGCCGGAACCTCTGCCTCATCCGCATCCAGTTCGAAGATATCGGCAATATCGTCCGTCATAGCCGCATTCGCAGCCGTATCGGCATCCTCCGGCGGGATATGCGCCGGAGCATCCGTTTCTTCTTTTGCCGCAAGCAATGGCAGGACGGCTTCCTCATCCTGTTCCACCGTCACTTCGTCTTCGACGTCGGAAGGCAGTTCCGGCACGTCCTCCACATCTTCTATCCCGGCGACGGCGTCGAGCACGGAATCGAACGAGGCAGCCGTTGCGGCAACAGGCGCGGTCTCGGCAACCGGCAAAGCCGGTTGGGCGGCGGCCGGGTTTTCCTGCGGCTTGTCTTCGGCAAAGCCGTTAACGGGATCGAGCGTCCCGAGCGCGGTTTCGACCACGAACAACAGATTGAGTTCTGGCGATGTTGTGATCTGGCCGGCGGCGGCGGGCATGTAACCCTTGCCGGTCGGCACGGGCCGTTTGACGAGGTGGCCAGCCTGACCTGCGGCCATCCTAACCAGCGTCTTTGCCGTATGCGGCGTGATGCCGAGCGACGCAAACTTGGCCGAAGCGGCAACGACCTCGTTATCGCCATTGATGACAGCGATATGGATATCGGGATCGTCAAAGCCTTCAATCATGCGCCTTGCGCATTCCGCCGTGTCAGGTGCGGCCTGATCGGTGAGGGCGGAAAACAGAATAGCAGGCTGGCCCGGTTCGGCCTCGATGATTTCCGCCTTGGCGGTAACGGCAAGGCTGCGGAAGCCCGCATTGATACGAATGGTAAACGACAGGCTGTCGCCGGTCTTCGAAAGACGCGCCGCCGTCGCGGCCAGCTGCCGGAAGGTCACGTCCTGCCGTTTGGGCCCCTGTTCCAGAAAATCATAGACCATCGGCGTGCCGAACAGCGCTGCACCGCGCCCATTGGCCCAGAGCGCGCTCTGAAGATCGAGCGAGAACAAAGCCATCGCCTCGCCGCGCCCGAAACCTTCGCGCACCCGTTCATGCACTGCGATATCGATAAAGGGATACTGGACGGCGGGCATGTCGAAACCTATTCTGGCACTACCGGACCTTGCGAGGCTTTCGGCTTCCTCATGAAGCTGAAACGTAAACCCGCTGAGGCACCACGTTAACAGAATTTTAAATAACTTCACAGGGCGGCGCGGTCCACCGCCGCCTGAATGAATCGCCAAATAGAGTTAACATGAACAGGCCCGGCGAGACCCGTTCTGGCCCCGTTCCAGATTACAAGCGGTATACCCGGCTATCGACTGTTGCCAGCTCTGGCGCCATGAAAACCGCTTGCCTTTCCAAGCCTTTTTTCGCAAAATTCGCTGAAGGACTTGCAAATAGCGAAAACACCTTTTATGTCACCCCCCGTGGCGCCGGTTCGGCGTTTGATGTGCGGTTGTAGCTCAGTTGGTTAGAGCGCAGGTTTGTGGCACCTGAGGTCGGAGGTTCGAGACCCCCCAACCGTACCATCTCCAATTTCCTAAAATTCCTGAAAATCATTGCAGCGATTTCAAACCCGATTTGGGTTATCGCAAACGCATGTCTTTGCTGCGCGTCGACGGTGCGGTTTCCTCGCTTCCAAAAACCATTTGGCTAAAATCTCTTGCGCTGGTATTGTCCGCCCAACGAAACCTTATGAAAGCCAGCAGCATAGCGTCTACGCTTGTGCGCGGCGAAATGGACAAGACAGTGATCGACCCCGGAAACGGCCCAAAGCCGTCGGAACAAGGGGCGTCGGTGGCAAACAAAGGGAAAGCGAAGCGATCCCGTCGTGGCAAGAAAAACAGGCGTGACGGTAAACCCCGTGACGTTGCTGTGCTGTCGCATGATGTTGCCGCGGATGTTCCGGCCGGTTCCCCCTATGTATCGGCTCTCGAGCCGGATGCCGAACCGCGCAAAAGAAAGCGGCGTCGGCGTTCCCGTGGCAAAGGCACCTCCCATCAGACGCCGCCTGCTGCCAGTGAACAGCCAGAGGCTGTCGTCGCAACGGATGCCACCAATCCATCCTCCGTGCCGCCTGCCGGTGGTCGCAAGTCGCGTAACCGCAAGCGGGCTCACCGTGATCCGCGCAGCCGCGATCCGCAGGGTCGCCCGCTGGTTCCCTCCCATGCGCCCCGACATGTTGGCAAGCAGAACGGTCGCGCCAATGGGACGGCTCAGGAACCGCACCGGCAACAATCCGAAATGTCCGCCCGTCACGGCGCCCGCCATCAAGAGCATGGCTCCGAATTCGCAACGGACATGTATGCGGCGCTCGATCTCGGAACCAATAATTGCCGACTGCTGATCGCGCAGCCGACACGGCCCGGCCAGTTCCGGGTCGTCGATGCCTTTTCGCGCATCGTCCGGCTGGGCGAGGGGCTGGTATCGACCGGCCGTCTTTCAGACGATGCCATGGATCGCGCGGTGGAGGCTCTCAAGGTCTGCTCCTCGAAACTTGCTGGACGCCCGATCAGGCGTATGCGCCTCATCGCCACCGAAGCTTGCCGGGCAGCAACCAATGGCGAGGAGTTTCTGGAGCGGGTTACCCGGGAAACCGGGCTCAAGCTTGAGATCATCAGCCGCGAGACGGAAGCGCGTCTCGCCGTTTCGGGTTGCGCCTCCCTGGTCGGGCGTGAAGCTCGTTCGGTGGTGCTGTTCGATATAGGCGGCGGATCGTCGGAAATCGCGGTCATCAAGGTCGGCGAAAACCGTTCCAACCGGCTCGCCAACCACATCACCCACTGGACATCGTTGCCGGTCGGCGTTGTTACCCTCTCGGAACGCCATGGCGGCCGCGATGTGACGCCGGATGTGTTTGCCGCCATGGTGCGGGAAGTCGAAGGGCTGCTGGATGCCTTCCAGTGCCCGCCTCTGGCGCCACTTGCGCATCACGAGGATTTTCACCTGATCGGAACCTCGGGTACGGTGACGACGCTCGCGGGCGTTCACCTCGACCTGCCGCGCTACGATCGCCGCAAGGTGGATGGCCTCTGGCTTTCAGATACCGAGGTGACGGCGATGCAGGACAAGCTTCTGGCATGGGATTTCGCCGGCCGCGCCGCCAATGCCTGCATCGGTCCTGACAGGGCCGATCTGGTTCTGGCCGGCTGCGCCATCCTCGAGGCCATTCGCCGTCGCTGGCCGGCGCGGCGCATGCGTGTGGCCGATCGCGGGCTGCGCGAAGGCCTGTTGACGGATATGATGGCGGATGACGGCGCATGGCGGCGTAACCGGATAAGGCGCATGCAGATGGCACGGCAGGACAGAACGGAAGGTTTGACATGAGCAAGGCGCCCACAAGCACCAATCGCACCGGCCGAAAGATCGGTCAGAAGGTCAAGAAGACCAAGCTCAAGGCCTCATCGCGCCGCTGGCTGGAACGTCATATCAACGACCCCTATGTGCAGCGCGCAAAGCTTGAAGGCTATCGCGCCCGCGCCGCCTTCAAGCTTCTGGAAATCAATGACAAGCACCAGATCCTGAAGGGCGCCACCCGCATCATCGACCTTGGTGCGGCACCCGGAAGCTGGTCGCAGATCGCTTCTAAGGTTACCGATTCCACCGAGGATGATATCCGCGTCGCCGCTATCGATTTTCTCGAAATCGATCCCATCCCCGGCGTGAAGATCCTGCAGCTCGACTTCCTCGATCCGACCGCACCGGACCAGTTGATGGAGGCCGTTGGCGGCACGCCGGATCTGGTACTGTCCGACATGGCGGCACCAACCACGGGCCACCAGAAGACGGACCACATCCGCACCATGCATCTGTGCGAAGTCGCGGCCGATTTCGCGGTTCAGGTGCTGGCGGAAGGCGGCCATTTCCTCGCCAAGACCTTCCAGGGCGGCACGGAAAAGGCATTGCTCGACATGCTGAAGAAGAACTTCAAGCAGGTCCTGCATATCAAGCCGGCGTCCTCGCGCTCGGAATCGGTCGAAATGTTCCTGCTCGCCAAGCATTTCAAGGGCCGGACAGCCGAAACGCAGTCCGTTATGCACGTGGATGAGGCGGACGAAGACTAATCACTCTGCCGGTTGCGAGACCTTGCCGCGGTGGCCGGAAACGGCCGCGCCCGCTTGCGCGTCCATGCGGATGATCGGCACGATTGCAAACAGCGAGACCAGCGCCACGATGGTGAAGGCAACGTGGAAATCGGCAAGCTGCAGATGCGAGCCGGATAACATGCTGCTGACTTCCAGGATGGCGGCTGCGAAAGCCACGCCGAGCGCAAGGCTGATCTGTTGCAGCACGGATGCCATCGAAGTTGCCTGACTTGCCTGGCTGTCGTCTATATCGGAATAGCTGAGCGCGTTGGATCCGGTAAAGAAGAAGGAACGGGCAAAGCCCGCCGTGACGAGGCAGATCATGATCAGCGGGTAGGGCGTTTCCGGCGTGAAGAAGCTGTTGGCGAGCGTCGTGAGGGCTCCGACAATGCCGGCTCCGATCAGCGTTGATCTGAACCCCGTTGCGGCGAAGACCCGCTTGGCCATGAATTTCGTGGTGATCGCGCCGATTGCCCCGGCAAAGGTGATCATGCCTGATTGAAACGGGTTGAGCCCGAAACCGATCTGCAACATCAACGGCATCAGGAAGGGAATGGCGCCCGTGGAAATGCGGAAGGCGGTGCCGCCAACGGTGGCCGCCCGGAATGTCGGGTTGCGGAAAATCCGGAAATCCAGAATGGGGGCAGGGTGGTTTGCCGCGTGGCGCACATAAAGAAAGCCGCAGATGAAACCGATGACCGTCGAGGCGATGCCGATGGCGGGCGGCAGTGCCGGAAGGCTGACGACCGACACGCCGAAAACCACGCCCGATGCTGCGAGACCGGATAACACGAAACCCTTGCCGTCCATCGGTGGCGGATTGGTGGTCTCGATTTCCGGCAGGAAGATCGTCGACAGCCAGATGCCGATAACGCCGATGGGCACGTTGATGAGGAAAATCCAGTGCCATGAAAAATAGGTGGTGATGAAGCCGCCGATCGGCGGGCCGGTCAGAGGCCCGACAAGTGCCGGTATCGTCAAAAGCGCCATGGCGGAAACCAGTTCGCTGCGTTGCGTCGTCCGCAGGAGGACGAGGCGGCCAACGGGCGTCATCATCGCCCCGCCCATGCCTTGCAGGAAGCGCGAAACGACGAATTCGAATACCGATGACGAGACCGCGCAGCAGATCGAACCGACGACGAAGACGCCGATGGCGAAACGGAAGATTTTCTTCGCGCCGTATTTGTCGGCCATCCAGCCGCTGATGGGAATGAAGATCGCCAGCGACACCATATAGGCCGTCAGTGCGAGCTTGAGCGTGATCGGACCCACATGAAGATCGGCCGCAATGGCCGGAAGCGATGTGGCGATGACGGTAGAGTCCATCTGCTCCATGAAGAGAGCGACTGCCAGGATCAGGGGAATGATGCGGTTCATGAGGCTGCCTGCGGCTCTCCGCTGCGACAATGGTATCGCAGTTCCTCCTACGCCTGATGGGCTGACTTGCCAACACGTTAATTATCAATTTCTGAAGTTCCGATCAAACCTGCGTGAGGCCGGTTTTCTTGCAACTTTCTCGCTCTATTGTCCGTTGGGCAAAGTGACATTGGCGAGAATCGGGAGAAAAATGATGACTCAATCCTTGAGCATGAGCAGACGCGGCCTTATCGGTGTGGCGGGAGCAAGCGTTCTCGGCGCGCCGCTTTTGATGGCGCGCACCGCAACGGCGCAGACGAACCAGCCGCAAACTTCCATGGAGATCAAACACGCCATGCCGCCTGAAACCAATCGCTTCAAGCTTGGTAATTTCGAAGTGCTTGTCGTGAAAGACGGCGCGCGCGCCGCGCCCAATCCGGGCGAGACCTTCGGCACCGATCAGTCGGCGGAAACCGTCGGCAAGCTGCTGGAAGACAATTTTCTGCCGAAGGAGCAATTCGTCAATTCCTTCTCGCCGGTTCTCGTAAATACCGGCACGGACCTCGTGCTGTTCGACACGGGTTTCGGCGAGTCCGGCCGTGGCGCTGGTAATGGCCGTCTTATCGAAGGCATGGCTGCCGCCGGTTACTCTCCTGACGACGTGACCGTGGTGGTGCTGACCCATATGCACGGAGACCACATTGGCGGATTGATGGAAAAGGGCGCGCCAGCCTTCTCCAAGGCGCGTTATGTTTTCGGCCAGGCGGAATATGATTTCTGGACGGACGAGAAGCGGGTTGGCACGCCTGCCGAAGGCGGCCAGAAAGGCGTCATCGCCAACGTCAAACCGCTGGCGGAAAAGGCGACCTTCATCGGCGACGGCGCTGACGTGGTTTCCGGCATCACCGGCATTGCGGCGTTTGGCCATTCGCCGGGCCACATGATCTTCCGTGTCGAATCGGAAGGCAAGCAGCTGATCCTGACGGCTGATACGGCCAACCATTTCGTCCTGTCGCTGCAAAAGCCGGATTGGGAAGTGAAGTTCGACATGGACAAGGCGGCGGCCGCTGCAACCCGCAAGAAGGTCTACGACATGATCGCCACGGACCGGTTGCCGTTCCTCGGCTATCACATGCCTTTCCCGGCTGTCGGTTACGCGGAAAAGCTGGATACGGGGTACCGTTTCGTTCCGAAGTCCTACCAGTTCGACATCTGATGCATATCGCGCAAGAGTGTTAAGCGATTTTGCGATAAAGACATGCGTAAAAACAAGCAGTTAAAGCGCGTCGTGCGGAACAGGGATCCACAGGACGCTCTTTAACGCCTGCTGCAATGCAGCAACAGAATAAGCCCGGAAGGTCATTCCGGGTTTTTTCTATTTCCTTCCTGTCATGAACGTGTTACCAGCCCTCGCCAACTTCCAAGCAATCCTTGCAGGGCGCCGGGGTGAACTTTTCGTTCCGGGACGGCCACGCATTTTCATTATGAAGGAATTTGGTCATGGCACGCATCATTCAAACACCCACTGGTTTGGACGCCCTCACATTTGACGATGTGTTGCTGCAACCCGGACATTCCGAGGTTATGCCGGGACAGACGAATATCGCCACCCGCATTGCCCGTGATATCGATCTCAACCTGCCGATCCTCTCTTCCGCCATGGACACGGTCACGGAAGGCCGCCTTGCCATCGCCATGGCGCAGGCCGGCGGCATCGGCGTCATCCACCGCAACCTTACCCCCATCGAACAGGCTGAAGAAGTCCGGCAGGTAAAGAAGTTCGAGAGCGGCATGGTCGTCAACCCGGTCACCATCGGCCCGGATGCCACGCTGGCAGAAGCACAGGCTTTGATGAAGGCGCACGGCATTTCCGGCATTCCGGTGGTTGAAAACGGCGGTGCCGGCGGCCACAAGAATGGCCGTCTCGTCGGCATTCTGACAAACCGCGACGTGCGTTTCGCATCCGATCCGCAGCAGAAGATCTATGAACTGATGACCCGCGAAAACCTTGTTACGGTCAAGGAAAGCAGCGTCGATCAGCAGGAAGCGCGCCGCCTGTTGCACAAGCACCGCATTGAAAAGCTGCTGGTGGTGGATGGAAAAGGCAATTGCGTCGGCCTCATCACCGTCAAGGATATGGAGAAGTCGCAGCTCAACCCCAACGCCACCAAGGATGCGCAGGGCCGTCTTCGCGCCGCTGCCGCCATCAGCGTCGGTGCGGATGCCATCGAGCGCGCAGAACGCCTCATCGATGCCGGTGTTGACCTTCTGGTCGTCGATACCGCGCATGGCCATTCGCAGCGCGTGCTCGATGCCGTTTCGGTGGTCAAGAAGATGTCGAACTCCGTTCGCATCATCGCCGGCAATGTTGCGACCGCTGACGGCACCAAGGCACTGATCGATGCCGGCGCCGATGGCGTCAAGGTCGGTATCGGCCCCGGTTCCATCTGCACCACCCGTATCGTCGCCGGCGTTGGCGTTCCGCAGCTTGCTGCGATCATGGCCTCGGTCGAAGTGGCCAATGCTGCAGATATTCCTGTCATCGCCGATGGCGGCATCAAGTTCTCGGGCGATCTGGCGAAGGCTATTGCCGCCGGCGCCTCCGCCGTCATGATCGGCTCGCTTTTGGCCGGCACGGATGAAAGCCCGGGCGAAGTGTTCCTCTATCAGGGCCGTTCCTTCAAGGCCTATCGCGGCATGGGTTCCGTTGGCGCCATGGCGCGCGGCTCCGCCGACCGTTATTTCCAGGCGGAAGTGCGCGACACGCTGAAGCTCGTTCCGGAAGGTATCGAAGGTCAGGTTCCCTATAAGGGTCCGGTCTCCGGCGTCCTGCACCAGCTGGCCGGTGGCCTGAAGGCTGCCATGGGTTATGTCGGCGGCGGCACGATCAAGGAATTCCAGGAGCGCGCCACCTTCGTGCGCATTTCCAGCGCGGGCTTGCGCGAAAGCCACGCCCATGACGTGACGATCACCCGCGAAAGCCCGAACTACCCCGGCGCGGTTTGATCTTTCGAACCGAATCCGCAACAACATAGTCTCAGTATTTGGCGCTCCCCGATTCATGCCGGATCGGGGAGCGTTATTGTGATTGGAGGAGAAAGCATGTCACCAACGACCGCAATGTTCTGGCCGATGATAGCCCATGCATTTCTCGTGTTCGTTCTTTACGCCCTACTGCTTTACCGCCGCAAAAAATACACGCTGACGGACCGTGATACCGCGCTCAGATATCGCGATACGGGACAGGAAGGGCGCGAAAGCTATCTGGTCAACCGAAACATTGCCAACCAGTTCGAGCTTCCGGTTCTCTTCCACCCCGTCTGCCTGCTGCTTTATATTACCGACGCGGACAATATCGTTACCGTCGTTCTGGCCTGGCTGTTCGTGATTTCCCGTTATGCGCACTCCTTCGTTCACGTCACCAGCAACCGTCTGCGTTATCGTGCGCCATTGTTCGCGATTGGTTTCGCGCTTCTCTTCTGCCTCTGGGGCTGGCTCGCCATCTGGTTGGCGCTGGAGTGAGATGGCACCGTAAGGTTGCTTCATAAGTGAGACAATCGCGCCTCTAAAATGCTGCGATTTGCGATGGGTCAATTCCGTGACGCCCCATCCCCGGTAGTCTCTGCCTCGCCGTCGAGAATTTCAGGCGAGCAGAGATTAGGGAGTATGTCATGGCTAAAACAATGAAGGCCGCGGTTGTCCGCGCATTTGGCAAACCGCTGACCATCGAGGAAGTGGCGATACCGGATCCCGGCCCGGGTGAAATTCTCATCAATTACAAGGCGACCGGCATTTGCCACACGGACCTGCACGCCGCAACGGGCGACTGGCCGGTCAAACCCAATCCACCATTCATCCCCGGCCATGAAGGCGTCGGCTACGTCGCCAAGATCGGCGCTGGCGTGACCGGCATCAAGGAAGGCGACCGCGCCGGCACGCCGTGGCTTTATACCGCCTGCGGATGCTGCATTCCGTGCCGTACCGGCTGGGAAACTCTTTGCCCAAGTCAGAAGAACTCGGGTTATTCCGTCAATGGCAGCTTTGCAGAATACGGGCTTGCTGATCCGAAATTCGTTGGCCGACTTCCCGACAATCTGGAATTCGGCCCCGCTGCACCCGTGCTCTGCGCCGGTGTCACCGTCTACAAGGGTCTCAAGGAAACCGAAGTGAGGCCCGGCGAATGGGTGGTCATATCGGGCATTGGCGGGCTTGGTCATATGGCCGTGCAATATGCCAAGGCCATGGGCATGCATGTCGTTGCCGCCGATATTTATGACGACAAGCTGGAGCTTGCGAAAAAGCTGGGCGCGGATTTCACCGTCAACGGTCGGGCGCCGGATGCGGTGGAACAGGTGCAGAAGGCGACCGGCGGCGTCCACGGCGCGCTCGTGACGGCGGTTTCGCCAAAAGCCATGGAGCAGGCCTACGGTTTCCTGCGCTCCAAGGGCACGATGGCACTTGTTGGCCTGCCGCCGGGCTTCATCTCCATTCCGGTTTTCGAAACGGTGCTGAAGCGCATCACGGTGCGTGGCTCCATCGTCGGCACAAGGCAGGATCTGGAGGAGGCGCTTTCCTTCGCTGGTGAAGGCAAGGTAGCCGCTCACTTCTCCTGGGACAAACTCGAAAACATCAACGACATCTTCCGTCGCATGGAAGAGGGCAAGATCGACGGCCGTATCGTCGTGGACCTTGCCGCCTGAGACAGATGACCAGCGGCGGCGCTCACGCAAAAGTGTGCCGCCGCTTGTTCACCGAGTAGCAATCTGCGCTATCCTCCCTGTGCATCTGCGCGTTCAGGGAGAAGAGAGCGATGGACGACAAGCCGAAGATTACGCAGGCCATGATCGACGCTTACGATGAATATACCCATCTCAGTCTCGATCGCCGCAAATTCATGGAAAAGCTCAGCCTGCTTGCCGGGTCCGGCGCAGCTGCTGCCGCAATCGCGCCGCTTCTTTCGGCCAACAGCGCCCGTGCGGCAATCGTCGCGCCTGATGATGCGGGTATCGTTGCGGAAGAGGTGACGTATCCCGCCCCCGGTGGCGAGATGAAGGGCTATCTCGTCACGCCGAAATCGGTTTCCGGCCCCATTGGCTCGGTCATCGTCATCCATGAAAACCGGGGCCTGAACGACCATATCCGCGATGTGGCAAGACGCGTGGCGCTTGCGGGGTTCAGGGCGCTTGCGGTAGATTTCCTGTCGCCGCAGGGCGGCACGCCTTCGGATGAAGATAAGGCACGGGAGATGTTCAGCGGCCTCGATATGGACGCAACAGTCGCCAATGCCGAAGCCGGTCGGGTGTGGCTTGCCGCAAGGCAGGGTGCGAACGGCAAGGTTGGTGCGGTCGGTTTCTGCTGGGGCGGCGGGCTGGTCAACCGGTTCGCCACCAAATCGGCAGGCCTGAATGCCGGTGTCGCCTATTACGGCCAGCAACCGCCGGCGGCCGACGTGCCTGCTATCAAGGCGCCCCTGCTGTTACAGTATGCCGGTCTGGACGAGCGCATCAATGCCGGTATCGACGCCTATAAAAAGGCGCTGGAGGAAAACGGCAAAACCTTCGAAATCTTCGTTTATGACGGCGTCAACCACGCCTTCAACAACGATACGTCCTCGGCGCGATACGACAAGGCCGCGGCCGATCTCGCCTGGGGCCGGACAACGGAGTTCTTCAAAAAATATCTGGCGTGATGGGGTTTTGGTCCGCTGTGACGGACAACCCCTGAAATTCCACTCTAGACGCCGCCAGCCCCGCGTTTCAAATGCTCATCAAGCCGGGGCATGATCTCAACGAAATTGCAGGGCAGGTGGCGGTAATCGAGCTGGGCTTTGAGAATACCGTCCCAGGCATCCTTGCAGGCGCCGGGAGAGCCGGGCAGCACGAAGATGAAGGTGGCGTTTGCCACGCCGCCGGTCGCCCGTGACTGGATGGTGGCGGTGCCGATCTTTTCATAGGAAATGCGATGGAAGATGGCGGAAAAGCCGTCCATGCGCTTTTCGAACAGGGGTTCCAGCGCCTCGGGTGTCACGTCGCGGCCTGTAAAGCCGGTGCCGCCGGTGGTGATGACCACATCCACGCTCCCGTTGAGCGTCCAGTCGCGCACGGTGTTGAAAATAGCAGCCTTGTCGTCTGCCACGATGGTGCGAGCGGCGACCTTGTGTCCGGCTTCCTCTATGCGTGCGACTAGCGTGTCGCCGGACTTGTCATTCTCAAGCGTGCGGCTGTCCGAAACGGTCAGAACCGCGATGCCGAGGGGAATGAAGGGTCTTTCGCCTGCCATGGCCTTATCCTCGAATTGTGTTGTCTTCAGATGGTCCGCGTCGCCTGAAAATACCAGCCGGGGCGCTTGTTTCGAAGCGATGTTTCTGCTTTTCGGGCGGCCTCGAAGGAATGAAATAGTCCAAAACAGGTGGCACCCGAACCGGACATGCGCACAAGGGAAGCACCTTCCTGCAACAGCATACCGGCGATTGCGCCGATATCCGGCAGGAGCGCCTTGGCGGGGACTTCCAGATCGTTGCGGCTTTGCGCCAGAAAATCCATCCAGCCGCCTTCTTTGCGCTCCGGCAGGGGCGGGTTGGCCTTGTCGAGCAGTCGCCGAAAAATCTCCGGCGTCGAGACCGCTTTCAGAGGGTTGGCCAGCACCAGAAAGAATTCCGGCAGATCGGAGACCGGCTCGATATCCTCGCCGATACCTCGTGCGATGAGTGGGCGGCTTTCAAGGCACATCGGCACGTCAGCGCCAAGCGCAAGCGCGATGGGTGCGAGATTTTCAGAAACAATCCCGGCATTCCAGTGCCGCAACAGCGCCCGCAGTGTCGCTGCCGCATCCGCTGAGCCGCCGCCAATGCCGGAGGCGACCGGCAGGTTCTTTTCGAGATGGATGGCAACCGGGCGTGCCGATTGACCTGCCGCCACAAGCGCATCACGCAAAAGGTCTCTGGCACGGACGACGAGATTGTTGCCGCCATCGCCTGCGCGCAGCAGATCGCCAAACGGGCCGGAGATGGAGAAAGTGTCGGCATCGGCATCGCGAACATGGATCGCGTCGCCTGCTTCGGTGAAGGTCACCAGCGTCTCGAGCAGATGATAACCATCTGCCCGCTGACCGGTTACATGCAGTGCCAGATTGATCTTGGCCGGGGCCGCCTCGGTTGTTTCGACAGCCCCGGTAATGTCATCCGCGCGCATGTCGCGTCAGGATTTCTTGTCCGGGGCAGGGGCAACAGGGGCCGGTGCTGGCGGAGCCGGCGGCTGCGGCGCGGCCTCCTTCTTGGCGGTGTTTTCGGCGTCCTTTTCCAGCGGCGGCAGGCCGTTGGCAATCTTTTCCTTCACCTTGGCCTTGTCCAGATCGTCATTGTCGCCAATCAGCGCGCGGTTCCACTGATACACGGCCTCGATCTTGCGACCGACACGCCAGTAGGCATCGCCCAGATGATCGTTGATGGTCTGATCGCCGGCCTTGAGCTCGATTGCCCGCTCCAGTTCGGTGACGGCCTGGTCAAACGCGCCCAGCCGGAAATGCGCCCAGCCAAGCGAGTCGACGATATAGCCGTCATTCGGCCGAAGCTCGACCGCGCGGCTGATCATCTTCATCGCTTCGTCGAGGTTGATACCCTTGTCCACCCAGGAATAGCCGAGATAGTTCAGCACCTGCGGCTGTTCCGGGTTGAGCTCGAGCGCACGCTTGAAGTCCGGCTCGGCCTTGTCCCATTCCTTCAGGCGCTCATGGGCGATGGCGCGCTGGAAGAACACGGTCCAGTCCGACTTCTGCGGCACGGCACCGATCACCTCGACAGCCTTGTCGTAGTTTTCGGCCATGGCCTTGTAGTCCTTGGCGTCGGAGAGCACGCTGCCATAGGCGAGGTAAGAACGGATATCCTTCGGATCGGATTGCAGCAGGGATTGCAGGTGGTTGCGCGCTTCCTCCACCTTGCCCGTCTGCGCCAGCGTCAGCCCGAGCTGCAGCTCGGAGATGCGGTGCATCGGCGAATCCTTCGGCACGTCGCGGTAGAAGGCGATGGCGCGGTCGGGCTGTTTCATCGCCTCAGCAAGTCCGCCGAGAAGGATCAGCGTATCGGCGCTTTGCGGATCGAGCGCCCGCGAGGTCTGAAGGTAAAGCGTGACGATCTCTTCGGCACCTTCGCGGTTCAGCGCGCCCGCGATGGAAAACATCACGGAAGCCGCGCCTTCAACGGCATTGGTGATCTGCTGCGGCGGCTTCTCGCCCTTCTCGATGGATTGGCGAAGCGCTTTGAGAGGCGCATAGTTCGGCGCAAAAGTGTCGCCGACCGCAATTGCGTCCAGCGCCTTCTGCTTGTTGCCGGCTGAAGCCTCCAGCCGTGCAAGCGCCATCACCGCGCGCATATAGGTGTCGGAAGCGGTTGCCCCGCCTTCACGATCCGTCACGGCCTCATTGAGGCTCTTGCGCGCAGCATCTGTGTTGCCGGCGACAAGGGCGATCGCGGCGGCATTGTATTTCTGGAAAATCGAAATCCAGCCCGGACCCTTCATGTTGTTGACGAGGGCCAGCGCTTCCTTGGGCTTGCCTGAACCGGCGCGCGCCCATGCCGTCAGAAGCGTGTTGACCATGCGGTCGAGATCGTTCGGGCCGGTATATTTCAGGATTTTCTCGGCTTTGACGAATTCCTTGTCCTTGATGGCGTCGAGGCCGCGCACGATGGTCGTCACGCGTTCGACGGAGGTATCGTCCTTCATCGAATCGGCAATCTTGGCGCCAGCCTCGAAATTGCCGCTCAACAGTTCGGCGATCATCAGGCGCTGGCGGATTTCCGAATTGGCCGGATCGAATTCCAGCGCCTTCTTGTAGAGCGAAATCGCGGTGGGGTAATCCTGATCGACATCGGCATTGCGCGCGGCAAGGAATGCGCCGGAGAAGGTATTTACCTTGGCAGGATCGAAAGTAACGGCCTTGGCTTCCGTTTTCGTCTCCGCAAAGCCGGGGCTTGCACCCGCGCCAAGTGCGAGAGCGGCGGCAAGAGCCGCGCTGCAGAGAAGACGAAGTGCTGGTTTACGCCGCATGAGGGAACCTTTGCCTTTGTGCAGAAGCACGGAAAAATCAGTTTCCATTGTTTGGTCACGATAGAATGGCTTTTTTGAAGCAACCCCGCAAGAAATTATGGCCCGCGCCACAATCTCCCCTTGCGGGACACCCAGTCCGAAACAGCGGCGGACGGTCTTGTCCATCCGCCGTTTGCCTGAGGCCTCCAGCGTCAGTTGAGACGCTCGATGCAGAAGTCGATGACTTCCAGAAGCGCGTTTTTCCACGGGCTTTCCGGCAGCGGTGCAAGCGCATCGCGGGCAATGGTGCCGTAATGCGTGGCGCGGCCGATCGTATCGCCAAGACCGTTGTATTTGGTGATGAGGCCGAGCGCCTTTTCGAGGTTCTCGTCGCTGCTTTCGCCGTTTTCGATGGCGTTGCGCCAGAAGGCGCGCTCATCCTGCGTGCCGCGGCGATAGGACAGGATGACCGGCAGGGTTATCTTGCCCTCACGGAAATCGTCACCCGTATTCTTGCCGAGATCGGCGGATTTGCCGCCGTAATCCAGCACGTCGTCAACGAGCTGGAAGGCGAGGCCGAGATTCATGCCGTAGGATTTCAGCGCGCTGCGGCTTGCCTTGTCGGTTTTGGCGACGATGGGGCCAACTTCCGCGGCCGCTGCAAAAAGGGCGGCCGTCTTGGCGCGAATCACCTGCAGATAATCGTCCTCGGTCGTTTCCATGTTCTTGGCGACCGAAAGCTGCAGCACTTCGCCCTCGGCGATGACCGAAGCGGCGGTGGACAGCACGTCGAGCGCATCCAGCGAGCCGACGTCCACCATCATGCGGAAGGCCTGGCCGAGCAGGAAGTCGCCGACGAGAACGCTTGCCTGGTTGCCCCAGATGGTGCGGGCGGTGGACTTGCCACGGCGCAGATCGCTTTCATCCACCACGTCGTCATGCAGCAGCGTCGCCGTGTGCATGAATTCCACGCTGGTGGCGAGCTTGATATGGTGGTCGCCCTCGTAACCGAACATCGAGGCAGAGGCCAGCGTCAGCATCGGCCGCAGGCGTTTGCCTCCGGACGAGATCAGATGGTTGGCCACCTCAGGTATCATCTGGACATCGGAACCGGCTCTGGAAAGGATAAGCTGGTTCACCCGTTCCATGTCGGCACGGGTCAGGTCGACAAGCGGCTTGACGGATGCGAGTTTGTTTTTGCTTTCTTCAAGCGGTATGACGACGCCCAAGGGACAGGACTCCTGTTCGAATTTGAGTTCGACAATAAAAACTGGCGCCTGTCGCGGCAAGGGGCGAATTGCCGCTAGCCATTCAAAAAAATGGGAATTTGGGGCTTATCCATGCGTGAACTGATTCGTACCAACGATGCCGTGCTGTTATCCTTCGCCGAAAGCCTGATGAAGGACGCTGGCATCCATTGCCTTGTCGCCGATCAGGCAATGAGCATTCTGGAAGGTTCGCTCGGTCTTTTGCCCCGCCGGTTCCTGGTGGAGGAAGACCGCGCCGGTGAGGCCCGCCGCATTCTCGTGGATGCCGGTCTGGGCGACGAATTGCGCAACGAAGAGGCGTAAACGAACGTGGGCGGCGAGATTTCGGAAACTTTGGATGCGTTTCACCGGGGCCGTTTTCACATTCTCCAGCCCAAGGGCAGGGGGCACCGCGCCGGCATGGACGCCATGCTTCTTGCCTCGATGGTGGCGGACGAGCGCGCCTGCCGCATAGCCGATCTCGGCGCGGGCGCGGGCGCGGCAGGTTTCGCGGTTGCCACGCGGCTTGAAAAGGCCGAAGTGACCCTGTTCGAACGTTCGCCGGAAATGGTGGAATTTGCCCGCCGCAGCCTGGCATTGCCGGAAAATGCCGCTTTTTCCGCCCGTGTCAGCGTGCGTGAGGCCGACGTGACGCTGCGTGGCAAGGCGCGCGTCGAGGCCGGTCTGCCGGACGGGCATTTTCACCACGTCATCATGAACCCGCCCTATAATGATGCAGGCGACCGCCGCACGCCCGATGCGCTGAAGGCTGAGGCCCACGCCATGACGGAGGGCCTGTTCGAGGACTGGATCAGGACCGCAGGTGCGATCACGGTTCCAGGCGGGCAGCTTTCCCTTATTGCACGGCCGCAATCGGTGGCGGAGATCATTGCCGCGTGTGGCAGCCGTTTCGGCGGCATCGAGATCACACTCATCCACCCACGCCCCGGCGAGGACGCGGTGCGCATGCTCGTAACGGCGATCAAGGGGTCACGGGCGCGGCTGTCGTTCCGGGCGCCGCTCGTCATGCACGAGACCGGCAGCCATGCCTTCACGCCCATCGTGGATGACCTGAATAATGGCCGCACCGCCTATCGCCGTAATGTAAAGGCAATCGGGCCTGGCCTATAAATTCGCCGTTCCTCCGGCCGCAAACCATTGTGTTTTGCAGGGCAATACATACATCCGTGACGAACAGGCAAATGCTGCGAGGAGTGAATTGTGGGTTTTCTGAAGTATCTGGTGCCGAAACGCTTTCGCAAAAAAGAACTCGTCATCCCGGTTGTGCGCATGCATGGCGCCATCATGGCTGGCGGCAACCAGTTCCGCCCCGCCCTCAATCTTGCCTCCTATGCACCGCTGCTGGAAAAGGCCTTTGCCGTCAAGGACGCGCCAGCTGTCGCCATTTCCGTGAATTCTCCCGGTGGCTCGCCGGTGCAGGCGCGAATGATCTATAATCGCATCCGCCAGCTTGCCGAGGAAAAGGACAAGAAGGTCCTGATCTTCGTTGAGGATGTGGCGGCCTCCGGTGGCTACATGATCGCGCTTGCCGGCGACGAGATCATCGCCGACCCCACCTCCATCGTCGGTTCGATCGGCGTCGTTTCCGGCGGATTCGGTTTCCCTGAAATGCTGAAGAAGATCGGGGTGGAGCGCCGCGTCTATACCGCCGGCGAGAACAAGGTCATCCTCGATCCCTTCCAGCCGGAAAAAGAGGGCGACATCGAATATCTGAAGTCGCTTCAGGTCGAAATCCACAATGTTTTCATCGATATGGTCAAGATGCGCCGCGGTGCAAAATTGAAGGGCGATGAGACGGTCTTCTCCGGCCTGTTCTGGACCGGTATGCGTGGCCTGGATCTCGGCCTGATCGACGGCTTGGGCGACATGAGGGAAGTTCTGCGCCGCCGTTACGGGACGAAGGTCAAGCTACAGCTCGTCACCGGCGGGCGCTCGCTGTTCGGCAAAAAAGTGCCGGGCGTGAATGCGGCACTCGGCCTCAATGCCGAAAGGCTTGCGGCAGGCGCCGTCTCGGGACTTGCGGAAGTTGCCGAAGAAAAGGCATTGTGGTCGCGTTTCGGTCTATGATGTCGCAGGAATAGGGCCTTATGGCGCAGCTTATTACAATTGTTCTTCTGGTGGTGGGATCCGTCATCCTCTACCGCCGCTTCGTTCGCGATGCGGAAAAGCTTTCGGCAAAATCGAAGCAGCGCGAAAAGGAACGCGAAACCGGCGCCATCGGCACGCTGATCAAGGATCCCGAAACCGGCGAATACCGCGTGAAGCGTGAGGATGAGACGTAAGCCGGTGTCTCCACGCATAAATCCTTGACCCCTTCGCCATGCCGTGGCACCAGTCCGCATCCGAAGTAAGTCAGTGCTTACTTATCCTCACAACGCCGCGATGACTGCAATGACCGATATTCCAGACCATATGAACCCCAAGCGTTCCTTTCAGGCGCTGATCCTGACGCTGCACAATTACTGGGCCGACAAGGGCTGCGCGGTATTGCAGCCCTATGATATGGAAGTGGGCGCTGGTACGTTTCATCCGGCAACGACGCTGCGCGCGCTGGGCCCGAAGCCGTGGAAGGCTGCCTATGTGCAGCCCTCGCGCCGGCCTTCCGATGGTCGCTACGGTGAAAACCCCAACCGTTTGCAGCATTATTACCAGTATCAGGTCATTCTGAAGCCCAACCCTTCCAACCTTCAGGAACTGTATCTCGGTTCGCTGAAGGCGATCGGTCTCGATCCGCTGCTGCATGATGTGCGCTTCGTCGAAGACGACTGGGAAAGCCCGACGCTCGGCGCCTGGGGTCTCGGCTGGGAGTGCTGGTGCGACGGTATGGAAGTGTCGCAATTCACCTACTTCCAGCAGGTCTGCGGCATCGAATGCTCGCCGGTCGCTGGCGAACTGACCTACGGTCTGGAGCGTCTGGCCATGTATGTTCAGGGTGTCGACAATGTCTACGACCTCAACTTCAACGGCCGCGAGGGTGAAGAGAAGATCTCCTATGGTGACGTCTTCCTGCAGGCCGAGCAGGAATACTCCCGCCATAATTTCGAATTTGCCGATACAGCCATGCTTCATCGCCATTTCATCGACGCCGAAAAGGAATGCCAGGCGCTTCTCGCCGCCGGTGCGCCGGGTGATGATGACAATCAGCGCCTGCATAAATGCGTGTTCCCGGCCTATGACCAGTGCATCAAGGCAAGCCATGTCTTTAACCTGCTGGATGCGCGCGGCGTGATCTCGGTGACGGAACGCCAGAGCTATATCCTGCGCGTGCGCACGCTGGCAAAAGCCTGCGGCGAAGCCTTCCTGCTCACGGATGCGGGCGGGTTGAACTGGAACAGGGCCGCTTGAACCTTTATGTAAGGCGGGGCAACAGTCTAACGTGCGGGTGCCGTTGCGGCGCTCGCGCCTCTTGAGGAGGGGTCGGGAATGTTCATCACGCTGGCAATCATCGCGGCAATCGCGCTCTATGTCGTCTTCATCTATAACGGCCTCGTCAAGGCGAGGCAGATGAAGGAAGAGGCGTGGTCGGGCATCGACGTGCAGTTGAAACGCCGCGCCGATCTCATTCCCAATCTCATCGAGACCGTGAAGGGCTACGCGGCGCATGAAAAAAGCACCTTCGAAGAGGTGATTGCCATGCGCAACCGGGCCCAAGCCGTGCCTGCTGGCGATGTCGAAGGCCGCGCCCAGGCGGAAGGCATGCTCTCGCAGGCGCTCGGCAAGCTCTTTGCGCTCGCTGAAGCCTATCCTGATCTGAAAGCCAATACGAACTTTCTGGAATTGCAGCGCTCGCTGGAAACCATCGAGGGCGAACTGCAGATGTCGCGCCGTTATTACAATGGCGCCGCGCGCGATCTGAACGTCAGGGTGGAAAGCTTCCCATCCAATCTGATCGCCGGCCAGTTCGGTTTTGCCAAGGCACCCTATTTCGAGATCGACAACCCGGCAGACCGCGCCGTGCCGACCGTGAAATTCTAAGGCCACCGTTCCCAGGGTCCAAATCCTCCCGCCGACATTCCTGTATCCCGGCTCTCTGCCGCATTCTTTGACAAGACGACGATCATGATCGAACTGACCATCACCCCGCCCGGCCACCCGCTTTCCGGCAAGGTAGAGCCACCCGGCTCCAAATCCATCACCAACCGCGCGCTTCTGCTGGCTGGCCTCGCCAAGGGAAAAAGCCGCCTAACCGGCGCGTTGAAGAGCGATGATACGCTCTATATGGCCGAAGCCCTGCGCGCCATGGGCGTTAAGGTGACAGAACCTGACGCCACGACCTTCGTGGTGGAGGGTACAGGCGTGCTTCAACAGCCGGAAAAGCCGCTTTTTCTTGGCAATGCCGGCACAGCCACGCGGTTCCTGACTGCGGCTGCAGCACTGGTGGATGGCGCCGTCATCATCGATGGCGACGAGCACATGCGCAAACGCCCGATCATGCCGCTGGTGGAAGCGCTGCGCGCCCTCGGCGTCGAAGCGGATGCGCCGACCGGCTGCCCGCCAGTTACCGTGCGGGGCAAGGGCATGGGTTTCCCGAAGGGCAGCGTCACAATCGATGCCAACCTCTCCAGCCAATATGTGTCGGCACTTCTGATGGCGGCCGCCTGCGGCGACAAGTTCGTTGATATCATCCTCAAGGGCGAGGAAATCGGCGCGAAGGGCTATATCGATCTCACAACATCAGCCATGGAAGCTTTCGGTGCGAAGATTGAGCGAGTTAGCAACGCCATCTGGCGCGTGCATCCGACCGGCTACACCGCGACCGATTTCCACATCGAACCGGATGCATCCGCCGCCACCTATCTCTGGGGCGCGGAGCTTCTTACCGCCGGTGCGATCGACATCGGCACGCCCGCCGACAAGTTCACCCAGCCGGATGCCAAGGCCTATGAGGTCATGGCGCAGTTTCCGCATCTGCCCGCTGAAATCGACGGTTCGCAGATGCAGGACGCCATTCCGACCATTGCCGTTCTCGCCGCGTTCAACGAAACGCCAGTACGTTTCGTCGGCATTGCCAATCTGCGTGTGAAGGAATGCGACCGCATCCGCGCCGTCTCGCTCGGCCTCAACGAAATCCGCAACGGTCTGGCGCATGAGGAAGGCGACGACCTGATCGTGCATGCCGACCCGGCGCTGGCGGGCCAGACGGTCGATGCCTCCATCGATACTTTTGCCGATCACCGCATCGCCATGAGCTTTGCGCTGGCGGCGCTGAAGATTGGCGGCATCGCCATCCAGAACCCGGCCTGCGTTGGCAAGACCTATCCGGGCTACTGGAAGGCGCTCGCCTCGCTCGGCGTAGACTATACCGAAAAGGAAAGTGCTGCCGAGCCGCAGCACTGAAACCGGCTGGAGGAGACCGCCCCGTGAAGACCATCGCCGCAAGACTTCTCGCGCTGCTTGTCTTCCTGGGCGCGACCTGCCCGGCCTTTGCGGAAGAATTCATCCGCTCCTATCATTCCGTCGTCGAGGTTGCGAAGAGTGGCGAACTGACGGTGACGGAAACCATCACCGCCCGTGCCGAAGGCCAGAACATCAAGCGCGGCATCTTTCGCGATTTCCCGCTTTATGCGCTGGATGCGAATAACCGACGCACCAAGGTGGATTTTAACGTCGTTTCCGTGGAGCGCGATGGCGCGCCGGAGAACTGGCGCACCGAGAATATCGATGGCGGCATCCGCATTTATACCGGCAGCGCCGACCGTTTTCTTCCGACCGGTGAGCATATCTTCCAGATCACCTACACCACCGCCCGGCAGATCCGTTATTTCAGCGACTATGACGAACTCACCTGGAATGTCACCGGCAATGGCTGGCAGTTTCCGATGGGTGAGATTTCCGCCACCATCACTTTGCCACAGGGCGTGAAGGCCACCGATACTGCCGTTTTCACCGGTCCACTCGGTGCCAAGGGCAAGGATGCGCGCATTTTGAGCGAAGGCAACGAGGTGTTTTTTGCCTCTACCCGCCCGTTTTCAGTGGGCGAGGGCATGACAGTTGCCGTGAAGTTACCGAAGGGCGCCATTGCCGCCCCCGACTCCTCCCAGGAGGCAGGTTGGTGGCTACGTGACAATCTCGCCATCCTGCTTTCGGGCGGCGGGCTTTTCGCAGTGCTGCTCTATTATCTGCGAGCATGGTTCGCGGTCGGCCGTGATCCGGCCAAGGGTGTAGTCGTGCCGCGCTGGGATGCACCGGAGGGGCTTTCGCCGGCTCTGGTCAATTACGTTGATAACAGGGGTTTTTCCGGCGCAGGCTGGACAGCGCTGTCCGCCTCGGCACTTGATCTGGCGGTCAAGGGTTATGTCGTTCTGGAGGATCTGAAGAACTCCATCGTCATCCGCCGCACGCAAAAGCAGGCTGGGGCGGAGTTGCCGAGCGGGCAGAAGACGCTGTTGTCCTCCATCGGTGGTCCGGGCGAGACGCTCACCATCGACAAGGCGCATGGAACGGAAGTCGAAAAGGTCGGCAAGCAGTTTCGCGCGGCGATAGAGAAAGAGCACCGCGGCAAATATTACCGCAGCAATGCCGGTTACATCGTTTTCGGCATCTTCTTCAGTGTCGCCGTCATCGTCGCGACGCTGGTGTTCGGTGATCTCGATGAAAGCGCCATTGCCGCCGTGCTGGTCTTCGGCTTTTTCGCCTTCTTCTTCAGCATCCTGTCGATCGGCATCGGCCGACAGTTCTCGCGTGGCGCGTCGTTGAGCAAGCGCATCGGCGGCATCGTCATGCTGGCCTTTGCCGGTTTTGTGGCTTTTTCCGTCATTGGCGGCATTGCCACGCAGATCCTGCTGGATGTGACGCATGACACCAAGTCGCTGGCGCTGGCTGCCATCGGCGGCATCGTGCTTACCAACGCGCTGTTCCTGTTCCTGATGGGTGCGCCGACGCCGCTCGGCCGCAAGCTGATGGACGGCATCGAGGGCCTCAGAACCTATCTGACGCTGGCGGAAAAGGACCGGATGAATATGGCGGATGCCCCCGCCATGTCGCCGCAGCATTTTGAGACATTGCTGCCCTATGCGGTCGCGCTCGGCGTGGAAAAACCCTGGAGCCGTACCTTCGAGACCTGGCTCGCGACAGCCGCCGCTGGTGCCGCCGCGGCAAGTTATGCGCCCGGCTGGTATTTGGGCAGCAATTACGGCAGCTTCGGAGACCGGATTGGTGGGTTCTCCACTTCCATGGCGAATACAATCGCTTCCACCATTCCCCAACCTGTCAGCTCATCTTCCTCCAGCTTTTCAGGTGGCGGTGGCGGTGGTTCTTCCGGTTCTGGCGGCGGCGGCGGTGGTGGTGGCGGCTGGTAACGTCCACCGGCGGTAATTTAACCGATAGCTGATGACTTTTGCCGCTGGTCTTGCTAAGTCCGCGACACTCTTTTGCAACAGATTAAAGTCCTTATCCCATGCCCGATCTTCTGCTTGAACTTCGCTCCGAGGAAATCCCCGCACGCATGCAGCGCAAGGCGGCGGGCGATCTGAAGAAACTCGTCACTGACGCCTTGGTGGAGAGAGGGCTGACCTATGAGGGCGCGCGCGAATATTGGACGCCGCGCCGCCTGACGCTGGATATTAGGGGCCTCAACGCCCGCTCCGCCGATGTGCGTGAGGAAAAGAAGGGTCCGCGCACCGATGCCAACGAAAAGGCGATTGAGGGCTTTCTGCGCGGCGCTGGCCTTAATGATGTCTCCGAGGCTCAGGTCGTTTCCGATCCGAAGAAAGGCGATTTCTACATCGCCATCATCAACAAGCCCGGCCGCCCGGCGGAAGAGATCATCGCCGAGGTGATGCCCGGCATCATCCGCTCCTTCCCCTGGCCGAAATCCATGCGCTCCGGCCCGGCCTCCATGCCGAAGGGTTCCAGCTATGCCGGCATCGAAGGCAAGGGCTCGGAGAGCCTGCGCTGGGTGCGCCCGCTGCAATCCATCGTCTGCCTGTTCGGCCCCGAACATGACGAAACCCAGGTCATTCCCTTTGTCATCGACGGCATCGTCGCTGCCAACGTCACCTATGGCCACCGTTTCCATGCGCCGGGTCCGATCACCGTGCGCCGTTTCGAGGATTATGTCTCGAGCCTTGAAAAGGCGAAGGTCATTCTCGATGCCGACCGCCGCAAGGATATCATCCTGCACGATGCCAAGGATCTGGCATTTGCCAACGGCCTTGAGCTGGTGGAAGACGAAGGCCTGCTGGAAGAAGTCTCCGGCCTTGTTGAATGGCCGCAGGTGCTGATGGGCACTTTCGAGGAGGATTACCTGCAAATCCCGGCGGAAATCATCCGGCTGACCATCAAGACCAACCAGAAGTGTTTTGTCACCCGCAATCAGGGTGCGGAAGAGGGTCTTTCCAACCGCTTCATCCTCATCTCGAACATCGAGGCAAGCGACGGCGGCAAGGAAATCATCCATGGCAACGGCAAGGTCGTCCGCGCCCGCCTGTCGGATGCCCGCCATTTCTGGAACCGTGACCAGGGCGATCTGCCTGATCTGGAGACGCTGAAGGATTCGGCTGCGAAATTTGGCCTCGATCTCAAGAAGCCGCTCGACCAGCGCATGGCCAAGCTCGATGCGCTGAACGTTACCTTCCATGCCAAGCTCGGCACTCAAGGGCAGCGTGTGGCCCGCATTCGCGAACTGGCCAAGGCTCTGGCCCCCGTCGTCGGTGCCGATGCTGCTCTGGTGGACCGCGCCGTGGTGCTGGCGAAAGCCGACCTGCGCACCGAAGCCGTCGGCGAATTCCCCGAGCTTCAGGGCCTGATGGGCCGAAAATACGCAACCTTGCAGGGCGAAAACGAAAGTGTCGCCGCGGCGATCGAGGATCACTACAAGCCGCAGGGTCCCTCCGACCGCCTGCCAGCCGACAAGGTGGCGATTACGGTTGCTCTCGCCGACAAACTCGACACGCTCGTCGGCTTCTGGGCCATCGATGAAAAGCCTACCGGTTCGAAGGATCCCTTCGCACTGCGCCGTGCGGCGCTGGGCGTGGTTCGTATTCTGCTTGAAAAGAACGTGCGCCTGCCGCTCTTGAGCGTCGCGAAGGATACTGACCTTCTCTCCTTCTTCCACGACCGCCTGAAAGTCTATCTGCGCGACCTCGGCGCCCGTTACGATCTGATCGACGCCGTCCTGACGCCGGAATCCGACGACCTGCTGATGATCGCCCGCCGTGTCGAGGCGCTGACCGCCTTCATCACCGGCGAAGATGGCCGGAACCTGCTGGCCGGTGCAAAGCGCGCCACCCAGCTTCTGGCCGCAGAGGAAAAGAAGGGCACCGTGGTTGCGAACAGCGTTTCAGAAGAACTGCTGAAGCTCGACGCCGAAAAGGCGCTTTACGCGGCGATCAAGACCGCTTCCGCCGATGCCGCAAAGGCCGTCGAGACGGAAGATTTCCGCTCCGCCATGCAGGCGCTCTCGACGCTTCGCGCGCCCGTCGACAAGTTTTTCGAGGATGTTCTCGTCAACGATGAGGACGCGGCCATCCGCGCAAACCGTCTGGCGCTGTTGAAGGCCATTCGTGAAGCCACCGGAACGGTTGCGGATTTCTCGAAGATTACCGGCTGAGACAGGCTTGCCAATGGTAATGTTTATGTTACCATTGGCCCATGAAGGTCGTTGAATATCTGGACCCGAACGGATCGAGCCCATTTGGGCGATGGTTCGTAAAGATCGAGGCGCTTGCCGCGTCGAAGGTAACGATTGCCGTGACCCGGATGGGGCAGGGCAATCTCTCCAACGTAAAATCCGTTGGCTCCGGTGTTCTCGAATACCGGATCGATTATGGTCCCGGATATCGTGTCTATTTCGGTCGTGACGGCGATGAGCTGGTGATCCTGCTGATTGGCGGAACCAAGGCCCGGCAGCAGAACGACATCGAAGCGGCCAAGGCCTTCTGGCAGGATTATAAATCCAGAAAGGGCGCCCGAAAGGGTGCCGGGACGGGTGAGTGACATGGCGCTAACGCGGGAATTCAAACAGACAGTCAAGGCGAGGGCGGAAAAAGACCCAGCCTTCCGGGCGGCTCTCTTGTCGGATGCTGTGGAACTGTTGCTGGAGGGAGATGTCGAAACCGGCAAGTCGGTATTGCGAGATTTCATCAACGCCACGATCGGTTTCGAGACTTTATCCAAACACGTGGATGTGCCTGCGAAAAGCCTGATGCGCATGTTCGGCCCGAAGGGAAATCCCCGGGCCGATAATCTGTTTAGTGTCATTCAAGCGCTTCAGAAGAACTCGGGTATACATCTCGCTGTCGCAGCGGCCTGATGATCACCAAAATCCTAATCAGCGCCTGTCTCCTCGGCCAGGCGGTCCGCTATGACGGCAAGGGCAAACCTCTCGTCCACCCGGCGATAGACCGCTGGCGGGATGAAGGCAGGCTGGTGGCGATCTGTCCGGAAATGGCGGGCGGTATGTCCGTGCCGCGCCCGCCGGCAGAGATCGAGAAGGGAGCTTCCGGTCTCGATGTGCTGGAAGGCCGCGCCCGGGTGCTGGAAGTAACCGGCGGCGATGTCACGGCGGAATTTATTGCCGGTGCGGAAAAGGCGTTGGCCCTCGCGGAAGCCAATGGCTGCACGCACGCGCTATTGATCGACGGCAGTCCGTCCTGCGGATCGGTCGCAATCTATGACGGCTCGTTCTCCGGCATCAAACATGCGGGCAATGGCGTGACGGCGGCACTGCTTGAAAGAGCGGGAATTACGGTCTTTTCGCCTGTCGATATCGACCGGCTGGATACTTCGACACGTTGAAACAAAAAAAAGCCGGAGTTCCCTCCGGCGTTTTCGTTTATCCAACACCTCAGCGTCTATCACCCCGCCATGCGCATCTGCTCTGCCAAGCCGTGGAGTTGGTTGCCGGAGGAGACGCGGAAGCCGCGGATGAGGTTCAGCAGCTCTTCGGTATCGACGGCCAGCGCTTCCGCCGAAGCCGTGGTCTCTTCCGCCATCGCCGCATTGTGCTGGGTGGCGACGTCGAGCTGGTTGAGCGATGTAGAGATAGAGCGCAGCGTCGTGTCCTGTTCGGCCGCCGAATGGGCGATCTTGCCGACGATCTCGTTGGCGGATTTGATCTGGTCCGAGATGCGTTTCAGCGCGTCACCGGCTTCGCCGACAAGACGCACGCCGTTTTCCACCTGGTTGGAAGAGCGGGCGATCTGGTCCTTGATCTCCTTGGCGGCGGCGGCAGATTTCTGCGCCAGTTCGCGCACTTCCTGTGCCACCACGGCAAAGCCCTTGCCCGCTTCCCCGGCACGCGCCGCTTCCACGCCCGCATTCAGTGCCAGAAGATTGGTCTGGAAAGCGATATCGTCGATCACGCCGATGATGTTCGAAATCTGATCGGAAGATTGTTCGATGCCGCTCATCGCCGCAATCGCTTCTTCCACCACCCGGTCGCTGCGCATCGCTTCGGAACTGACTGTCGTGACGCGTTTGGCGGCGTCGGCTGCACCTTCAGCCGTCTGGCGTACCGCAACCGTCAACTCGTCGAGCGCGGCAGAGGTTTCCTCGAGATTTGCCGCCTGCCGTTCGGTGCGCTGCGAAAGCTCGTTGGAGGCCTTGCGGATTTCTTCCTTCGAGCCGCCGATATCGATGCTCTTGGAATTCACCTTGGCCATGGCGGCGTCTAGATGGGTCAATGCCTCGTTGAAATTGTCGCGCAGCGCGGCGTAACGGTTGCCGAGATCGGCGCAACGCACGGTCAGATCACCGCCGGCGAGTTTTTCCAGCGCCTCGCCAATGGTGGTGACGACACGCGCCTGCAATGCGGCCTCGTCGCGCTGCATGTCGAGGTTGTTCTGGCGCTCGGCGTTGAGCTGCTGCTGCTGTTCTTCCTCTCGGCGCTGCATGGCGTGGCGCTCCCGCACCTTGTCCTGAAGCGAGGCCGTGGCCTTCGCCATCATGCCCACTTCGTTGGTCAGCCCGGTATGGGGTATGGTGAGCGAGACGTTCTCATTGGCGACTTCACCGAGCGCCCTGTGAATGTCGCCGAGCGGCTTCGAGATCCCCCGGATAACGTAGAAGGCGGCGGCAAGTGCCAGCACGAAGATGGCGGCACCGATGGACAGCGCCCTCATCACCTCGCCACGAACCTGGGCATTCAGATCATCGATGTAAACGCCGGTCACGACCACCACCTGCCAGGGCTCAAAAGCAAGGGCGTAGGAGCTTTTGGCGTAGTCATTGCCTTCCATGCCGGGCTTCGGACCGTAGAAATCCGTCTGGCCGCCGCCGTTGCGGCCAAGCCGTACGAGCTCGTCACGATACTGGAAGCCCTTGCTGTCCGGCTTGCCCTTGTAGTTCTCGCCGACACGCTTCGCGTCGGGATGGAATTTCATCGTCACGTCGTAGTCGTAACCGAACAGATAGCCATCTGGGGTGAACCGCATGGCGCTGACGGTGGCGAAGGCCTGCTTCATGGCGTCTTCGTGTGAAAGCGTCCCGGCCTTTTCCTTGTCGTGGAAGGATTGCAGGATGGAAATGGCGGATTGCACCTGTGTCCGCAGCATGCCGTAGCGTTCTTCATAGATCGCGTCGGTGGCAGATTTCAGCTGGTAAAACGTTGCTGCTGCGAAGGCGGCCATAAGGGCCACCACGAGCACGATCAGCTGACGGGAAATGGAAAGATTCTTCATGGGCGCTCACAAGCTTTTGCGTCGCGAGCCGGAAAAAGCCGCGCGCTGCCGAAGTTTCGAAAATGGGAAGGCGCCTGATGCGCTGTGATCAGCCTGAAAGCGAAAGTCCGCTCCAAGCCCTCATGTCGTGCTGCATCGCACTATGAGGTCACTTAGCGGCAAAAAATTTGAATAAATATTTAATTAGCAAAAGCTTTATGAGCGTGCTTGGCAGAATAATGGATGCATAATTTATTATTCACCGGATGGTTGCCGTGCACTTCGAAAAATGCAGCGATGACGCGATTATTTGACTTTTGTCATCAAAGACKCCGCCGACACTGTCGGTCAATTGCCGCGCAATTTGAAATCCTGGAAATCGGGTGCCGCCATTGCTGATGCGCTTGACGGTGCCGTGGCATTGGCCGCCGAAATTGTCTTCGTCGCTGCCGTGGTCGCGGTCATGTCTATGCCTGCTGGCGTGGCTGCCGTTTCCTGGGGGGGAGTGCCAGCTTCACCCTCATCATAGGTGGCAATTGCGGTGCCGGGGGTTTCCTGCGGCATCCAAGCGGGATTGGTGCTGACGAAGGTGACGGGCGCGCCGCCAAGCCAGGCCTCGGTGCGCACCAGCGTGCGCTTACCCTCGATTTCACGCATTTCCGTGTGCTGCGTGCCCGGCTCGATGGAGGGGATGGCAAAGCCCTCGGGGGCAGGGTTGTCCTTCACGGGCTGGCAGCGGGCGCAGTCGAGACGAACGAAGCTGCCATTGCTGGTGTGGGTGCCGTTTACATATTCGATGGAAGACGCCATCGCAGACCCGCCGGTCAGCGCGACAACCGCTGTCAAAAGAAGACGACGCATCGAAAAACCCCCGAAATGACGGCGCAGCCTCACGATCGAGACAGAATGCGCCCTTCAATGTTCGGCAGATATTATCGGTCTTTCGTTTCCATCAGGTCAGCAAACTTGGTAAAAATTGAGCGAAATCTGCGCTCGGGCCGCTGTATGCCTTGAATGGTCAGACTTTTTCGCGCGCCACGGCCTGCCAGCCGATATCGCGACGGCAGAAGCCGTTTTCCCATTCCACCTTGGCCGCCAGCGCATAGGCGCGCGCCTGCGCTTCCGTCACGTTCTTGCCAAAGGCGGTGACGTTCAGCACGCGTCCGCCCGTCGCCACCAGTCTGCCGTCCTTCAGCGCCGTCCCGGCATGGAACACCTTTGCCTCTTCGCTGGCATCGGGAATATGGGCGATGGGCGTGTTCTTGTCGTAGGCACCGGGGTAACCCTTGGAAGCTAGAACAACCGTCAGCGCCGCATCGTCGCGCCATTCCGCTTTTACCTTGTCCAGCGTGCCGGTAGCAGTGGCGTAGAGGATCGGCAGCAGGTCGCTCTTGAGGCGCATCATCAGCACCTGACATTCCGGATCGCCGAAACGCACATTGTATTCGATCAGCTCGGGGCCTTTGGCGGTGATCATCAGACCGGCGAAAAATACGCCGGAGAAGGGATTGCCGTCTTTCGCCATGCCAGAAATCGTCGGTTCGATGATTTCTTTCATGGTGCGCTCCACCATGGCTGGTGTCATCACCGGGGCGGGGGAATAGGCGCCCATGCCGCCGGTGTTGGGGCCGGTGTCGCCATCACCCACGCGCTTGTGGTCCTGGGCTGTTGCCAACGCCAGCGCGGTTTTGCCATCGGAAAGGCAGAAGAAACTGGCTTCCTCACCGTCGAGGAAAGCTTCCACCACAACCTCGGCGCCGGCAGCGCCAAAAGCGCCGTCGAAACAGTCGTCGATGGCGGCAAGCGCTTCCGCCTCGCTCATGGCAACCGTTACGCCCTTGCCGGCGGCAAGCCCGTCGGCCTTGATGACGATGGGTGCGCCCTGTTCACGGACATATTGCTTTGCCGGTTCGGCGGTCTTGAAACGCTGGTAAGCCCCGGTTGGAATATCGTAACGGGCGCATAGATCCTTAGTGAACCCCTTGGAACCCTCAAGCTGAGCGGCTGCTTTCGAAGGCCCGAAGGTGGCAATACCAGCCGCACGCAGATCATCTGCCAGACCGGCAACCAGCGGCGCTTCCGGTCCGACGACGACGAAGTCGATCGCCTTTTCCCTGGCAAAGGCGATAACGGCGGCGTGGTCTTCCACGTCAAGCGAAACGAGTGTCGCATGGTCGGCTATGCCGGGATTGCCGGGAGCGGCATAAAGTTCATCGAGCAGGGGAGACTGGGCGATTTTCCACGCCAGCGCATGTTCGCGTCCGCCGGAACCGATCAACAGAACTTTCATGGTCAACACCCCTGCAAATTCGCCTTTAACCTTGTTTGAGGGGCGTTAAGGGCAGGGGGGCGAAAGGTCAAGGAGAAAGCGCCGCAAATGCCCGTCTTTCCCTCGAACTCAGCCTTTCCTGTGGAATCGTTGCCGCCTCTTGTTGTCACGCCACAATCAGACATTATGTTCGCCGCTCCAGATGTGACATCAGAGAACCCCATGACCGCAGATAATGCCCGCCTCGCCACGCTCATCGCCTCCGAAATCAACGCCCGCGCCGATCAGGTGAAGGCGGCAGTGGCGTTGCTGGACGAGGGAGCGACCGTGCCCTTCATCGCCCGTTACCGCAAGGAAGCGACAGGAGGGCTGGATGATACCCAGCTTCGAACGCTTGCCGAACGCCTCGTCTATCTGCGTGAACTCAATGCGCGCCGCGCCTCCATTGTTGATACCATCAACGGTCAAGGCAAGATGACGGACGCCCTGATGGTCAAGATCATGCAGGCGGGCACCAAGGCGGAGCTGGAAGACCTTTATCTGCCCTACAAGCCGAAGCGCCGCACCCGCGCCGAAATCGCCCGCGAGCGCGGTCTCGGTCCGCTGGCCGAAGCGATCTGGGCAAACCGCGCAGCCGATCCGGCAAAGCTTGGCGAAGCCTATGTGCAGGGCGAGGTGGCGGATGCGAAGGCAGCGCTTGAAGGCGCGCGTGACATCGTGGCGGAAACCATGACGGAAAACGCCGATCTTCTTGGACGCCTGCGCGACTATATGCGCCAGAACGCCATTTTCCGCGCCAAGGTGGTCGACGGCAAGCAGGCGGCAGGCGAAAAATTCTCCGATTATTTCGATCATTTCGAGCGCTGGGCGACGGTGCCGGGACACCGCGCGCTGGCCATGCTGCGCGGCTGGAACGAGGAAATTCTGACGCTGACCATCGATGTCGATGCGGATGATCCCTCTCCGGTCAAACCCGCGCAGCGTACCGTCGCGGCCGCCTTCGATATCCGCAATGCCGGCCCCGCTGATCAATGGTTGATGGAAGTGGCAGGCTGGACCTGGCGGGTGAAGCTCTCCATGTCGCTTTCGCTCGATCTCATGCGCGAATTGCGCGAACGTGCGGAAGAAGAGGCGATCAATGTTTTCGCCCGCAATCTCAAGGATTTGCTGCTGGCCGCACCGGCGGGCTCACGCGCCACCATGGGGCTCGATCCGGGCATCCGCACCGGCGTCAAGGTGGCCGTGGTGGATGGCACCGGCAAGCTGCTCGACACCACGACGGTCTATCCCTTCCAGCCGAGGAACGACGTGCGCGGCGCGCAGGCGGAACTCGCCATGCTCATCCGCAAGCACAATGTCGAGCTGATCGCCATCGGCAACGGCACGGGCAGCCGTGAGACGGAAAAGCTGGTCGCCGATCTGCTGACACAGATGCCGGCTTCGGCTTCCGGCGCAAAGCCCACCAAGGTCATCGTTTCGGAGGCGGGCGCATCGGTCTATTCCGCGTCGGAACGGGCGGCGGCGGAATTCCCCAATCTCGACGTGTCCCTGCGTGGCGCGGTGTCCATCGCCCGCCGCCTTCAGGACCCGCTGGCCGAACTGGTGAAGATCGAGCCGAAATCCATCGGCGTCGGGCAGTATCAGCACGATGTCGATCAGGGCCGTCTCAGCCGTTCACTCGACGCGGTCGTGGAAGATGCGGTGAATGCCGTCGGTGTCGATCTCAATACCGCCTCCTCGCCGCTTCTGGCGCGCGTTTCCGGCCTCGGTGCTTCGATTGCCGATGCCATCGTCGCACACCGCGACCAGACCGGCCCCTTTGCCAGCCGCAAGGAGCTGTTGAAGGTGCCGCGCCTTGGCCAGCGCACCTTCGAGCAATGCGCCGGCTTCCTGCGTATTCCCAACGGCAAGGAACCGCTGGATTCGTCCTCCGTGCACCCCGAAGCCTATGGCGTTGCGAAAAAGATCGTTGCCGCCTGCGGTCGCGACCTGCGCACGCTGATGGGTGACAGCGCCACGCTGAAGGGGCTTGATCCGAAGCGCTTCATCGACGAGCAATTCGGCCTGCCCACCGTAAAGGACATCATCGCCGAACTGGAAAAGCCCGGCCGAGACCCGCGCCCAAGCTTCAAGACGGCGACCTTTGCTGACGGCGTGGACGAGATCACCGATCTGAAACCGGGCATGTTGCTGGAAGGTACCGTCACCAATGTCGCCGCCTTCGGCGCTTTCGTGGATATCGGTGTGCATCAGGACGGGCTCGTGCATGTCTCGCAGCTGGCCGACCGTTTCGTGAAAGACCCGCATGAGGTCGTGAAAGCGGGTGATGTCGTCAAGGTCCGTGTCGTGGAAGTGGATGTGAAGCGCAAGCGTATTGCCCTCACCATGCGCAAGGACGGCGGCGAGGCGGCACCCCAGCCAATGCGCGAAAAGGGCAATGCGGGCGCCATGCGCCACGCGAATTCCAAACCGCAGGGACACAACGAAGGGTCGCAATCCGGTGGTGCTCTTGCTGCGGCTCTGGCCGAAGCGATGAAGCGACGCTGACCTCCGGTTGAAATGATTTCTATGGAAAAGCCCTGCCGGAAACCCCGGTGGGGCTTTTTGCTTGATGAAATCGTTCAATTTTTTTGAAATAAGACTATCTTGAAACTTGTGCTGAAAGGAATACGGTCAGAAAAATTGATAAGTGAGACTTAGCAATTGGGGGTGCCATGGCGTCGTCTCTGCATGTTCTTCTCGAAAAGATAATCAAGAACGGTAATCTTGTCGTCAATAGCCCGGGTGGTAGCCGTACATTTGGTAACGGTACCGGAACAAGGGTGGTTCTGAATTTCACCGACGAAGCTGCCATGCAGGAGATCGCTGCCGATCCTGCGCTGAAACTCGCCGAAATTTATATGGAAGGCCGTATGCAGGTCGTCGAGGGCGACATCTACGACTTTCTGGCGCTGGTTAAAAGCAACACGCTAAGCGAGGCGCTGTCCTTCGGCATGGTGTGGCGTGGTATGGCCCGCATCATCGCCGCCCGCATCAGGATGCATCTGCCGGTAAACCACAACAAGAGCAACGTCGCCCATCACTACGATCTGAGCGCCAAGCTGTTCGACATCTTCCTTGATGAGGACTGGCAATATTCCTGCGCCTATTTCAATCCGCCGGGCATCAGCCTTTATGAGGCGCAGGTCGCCAAGAAGCGGCACATCGCCGCCAAGCTGATGACGGAGCCGGGCCAGAGCGTACTGGAGATCGGGTCCGGCTGGGGCGGCATGGCGATGTATATTGCCGAAAGTGCGGGTGCCGATGTGACCGGCATCACGCTCAGCGAGGAGCAACTGCGCGTTTCCCGCGACCGTGCAGCAAAACGTGGGCTTGCCGGCAATGTTCGTTTCGAATTGCAGGACTACCGTTACCTGCCTGCCTCGAAGAAATTCGACCGTATCGTCTCGGTCGGCATGTTCGAACATGTCGGGCCGACCCATTACCGCGATTATTTCGACAAAGTGGCGGAGGTTCTGGACGACAAGGGCGTAATGGTGCTGCACTCCATCGGCCAGCCCAGTCCGGCACTTGCAACCAATCCCTTCATCGAAAAATATATTTTCCCCGGTGGTTACATCCCCTCGCTTGCCGAGGTGCTGCCGGCCATCCAGAAGTCGGGGCTGCTGGTGAAGGATATCGAAATCCTGCCCATGCATTATGCGCATACGCTGCGGCACTGGCGCGAACGTTTCGTGGCGCGCAAGGCAGAGGCGGTAGCACTTTATGACGAACGTTTCTTCCGCATGTGGGAATTTTATCTGGCGGGGTCCGAAATGGCCTTTACCCACGAAAATTTCCATATTTTCCAGATCCAGCTCGCCAAGGATCGCGACGCCGTTCCGCATAATCGCGATTACATTGCCCGCAACGAGGAAAAGCTGCTGGAGTTCGAAAAGACGCGGCCGCCGCTTGAGAAGGTTATGTTCTAAGGCTTGCGCATTCTCCGCCGTATGCCGGACCTGATCCGGCCTCCAGTCGGCCCAAGTCCTCGGGCTGAAAGAAGGCTTCCTGCCGCGCAGACGTGCGACGGCTGAATTCCGGCTCAGGGCCGGAATGACGGAAGAGCTAATCGCCGCCTTCTCGCGCTGGTTAATGGAATGGAAACGGAATCCCTCTAATTCTACGCTTACCTGTTTGTATTGCGTTTCCTGGGGTTATTTTCATGTTCAAGCCATCAGCGGCCGTCGCCGCTTGTGTTTTATCGCTTTTTGCCGTCGGTAACGCCCATGCCGATGGCTGGTTTTCCGGCGACTGGTATTTGAAGCTCGGCGGTTCGGGTTTTTCTGCGCCGAAATATCAGGGCGACAACAAGAACGAATTCGGCTTTTCGCCCATCATTTCTCTCGGCCGTCAGGGTCAGGGCGCGCGTTTCACGTCGCGCAACGACAGCGCCTCGATCTCGCTGCTGGACAATGGCCCGATCAGCATGGGTCTTGCGGGAAAGCTGGTGTCTCCGCGTGACCAGAAGGATTCGGCCGATCTGAAAGGCATGACCCGCATCAAGCGCGGCGGCGAGCTTGGCGGTTTCGCCGAGGCTTATCCCACCGACTGGCTGCGTATTCGCGGCGAAGCCCGTCAGGGCATCCGCAGCCATAGCGGCGTGGTCGCCGACCTCTCGGCCGACGTCTTCACCGATATCGCCCCCGGTATCCAGATTTCCGCCGGCCCGCGCGCCACATGGGTCAGCAGCAAATACAATGAACGCTATTACGGCGTAAGCGCCGCGCAGACAGCGGCCGGCGCGCCATCGCCCTACAGCCCCGGCGGCGGCCTGCATTCCGCCGGCGTCGGCGCCGCCATCACCTGGAAGGTCACGGAAGCCGCTGAAGTTGGTTCCTTCGCCGAATATCGCCGCCTGACGGGCGATGCCGCCGACAGCTCGCTGGTGCGTGAGCGCGGCTCCAAGAACCAGTTCGTCGTCGGCGTCCAGGCAAGCTACAAATTCGGCTTCACGCTGCCCTGAGGCGAGGCGAATATGCCCACCCCAAGCCCCGCCGCGAAAGCGTTGCGGGGCTTTTTTGTGGCTACGGCCAAGTGCTGAAATCGATTCCGATTCGCCTGCCGATGCTGTAGAACCATCCCCATGGTTCACCACAGCGATTTGTCAGACCGCGTCTCCGACGCACCATCCAACAACTGGGTCTATCGGATTTTGCCGAGACCCCTCTGGCCCTATGCGCAGCTGGCAAGATGGGACCGCCCCATCGGCTGGCAATTGCTGATGTGGCCGTGTTTCTGGTCCGCAGCACTCGCGGCCAATGCCGCGGTAGCAAGCGGCGGTTTTTCCTGGGGCACGCTGATCTGGCATCTGGCGCTGTTTTTCATCGGATCGGTGGCGATGCGCGGTGCAGGCTGCACCTATAACGATCTTGCGGACCACAAGATCGACATGGCCGTTGCGCGCACGCGCTCGCGGCCGCTGCCATCTGGTCGCGTGAGCAGGGCGCAGGCGAAGGTCTTCATCGTGTTGCAGGCGCTCGCCGGACTCGTGGTGCTGTTGCAGTTCAACGGATTTGCGATTGCCACCGGCATATTCTCGCTGGTCTTCGTGGCAATCTATCCCTTCGCCAAGCGCTTCACCAACTGGCCGCAATTTTTTCTCGGCCTTGCCTTTTCCTGGGGTGCGCTGATGGGCTGGGCCGGGCAGTTCGGGTCCATCGCCTGGCCTGCTGTCCTGCTTTATGTCGGCTCCATCGCCTGGACGATCGGTTATGATACAATCTACGCCCATCAGGACAAGGAAGACGACACGGCTGTGGGCATCGGTTCAACTGCGCTGCTGTTTGGAGACAACACACATCGCTGGCTGGTTTTTCTTTATGGCACAGCCCTTGTCATGATCGCCCTGTCCTTCTGGGGAGCGGGCGTTAACCTGATCGCCTATAGCGGCCTTGCCGCCGCCGCCATCATGCTTTTCCGGCAGGTCTGGGTGCTCGATATCGACGACGTGGCGCAATGCCTTGTGCTGTTTAAATCCAACAACCGCGTCGGCGTGCTGATTTTCGCCGGTCTCATTCTGCCGCTTCTGTTGGCGTGAGGTTGTTGAAAGGCAAGATGCAAAAAAGCCCGGCCGCGATATCCGCGCCGGGCTTTTTATTGTTTTGTCTGAAGATTATCAGCTGCGAGCGATGATTTCCTTGCCCTCGATCTTCATGCTCATGCCGAGAGAACCGGTGGAGCGGCGCACGAGGAAGCGCGGGCGACGATCCGCGAAATAGGAGTGCCGGCGACGGGGGCGGCTGTTCTTGGTGCGCACCTTGCCGAGATGTTCTTCCAGCGGACGGGCGACGCCATCGGCCTCCACCATCAGCATCGGAATGCGGTAGGCCTCGGACCAGCTGCGCCAGTCGGCGGCGATGTCGCAAAGATCATGGGCGACGAGAAGCGGAACGCAAAGTTCCGGATCGTCGTGGTGAAGCTCCAGCGTCACCGTCACCTGTCCATCACCATGGTCGATGGCGCGGGCGGCAACGCCCTTGAAAGCGCGGGCTGGCAGGGCGAAGGACAAAGGCAGGCCGGAAGAGGACAGGACCTTTCGCAGAACGGCGCCCCGTTCATCGAGCGTGACGGCAACATCGGTTGCGCCATTGCCCCTGCCATAGGTGACCTGTTGCGGAAAACGTGCCGGGTCGAGTCTGAGTGTGGCGACGGCCCAGTCGGGCTTCAGAACGGTCTTGGTCATGTTTATTCTACCCTTGTTTTACCTGAGAGCCGGTTTCCGGTCTTCTCATCGGGACTTTTCGTCCTCTGATGTCAGGAGAATATCCGCCGCATGTTCGAGACTGCTTAAAAATCGCGGTTAAGAAAACTTTGCATTCCCAAATGGTTAGCAAAACCCACCGTGGCATGGTTTCGCTGAGGTAAAGCCGATTGAGACAATGCGATTTTTCTCAGTCCCGAAACTGTGCTCTTTCAAGCTCCGGGCAAGGCGCGTCATGCACAGTCGCGCCAAGGCCTGCCGTGCGTCCGGATGGAGGTGTGGTGGGCGAATTCAAAACCGGAGCCGGCCGTATCCAGCGTGATGCGCGGTGCTCCATGGGGCATTCGCATGGTATCGACATTTCTGAGCTACGACCTCATCAACCGCGATATGAAGGCAAGCATTTCACGCGTGTCGCAGCAGGGGATCGTCGAGCGGCAGACGAAATATTACAAGGAAAACATCGGCAATGTAAAAAGCGTCGACGAGTTCCTCAATAACTACCAGCTCTATTCCTATGCCATGGATGCCTTCGGTCTCGKCGAGATGACCTATGCCAAGGCCTTCATGAAGAAGGTGCTGGAAAGCGACCTGAACGACCAGAACAGCTTTGCCAACAAGCTGACCGATGAACGTTATCGCGAGTTTGCCGCATCCTTCAACTTCACGCAGTCCACCACCACGGTGCAGACGGAGGCGCAGCTCGACAAGATGATCGGGCTTTACGACACCTCGATCACCAATCTCGATGACAGCCTGTCCGAAGAAACCCGTTATTATAAGGCGATCATCGGAACGGTCACGAACGTGGACCAGCTGCTTCAGAACGATAGAACCCGCGCCTACATCTTCGAAGTCTTCAGCATTGATGAGAAGACCTACAGCTATTCCCACATCAAGGGATTGATGACGAGCGATATCGATGACCCGAACAGCTATCTGAACCAGAAGTTCGGCGCGGCCTATTCCGCTGCCGTGGAAAAGCTTACGACCAAGGGCAATATCGAATTGCATGGGGATGTGACGGATCGGATAAAGGCCATCGATACCGCGCTGGCTGATACCACGCTGACCGCCGAACAGCGAACCGCCCTTGAAACAGAGAAAACCACCCGGCAGGATCAGCTCACCCAGCTTGAAGCCGTGCTGCCGCCGAAGGACCAGTGGGCGGCGACCCTTGCCTCCATCACGGCGGAGCAGACCCAGCTATCGAATACCGTCTCGCAATATAATACGATGGCGCAGATGGCCCAGGCTTTCGAATTTGCCAATGACGGTACCGTTGCGGCCGGCCAGGCGCAGACGGCCGACAACGTCAAGATCCTTACCCAGGCCTATGTCGGCAGTGCCCCGCGTGTGACCCCGACCGTTGCCACCTTGAACAGGGATTATTTCGAATCGAAGATCGGTTCGATCAAGACCGTCGATGAGTTAATGGCAGACCCGCGTCTGGTGAATTACATCAAGGTCGCATTCGACCTGAATGACTTGACCATAGTCAATGCGACGATCGAGAACATTTTGACCAGCGATCTCAGCGATCCCAACAACTATATCGCCAAGTTCGGCAATGGCGACAAACGTTACATCGCATTGCGCGAAGCGTTCAATTTCAAGGCGGATGGAACGCTGCCGGACGCTACGGCACCACAGACGACGACCCAGACCGTTACCACGACCAACGGGTACATGAACCATTACAACGACAAGGACGAGGCCGCTGACGAAAACGCTTTGAAGCTGTTCAAGAGCGATATTGCCAACGTCAAATCTGTTGCGGACTTCCTGGAAAGCAGCGCGGTTTACACCTATGCGCTCAAGGCGGTCGGCCTCGATCCGACGAAGGTGAATATTGCGGACGTTCGTAGAGCCTTGACCAGCGACCTGCTGGACAAGAAGAGCTACGTTTATGCGCTGAAAGACGACCGTTACGTCAAACTCGCGGAACTCTTCAACTTCAAGTCTGACGGATCGCCAGGCTCTCCGGTTCTTGCGCAGTCCGAACTTGAAATTCAGAGCATGTCGGTCGACTACATCAAGAAGAAATCAGCCTTCGGAACAGACCAGGAAAAGGAAGCCGCCAAGAAGGAGGCGGAATTTTTCCGTTCGGAGCTACAGAAGGTCAAGACGCTCAAGGATTTTCTGGGGAATGATCGCCTGACGAAATTCGCGATGGAATCGCTTGGCATCGACCCGACGAAGGTCACCAAGGACCAGCTACAAAAAATGTTCACGTCCAATCTGGATGACAAGGACAGCTATCTCAACAAGGAGATGGACCCGGCTTTTCGCCGTCTCGTCACCGCGTTCAATTTCGACACGGACGGTAATATCCTGCGCGAGGATCGAAGCTCCATCCAGACTCGTCGCGGCCTCTACGAGACGCTGGACAATTATCTGACGCAGACGCTGGAGACGCAGGCAGGTGAAGAAAATGCGGGCGTGCGTCTGGCGCTCTATTTCAAGCGAATGGCGGCGGGAACAACGTCCTATTACTCCATTCTTGCCGACACCGCGATCCAGAACTTCATCACGACCACCTTTGGCATTCCCGATGAACTCGGCAATGCCGGGGTCGATACGCAGGTGGCGATGATGAAGAAATATTTCGACATCGAGGACTTTCAGGACCCCGATAAGGTCAAGAAGCTGATCGCCCGTTTTACCATCATGTACGACGACAAGCAGAACACCACCAACCCGATCATGATGCTGTTCAACGGCAGCGGCTCGGTGGGCATCAGCGGCGACACGCTGCTGGCTGTCGCATCGCTGCGTGCGCGGTAGGTTGCAACGCGAAGACGGACGATGGAAAGGCCGAGCTTACCCGGTTAAGGCGTCTCACACGCCCGCATTTGCGCGCCCATTCACCAGCCCGGCAGCATGTGCCCGGCGCGCAGGCGCGGCATCTTCGGGTAGGTCTTCACATCGTTATCCAGCTCATCGGCGACGTTCATCGGAGAGATGTTGTCGAGGCAGGCGGTGATGTGGTCTGTAATGGCGTTCACCAGCGAGGGCGACAGGCCGGGCCGTTTCATCAGGCCGATCTGGACCGGCGGTAGCGGTGGGAAACCGTCCGAACCGGTTAAAACCTTCATGCCGGTACGCAGCGCCGATTCCGGCAGCACGGAAACCGCCATGCCTGCCAGCACGGCGGCGGCAACCACGGTGGAAGACCAGCTGGTGAACAGCACCTGATAATCCCGCCCGTCGGCATCGAGCGCCGAGCAGGCAAGTTGGCGCCAGTGACAGTCGCGCCGGCCGACAGCCAGCGGCACTGGCGCATCATCCTTCAGCGGATGGTTCGCGGAGGTGACCCAGCAGAGTGGCTCGGTGCGCACGACATCGGAGGAGCGGGCGCGGGGATTGTGGGTGACGAGTGCTATATCCAGCTCGCCGCGCGCCATTTTTTCGGCAAGGCTCACCGAAGGTTCGCAAACGATGTAAAGCTCTACATTCGGATGCGTCTTGGCGAAACGCCCGATGATCTCTGGCATGTAGCGGTCGGCATAGTCGTCCGGGGTGCCGATGCGCAACGTGCCCTCGAGCCTGTTGTCATCGAAGGCCGCAATCGCCTCGTTGTTAAGGCGAATGATGCGGCGGGCATAATTCATCAGTTTCTCGCCCTCGGCCGTCAGGCGGTTGCCGCGCCCGTCCTTTGCAAAGAGCTGTTTGCCGATCCGCTCCTCAAGTCGCCGCATCTGCATGGATACGGCGGATTGCGTCTTGAAAACGCGCTCAGCGGCCTTGGTAAAGCTGCCGGTATCGACAATGGCGATGAAGGTGTGCAGCTGGTCTATGTCGAGAGGTGCGGACATTGATACTCATCCATCAGAATGATTGATGTCTCACATTAGAAACATTCGTTGGACTGATCAATAGTCTTGCGACATTTTGACACCCAGCAAATCAATCTCAACCCCGGGGCGGGCACATCGTCAGGCCCCCAACCCAAGGCAGCTTCCCGCGCACGGTGCGTCGGGAGCGGTGCCGCATCGTGCCGTTACGGAAGGATCATTGTTATGCGCACGGCAGAACGGAAAATGGAACTGGAATTCGCAACCGGCCAGCAGAGCGACACCCTGCGTCGCATCGCTTTCGGTGTTGCTTCCACCGTGAAAACGTTTGTGCAGCGCATCTACAATCGTATCGTCGCAAATGGTCTCACGGAGCTTGACGATCGCCTGCTCGCCGATATCGGGCTGGCGCGCTCGGATGTGACCAACGCGCTCAATACCGGCTTGCTCGAAGATCCGACCGCCCATCTGACCCGCGCCGCACGCACGCGCTCAGTCACGCGGTTCAAGACGCTCTAGGCTTGTGTTCGTGCAATTCCGGCGTACCTCCAGACGCCGGGATTGCTTGCGAACCGATAAGGTTTTCCCCGCAGGGTGATTTGCCAATAACCCTGCCTTTGCCCGGTGTCAGGCCCCTCGGCCGCACCGGGCTTTTTTATGGCAACGCCTTGCCTGTTTTGCGCATTGTCCGGACGTAAAGCCGCTGCGCAGTGTCAGCGGAATGTTTTAATACTGATATTCATCGAATACTGGCAGCACCGATCCACCCCAGCGGCCGTTATAGAGCGCAAGCAGGTCTTCGGCGAGCGTGGTCTTCTTGGCGAGAACCTCGTCCAGCGAGGACAGGAACACGGTTTCGTCCTGGCCTTCGCCGTTCAGCCGGTTGCGGTTCTTGAGGCCGGTGCGGGAAATGTCGAGCACCTCGCGGGCGAAACCGAGAAGCGGCTTGCCGGCGATCTCCGCGGCCAACCCCTTGGCCGGCACGGTATTGCGAAGGGCGATGACCTCATCGAAACTCCAGTCGGCTGTCAGCGCATCGGCTGCGTCAAGCGCTTCCTGATTATAGAGAAGGCCGACCCAGAAAGCGGGCAGGGCACAGATGCGTCTCCATGGGCCGCCATCGGCACCACGCATTTCCAGAAAGCGCTTCAGGCGCACATCGGGGAACAGCGTGGAGAGATGGTTCGTCCAGTCACCCATGGTCGGTTCCCATTCAGCGATTTCACCCTTTAACGCCCCGTTCATGAACTGGCGGAAGGTGACATGGGTGCAATCGTGATACTTGCCGTCGCGCACGATGAAATACATCGGCACATCCAGCGCCCATTCGACATAATCCTTGAAGCCGAAATCGTCATTGAAGGTGAAGGGCAGTACGCCGGAGCGGCGATTGTCGGTATCGCGCCAGATATCGCCGCGCCAGGAAAGCAGGCCGTTCGGCTTGCCTTCGGTAAAGGGCGAGGAAGCAAACAATGCGGTTGCCAGCGACTGGAGCTTCGTGGAAACGCGCATCTTCTGGCGCATATCCGCTTCGGAAGAGAAGTCGAGGTTAACCTGAATGGTGCAGGTACGGTACATCATGTCGAGACCCTTGGTCCCGACCTTCGGCATGTAGCGCGTCATGATCGCGTAGCGCGATTTCGGCATGCGCGGTGTTTCGTCATAGCTCCACAGCGGGCTGCCGCCTATACCGAGAAAACGGATGCCCATCGGCTCCGCCACTTCGCGAAGGGTCGCCAGATGCTGGTTGGATTCCTTGCAGGTCTGATGCAGGTTCTCGAGCGGGGCACCTGACAGTTCGAACTGGCCGCCCGGCTCGATCGATATGGCGCCCATGCCGTGCTGTTCGCCAAGTCCGATGATGTTTTCACCATCCATGATCGGCTCCCAGCCGAGCTTTTCCTGCATGCCCTTCAGCAGAGCGGAAATGCTGGCCTCGCCGAAATAGGGAACCGGCCGGTTGCCCTCGCGGAAAAAGGCGAATTTCTCGTGCTCGGTGCCAATGCGGAAGTCGGCTTCAGCTCTGCAACCGCCGGCCAGATAATCTGTAAGCTCCGTGACGGAGGAGAGGGGTGTCTGGTCGGTCGTATCGCGTGCCATGGCTTACCTTGTTATGACGTCTCTGTTGCGGCGAGGCATATGTGTGGCAGATAGAGCCGGATCGTATCCGGAGGCAAATGAATTTCTTTTAAAGATGCATGAAGCGCAATGGTTCAGCGCATGTCGCGTAAAACTGTGCAGCGGTTTTGCGATAAAGACATGTGCCAGATAGGTCAATTCCAATCGCCGATCGATGCCTGAATGACCGCAAGGGCTGCGACCGCAGCCGTATCGGCCCTTAGGATACGCGGCCCGAGCGGAATGGGGGTGACGAAGGCAAGGCTGCGCAGCAACTCTCTTTCCTCTTCGGAAAACCCGCCTTCCGGGCCGACCAGAAGAGCGATTTTGCGTTCCTTGATGGATTGCAGGACAGGCAGCGGATTTTGCCCCGCGTCGCCCTCGTCGCAATAGATGATCCGTCGATCCCGGGGCCAGGTCTCGAGCATGTCTTTCAGTTTCACCGGCTCGGCCACGCCAGGCAACGACAGGATGCCGCATTGCTCGGCGGCCTCGATGGCATTGGCGCGCAGCTTTTCGGTATTGTGGATCTTGCCCTGCACATGCTGGGTCATCACCGGCTGCAAAAGACCGGCCCCCATCTCGACCGCCTTCTGCACCATATAATCCATGCGTCCGACTTTCAGCGGCGCAAACAGGTAGTGTAGATCCGATGCCGGCGGCTGGGGCCGTGTCTGTTCCAGAGGGATGAGGGTGATCTTCTTGCGGCTCGGAAAGGAGAGCCTCGCCTTCCATTCCCCGTCGCGGCCGTTGAACAGCAGGATTTCCGCGCCATCGGTCATGCGCAGCACATTGGCGAGATAATTGAACTGTTCGGTTGTCGCTTCCTGCGCCGCGCCCGCTGCAAGCGGGGTTTCGACGAACAGGCGTTGCATCCGGAAATTTGCGCGCATGGGACTTTTCTGTTTCAGCGTCAGAGAAAGAGGAAGGACATAAGCCAATATAACAGTGCTGCAAGCGTAGCACTCGCGGGAACGGTCACCAGCCAGGCGGCGATGATGGTCATGAAGTGGGATCGCCGGACGAGATAACGGCGGCGTATCTCGGAAGGATTGTCCAGATATCGATCGGCCCGGCGGATTTGACTGGTGCCGGCCTGGATGAGTTCCTGCCGCCGTCGAGACGCCTGCGTGTACCATTCGCGGAAGAAGCCGACGCCGAACACGGCGCCGATCGCCGTATGGGTGGTGCTGACCGGCAGGCCGAAGCGTGAGGCGACGAGAACCGTCAGAGCCGTGGCCACGGAAACGCAGAAAGCGCGCATCGGGTTGAGCTTGGTGATCTGTTCACCGACAAGGCGGATGAGGCGCGGGCCATAGAGAAGAATACCGCAGGAAAGCCCGAATGCGCCGACCAGCATCACCCAGAGCGGCGCGCGGGCGGACGTCTCCACCGCCTCGTCGTGCAGTGCCCGCACGATTGCCACCACCGGGCCGATGGCGTTCGAAACGTCATTTGCCCCATGCGCGAAGGACATGAGGCCAGCCGCAAGAACGAGCGGCCACTGGAACAGGGTTCGAAGCGACTGGTTGCGGTTTTCCAATCCCACCGATTGTTTGCGAATGATCGGCACGCACAGTCGCCAGGAGACGAGGCCGGTCAAAAGCCCGATCCCGCTTGCATGGCCAAGCGAGACATGCACGATCTGCCTCAGCCCCACCCAGATGAGATAAGCGGTGAAGACCCCGGTCATGATGCCGATCAGAACAGGAACCCAACGCTTCGCGGCGTCGATCTTGTCCTCCCGGTAGATGATGAATTCCTTGATGAAGGCAAGGAGGGCGATGGCGATGGCCGCGCTTATAAAGGGTGCTAGAACCCAGGCAAAGGCGATGCTGCCAAGCGACAGCCAGTCGACTGCCCGGATGCCATAGGCCGCCATTCCAGCCCCCGCAACGCCGCCAACCACCGTGTGGGTGGTGGAAATCGGCGCTTTCGTCCAGGTCGAGATATTGACGAGAAGACCGGCGGCGAGAAGGGCCGACAACATAGCCCAGGAAAACACGGTGCGGTCGGGAATGGTCTGGATGTTGATGATGCCGCTGGAAATGGTCTCGACGACGTTGCCGCCGGTGATCAAGGCACCCGCGATTTCGCAGATGGCGGCGATGATGAGTGCCGCCGCAAGCGGCATCGCCTTGGCGCCGACCGCCGGGCCGACATTGTTCGTCACATCGTTCGCGCCGATGTTGATTGCCATATAGGCGCCGATGGCGACGGCTGCGATGATGATGACGGCGCCCGCCGTGCCCGTGACGAAGGCGCCCGCAAATATCGCCGCCAGAACAACGAACATCACCCCCGCACCAAGGCCGGCAAGCTGCTGCGTGACGTGCAGCGTCGCCTCTTCGACACGGGTGATCTTCTCGAGATCCTTGTCGAGCGTCGGCTTCATGTTCGGTGGCGGCTTCATTGCCATTCAGACCTCGTTCGCCAGCATTCCCATTCGTCCGGCAATGTCGCGGGCTGAAGGCAATTTACAGAAAGACTGTTACATCTCGCACATCTTTCCAAAATGAAAGACAGTAAAAGCCATGTTGGAAAAACAAACTGCAGATTGCCACTATTCGGGCGAGGACGCTATTTCGAAAGCGCCATCCGCTTGTCGAAAGTAAGCATGAGCGCTTTCAGTTCCGGCTCGTTAACCCGTTTGGCGGCCTCTTCGGGAGTAACCCATTCAAGCCGTCTGGAATCCTTCTCGGGAAAGCTGTCCTGCAGCTCCGCCACTTCGAGCAGATGTACCTGAACCTTGCACAGCACATTGATGCCGCTGTTCAGCTTTTTCTCATACTCATAAAAGCCGAACGGGGCCTTATCCACCCTGCCTTTGACACCGGCTTCCTCGTAGGCTTCCTGTTCGGCAACGGCATGCGCCTTCTTGTTGGCCATGGGCCAGCCTTTGGGAATGACCCAGCGCCCCGTATCCCTGCTTGTCAGCAACAGGACTTCCGGCTCACGATGTTTTTTGGACGATCGATAGCACAGCGCTGCGTATTGCTGTCGCGGCGGTCTGCGCAACATCAAGCCTACATCTGTCGCCAATCGATTCAAAATCTTCAATCCGTGTGGATCCTTCTTCGCCTGTTAGTCGTAACTGCTAATATAGATATCCTTTATGTCCCGCCAATCCCCTCTCACGCATAACCCACGATTGTCTTCATGCGGTTGAAGATCGTAGGCAGCAGGGGATGTGGCAGGGGTGCGAACGAAGGCTTTGCCCGGTACGTAACCGTCAGCGACCGATCGCGGAAATACTGCATTTTTTCTGTTTTACGCTATTCAGAACGCAAAACCGCTATGAATTATTGCCGGAACTGCGTTGGCCAGCGTGCAATCCCCAATTCTGGAGACCTTCGATCACACCGTCAGCTTCGGTCGCGCGCGAGAGGAAAAAACGGCTGTCATTGTTCGCCAGCGAAAGAAGCTCCGGCAAGGCATTGCCAACGATCACACCGCGAATACCATTCAACTCGAACATCGCCCGATCGTTGCCAGTATCGCCCGCAACCACTGATTCGTCGAGACCAATGTGCAGTTGTCCACATAACCACGCCAATGCCGCACCCTTGTCCGCGGCCTTGGGTAATATGTCGAGGTCGCGGTTGCTGGAATAGACGATCCGGGCATCGATATCCGCCGCAACGAGCGTGGCTTCGATATCACTGAGCATCTTCTCATCCGCACCATGCAGGAACCAGCTGGATTTGAGGCCATGCTGATAGCGTTCCGCCTGCATGGTCACACCCGGCAGGCCGGCCATGACATCGGCGATCTTTTTCCGGTCGAAACCCGTACCGAGCGAATGCGTATAGGCGCTTTCAAGCTCGCCCCGCTCTCTTGCGTGCAGCATGGTGCCGACCCCGCCGATAATGTAGTCGGGCCTCGGCAAAGGGACGTCTTCCAAGAGGGCGAGCTGGTCATCGACCAGCCTGCCGCTATTGAAGACCAGAACCGGGCGAAGATCGTCCGGCAGCGAATGCCAGAAATCGCGGAACCGGCGCGTAGCGGCGTTATCGCCGACGACGGTTCCGTCGAGATCGGTGGAAAACAGGCGAAGCGGTTTCAGTCGCCGTCGTTCCATGGCTCTGCCCAATCGGATTCTTCCAGAACCGGCATCAGCGGCCTGCCTTCCACCAGCGCCAGCAATTGCTGCGCGATTCCCGTCCAGGTGAACAGGCTGCGCGCCTTGTGCGCCCCCATGCGGGAAAGCCGCCCATACAGCCGCTCGTGCTTGAACGGCTTCATCATGGTGATGCCGAGGTCTTCCTTATCGAAAGGATCGGCAAACAGCGCGTGGCGGCCGTAGCTGACGGCGCGGAACAGCCCGCCGTGGATGGTTACCACGGTCGGTGTTCCGCTCGCCATCGCCTCGATTGCGGTCATGCCGAATGGCTCGTAACGGCTCGACAGAACGAAAAGATCGGCTGCCCGGTAGATATCAGGCAAATCCTCGTCCTCGACGTAGCCGGAAAACGCCACCTTGTCCTCCAGCCCGAGCGATTTGACCCGCTCTTTCAGCTGATTGAGAATGGTGGTTTCCTGCTCGTCCATATTCTCGCCGCCGACGGCCAGATGAAGGCGGGCTTCCGGTTCGCGCGCCGCAAGAACCGAGAAGCCGTCGATCAAAAGGTCGTAACCCTTGTTGGTGGCAAGGCGTCCAAGCGCCAGCACCACCTTGCCCTCGAAACCGAAACGCTGCCGGATCATTTGCCGCGTCGCATCCGAGACGGGGAAGAATCGGTTGTCGTCATAACCCGGCGGAATCATGTGGATGTGCTTGCGCTTCAGACCGTAATCTTCGATCAGCACGTCGAGTTGCACCGGCGTCGTCGCAATCACCATGTCGCAACTGCGATAAATGATGAGTTCGTGCTGGATACGTTCCTTGAAATTGAACTCAAGTTCGAAGGTATCGGCCTTTTCCGGGTAATCGGTTTCCATCTGGCGTTTTTTCCAGAGGCCGAGCGAATGCGGCGTGTGCAGATGCGGGACTTTCAGCGCCTCGGAAAGCCGCTGCCCGGCAACGCCCGCATCCCAGTAGTGGCTGTTGATGAAAGAGTAGTTGAGGTTGTTTTTCTTGATGAAGCGCAACGCGTTTTCGCACCATTCCATCAGGTGGCGGTGCAGATATTCCTTGGGAATGAAATCGCGCCCGCCGCAGGGAATGCGCACCACACGGACGCGCTCGTCAACCTCGTCGAATTCCGGCTGGTCTTCGAAGCGGCGGGTATAGAGATCAACGGTGTAACCGAGCTGGCCGAGTTTGCGTGCAAGCTCAAGCACATAAACCACTTGTCCCCCGGTGTCCGCTGCGCCAAGTGGCGGGTGCGCGGCGACATAGCCATGCGTCGATATGAGAGCTATCCTTGGATAGCGTTCAGTTTCGCTCGTGGTCGTCATGGGTCCCATCTTGGTAAATTTTTCCAATTAACCCCAGAAAAAGACCAAAGAGGACAAAAGGTTCCATAAAATCTGAAGAAAAGCGATGCCGCATTTCGTCTGAAGCTGTTTTCAGGCGTTGCGCTGCTGTTGTCGCAGGCGTGAAATCCGGTCCCATTTCCTTGCCTGATGCGCCTTTGATGTGGTGTCCACGATGAAATCGATATGGGTTTCCGCCGCAGCCCTTGCCCCTGCCGCATTACCGCCCGCAATGGCCTCGTGGATGGCGATATGCTGTCTCAGCACCTCGTCATGCGCACCTGCGACACTGAATATGAGATGGCGGTTATAGAAGATGTCGTCGCTCAGGAGCCGGTAGCAGGACCGCAATGTGTGCATCAGCACGATATTATGTGCCGCCTCGCCGATGGCGTTGTGAAATTCCACATCGCTTGCAAGTTCTTCTTCGAAGCGGCCAGCCTCATGGGCCTCCCGCATTTTTTCGACGATAGCCGCAAGGTTGCGCCTGTCCGGTTCAGTCGCCCGCTGTGCCGCAAGTTCGGCGGTCATGCCTTCGATATATCGGCGATATTCCAGAAAATCCCGCGTTGCGCGGCTGTGGCGTGTGATCAGCGCGCTCAAGGGATCGGAAAAGACCGGCCCGACAATATCGGCCACATAAGTCCCACCGCCGTGCCGGCTGGTGAGAAGGCCGCGCGTTTCGAGTTCCTTCAGCGCTTCCCGCAGGATTGGCCGCGAGACATCGAGCTTCTGCGCCAGTTCACGCTCGCCGGGCAGCCGGTCGCCATCCCGCAATATGCCGTCGAGGATCAGTTCCTCGAAACGTAAGATCACCTCCTGCGATGTGCGGCTATGCTCTATTCGGGCGAACAGTGTTTCGTCCATCGCAACATTCTCCGGCGAAGTCCCGCCCCGTAATCGATGGGGCAAATTATCAGCGAAGCATCGCACTGGTCAAATATTCTGTCCAGTTCTGCCGTAAGCTCTGCGCCATGCCTGCGGCAACACGGCACCTGCCTTTTTAAACTGGCTTTTGTTAAAGCACCCGCACAGGGTGGTGATGGCGGCTTTTCTCCGTCAGGTGCATCAAAACAATTACATCTGCTTCGATTGCGGTGTCGTCATCGCGATGGATGTTCTAGAAAACCGGCGAAACAGGCGGGGACGATATCGCAATGGCCAAGGGTAGATTTGCTTTCGCAAGCGCGCCGGAAAGATCGCTGGCTCTCGGCGAGGTTCATGCGCGGCCGACCGTGCTTCTCGCGCCGTCGCGCATCATCGTCCAGCTTGCCTTCATGATGGATGGCGGTTCTGCCGTGCATCACTCGGTCATTGCGGAAATGTCGCGTAGCCGGGGTGTCGCGCCGCCGGAACGCGATGCCCGCCACCATGCCATGCCCTGGGGGCAGGGCACGCTGCGCTGGGAGCGGCATACCGAATTCTCGACATGGTTCTGGGATGGCCCCGCGCCGGAAAAATTCGGCGGCGATATTGTCGGCGATCCGTTCGGCGACGGTTTTTCACCACCCGGCTCCCTGATATCAGGCATACGGCTGGAAATCCGTCCAGAGGGCGCAACGGCTCCCAATGCGGAGACCATGTTCGAGCCGACGAGCCTCTGTTACAGCGACGTGCGCGACGGGCAGGCGGCGATCCTCACCGATTTCCGTCAGGATCGCGACGGGTTGACGCAGATATTGGTGATCGACCGTGGCTTGAGCGATTACAGCCGCGGTGCGCTGGTGCAGCGGCTGCTGGATATCGAGACCTATCGCACGCTCGCCATGCTCGGACTGCCGATGGCGCAGACGCTGTCGCCGGAAATCCGTCGCATCGAAGATGGCCTGACGGGAATCACCCAGCGCATGAAAAACGGCGCGCGCGACGAGGCCGATGCGCTGCTGGCGGAGATGACCCGGCTTGCGGCGGAACTGGAAGCCAATGCCGCGCTCAGCCTCTATCGTTTTGGCGCCAGCCGCGCCTATGACGGCATCGTGCGTGAACGTATTCGCGCGCTTGCGGAAACGCCCGTTCAGGGGCACGAGACCATGGGCAGCTTTCTGGAAAGGCGTCTGGCGCCCGCCATGCGCACCTGCCAGTCGGTCGAGGAGCGGCAGGCCAACCTGTCGCGCAAGCTCTATCGCGCTACGGCACTCGTCAGAAGCTGGATCGACGTGGAACTGGAACGGCAGAACACGGTGCTCCTGAACACCATGAACAAGCGCGCCGCCATGCAGCTTCGTCTGCAGCAGACGGTGGAAGGCCTGTCGGTCGCCGCCATCTCCTATTATGTCGTCGGATTGATCGGTTATCTCACCAAGGCGATCAGCCACGATGTGCTGCCGGTTGATCCCGCCGTGGTCACCGGCCTTTCCGTTCCCTTTGCCGTCTTTGGCGTCTGGTGGGTGGTGCGCCGCATTCGCCGCTCCCATGTCGAAGGCGGGCACTGAATACCGGCGTCAATCATGCTCCCAATAGGGTGAGGGGCCGTAAAGTCCGGCGAGATAGTCGATGAACAGCCGCACCTTCGCGGGCAGGAACTGGCGGCTTGGATAGACCGCCGACAGCGTGACGTTTCGCGATCCCTCATAGCTGGGTAGAACCTGCACCAGCCGGCCGGCGCGCAATTCGTGGCCGATATCCCAGGTGGAGCGCAACGCAATTCCCAGTCCCGATATCACCGCCTCGCGGATCACTTCGCTGGAATTGGTGACCAGCATGCCTTCCGGGCGGATGCTGAGCGCCCCGCCCGGTCCTTCCAGTCGCCAGATATCGTTGTTGTGGGCCGGCAGGCAGCGGTGCTTCTTAAGGTCCTCGATCGTCGCCGGCATGCCGTGGGCAGTGACATATTCCGCCGAGGCGCATAGCACGCGGCGCACCGGCGCCAGCCGGCGGGCGACGAGGCTGGAGGAATTGAGATCGGCGATGCGGATCGCCAGATCGTAACCGCCTTCGATGATATCGATGAATTCGTCGCTGAGCACCAGATTGACCGACAGGTCCGGGTGGCGCTCCATGAACGTCTTCAGATGCGGCGCAATATGCATGCGACCGAAGGAGGTGGGAGCTGAGATTTTCAGCGTGCCGTTGACGGTGTTTGCGCGCCCAGACACGAAATCCTCGGCATCCTCCAGCCCTTCCAACACGGCAAGTACCCGTTCGTAAAAGCCCTGGCCCGCTTCGGTCAGTGAGATCTGCCTTGTCGTGCGCTGGAACAGCCGTGCGCCGAGCTTTTCTTCCAGCCGCTTGATGCGCTTGGAAATAACAGCGGGCGAATAACCAAGCTCCTTGGCGGCAAGCGACATGCTGCCGGAGGCGGCAACGGTTGCGAAGACCTCCAGGTCGCCCAGATTTGTCACAGTTGCCTCCCGATTATTTCCAGAACGGAAAAAATCCTTAGCATTTGATTGCGCTCCTTCAAAGTGGTAAAGAAACAATACCACTTGGCAAGACGTGCATGGAGGAGGGGGCGGTGACGCAGCCGATCAAGTTTCTGGAGCCGCGTGCGGCGGTTTTATCGAGCCGTGACCGCATCATATCCGATCTGAAGGATATCCTGGCCGAGGACTGTCTCGTGCACGAGCCGCGTGAGCTCGTGCCTTTCGAGACCGACGCTTTCGTCTCCTACCGCCGCCTGCCGCTGGCCGTCGCCTTGCCGAAGACCACCGAAGAGGTCGCAGCGGTGATGAAATATTGTCACCGTTACGGCATTCCTGTCGTGCCGCGCGGCGCGGGCACCTCGCTTTCCGGCGGCGCCATTCCGCAGGAAGATGCGGTGGTGATCGGCCTTTCGAAGATGTCCGCGATCCTCGAACTCGATTTTTACAATCGCACGGCAAGGGTACAGGCGGGCGTCACCAATCTCTCCATTTCCGATGCGGCCGGTGCGGAAGGCTTCTTTTATGCGCCGGACCCAAGCTCGCAGCTTGCCTGCACCATCGGCGGCAATGTCGGCATGAATTCCGGCGGTGCGCACTGCCTGAAATACGGTGTCACCACCAATAATCTGCTCGGCGTAAAAATGGTGCTTGTCGATGGCACGGTGCTGGAGCTGGGCGGCAAGCATCTTGACGCCGCCGGTTACGATCTTCTCGCCCTCATTTGCGGTTCGGAAGGCCAGCTCGGCATCGTCACCGAGGCGACGGTGCGGCTGATTGCCAAGCCGGAGGGCGCGCGCCCGGTACTGTTTGGTTTCGAAACCTCCGAAGAAGCTGGCTCCTGCGTGGCCGATATCATCGGCGCGGGCATCATTCCTGTCGCCATCGAATTCATGGACAAGCCGGCAATCGAGATTTGCGAGGCCTTCGCTAGGGCCGGATATCCGCTGGATGTCGGCGCGCTGCTGATTGTCGAGGTCGAAGGCTCGGAGGCGGAAATGGACGCCATGCTGGCCGATATCGTCGCCATTGCGAAAAAACACGGCGTGAAGACGGTCAGGGAATGCCAGTCGGCCATGGAGGCCGCTGCGATCTGGAAGGGCCGGAAATCCGCTTTCGGCGCAACGGGCCGCATCGCGGACTATATCTGCATGGATGGCACGGTGCCGCTTTCCCAGCTTTCCTATGTGCTGAAAAAAACAAGCGAAATCACCGACCGCCTCGGCCTTCGCGTCGCCAATGTCTTTCATGCGGGCGATGGTAACATGCATCCGCTGATCCTGTTCAACGCCAACGATCCGCAAGACGCCGCCCGGGCCGAAGAGGCGGGCAATGAAATCCTGAAGCTCTGCGTCGATGCGGGCGGTTGCCTCACCGGCGAACACGGTGTCGGCATCGAAAAACGCGACCTGATGCGGCACCAATATGCCGAGGCTGATCTTGCCCAGCAGATGGCGGTTCGCGCTGCTTTTGACGAGGGTTGGTTGATGAACCCTTCCAAGGTGTTTCCGCTGGAGGGGAGGGGATGATGTACTTTAGCTTTGTAGCCTTGGTGGGTGCGGCTCACCCCTCCGTGCCCGGCAGGGCAGAGGAGGGTATCTCTTGCTCGGAGCGCACCCCATGCTGACCCCCTATGCAGAAACCCAGGTCGCCGACATCATCCGCGACCACACAACCCGAAAAACTCCGCTGAAAATCATCGGCGGCAACACCCGCTCCGGTTTCGGCAATGCGGTCGAGGCAGATGAAACGCTTTCCTCCCGCGCAATGTCTGGCATCATCGCCTACAACCCTGCCGAAATGGTCATGACGGTCAAAGCAGGCACACCGCTCGCCACCGTCGAGGCCGCCCTTGCCGAAAACCGGCAGATGATGGCCTTCGAGCCGATGGACCACCGCCCGATCATGGGAACTTCAGGCGAGCCGACCATCGGCGGCGTCTTTGCTGCCAATGTTTCCGGCCCGCGCCGTTATGTGGCTGGTGCGGCGCGTGACAGCCTGCTCGGCATCCGTTTCGTCAATGGAAAGGCGGAAGTCATCAAGGCGGGTGGCCGGGTGATGAAGAATGTCACCGGGCTAGATCTTTCGAAGCTTCTGGCGGGTTCACACGGCACGCTCGGTTTTCTCACGGAAGTAACCTTCCGCGTGTTGCCGAAACCGCCAGCGGAAAAAACCGTGGTTGTCTCCGGTCTGGACGACGAGGCCGCGACGCGGATCATGGCGGCAGCGATGGCGATGAGCGTCGAGGTTTCCGGTGCGGCCCATCTGCCGGAAAGCGTTCGCTCCCATTTCATCGCAGGCGCTCTGCCGGAAGGTCCGGCGACAATCCTGCGGCTGGAAGGGCTCGGGGCTTCCGTCGAGGCGCGCGCGGCGAAACTCCTTTCCGTCATGGATCGGGTTGGCCCATGGGCGCTGCTGGAAGGCGAGGAGAGTGCTGTTTTATGGCGGCAGGTGCGGAATGTCGCGCCCTATGCCGGGCAAGATGCCAAACCGCTCTGGAAAGTCTCGGTCGCGCCGAGCGAAGGCCACAGGCTGGTTGCTGCCTTGCGCATGGAAGCGGGCATCGATGCCTTTTATGACTGGCAGGGTGGTCTCATCTGGATGCAGATGGAGGCGGACCCGGAAGCGGAATTGCTGCGCGGTGCCATCCGCGCGCTCGGCGGCGGGCACGCCACCTTGATGCGGGCGAGCGACGCGGTGCGCGCCACCGTGCCGGCATTCGAACCGCGCCCGGCGGCGGAGACCATATTGTCTGCGCGCATCAGGGAAAAGCTCGATCCGGCGGGCATCTTCAATCCTGGCAAGATGGGAAGGGCCGTCTGAACCATGCAAACATCCTTCACGCCCGAGCAGCTGGCTGATCCGCATGTGGCGGAATCCGAAAAAATCCTTCGCAAATGTGTGCATTGCGGCTTCTGCACCGCCACCTGTCCCACCTATGTCACGCTTGGCAATGAGCTGGACAGTCCGCGCGGCCGCATTTACCTCATCAAGGACATGCTGGAAAATAGCCGCCCGGCGGACCGCGAAGTCGTCACCCATATCGACCGCTGCCTGTCCTGCCTTGCCTGCACCACCACCTGTCCGTCCGGCGTCGATTACATGCATCTGGTCGATCACGCCCGCGCCCATATCGAACAAACCTATAAACGTCCCTTCATGGACCGCCTGACCCGCAATCTTCTGGCTGCAGTTCTGCCTTATCCCGGTCGCTTCCGGCTGGCCTTGCATCTGGCACGGATCACGCGACCCTTCGCCGGTGTGCTCGCGAAGTTTCCCGCGCTGAAACCGCTGCAATCCATGCTCGCTCTCGCCCCGGCTTCCGTGCCCGCCGTTTCAGCTTCTGCCCGTCCGGGTGAACGGTCAGCCGAAGGTGAAAAGCGTGGACGTGTCGCCATTCTTACCGGCTGCGCCCAGCCGGTGCTCGATCCTGGTATCAACGAGGCGACGCTGCGTCTTCTGGCGCGGCTTGGCGTCGAGGTTGTCGTGCCGAAGGGGGAAGGCTGCTGCGGATCGTTGGTGCATCATATGGGGCGCGAGGCCGAGGCGCTCGCCGCCGCCCGCCGCAATGTCGATGTATGGATGCGTGAAATGGAAAATGGTGGCCTCGATGCCGTCATCATCACCGCATCCGGCTGCGGCACGACCATCAAGGACTACGGCCATATGCTGCGGCTTGATCCGGCCTATGCGGAGAAAGCCGCACGGGTATCGGCACTCGCGAAGGACATCACCGAATATCTTGCCACGCTCGACCTGCCGCAAAAGGAAAGCCAGGGCCTGACGGTTGCCTATCATTCGGCCTGCTCCATGCAGCATGGCCAGAAGATCACCATGGCACCGAAGCAATTGCTGAAAGCGGCTGGTTTTACCGTCCGCGATCCGGCGGAAGGGCACCTCTGCTGCGGGTCGGCCGGAACCTACAACATCATGCAGCCGGAGATCTCAGGAAAGCTGAAGGCGCGCAAGGTGAGGAACATCGAGGCCACACGCGCGGATGTCATTGCCACCGGCAATATCGGCTGCATCACGCAGATCGCGACTGGCACGGAAATGCCGATCCTGCACACGGTCGAGCTGCTGGACTGGGCTTATGGCGGACCGAAACCCGCGAGGCTTTTGGCTTAGAGCGCCGTTCGCTTGTAAGGGCCATGGGACCCGACACAAGGTTCGGGCCGGTGCGTCGTTCGCTCTGCTCATCCTGTGACAAGCACAGGAGTGGGGTTTGAGGGTAGCTTGGCACCCTGTCGGAAAGCGCCCTCTATTTCCATCCCAGCTTTAGAACTTGTAGGCCACGCCGAAGTTCACCGCATTGGTGATGATATCGGTTTTCAGCTTGCCGCCATTGTCGATATCCACGTCGATAAAGGAGTAGGTGCCTTTATATTCCACGAAGGTCGACCAGTTGTCGGTTATGCGGTAGCTGAGGCCGGCCTGCGCCTGCAGGGTTGCGCCACCGAACTGGTATTCGAAGGTTTTGCCGGAAGCCCGGGTAACCTCCACATGCGGCACGTTGATGCCAACGCCCGCGCCCACGTAAGGCGTCAGGCGCCAGGTCTCCAGCGGGAAACGATAGAGCGCGTTCAGCGTCAAAAGGTTCAGGCCGTCGGTGAACTCGAAATGCGACCAGCCGGAACGCGCCAGCGTCTGGTCGTCGGCATAGACTTTGTCGTGGGTGTAATCGAGCGAGATGCCGAGATTGTTGAGCTGGCCTTCCTCGAACCAGTAGGTGCCGCGCACCCCCCAATAGGCAGGGCTCGAAAATGACTTGCCTTCCCACCCCGCCCGGAAGTCCGTTCCGTCCGAAACCGTGACATCGCTGTGCGGGGCGCTTTGCCAGCCGCCGTAACCGGAAAATTCAAATTCCCCCGCGATTGCGGAAGAGAAGGAAACGCCGCTGAGCAGCAGGGCGCAAAGAATGGAAACGTGGCGCAGCATGGGGAGAATCCAGTTTGGTGTTGAGGACACACCAAACCGCTTTTTAGTAACATTTAAATGACAGAAACGAAAAACGGGCGGTCAGTTGACCACCCGTTTCAAGGCCGTTCCATCATCCCCCTGAGAGAGGTCCGGCGCCTGGCGTCCCCCGCCAAGTCTCCTTCAATCAATCTAGTAGCGATTGTACCGCTGCGGGGCATCAATTCAAGCGCGATCTGCCGTGGTGTCGGCTGCAAGTCCGCGTATTAGCGGCACCGTTGCCGTCATATCACAATGACTGTTGTTCCGACGTTCACACGCTCGTAAAGATCGGTGACATCCTCGTTGCGCATGCGGATGCAGCCTGAGGAATTGTTGCTGCCGATCGTCCAGGGCTGGTTGGTACCGTGGATGCGGTAAAGCGTGGAGCCGAGATACATGGCGCGCGCGCCCATCGGATTGGCAGGGCCGCCTTCCATGAAAGCCGGAAGGTAGTGTCCCTTCGTCGCTTCGCGGCTGATCATTTCTTTCGGTGGCGTCCAGCTCGGCCATTCCGCCTTGCGCGTCACCTTGTGCGTTCCGGCCCATTCGAAACCGGGCTTGCCGACGCCGACGCCATAACGGCGGGCCTTGCCATCCGCCATGACGAGATAGAGGAAGCGGTTCGGCGTATCGATGACGATGGTGCCGGGCTTCTGGGTGGTCTGGTAGCTCACGATCTGGGGCAGGAATTGCGGGGCGATCTGCGTGCGCACCGGCGCATTCGGGCGAACGGCGGCGTTCTGTACCCGGGCCGGGCGCTGCGAGGTGACGCCGGAGCTTGGGCGCTGTGGCATGGTGGCCTGGCGCTGTTGGAAGAAAGGCTGGCGGGCTGCTGGCGCGCGCGGGTAAACCACGGGCCGCACATTGCCGCCACCAAGCTGCGTTACCCAGGGGGCGGAAAGGTCTGGACTGACGACGACAGGCGGGCGCTCCCGGTAACGCTCACCGGCTGCGGCGGCCGGGGCGGCGAAGGTGGAAACGAGGCTCAGCGCCAGAAAAACGGACTTCATCGTCATCGGGTGGACTCTCTCTGCGGTATGTCGCAACAATAGCAATTGCGGGATCATTCGCCCGCCTTGCCGGCTACGTTCGCACCTTGACGCCAGCGAATCGTAAATGGCTGTTCATTAAAAAGCGCTTGATTAGAAAAAGCTGGATTTAAGGTTAGCGACCCGTTTTGAAACGTGGTGAATGAGTGGTAAGTGCGCGCATCACGCCGGTCACAGGCGGGAGCGAAAAAGGGTGGTTGCGGGATGAACGAGGCGGGACTTGAAACGGGCGCGGATGGCCGCGTGCGGTGTTTCTGGCAGCAGGGACTTGAGGATTACAGCCGCTACCATGACGGAGAATGGGGTTATCCCGTCACCGACGATCGCCGCCTGTTCGAGAAGATATGTCTCGAGGGCTTCCAGTCCGGGCTCTCTTGGCTGACGGTGTTGCGCAAGCGCGAGGCTTTCCGTCTTGCCTTTGCCAATTTCGAATTCGAAAAAGTGGCGCAGTTCGGTGAAGCCGACATTGAGCGCTGTGTTGCGGACAAGGGCATCATCCGCCATCGAGGCAAGATCGTGTCGACCATCAACAATGCCCGTCGCGCCATAGCGCTCCGGGACGAATTCGGTTCGCTTGCCCATTATTTCTGGGGGTTCGAGCCTTCCGCCGCAGAAAGGCCGCAAAGGCTGGACTATGCGACGTTAAGGGCCAACCCCACCAGCGACGCGTCCATTCGTCTTTCCAGGGATTTGAAAAAGCGCGGCTGGACCTTCGTCGGCCCGACGACCGTCTATGCATTCATGCAGGCCATGGGTATGGTCAACGATCATATCGAAGGCTGTCATTGCCGTGAGCCGATCGAGGCCATGCGGCGGGAGTTTGTACGTCCATGAAAGCAAAGTCCCTTCTTCTGGCTTTTGCCATGGCCGTGGCGGCCGTACCGCATCCATCCCTTGCGGAAAGCCGCAACGTCGACGGCATCTGGCTGGACGACGGCGAAAGGCTCAAGGAAGTTGCCCTGCCGCCCACAGGGCCGTTGAAACTAGATGGCTGGACACGGCGCGGCCGTGGCGATGTCTACCGCCTGAAGGTCAAGGCCGGGCAGACGATGAAGGTCGAGCTTACCTCTTCCAGCGAATTCGTCCTGATGGCGATCTTTGATTTTTCGACGCCGGATCAGGACGCGATCTTTTTCAGCGACTCCGAAGGTAAAATCGCCACTTTGACGCCGAAGGCGGATACCGAATGGCTGATCCGCCCGACGCTTATCCTGGGATCACCGCGTCGCGGGCTCGGCGCGCATTATATCCTGACGGTCAGCACTCAGAAATAACGGCCCGCCGCACCTTCAGGCCGTTTGCGTCAGCGCGATCAGGCCGAAGCTCAAGATTCCAAGCAGCACGAGCGAGAGGCTGGCGGCGACGATGACCTTGCCCCCGGCATGGCGAAGGCTGCGAATGTCGACCGACAGTCCAAGTGCCGCCATCGACATGATGGTGAGGATGTTGGAGAGCGAGGCGAGGGGGCCTAGCAGAACATCGGGAATAAGGCCGAAGGAACGGGCCATGATCATCAGCACGAAGCAGATGATGAACCACGGAACCATCTGCTGCAACTTCAGCCGGCCCTTGCCGGACTGGCCGTGGATGACGGAGAGGGCAGCAATGACCGGCCCCAGCATCAGGACGCGTATGAGCTTGACGATTGTCCCGGTCTGCACCGCAACGGCGCCGAGCGGGGCGGTGGCTGCTAGCACCTGCGGTACGGCATAGACCGTCAGGCCCGCGAAGATGCCATATTGGGTGGCATCAAGACCGAGAAGCTGCGGCAGAAACGGCATCAGCAGAACGGCGGCGACACCGAGAACGGCTGTAAAAGCAATCGATGCGGCGACATCTTCTGGCTTGGCGCCAATGGCGGGCGCTGCCGCCGCAATGGCCGAATTGCCGCAGATGGAATTGCCGCAGGCGATAAGGGTTGCGAGTTTGGGTGGCAGCCCTAGCATCCGCCCGGCGGCATAGCTGAAGATCAGCGAAAGGGCGACGATGACAGCGATGCCGCCGATCAGCAAACCGCCGGCGCCTTTTAGAATGGCAAGGCTCAAGGATGCGCCAAGAAGCGCCACCGCAATCTCGAGCAGGGTCTTGGCACTGAACTTGATGCCGGCCGAAGCAACCGCTGGCAGCGACACGAGCGAACGCAAAAGCGTACCGATCAGAATAGCCAGCACCAGATCGCCGAGCCATGCATGTCCGGCAAGCCGCACCTGAAAGCGTTCCGCCAGAATGGCAGCGCAACTGACCGCCGCGCAAAGCAGAATGCCCGGCAGAAGCGGGGTCAGCGAGCGAAAAGAAGACTGGAAGGGATGAGTGAGGGTGCGATGCTGTGCCATGGCCAGACAATGCCGGAATGGCCTGTTTTATTCTATCAAATAATATGGCATATATTATTCGATAAAATCGAATGAAAAAGCCATGACCTTTGAACAACTCCGCATTTTCATCGCCGTCGCCGAACGGGAGCACCTGACAAGGGCCGCGCGGGCGATCGGGTTGACCGCCTCGGCCGTCAGTTCCGCTATCAAGAACCTCGAGGCATTTTACAATGTCGAGCTGTTCCATCGCGTCGGCCGCAATATCGAATTGACCGAAAGCGGCCGGGTGTTTCTGGGTGAGGCCAGGGCGACGCTGGCGCGCGTGCGCAGCGCCGAACTGATTCTCTCCGAAATGGGCGGTCTGACGCGCGGCGAAATCACCGTATGCGCCAGCCAGACCATTGCCAGCTACTGGCTGCCGCCGATCCTCATGCAATTCAAGAAGCTTTATCCGGGTGTTACGCTGAAACTCGATATCGGCAATACGAAAACGGTAACTCAGGCCGTGCTCGATGGGCTGGCTGAGGTCGGCTTCATCGAGGGCAAGATCGACGAGCCGGCGCTGATGGTGCAGCCCGTGGTATCCGACAAGCTTCTGGTCGTCACCGGCTCCGCCCACCCCTTCGCCGACGGTCGTTATCTCACCACCCTCGATATTCTATACGGAACGTCCTGGGTGTTGCGCGAACAGGGTTCCGGCACCCGCTCCGCCTTCGAGGCGGCGGTGCGGCAGATGGGTGTCGACCCGGCAGATCTTTCCGTGATGCTGGAACTGCCCTCCAACGAGGCCGTGGTGATGGCGGCACGCTCCGGCGGCGCGGCGACGGCGGTTTCCGCCTCCGTCGCTTCCCTGTTCTTACGACAGGGATTGTTGGTCCGCGCCGGCATCGATCTGCCCGCCCGCAATTTTGCTCTGTTGCGCCACAAGGAACGTCACACCAGCCGTGCCGCCATGGAACTGGAACGCCTCAGCCGTGCCGCCTCGGAGGACTACAAGGCCGGTCTTGCCGGTTTGTAGGTCGAAAGGCCGCGCGGCATTATCGGGATCGCGGTGCGCGGGCAGAGCCTATCACGTCAGCTCATGCGCAACGACGTGATGAACGATTCGATAGTCCCTGCTTTCCTCTCCCAACGGAACGAGTGGCCATTCCCATGCGGCGGCCGGCGCGGACAGATCAACACCGTGCAGCAAGTCCTCGTGCTGGTGCAGGCTGCCGTCTTTGCCGATAACGTCAAAGGATGTGTCCGTTATCAGGCACACCTTGCAGGGAAGGGCGGCCAGCGCATCCAGATGCGTCTGAATGAGCCTCGGCAAAAGGTCATCAGGCGCGCCGGCAATCTTCTCCCGCTCCAGCCGATGCCGCGCGCCGGTGCCGATCTGTGACAGGAGGTTGGCCGAGACGACGAAATCCAGATAGGGCACCCGCCGCAGGAACTCGAGCGGTTCCGGTTCTTTACCTGCAACGATGTCGTCAAAACCGGAAAGATCGCGGTTGACGATGCGCACATTCTTTTTGGAATTGAAGCGTAGCTTCGCCTGCACGCTGGCAAGATGCACCAGATCGACCAGAACCACGGTATCGAACATCGCCACCAGCGCATCGTATGGCACGTCGCGCAGCAGACCCGACCCGAGCACCACCGCCGTCCGTCTCTGTTTGAGTTTTCTCGCCGATTGCAGCACAAATTGCTGGCTGTTGTTTTCATGCTCCGCCCATGCTGTTGCGCAGCGATTGGCGCGCGCCCATAGATTGACGGAATAGCGGATATGCGGCCGGAATGGTTTCGGCGTGGCCGCACGCGTGGCGGCATATTGCAGGGCTTCGAGGATCATTGATGCCTAACGGTAAATTTCGCGGCGATGGCCAATTTCCACCACCAGCACGACAAGCTTGTGGTCCTGTATATCGCAGATGATACGGTAATCGCCTACCCGGTAACGCCAAAGCTGCCGAGTTCTGAGCCTTGCAGGGCGGCACCTGTCTGGCGGGGATTGTCGTCCTGGACGACCCGGTCCGCCAGAAAAGAAACGATGCGGTTCGCGTCCTGCTTTGCCAACTTTCCAAGCTGTTTGACGGCTCGGTGCTGAAATTCAATTTTCCAGGTCAAGATCGCGCATCACTTCTTCCAGATTATAGGTGCGCTCTTTATTGGCAATGCGCTGTCGCGTCGCCTCTTCGGCTAGATAGAGATCTTCCATATCCTCGATATGTTTCTCAATCGCCTCGCGGATATAGTATGCGGACGTACGGCCCGTGCGCTCGGAAAGCGCTTTCAGCCGTTCATAGGTCTCGTCCGGCAGGCGGATGGCAGTCTGTTTGCTCATTGCTTGCGCCCTTTTCGACTAAAATGGGATACATGCATCCCATATAGCATTGTTTGCCCCGTGCGGCCAGTGGAACCAGAGGCTTTGCGGCTTGCCGCACCGGGCTTCATCATCTAATACACCGGCATAATTTCAGGAAAATATCGGATCGGCATCATGAGCGAAAAAGCAAAAAAGCCTCAGAAACTGAAAGCCCGCCTGCCGCGTGGCTTCGTGGACCGTTCTGCTGCCGATATCCATGCCACCAATGAAATGATCGACAAGATCCGCAAGGTCTACGAGCTTTACGGCTTCGATCCGGTGGAAACACCGCTGTTTGAATATACCGATGCGCTCGGCAAATTCCTGCCTGATAGCGACCGTCCGAACGAGGGCGTATTTTCGCTGCAGGATGACGACGACCAGTGGATGAGCCTGCGTTACGATCTCACTGCACCGCTTGCCCGCCATGTCGCGGAAAATTTCAACGAAATCCAGCTGCCCTACCGTACCTATCGCGCCGGTTATGTGTTTCGCAATGAAAAGCCCGGCCCCGGCCGCTTCCGCCAGTTCATGCAGTTTGATGCCGATACGGTCGGTGCTGCCGGTGTGCACGCCGATGCCGAAATGTGCATGATGATGGCCGATACGCTGGAAGCGCTTGGTATTGCGCGCGGTGATTATGTCATCCGCGTCAACAACCGCAAGGTGCTGGACGGCGTCATGGAGGCCATCGGCCTTGGTGGCGTGGAAAATGCCGGTCGTCGCCTGAACGTGCTGCGCGCCATCGACAAGCTCGACAAGTTCGGCCCTGATGGCGTGAAGCTGCTGCTCGGTCCCGGCCGTAAGGATGAGTCCGGCGATTTCACCAAGGGTGCGGGTCTCGGTGAAGAGCAGATCGAAAAGGTTCTGTTTTTCGTCGGCATCAAGGATTATGTGGAAAGCGCCGATGATCTTGCAAAACTGGTTGCGGGCACATCCAAAGGCGCGGAAGGCGTCGATGAACTGAACATCATCGGCTCTCTGGTTTCCGGTGCCGGTTACGATGCGACGCGTATCAAGATCGATCCCTCCGTCGTGCGCGGTCTCGAATATTACACCGGCCCTGTCTATGAGGCCGAACTGACCTTCGACGTCACCAACGAAAAGGGCGAAAAGGTCGTCTTTGGCTCGGTCGGCGGTGGCGGCCGTTATGATGGTCTCGTCTCTCGCTTCATGGGTCAGCCGGTTCCGGCAACAGGCTTTTCCATCGGCGTTTCCCGTCTGATGACGGCCTTGAAGAACCTCGGCAAACTCGGTCAGGTCAAGCCGCTCGCCCCGGTTCTCATCACCGTCATGGATGGCGATGTGGACAGCATGGGCCGTTACCAACGCTTCACACAGGCGCTGCGTGCCGAGGGCATCCGCGCCGAAATGTACCAGGGCAACTGGAAGAAATTCGGCAATCAGCTGAAATATGCCGACCGTCTCGGCTCCCCCATCGCCATCATCCAGGGCGGTGACGAGCGCGCCGAAGGCGTCGTGCAGATCAAGGATCTGATCGAAGGCAAGCGCCTCTCCGGCGAGATCGAGGACAATGCCAGCTGGCGCGAAGCGCGGGTGGCACAGATCACCGCGCCGGAGACGGAACTGGTGGCGAAGGTTCGCGAGATTCTGGAACATCATGCAGGGGACGTTCGCCGCGCCGCTGAAGGGCGCTGAGGCGATGGCGATCCTCGCGCTCGATCACCTTCAACTGGCGATGCCCGTCGGCCGGGAAGACGAGGCGCGAGCCTTTTATGGCGACCTGCTCGGCTTTGCGGAGCAGGCGAAACCCGCCAATCTGGCGGCGCGCGGCGGATGCTGGTTCTCATCTGAACCGATAAAACTCCACCTCGGCATCGATCAGGATTTCAGACCTGCCAGGAAAGCCCATCCTGCCTTTCTGGTAGACGATCTCAATATCTTGCGAAAAACACTTGAAACTGCAGGCTACCATGTGGTTGAGGATGAGCCGCTCGAAGGATATCACCGGTTTTATGTCCTTGATCCCTTCGGAAACCGCATCGAAATGATGCAGCCGCTCGAACCGTGACGAAAAGTACCGTTCCATGCCCCTGATCGACATGCCGGAATTTTCCGGAGAGCTACTGGAAGAATTCGCCGCGCGCCGCACAAGTCGTGTGAATACGCCTGTCATCCAGCCTGCCGAACCGTTTCTGGATATGGCGGGCGAGGATTTGCGCCGGCGTATTTTCATGACGGAGAGCGAGACAGGTGAAAGCCTTTGTCTGCGCCCGGAATTCACTATTCCCGTCTGCCTGCGCCATATCGAGACAGCGACGGGTACGCCGAAGCGTTACTCCTATCTGGGTGAGGTCTTCCGCCAGCGCCGGGAGGGTGCGAACGAGTTTTATCAGGCCGGCATCGAGGATCTTGGCGATACCGATATCGCCGCCGCCGATGCCCGCGCCGTGATTGATGCAACCGCCATTCTGAAACGCCTTCTGCCTGGCCGTTCGCTCGCCGTCACGCTGGGCGACCAGCAGGTGTTCGAGGCGGTCGTTGCAGCGCTCGGCCTGCCGCTCGGTTGGCAGAAACGGCTGGTGCAGGCTTTCGGCGATATGGCGCAGCTCGACGCGCTGCTGGAAAGTCTTGTGCACCCCAAGCCCATGACCGGCCTTGACGCGCGGGTCGCCGGCCTTCTGGCGACGGGCGAAGAGGCGGTGCTGGTCGATTATCTCGACACGGTAATGCAGGAAACCGGCTATTCCACCAATGCCAGCCGCTCGCCGCAGGAAATCGCCCGCCGTCTGCGGGAAAAGCTGGCGCTTGCCGCCACGCGTCTGCCGGATGAGAGTTTCGAACTGCTCAAGCAGTTTCTGGCCCTGCAGGCGCCCTTGCCGCAGGCCTCGCAAGTTCTGGCCGATTTTGCCGCAAAGGCTAAGCTGAAACTGGACGGTGCGCTTTCCGCTTTCGATAAGCGTGTCGCGGCCCTTGCGAATGCCGGGGTCGATCTCGAAACAGTCAGCTACGGCGCGGCCTTCGGCCGTCCGCTCGATTATTATACTGGACTCGTTTTCGAGGTGATGGAAGAAGGTAGCGATAGCGTTCTGGCCGGTGGTGGCCGTTTTGACCGACTGCTGACGCTGCTTGGCGCGCAGGAAAAAATACCGGCCGTGGGCTTTTCCCTCTGGCTGGATCGCATCGAAACGGTGCGCGGGAGCGATAAGCCATGATCACCATTGCCTTGCCCTCCAAGGGCCGGATGAAGGAAGACGCCTCCGCCGTTCTGGAACGCGCCGGGCTGAAGGTCGCAGCTGTCGGTAACGACCGGTCCTATCGCGGCCGCATCGAAGGGCGCGACGATATCGAGATTGCCTATCTCTCAGCCTCCGAGATCGCCCGCGAAATTGGTGCTGGCAGCGTGGATTTCGGCGTGACGGGTGAAGACCTGGTACGAGAGGGGCTGACCAACGCCGATGCGCAGGTGGAATTCTGCGCCCGCCTCGGTTTCGGCCATGCCGATGTCGTTGTCGCCGTGCCGGAAATCTGGCTGGATGTGGACAGCATGGCCGATCTCGGCGATGTGGCCTCGGAATTCCGTGCCCGTCATGGTCGCCGTTTGGCAATCGCAACCAAATACTGGCGGCTGACGCAGCAGTTCTTTTCGCGCCAGCACGGCATTCAGCTTTACCGTATTGTCGAAAGCCTTGGCGCCACCGAAGGTGCTCCGGCGGCAGGGCAGGCGGATATCATCGTCGATATCACCTCCACCGGCTCGACGCTGAAAGCTAACCACCTGAAAATCCTCTCCGACGGCATCATCGTCCGCTCGGAAGCCTGTTTCGTGCGCGCCCGCAAGCCGGACCACGAAGGTGATCCGGCGGTTCAGGAGATCGCGGCGCGAATAAAAGCGGCTGTCTGATAGCATAAAAGAAAAAAGCCGCCGGAGCGATCCGGCGGCTTTTTTCTTGGTCAGCCTATGGGTTCAGGCGCGGGCGGTAACGAAGCCGCGCTTTGCGTCGACGGAGTAGGCGCCTGCACCGAAGGTTGCGAGCAGGATATAGGCGCCGGCAAGGGTGATGTTCTTCATCAGCATGATGCCGTTCAGTGTGTTGATCCAGCCGAGAGCAGGCTCAGGCCAGCCGGGAACGGCAACGGTGCCGCTGTGGAATACGAGGCCGGTGAACACGCAGAATGCTGCAAGCGCCCATGCGGCGATCTTCGTCTGGAAACCGGCGAGAATGGCAAGACCGGCAACGAGTTCGAACAGGCCGGCAAGATAGGCAAGCGCGGTTGCGGCAGGCATGCCGGCGCCCGAGATCATGCCGGCAGTGCCAGCCGGATCGGTGAGTTTGCCGAAGCCGGAATAGATGAAGATGAAGGAAAGCAGAATGCGGGCGATGAGAACGAGAGCGTTCTGGCTGCTGGACATGGAGTATCTCCGGTAAGTGATCGGCGTGTCGCCGGTTAAACTGCAAGGTGATGTCTGGAGATATCAATGACCGAAAATCATGCATCTATAAAGATGAACAATAGAAGACAAATTGTCTTCATTTTGTGAACGACCAACAATGTCGTTCAATGACATTGAGCGCGCATCCCCGTTTGAACGGGACCATTCGACTCGATCTATCTATTTGTTTTAACAAATTTTCCTGACATAAAGCCGCTGCGCAGTTTTACTGGAAACGCGCTAGGCGGCGAAGCGCATATCCTCGAAACGCGGAAACAGGAAGAGCCCCGAAATGCGCCCTTGCTGGCCGATCTCGAAACCCGAGGATTCGCCCATGCAAATAAGCGGCTGCCGCATTGCCGGCAGGGTGAACAGGCCGGTGGAAAAGCAGAAGCGTGAGGGTGCGGCGGAAGCCTGTTCGAAAATTTCGAGCACGCGGTCGTGGTGACCCCGATCATAACAGCGGATCAGGCTGAGCAGGCCGCACTCACCCTGCGGCAGCCCATGCATGAAAGATGCATGTTCGCCAAGCTTGATGACGCCGCTCGAAAGATCGCCGCTCCATTCCTCCGAAATAAAGAAATGCGAGAGGGTCTGAGTATCCGGCATGGTTGTCGCGGCCGCAGGCAGAGCATCGTTGCGTCTTGATATTTCGAACAAATCGCGCCCCCGCATGAACATCGTACCAGCGCTGCAATCTCAAGCGTCGCTGCCAAGTTGATTTTTCATCGCCATCCGCATTCGAGCGTGCCTGCCAAGCATCGAACCCCTTCAATGCTTGCATCCCGCCGCTGCACCCTCACGGGCGCTGACTTATAGTTTATTTTCTTCTACCCACAACAACCTGTCAGAGAGAAAATCAAAAATAATATGTATTCCTTCATCGTAATCGCGAAATATATGAAAAAAAGACAACCAAATGTCGTGCTTATAAACTGGAGAGGGCGAAAATCCGCCCCATCGGCAATTGTGATTCGCCTCTATCGGCACCCGATTATTGCACGCGCTGCCAAAAACAAGCCGACTAAAGTTATCGCTGTTTCAAAAAGAGACAATATTTTTTAAGCCCGATCCCGGCAAGTGAAGATATCGCGCCAGCTGTCCCAAGGGGCATGGGCGGCAACGAAAAAGGGCGATCCGAAGACCGCCCTTTCGTATTCCAGTGACAGGACTGATTGGAAGTCCATGCCGCCCGTCTGGCGCGCTTGCGACGCCAGATCACCAAAAGGCATGGGCGGCAACGAAAAAAGGGCGATCCGAAGACCGCCCTTTCGTATTCCAGTGACAGGACTGATTAGAAGTCCATGCCGCCCATGCCGCCGCCAGGCATCTGGGGCATTGCCGATTCCTTCTTAGGAAGTTCGGCGATCATGGCTTCGGTGGTGATCAGCAGCGAAGCAACCGAAGCTGCGTTCTGCAGAGCCGTGCGAACAACCTTGACCGGGTCGACGATGCCGAGCTGGATCAGGTCGCCATATTCGCCGGTCTGGGCGTTGTAGCCGTAGTTGTCTTCGTTCCGGTCGAGGATCTTGCCAACAACGATGGAAGCTTCGTCACCTGCGTTTTCTGCAATCTGGCGAACCAGAGACTGCAGAGCCTTGCGGACGATGTTGATGCCGGCTTCCTGGTCGTCGTTCTCACCCTTGACGGTGATCTTCGTGGAAGAACGCAGCAGGGCAACGCCGCCGCCCGGTACGATGCCTTCCTGAACAGCAGCGCGCGTCGCGTTGAGAGCGTCGTCGATGCGGTCCTTCTTTTCCTTCACTTCAACTTCCGTCGAACCGCCAACGCGGATCACGGCAACGCCGCCAGCGAGCTTGGCAAGACGTTCCTGCAGCTTTTCGCGGTCGTAGTCGGAAGTGGTTTCTTCGATCTGCGCCTTGATCTGGGCAACACGGCCTTCGATGTCGGACTTCTGGCCAGCACCGTCAACGATCGTGGTGTTTTCCTTGGAGATCGAAACCTTCTTCGACTTGCCGAGCATGTCGAGGGTAACGCTTTCGAGCTTGATGCCGAGATCTTCGGAAATGACGGTACCACCGGTCAGGATGGCGATGTCTTCCAGCATGGCCTTGCGGCGGTCGCCGAAGCCAGGAGCCTTGACGGCAGCGATCTTGAGGCCGCCACGCAGCTTGTTGACGACGAGCGTTGCAAGGGCTTCGCCTTCTACGTCTTCAGCGATGATGACGAGCGGCTTGCCGGTCTGAACGACAGCTTCGAGAACAGGCAGCATGGCCTGGAGGTTCGAAAGCTTCTTTTCGTGCAGAAGGATGTATGCGTCTTCGAGGTCCGCAACCATCTTTTCCGGGTTGGTCACGAAGTAAGGCGACAGGTAGCCGCGGTCGAACTGCATGCCTTCGACGACTTCGAGTTCGGTTTCAGCGGTCTTGGCTTCTTCAACGGTGATGACGCCTTCGTTGCCGACGCGCTGCATTGCTTCAGCAATGTCGAGACCGATCTGACGCTCGCCGTTTGCAGAGATCGTGCCGACCTGTGCAACTTCTTCCGAAGTGTTGATCTTCTTGGCCTTGGCCTGAAGGTCCTTGACGACTTCAGCAACGGCCAGATCGATACCGCGCTTGAGGTCCATCGGGTTCATGCCGGCAGCAACTGCCTTTGCACCTTCGCGAACGATGGCCTGGGCCAGAACCGTTGCGGTGGTGGTGCCGTCACCGGCGATGTCGTTGGTCTTGGAGGCAACTTCGCGAACGAGCTGTGCGCCCATGTTCTCGAACTTGTCTTCGAGTTCGATTTCCTTGGCGACCGAAACGCCGTCCTTGGTGATGCGCGGTGCGCCGAAGGACTTGTCGATAACGACGTTACGACCCTTCGGGCCGAGGGTGACCTTCACTGCATCAGCGAGAATGTCGACGCCCTTGAGCATCTTTTCGCGCGCTGTGCGGCCGAATTTGACTTCTTTGGCTGCCATTTTCAAAACTCCTGGTTTCGAATGGCCGGACGGGGTCCGGCTTGAAATTTAAGGAAACAATGGGTGCGGCGAAATCAGCCGATGATACCCATGATGTCGGCTTCCTTCATGATCAGAAGGTCTTCGCCGTCGAGCTTGACTTCGGTGCCCGACCACTTGCCGAACAGGACGCGATCGCCAACCTTGACGTCGAGAGCGACGACCTTGCCGGCCTCATCGCGAGCGCCGGAACCGACGGCGACGATTTCGCCTTCCTGCGGCTTTTCCTTGGCGGTATCGGGAATGATGATGCCGCCCTTGGTCTTTGCTTCGGACTCAACGCGACGAACGACGACGCGATCATGAAGCGGGCGGAAATTGGTGCTTGTCATTGCCTAATCCCTCGATCAAATGACTTCAGGAACCTTTTGCAGGTTCACGTGATGGGTGTTAGCACTCCTCTTGTTGGAGTGCCAGCAAAGCCGAGATAAGGAGGCGTCCCCCCGGAGTCAAGAACGCACTGCCGGAAAAATTTCACGGCCTATGGTTACCAGCGTTCCATGACAGAAAATTTCCACGCTATGACGGACGAGGACAAATCGCTCTTTTTCAGGCAACCTTCGTTTTCGGCGTAGAGGGGTTTTATGTTCGGATGGTGGCCGGTGGTCCGGAGGCAGGCCTGGCGCCGCTTTTTTCCTTGCCATCGGCGTCGTGCTTTGCCATGTGACGCACACCCTTTTTTCGCACCCGGAAAGCATATCATGGCCCATCGCATTCTCACCCTCGGCGAAATCACTGATGGGTTCGACGTTGTTCTTTCGGATGTCTGGGGCGTGCTGCATAATGGCGTTAGCGCTTTCCCGGATGCGGCGGTTGCGCTGCACGACGCGCGCAAGGCCGGCAAGACCGTGGTGCTCATCACCAATTCGCCGCGTCCGGCCCCCGGTGTCATCGCCCAGCTTCGCGTTCTCGGCGTGCCGGATGAGGCCTATGACCGCATCATCACATCGGGCGACGTCACCCGCGGCCTGATCGCGGAAGGCCCGAGAAAAGTCTTTCTGCTCGGCCCCGAGCGGGACATGCCGCTGCTGGAAGGTCTCGATGTCGAACGGGTCGGCGAGGCGGAAGCGGAATCCGTCGTCTGCACCGGTTTCTTCGATGACGAGACGGAAACGCCGGAAGATTATACGGAAATGCTGAAAGGCTTCATCGCCCGCAAGGCACCGATGATCTGTGCCAACCCCGATCTGGTGGTAGAGCGCGGCGAGCGCATCATTCCCTGCGCCGGCGCCATGGCCGCATATTACGAACAGCTTGGCGGCGAAGTCCGTATTGCCGGCAAACCGCACGCGCCGATCTATGAAGCCTGCCTTGCGGCGGCGAAAGAAGTGCGCGGCGATTTCCCGAAGGATCGCGTGCTCGCCATTGGCGATGGCATGCCGACGGATGTAAAGGGCGCAATTGCGAGTGGCCTCAACCTTCTTTATATCAGCGGCGGCATTCACGCCGCCGAATATACGCTGAATGGCCAGACGGACGAGGCGCTTCTGAACGCCTATCTGAAGGGGCAGGGCGCGGCTCCCGGCTGGTGGATGCCCCGCCTTGCCTAGGAAACGTCTGGCGTAAGCCGGCGTAAACAATGGATCGACTGCAATGACCGTCTTTCATCGCAATGAAAAAAAGGAGCCGCTGCCTGAAGGCTTGCGCGGCGGCGTCATCGCGATCGGCAATTTCGACGGTGTGCATCGCGGCCACCGCGCCGTTCTGGACCGGGCGCTGGAACTGGCCGAGGCGCGTGGCGTTCCGGCACTGGTGCTGACCTTCGAACCGCATCCCCGTTCCGTCTTCCGCCCCGAAACGCCGGTCTTCCGCCTGACGCCTGCGCCGTTGAAGGCACGTATTCTCGAGGCCATCGGTTTCCGCTCGGTCATCGAATACCCCTTCGACCGCGAGTTTTCGCAGCGCTCGGCGGAAGAGTTCGTCAATTCCATTCTGGTCGACTGGCTGGGCGCCAGCGCCGTCGTCACCGGCTTTGATTTCCATTTCGGCAAGGGCCGCGAAGGTGGCCCGGCATTTCTGATGGCGGCCGGCAAGCGCAACGGCTTCGACGTGACGCTCGTGGATGCCTTTCGCGACGAGGGCGCGGATGTCGTCTCCTCGAGCCGTATCCGCTCGCTTCTGTGCGAAGGAGATGTGGCAGGTGCCGCCGGACAACTCGGGTATCGTTTCACGGTGGAAAGTGAAGTCATCGGCGGCCAGAAGCTGGGGCGAACGCTGGGTTACCCAACGGCCAACATGGCGCTTTCACCCGAAACGGAGCTGAAAGCCGGCATCTATGCCGTGCGGTTCCGCCGCCCCGACGGGGCGATTTACGATGGCGTTGCAAGCTTCGGTTACCGCCCGACGGTCACCGATAACGGTGCGGCCCTTCTGGAAACCTACGTCTTCGATTTTTCCGGTGATCTCTATGGTGAGGTCTGTTCGGTATCCTTCTTCGGGCACCTGCGTGACGAGCTGAAATTTGACGGCTTGGACCCGCTGGTCGCGCAGATCAGGCGGGATGAGGAAGAGGCGCGGGCGATGCTGTCAGGCGTGCGGCCGCTCAGTGAATTGGATGCGAAGATAGCATTTTGAGCGGGCAGATAATCCTGTCCCGGATTGTCGTCGCTTTTCACTTCCTTTTTGCCGGAAAACCGCATAAACAACCGGCCATGTCCCAATACCGGTTGCTGTTTAAAGTTCAGATAGGCCGAATTATTGGCCCGGCCTTCCGCCCGCTCTGAAGAGCCGGAAGGTCCGGGATTTTGGCGCTCGTCATGGCATTTGACATGGCGCTTTCCGTATTTGCCCTCTTTGAAATTGAGACGGCGCGACCGACACGGCGCGCAACAACGGTACAATTATGAGCGACACCGCAGAAAAATTCGACTATTCCTCGACCCTCTATTTGCCGCAGACGGATTTCCCGATGCGTGCCGGCCTGCCGCAGAAAGAACCGGAAACGGTGAAGCGCTGGCAGGAAATGGGGCTGTATAAAAAGCTCCGCGCCTCCGCCGCCGGTCGCGAGAAATTCGTGCTGCATGATGGCCCGCCCTATGCCAACGGCAACATCCACATCGGCCATGCGCTGAACAAGATCCTGAAAGACGTCATCACCCGCTCGTTCCAGATGCGCGGTTACGATGCCAATTACGTGCCCGGCTGGGATTGCCACGGCCTGCCGATCGAATGGAAGATCGAGGAAGCCTACCGCGCCAAGGGCAAGAACAAGGACGAGGTTCCGGTCAACGAATTCCGCAAGGAGTGCCGCGAGTTCGCGGCTGGCTGGATCAAGGTTCAGTCGGAAGAGTTCAAGCGCCTCGGCATCGAGGGTGACTTCGAAAACCCCTACACAACCATGAACTTCCACGCGGAAGCCCGCATCGCCGGCGAACTGCTGAAGATCGCCAAGAGCGGCCAGCTCTATCGCGGTTCCAAACCGATCATGTGGTCGGTTGTCGAGCGCACGGCGCTGGCGGAAGCCGAGGTCGAGTATCACGACGTTGAAAGCGACATGATCTGGGTGAAGTTCCCGGTGAAGGACGCTGCGCCAGCTCTTTCCGGCGTCTCTGTCGTCATCTGGACAACCACGCCGTGGACCATCCCCGGCAACCGCGCCATCGCCTTCTCCTCGCGGGTCGAATATGGCCTGTTCGAAGTCGAAAGCGCGCAGAACGATTTCGGTCCGCAGCCGGGTGAAAAGCTGATCTTCGCCAGAAAGCTTGCCGATGAAGCTGCTGCCAAGGCGAAGGTGACCTTCAAGTTCGTGCGCGATGTGAAAGCTGAAGAACTGGCCGCCATCACCTGCGCCCATCCTTTGGCGTCGCTTGGCTACGATTTCCCGGTTCCGCTTCTCGATGGCGACCACGTCACCGACGATGCAGGCACGGGCTTCGTGCACACCGCCCCGAGCCATGGCCGCGAGGACTTTGACGTCTGGACCGCGCATCAGCGTGAGCTGGAAGCGCGCGGCGTTTCGCCGGCCATCCCGTTCCCCGTTGGCGATGACGGTTTCTACACCGAGGACGCACCCGGTTTCGGCCCGTCTGCCGAAGGCGGCGCGGCCCGCGTCATGGATGATAACGGCAAGAAGGGCGATGCCAACGAGCGCGTCATCAAGGCGCTGATCGCGGCCAACAACCTGTTCGCGCGCGGCCGTCTGAAGCACAGCTATCCGCATAGCTGGCGCTCCAAGAAGCCGGTGATCTTCCGCAACACGCCGCAGTGGTTTGTCTATATGGACAAGGAACTGGGCGACGGCACGACGCTGCGCTCGCGTTCGCTTGATGCCATCGACCAGACCCGTTTCGTTCCGGCATCCGGCCAGAACCGCCTGCGCGCCATGATCGAAGGTCGGCCCGACTGGGTTCTGTCGCGCCAGCGCAGCTGGGGCGTGCCGATCGCGGTCTTCGCCGACGAGCAGGGTGAGGTTCTGGTCGACGAGGCTGTCAACGCCCGCATCCTCGAGGCCTTCGAGGCTGAAGGTGCGGATGCCTGGTTCGCCGAAGGCGCCAAGGAACGTTTCCTCGGCAATGACCATGACCATGCCAAATGGCAGCAGGTCATGGACATCCTCGATGTGTGGTTCGATAGCGGCTGCACCCATACCTTCACGCTGGAAGACCGCCCGGACATGAAGTGGCCGGCGGATGTCTATCTCGAAGGCTCGGACCAGCATCGCGGCTGGTTCCATTCGTCGCTGCTGGAAAGCTGCGCGACGCGTGGCCGCGCGCCCTATAACGCCGTCGTCACCCATGGCTTCACCATGGACGAGCAGGGCCGCAAGCAGTCCAAGTCTCTCGGCAACGTTGTTGCACCACAGGACGTTATGAAAGAGTCCGGCGCGGATATCCTGCGCCTGTGGGTCATGACGACCGATTACTGGGAAGATCAGCGTCTGGGCAAGGCCATCATCCAGACCAATATCGACGCGTATCGCAAGCTGCGCAACACCGTGCGCTGGATGCTCGGCACGCTTGCCCACGACAAGGGCGAGGAGATCGCCTATGCCGATCTGCCGGAACTGGAAAAGCTGGTACTGCATCGCCTCTCCGAGCTGGATAAGGTCGTGCGCGATGGCTACGACGCCTTCGACTTCAAGAAGATCGCCCGCGCCCTGATCGATTTCGCCAATGTGGAGCTGTCGGCTTTCTACTTCGACATCCGCAAGGACACGCTTTATTGTGACGCGCCGTCGTCGCTGAAGCGCCGTGCATCGCTGTCGGTCATCGCCAAGCTGTTCGATTGCCTCGTCACATGGCTTGCGCCCATGCTGCCCTTCACCACTGAAGAAGCATGGCTTTCGCGCTATCCGGATGCGGAATCGGTGCATCTCGCCCAGTTCCCGGAAATCCCGGCGGAGTGGAACAACGACGCGCTGGAAGCGAAGTGGGAGAAAATCCGCAAGGTCCGCACGGTCGTCACCGGTGCGCTCGAAGTGGAACGCCGTGAAAAGCGTATCGGCTCCTCGCTTGAGGCAGCGCCCGTCGTGCACATTGCCGACGCCGATCTTCTGGCGGCTCTCTCCGGGCAGGATTTTGCCGAAATCTGCATCACCTCGGCCATTTCGGTGGTCGGCGATGAAGGCCCTGCCGATGGCTTCCGCTTGCCGGAGGTCGCAAAGGTCGTGGTCGAGCAGAAGCTGGCGGAAGGCGCAAAATGCGCACGCTCCTGGCGCATCACCACCGATGTCGGTTCCGATCCGGACTATCCGGAGGTTTCGGCCCGTGATGCGGCGGCACTGCGCGAGCTTGCCGCGCTGGGATGATTTAAAGCTGCTGCGCATCGTTCCTGTCGAAAAATCGATTTCGAGTTTCGGGCCGATGCGCGAGGAAAATGGCCGGATGAATTGCGCTTTAGCTCTTCATCCGGTACACCTGCCTGAAAATGGCCGGATTTGCACGGCAATGCGGGCTACCGCCTGCCGAAAGACTATGTCTGGCGCAATGGGACGGACGGCTGGAAGGGTTTTTATGAAGACGATGAAGGCTTTTGGGCAGGATAACGCGCAGGGTTTGAGCATGTTCCGCACGGTTGCAGGTATCACGGCGATAGGCGTGCTGCTCAGCGCCTGCACGAGCCCGACCTATGGTACGGGCAAGACTGCGGCAGAACAGCTTGTAGACGACCTCGGCAACGCGACTTCGATCACCGGCAACGATCAGGAAAAACGTAACCTGAAATACAGCCCGCGTCCCGGTCTCGTTGTCCCCGCCCAGTCCCGCGCCGAGCAATTGACGACGCCGCAGCAGAACATGGCGAGCCGCGAAAACAACCCGCAATGGGTCGAATCGCCGGAAGAGACCCGTGAACGCCTGCGTGAAGAGGCGGATGCCAATAAGAACAATCCGCATTACCGCTCACCGCTGCTTGCCGGCAACGGCACGGCCGGCCAGATGACCGAAAGCCAGAAATGGGAAGCCTTCCGCAAGGCCAAGGCAGATGCCCAGGGTGGCTCTGTCGTCAACGCCCAGCGCAAGTTCCTGACCGATCCGCCGCAGGAATATCGTAGCGTTCCGCAGGATCAGCTGACTGACCTCGGTGAGCCGGAGCAGAAGAAGGAAAAGCGCCGTAAGAAAGAAGCGGCGATGGCAAACACCGGCAAACCCTGGTGGAACCCCTTCTGATAAAATGAAGGGCTTATGGCCTGCGGGAAAGATTGCATCTCCCGCCGGCTGCTTATTCGTCGAGACGTTTCTCGCGAAAGAATTTCCGCAGAATTTCAGCACTTTCGCTTTCCGCCAGCCCCGAATACACATCAGGCGCGTGGTGGCATGTCGGCTGGCTGAAGAAGCGCACGCCACTATGCACCGCGCCGCCCTTCGGGTCTTCCGCACCGTAATAGAGACGACGGATGCGGGCAAACGAGATCGCCGCCGCGCACATGGTGCAGGGTTCCAGCGTTACATAGAGATCGGCACCGGGCAGGCGTTCCTGTTCCAGCGCCTCGCAGGCCATGCGGATCACGGCGATTTCGGCATGCGCCGTCACATCGTTCAATTCACGGGTGCGATTGCCGGAACGGGCGATGACGCGACCGTCCATAACTAGGACTGCGCCGATCGGAACCTCCTGCCGCTCACCGGCGGCACGGGCTTCCGCCAGCGCCAGTTCCATGAAATGCGTCCTTTCGGCCATTGCGTTTCAATTTCCTCTTAACCCTTGTGCTTGGACCTGATAGGACAGCCCAAACAACAGGCAAACAGCAAATGACTTTTAAAGACAAGCCGAAGCGTGACGGTGGCAAGACTTTTAGCCGCGACAAGAAGCCGAAAGGCCCCGGCAAGCCCGCCGCAGAGCGTGAAAAGAAACCGGTAGAAGCCAAGGCGGCTCCGGTGCAGGAAGCCGTTATGGGCACCAAGCCAGAGCGCATTTCCAAGATCATGGCGCGCGCCGGCGTTGCCTCGCGCCGCGATATCGAGCGCATGATCATGGAAGGCCGCGTGTCGCTGAACGGCGTCAAGCTGGACACTCCGGTGATGAACGCGACTCTTTCCGACAAGATCGAAGTGGATGGCATGCCCATCCGCGGGGCTGAGCGCACGCGCCTGTGGCTTTACCACAAGCCCGCTGGCCTGGTGACGACCAATTCCGACCCGGAAGGCCGCCCGACCGTTTTCGACAATCTGCCGGGTGAATTGCCGCGTGTGCTCTCCATCGGCCGCCTCGACATCAATACCGAAGGCCTGCTGCTGTTGACCAATGATGGCGGTCTCTCGCGCGTGCTGGAACTGCCGACGACCGGCTGGCTGCGCCGCTACCGCGTGCGCGCCCATGGCGAGGTCGATCAGGCAGCGCTCGACAAGCTGAAGGAAGGCATTGCCGTCGACGGCGTGCTTTACGGCGCTATCGACGCGACGCTCGACCGCACCCAGGGCCACAACGTCTGGATCACCATGGGTCTGCGCGAAGGCAAGAACCGCGAGATCAAGAACGTGCTCGGCGCGCTCGGCCTTGAGGTCAACCGCCTGATCCGTATCTCCTACGGCCCGTTCCAGCTTGGCGATCTGCCTGAAGGCAAGGTGCTTGAAGTGCGTGGCCGCATGCTGCGTGACCAGCTTGGTCCGCGCCTCATCGAACAATCCGGCGCCAATTTCGACGCGCCGATCTACGATGCGCCTGTCGCCGACGATGAAGAAGAAAATACGCCCAAGCGCGCGCCCCGGTCCGAATGGGCAAAGAGCGACGCGCCGGAAGGCAAGCCGCGGTTCGACAGGGCTGCCGGCAAACCGGAAGATCGCCGCGAAAAGGCGCTCGGCCGTCTCGACACCAAGCGCGGTGACAAGCCAGCCGGCAAGTTCGGTGGCAAACCTGCCGGGAAATTCGGCGCGAAAACCCGTGGCGAAGAGGATGGCGAAGAACGCCGCCCCGCCCGCCCGCCCGCGGGCACCAGCCGCACGGCCAATGTCTGGATGGCGCCCGGCGCAAAGCCCACCCGTGATGGCAAGGAGCGGAAGTTTTCTGCCCGCGCGGAAGCGGAAAGCCTGTTCAAGAAGCCATCCGCCCAGGCGGAAGCGCGCCGCAACGTCGTCAGGCATGCCGATTCCGAGGGCGAGTGGATCCGTTCGGATTCCCCGCGCGAAGAGGAAGGCGGTCGTGGACGTGGCGACGGCCCGCGCGGTGGAAAGAGCTTTGGAGATCGCGGCGGGAAATCCTTCGGTGACCGCCCGTTCCGTGACAAACCACGTGAAGCGGGAGATCGCCCGCGTGGCGACGGTCCTCGCGGCGAGAAGAGCTTCGGAGATCGCACCGCACGCGGTGGAAAACCGTTTGGCGACCGTCCGTTCCGTGACAAGCCACGTGAGGAGGGTGATCGCCCGCGCAGCGACCGCCCACGCGGCGAGAAGAGCTTCGGAGATCGCACAGCACGTGGTGAGAAACCTTTCGGTGAGCGTCCGTTCCGCGACAAGCCCCGCGAAGACGGTGATCGCCCACGCGGCGACCGGCCTTTCGGTGACAAGCCAAGAGGCGCAAAACCGGGCGGCAAACCCGGTGGCAGGCCCGCATCGGGCAAGCCTTCTTTTGGAAAACCGGGTGAACGTGGCGAACGTTCGGGTTTTTCAGGCAAGGGCAAAGGCCCCGGTGGCGGTAGCGGCCCCGGCGGCGGCAAACCGGGCGGCAAAGGCCCGGGTGGCAAACCTTCTGGTGGCAGGGGAATGACACGTAATGCGGATCGTAGGCGGTGAGTTCCGCGGCCGAAATCTGGCCGCGCCGAAAACAAATTCCATTCGTCCGACAATCGACAGGACACGGGAAAGCCTCTTCAATATTCTAAGCCACGCCTATCCGGAAAGTCTTGACGGTACGCGCGTTCTGGACGTTTTTGCCGGAACGGGCGCGGTCGGGCTGGAGGCGCTTTCGCGTGGCTGTCGTGTGGCGCTCTTCGTCGAAAACGGCGTTGAGGGCAGGGGGCTGTTGTGGGAAAATATCGATGCGCTGGGGTTGCATGGGCGTGCCCGCATCCTGCGGCGTGACGCGACCAAGCTTGGCGGCGTCAACAATATCGAGCCCTTCGATCTCCTTTTCGCCGATCCGCCCTATGGCCAGGGCCACGGGGAGAAGGCATTTGCCGCTGCCCATGCTGGCGGCTGGCTGGCCCCCGGTGCGCTCGCCATTCTGGAAGAGCGCGGCGATGTTGTGGTAAATGTCGAGCCGGTGTTCAAACCGCTCGAAAGCCGCATCTTCGGTGACTCGAAAATGCACTTCTACCGCTACGAGCCCTAGAGCATTTCCAGCAAAAACGGCCCCGGTTTCCGTGCGGAAATGCCGCAAAACAAAGAGTTAGAGTGTTTTCGCGATTTGAAGAAAAGCGAAAACGCTCTGACGGCAGCACTTTCCCGTCACGTCACGGTCTTGTCTTGTTTGCCGAATAGGCAGAGGCTTTGCCGTGGAAAGGGTCTTGGGTATTTGGCATGGAGCAGGGTGTAAACGACAGCGTCACAATGGTTCACGCCGGGCAAGAGGCAATCGATGCCAGCCGCGAGAGCGGTCATGAGCCGACATTCGGCCTGGCGCTCGGCGGCGGTGGCGCACGCGGCATCTGCCACATCAACGTCATCGAGGCATTCGACGAACTAGGCATTCGCCCGGTCGCGCTTTCCGGCTCCTCCATCGGCTCCATCATCGCAGCAGGCATGGCGGCCGGCATGAGCGGCAAGGAAATCCGCGAATATACGCTTGAACTCATGGGGCGGAAGGGTTCGGTCGCCAACCGTCTCTGGAGCCTAGGCCCCGCATCCATGCGCCATGCGGTAGATGGTTTTCGTCTTGGCCAGTTCAATCTCGAACTCATTCTGCACGCCTTGATGCCGCAGGCCCTGCCGAAGGATTTTTCCGAACTTGCCATTCCCCTGAAAGTGGTGACCACGGATTATTATGCGCAGACCGAAGTGGTGGTGGAAACCGGCGAGATCATTCAGGCGCTGGCGGCTTCTGCGGCTATTCCGGCTCTATTCATGCCGGTGCGCGTTAACGGCCGCATCATGATCGATGGCGGCATCTTCAATCCCGTGCCCTATGAGCATCTGATGGATCAGGCCGATATCATCGTCGGCATCGATGTGGTTGGCGGCCCTGAAGGTGATGGCACCACCATGCCGAACCGGCTGGACAGCCTGTTCGGCGCCAGTCAGCTGATGATGCAGGCGGCCATTGCCCTGAAACTCAGATTGCGCCCGCCGCATATTTTCCTGCGCCCACCGGTGCACCGTTTCGGCGTGCTGGATTTCCTCAAATCGGAAGAAGTGCTGAACGCTTCCGCCGGGATCAAGGATGATCTGAAACGGCAGATCGAAATGCAGGTGGAACTGTTCCATCGCGGGCAGGGCGTGGAGGCTTGAGCGGTACTCCTTGAGTATTCGCTATGGGCGAGCGCGTGCCGCTTAGTGGGTGACTGCTATTTCACCCTCGTCTTCGTCCTCTTCTTCCTCGCGCTTTTCCACCTTGTTCTTCGGCTTCATCAGTGGCTCGGGTTTCACTTCGCGCACCGGCTTGTTGTGCAGCATCTGCCTGCCGGCGGCGAGCCCTTCCACGGCCTGTAGCTGCAATCTCTCCTCGTCGCGCTCGCGTATGTCGTCGGAAATGGCAAGCGCCCTTTCGCCGTCCATGTCCAAACCTTCCAGAATGCGGCGTCCAAATAGCAGGCCCGATTCCAGCGTCTCGCGGATTTCGTATTCCACGCCCTTTTTCCTGAGATCGAGGGAATGAATGCGGTCATAGGAGCGGGCATAGATGCGCACGCTTGGAAATTCCGACTGGATCATGTCGATGATGCGGTCGGTGACTTCCTTTTTATGGGTGCAGACCGCCACGAGATCGGCGCGCTCTATGCCAGCCGCGATCAACACGTCCTTGCGTGTACCATCGCCAAAAAAGATGCGGAAACCGAAGCGGGAAGCCTGACGTACACGATCAGCCGAACTGTCGATGACAGTCACGTCGCGCCCACCGGCAAGCAGGATTTGCGAGGCGATCTGGCCGAAGCGCGAAAAGCCGATCATCAGCACATCGGCGCCAGCCCCGTCAAAATCCTCGTCCAGCGTGTCCTCATCGGCATCCTCCGCCGTCAGCCGGCGAGAAACCACTGCCAGCAGCGGCGTCAGCGCCATGGAAAGCGTCACGATGGCGACAAGGATGGAAGCCGTCGCCTGCGGAAACAGGCGGGAGGCGGCAGCAGTGGAAAACAGCACGAAACCGAATTCGCCGCCCTGCGCCAGCAGCAGCGCGATACGGCTCGATGCATAACGGGACGAACCGGCGATGCGGCACAGCCCATAGATTACGGCCGCCTTCACAGCCATCATCGCCGGCACGGCGATCAGGATGAGAAGAATGTGCTCGTAGACGATGTTGATGTGCAGCGACATGCCGACAGCCATGAAGAACAGCGCCAGAAACAGCCCGCGAAACGGCTCGATATCGGCTTCCAGCTCGTGCCGATAAGAAGATTCCGACAGCATCAGCCCGGCCAGCAGCGCACCCATGCCCATCGAAAGCCCAACCGCCTCCATGATGGCGGCCGCACCGATGACGACGAAGAGGGCGGCGGCGATCATCACCTCCCGCGCACCCGTGCGGGCGATGATCTGGAACATCGGCGTCAGCAGATAACGCCCGGCCAACACCATGCCAGCCACCGCGACAACGGAGGCGACGAGATCGTAGGCCATCGAATCCGTCGGCACGTCCGGGCGGTTGGAAAGAATGGTGACAAGGGCAAGAAGCGGTACGATGGCGAGATCCTGAAACAGCAGGATCGAGAAGGAGCGGTTGCCATGCCGCGTATTCATGTCGCCATCGTCTTCAAGAATCTGTAACGCAAAGGCGGTGGAGGAGAGTGCAAGGCCGAAACCCGCAACGAGGCTGCCGCGCGCGTCGATCAGTCCGGCCCACCAGGCAATCAATGCCAGCACGCTGCCCGTCACCAGCACCTGCGCCAGCCCCAGCCCTAAAATATCGCGCCGCATCTGCCATATGCGCGACGGCTTGAGTTCGAGGCCGATGATGAAGAGCAGGAAAACCACGCCCAGTTCCGAGACGTTGAAGATGTCTTTCGCGTCTGTCACCAGATGCAGGAACGGCCCGATGACGATGCCCGCCACCAGATAACCGAGCACGGTGCCAAGGCCGAGTTTGCGGAAAATCGACGCCGCGATGACAGCGCCGGCCAGAAGCAGCAAGGGTTCGGAAAAGAGAGCGTCGTGCTCGGTCATGCTGGCTGACTTTCGAATATGGTGGCGACAAAGCCTTGTCGATGGAGAAAGCGGCGTTTCGCCCTTGATGCGGGGTTGATGGCACAATAAATGGAACAGGAATGAAAGGCCAACTCATGTCCTCAGAAATAGATTCTTCCAAACTTCTCGATCGCGCCAGCGAGCTTGTCGATCTTGCCCGTGCTGCAGGCGCGGATGAGGCGGATGCCGTCGTCGTCCGCTCTCGCTCGCAATCGGTCGGCGTCCGGCTTGGCAAGGTGGAAAGTACCGAATCCTCCGAAAGCGATGATTTTTCGCTTCGCGTTTTCGTCGGGCGGCGGGTGGCGAGCGTTTCGGCCAATCCCGGCTTCGACCTGAAGACCCTGGCGGAACGGGCGGTGGCCATGGCGAAGGTTTCGCCGGAAGACCCCTTCGCCTGCCTGGCAGACAAGGAACGGCTCGCAACCTCCTACGACGATCTCGAGCTTTTCGATGCGACCGAGGTCTCTACAGATCAATTGCGTGAGGCAGCGCTCGCCTCGGAAGAGGCGGCGCTTGCCGTCAAGGGCGTCAGCAATTCCTCCGGTGCTGGCGCATCGAGCGGCATGGGCGGCCTCGTCCTTGCCACCTCGCACGGTTTTTCCGGCAGCTACATGGGCAGCCGTTTCAGCCGTTCCGTCAGTGTCATCGCCGGCGAGGGCACGAAGATGGAGCGCGACTACGATTTCGACAGCCGCCTCTATTACGCCGATCTGGATGCAGCCGAAGAGATCGGCCGCCGCGCCGGCGAAAAAGTCGTGCGGCGGGTCGGCCCGCGTCAGGTCGATACCGGCAGCAATATTACCGTGGTTTTTGATCCCCGCATCGCGCGCGGTTTCGTCGGCGCCATTGCCGGCGCGATCAATGGCGCTTCCGTTGCCCGCAAGACCAGCTTCCTGCGCGACAGGATGGGGCAGCAGGTTCTGAAAAAGGGCCTTTATCTGACGGACGATCCGCAGATCGTTCGTGGCCCCTCGTCGCGTCCTTTCGATGGCGAGGGTGTCCGGGGCGAGAAGATGACGATGATCGAGGACGGGGTGCTGAAGCATTGGTTCCTCTCTACCTCGGCAGCGCGTGAACTCGGCCTTGAAACCAACGGTCGCGGCGTGCGCGGTGGCACTTCGGTATCGCCGTCCTCAACCAATCTTGCGCTGGAGCCAGGCGATATTTCGCCGGAAGATCTGCTGAGGGACGTCGGAACCGGCTTTTACGTCACCGAATTGATTGGCCATGGCGCCAATATGCTCACCGGTGAATATAGCTGCGGTGCGAGCGGCTTCTGGATCGAGAATGGTGAAAAATCCTTCGCGGTTTCCGAGGTCACCATCGCTTCGAACCTGAAGGACATGTTCATGCGTGTCACGCCGGCTAACGATATCGACCGTAAATACGGTGTCGCAGCACCGACGCTTGCTATCGAAGGCATGACGATCGCGGGCAAGTGAGGCGACCTGCGGGTTGTTTTCGCCAGCACTTTGTGTGCAAGTGCGAAGGGAAAAACAGGCGCGCCGTATGAGGCGCGCGGAAAAGACGGCAAAATGAACGATATGGCTGAGGCCCGCTGGGCTTCCGATCTGAGGCTGGTCCTCGAAGCCGCACGCAAGGCGGGCGAGACGGCCCTCGGTTTCTTCCGCAAGGACCCCGAGGTCTGGTGGAAGAATGGCGGGCTTTCACCGGTCAGCGCGGCCGATTACGCGGCAAACGAAATTCTCGAAACCATCCTGCGTACCGCCCGGCCGGAATATGGCTGGCTGTCGGAAGAGACGGATGACGATACGACAAGGCTGGCCCGCTCCACCGTCTTCGTCATCGATCCCATCGACGGAACGCGCGCCTTCATCGGTGGGCGGGATACCTGGTGCGTCAGCGTCGCCGTGGTGCATGAGGGCCGACCCGTCGTTGCCGCCCTTGTTGCGCCTGCACTCGCAGAGGAATTCACCGCACTTGAAGGCGGCGAAGCGCTGAAGAACGGCAAGCCGATTTCAGCCGCCCGTGAAAACACCGGCGTTTTCCATCTGGCCGCACCTGAAGACGTGATTACGCATCTGCCGGAAGAGGTGCGCAGCACCGTCAAGCGCATTCCGCATGTGCCCTCGCTCGCCTATCGGCTGGCGATGGTGGCGGATGGCCGCATCGATGGAACGCTGGTCAAGGCGAACTCGCACGAGTGGGATCTGGCCGCCGCAGACCTTATCCTCGAAAGGGCAGGCGGCAGTCTGGTCGGACTTGATGGAAAACCCCTGATGTATAATCGCCGCGAGGTAAACCACCCCGCATTGTGCGCTGCAGCAGAATATGCGCTTCCCGCGCTTTTGAAAGCGTTTTCACATCTGTCCGATGGTTGACGTTTGCCCGGAAATCCCGCAGATGAGGGGCTCTCAGAGCTTAAGAAAGAGACAAGACATGACGGAATCTGGCAAACAGAAACAGCTGCTGCACCTTGTGTTCGGCGGCGAACTGGAAAATCTTCAGGATGTTCAGTTCCGGGATTTGAATGCGCTCGATATCGTCGGCATCTATCCTGACTACGCTTCCGCGCTGACCGCGTGGAGATCCAAGGCGCAGATGACTGTTGATAACGCCCATATGCGTTATTTTATCGTGCATATGCACCGTCTTCTCAATCCCGACGATAAAAATTGAGTCCTTTTGCCCGTGCGTTGTAATACTATTGGGTGAAGGCGAGTTTTCCCGTGATTCCTGCCCGGAATGGCAGGCAGGAAATTCGGTTGCGAGAAAACGTGATCGCGCTTTTGTTTCCGATGATAAAAAATGACGCAATTTGAGAAGAAGTAGGCGGCGATAACAACAAAGAACAGGGGCAGGGCATTGCGCGGAATGATCAAGGGCAGAATGTCATGAGCAGCCGTATCGCACGTTTCGCTCTTTCCGGTTACAGGATTGCCGGTATCGCCGCTTATCCGTTTGCACGGCCTTATCTTTCCTATCGGGCCGCAAAGGGCAAGGAAGACAAGCGCCGCCGTCTAGAACGTTTCGGTTACGCCAGCGCGGAGCGCCCCCGTGGCCCGCTCGTCTGGTTCCATGCCGCAAGTGTCGGCGAAACGCTCGCCCTCATTCCGCTGATCCGCGAAATACGCAAGCGCGATATCTTCGTGCTTCTGACCACCGGCACCGTCACCTCGGCCGAGCTGACCCGTACCCGGCTTGGCGATGATGTGATCCACCAATATGTGCCGCTCGACATCAAGATCGCGGTCAACCGTTTCCTCGCCTACTGGGCACCGGATGCCGCCATCACCGCTGAATCGGAAATCTGGCCGGTGACGATGATGGAGCTGGAGCGCCGGCACATTCCGCAGATCCGGGTCAATGCGCGGCTCTCAGACCGTTCCTTCGACCGCTGGAACAACCGGCACGACATTGCGGAATCGCTGTTTTCCAAGCTGGCGCTGGTGGTTGCGCAATCCGATGTCGATGCCGAACGCTTCCGTGATCTCGGCTCCTGGCCGGTGGTGATATCCGGCAACCTCAAGGGCGATACGGATCCGCCGCCTTGCGACGAAGCTCTGCTCGAGCACTATCGCAGGCAGATCGGCACCCGCAAGACATGGGCGGCGATCTCCACCTTCGACGGTGAAGAGAAGGCAGCAGCCACCGTGCATGCGGCGATCAAGTCGCGCAACGGTCAATTGACCATCATCGTGCCGCGCCACCCCGAGCGCGGCGACGACGTGGAAGCCATGCTGAAGGGCATGGGGTTGACCGTGGCGCGCAGAAGTCGCAACGACGTGATCACGCCGGAAACCGATATCTTCCTCGGGGATTCCATTGGCGAAATGGGGCTTTACCTCAGGCTCACCGAACTTGCCTTCGTCGGCCGTTCGCTGACGGCCGAGGGTGGGCAGAACCCGCTGGAGCCGGCAATGCTGGGCTGCGCCGTACTGTCAGGCGCGCATGTACAGAATTTCCGCGAGGCCTATCAGAAGCTGATCCGCGCCGGCGGCGGGCGCATCGTCCGCGATGTCGAGATGCTGGCCAAGGCGGTGCATTACCTCCTGGTCAACGACAATGAACGCTACAAGATGATCGATGCCGGCAACCGGGTCATTCAGGACATGCGCGGCGCGCTTTCCGCCACCGTCAAGGCGCTGGAGCCCTACATCAACCCGCTCACAGTCACCGCCAAGCTGCAACCGCGGAGTGCCATCGGTTCATGGTAGCGGATATGGAGATTGATGCGACCAAATCGATTGCCGCAGTCCTTTTCGACAAGGACGGTACGCTGTTGGGTTATGACGCAAGCTGGGGGCCGGTGAACCGCGAACTTGCGGCGATTGCGGCCAAGGGCGATCCCGTTCTTGCGGACCAGCTTCTCGCCGCCTGCGGCATGGATCCGGTTACCGGGCATGTGGTGCCCGACAGTCTTTTGGCTGCCGGCAATACGGCGGAGATAGCTGCCGGTCTCGTCGCCGCCGGTTCGCCTTGCGATGTCGTGGAGTTGACTGCGCGGCTCGACCGGCTATTCACTGAAGCAGCGGATAAATCCGTGCCGGTGACCGATCTCAAGGCATTTTTCGCAAGGCTCAAGGCACGCGGCTACAAGCTTGGCATCGCCTCCAGCGACAACGAAAAATCCATCCGCCAGACGGCGATCCGTTTCGGTTTCGAAAGCGATGTCGATTTCGTCGCGGGTTATGACAGCGGTTACGGCACGAAGCCGCAACCCGGCATGGTTCTCGGTTTCTGCGACGCGATTGGTCTTGCGCCTGCGCGCGTGGCAGTGGTCGGCGACAATAATCATGATCTGCACATGGCGAGAAATGCCGGCGCAGGATTGCGCATTGCCGTTCTCACCGGAACCGGCTCGCGCGAAAGCCTTGGCGCCGACGCCCATTATTGTTTCGATGATATTACCGCGCTGGAAACCCTGCTTCCGGAACGCGTTGTTTAGGTCATGTCCCCGCAGTGCGCGCCACTTGTCGCACAAGATGGGAAGAGACAAGCTGCGCATGTATAGCCGGGTTTTGCAATTCAGGGTTTTTTCTGGCAAATACCCATGTGACTTATCGAATTTAAGCGCAATGCCGTGGGTGATGCGGCCGGGAGCAGGCATATATGGTTTCTGAAGCGCCGCCTTTCTGGTGGCAGAAAGCAGGCTGGCAAGCCTGGCTGTTATCACCGTTTTCCCTTCTCTACGGCAATATTGCCGGCCGGCGGATGCGCACGGCAAAACGGGCGAGCGTTCCCGTTCCGGTCATCTGCATCGGCAACTTCACCGTTGGTGGTGCCGGAAAGACGCCGACCGCAATGGCAATCGCCCGAGCCGCCAACGCAAAGGGCCTGAAACCCGGCTTCCTGAGCCGTGGTTATGGCGGCACACTTGATGTCACCACCCTCGTCGATCCCGCGCAGCACCGCTCCGCTGATGTCGGCGATGAACCCCTGCTGCTTGCCCGCGAGGCGGTGACGGTCATCTCCCGCAAGCGGGTGGAAGGTGCACATCGGCTGGTGAAGGAGGGCGTGGATCTCATCATCATGGATGATGGCTTCCAGAGCGCACGCCTGACGCTGGATTATGCGTTGGTCGTTATCGATACGGTGCGTGGCATCGGCAACGGCCATCTTGTGCCGGGCGGCCCGGTCCGGGCGCCGCTTGCCGAACAGATGCGGCATATGACCGGACTCTTGAAGGTCGGTAACGGCCATGCGGCCGATCCGCTGGTCAGAACCGCGGCAAAGGCCGCCAAACCGGTTTTCGTCGCGGCGATAAAGCCGCAGGAACCGCAGGATTTCAGGGGAAGGCGCGTGCTGGCCTATGCTGGCATCGCCGATCCCGCCAAGTTTTTCCGAACTGTCGAGGGGCTTGGTGGCGAAATCGTGCTGCAGCGCTCCTTTCCTGACCATCACCATTTCAGCGATGACGAGATCGCCGATCTTCTGCAGGACGCGGATAAGGAAAACTTGCAGCTGGTGACAACGGCCAAGGACGCCGTGCGTCTTAACGGGCACCATGGCCGTGCGGAAGAATTGCTGTGGAACAGCCTGGTGATCGAGGTCGACATGGTGTTCGACGATCCCAATGCGGCCACAACGATTATCGAGACGGCGGTGCGGAATTGCCGCGCCCGTTTGCTGCGGGAAAATGCGCGGACGTCAATTTAGAGCATCTCGGAACGCAAGCCGCCGGGCACTCACCCCCTCATTCCTGTGCTTGTCACAGGAATTGAGCAGCCCTCAGCGCGAAAAGAAGAATTCGCACACGCGGCCATTTCGGGCGTGCTTCCGCGCCTGATCAGGCGGGCAAATTACCAGCCTTGCGCTCTGCCTCCAGTGAGGCGCTGGCATCCACATAGGCTTCCTGCCGGGCGACGCTCCAGTAGCGCAGCTCGTCGACCGGAATGGTCTTGCCGGTGATGGCGCATATGACATGCGAGCCAGTCTGCACGATCCGGAAGTCACCGTCGAGATATTCGATGACGGCGATGCGGTTTCCGCCTCCCTCAAATCTGTTCATCCGTTTTCGTCTCCTGCTATGTCCTGTCAGTGCATCCAGCCCGAAACGGCGTAGCGTTCTCCTGAACAATCCGGATGCTCCAGTCCCTTGAATTTATATCGCTGAGCTACGCCCAAGGCCAGCCCTGCCTGCTGCCCGCGGGGTTAAGGCTCAGCTTCGGCCGAAGAGACGTTCTATATCGGAAAGTTTTAGCTCAATATAGGTCGGACGACCGTGATTGCACTGTCCTGAACCCGGCGTGTTTTCCATCTGCCTTAAAAGCGCGTTCATCTCCTCCGGCCGCATGCGCCGCCCTGAACGCACCGAGCCGTGGCAAGCCATGGTGGCGGCGACATATTCCAGCTTGTTGGCAAGCGTCGAGGCAGCGTCCCATTCAGCGATCTCGTCGGCAAGCTGCCGCACCAGCCCCTGCACGTTGACCTCGCCAAGCATCGCCGGCGTTTCGCGAACCGCGACCGCCCCCGGCCCAAAACGCTCGATGACCAGTCCCAGCGCATCGAAACCAGCCGCATGGTCCATCAGCCTGTCGCAATCCTCTTCGGGAAGGTCGATGATCTCAGGAATGAGCAGCACCTGTGAAGGCGGGCGTCTGGAATGCAGCGCATTGCGCATTTCCTCAAACACGAGCCGTTCATGCGCCGCATGCTGGTCGACGATGACGAGGCCGTCTTCCGTCTGCGCGACGATGTAGTTCTGGTGCAACTGCGCCCGCGCGGCGCCGAGCGGATATTGTGACGGTTCCAGCGACGGGCTTGCAGAGGCCTCGTAAACCTCGCGGGGTTCTGCCCGCGCGGTCGGCATGGTGATGTCGGAAAAGCGCGATTGCACGGCCTCGGCAAATTGCATGTTCCCGGAAACGGCAAGCGGTCGGGAAGGCGAGGCCGCGGCGGACCATGTCGCAGCGGCAGACGGTCGGAGATTGGACGGGCTGTAGCCGGGGCGAAAGGCGTTCATCATCTGGCTGGCACCAGTCGTCGCCGCCCTGTCACCGTCGCGGGTCAGCGCCTGGCGGATCGCACCGACGATCAGTCCGCGAACGAGGCCGGGATCGCGAAAGCGCACATCTGATTTCGCCGGATGCACGTTCACGTCGACAAAGGCGGGATCGAGCGTCAGGGACAGCACTGCGACCGGATATCGCCCGTGCGGTACGGTTTCGGCATAGGCACCGCGAATGGCGGACAACAGCAATTTGTCCTGCACCGGGCGACCGTTGACGAAAACATATTGATGCGCCGAGTTGCCGCGGTTGAAGGTCGGCACGCCGGCAAAACCGGAGAGCGTTACATCCTCGCGCCCGGCATCGATTTCGATGGCGTTGTCCTTGAACTCGGCACCGAGAATCTGCGCCATGCGGGCAAGGTGATCGTCGCCGGTGGAGGGGATTTCAAGTGTGGAGCGGTCGGTGCCTGACAGCACGAAGCGGATATGCGGAAAGGCAATTGCCATCCGTTTAACGACTTCGGTAATGGCGGCTGCCTCCGCTCGCTCCGTCTTCAGGAATTTCAGCCGTGCGGGCGTCGCGAAAAACAGGTCGCGCACCTCGACGATGGTGCCGGCATTGGCGGCGGCGGGCCGGACCTCGGAGACTTTGCCGCCGGTGACGGAGATCACCGAACCCTGTTCTGCGCCGTGTTGCCGGCTGGTGATGGAAAGCTTGGCAACCGAGCCGATGGAGGGCAGGGCCTCGCCGCGAAAGCCAAGCGTGCGGATATCGTCAAGCGTGGTGGATATTTTCGAGGTGCAATGGCGTCGGACCGCAAGCTCCAGATCGGCAGGCGACATGCCGGAGCCGTTATCGGTGATGCGCACCAGTCCCTTGCCACCGCCCGCCGTGGCGATCTCGATGCGCGTTGCGCCCGCGTCGATGGCGTTTTCCACCAGCTCCTTCGTGGCGCTGGAGGGTCTTTCGATGACCTCGCCGGCGGCGATCTGGTTGATGAGGGTTTCTGAAAGCTGCTTGATGGCCATGATCATCATTTTCGCGGATTCGTCACGGCTTCGAAAGCAAAAAACTCAAGTCGTGAAAGTTTGCACATGTTTTGCGGCCTGCCCGGCGTTTGATCATTTCCGTTCAACGTCAGGTTAAGCGTTAATCCGCCTTTAATCGGCCTTGCATATGGTGAGGCGGCTTGAAATGACTGCAGGAACGAGGCCCCCCTTCGCCGGGTGGTGTGACGTCGTATATGGGTGAACGTCATCTTCCCCTCAAGACTGCTTCAAGTAGCGAACCCTGATGTCTCTTTTGCGGAATTTACCGTTTCATCCCGGCATTTGCCTCGGACGATTCCAATAGAAACATAAGCCTGACCCTGAAAACAGGTGGGAGTTTGCAGTTGAGTGATTTGGCGTCCTCCGGCGCGGGCGTTCATACGGTGATGCTTGATGCCCTTTGCGACGCGCTTGGCGCGGCGATCGTCGTTTACGACCGGAACGATCACATCGTTTTCGCAAGCCGGAAGCTTTTGAGTTTTTTTCCACTGCAAGAGGCCGTTATCGGGCCGGGCGCGCGGCTGCGCGACTATCTGAGCGCGCTTTACGATTGTTATCTTCTGGAAGCGGAAAGCCTGTCCGCCAATGCCCGGCAGCTGGGACGCGAGGAATGGATTGGCGAGCGGCTGGCGCTGCACTGGAAGGAAAGGTCTGAAAAAACCGAGCGGCTGAAGGGGGAGCGCTTCCTGCGCTTCGTCATGAATCGCCTGCCTTCCGGGCTGGGCATCAGCGTCGTTGCCGATATTTCCGAACAGAAGAAAAGAGAAGAACAGTGGCGCATCGACCTCGAACGCGTTCAGCTGATCGAAGACATTCTCGACAATCTGCCGTTTCCGGTCCTCGTCAAGGACCGGAACCTCGCCTATGTCGCCGTAAATAAAGCCGCCTGCACCATGGTCGAGACCAGTGCAGAGAGCATTCTCGGCCGCACGGTTTTCGATCTGCATTCGCGCCAGGTCGCAGGCCGGATCGACGCTGCCGATCGCATGGTGCTGGACAGCGGCACGCCGAGCATCCTTCCCGAAAGGGTGAGGCGCGCGAATGGTGAAGAGGTGCTGACGATTACCCGCAAGCAGCGGGTGGGTCGGCCTGGCCGGCATTTTCTGGTCACGACGATGGAGGACGTGACCGCGCTCGCCACCATCGACGCGAACGGCATGCCCGTCATCCCCTCGCTCGAACATGTCGATTTCGTCGCCTCCACCTATGGCAAGGATGAAGATCGCGATTCCGCAGGCGGTCTGCTGAAAAGCAAGGCAGTGCTGGTGGTTTCCGGAAACGGGCGCTTTGCCGAAGCCGCCTGCCACCGGCTGGCCGCGAGCGGCATGGATCATGCCGTGGTGAGGAGCGAGGAAGAACAGCGTAGTTTCATCGATATCGCCGCTTCCGCAGGCGTCGGCATCGATGTCGTCGTCGTCGACGCCCAGATGAGCGTCACATGCCTCGATATCGCGGCTGCGCATGACCTGCCGGTCGTCACCATCGAGGAAGAGGAGATCGACGCTTCGCTGCTGCATTATCTCGCCGTCGGCCTCAAATCGTCTCCGAAGGAAAAGTCCTCCGACGAGGACTGGGAGATCATGACCGAGGACCTGCCCAAATTCCTCAAGACCGGCGGCGTCTGCGAGATACTTCTCGTTGAGGACAACAGGGTCAACCAGATCGTCTTCTCACAAATCCTTGAGGGATTGGGGCTGTCCTGGCGGCTTGCCACGTCGGGTGAGGAGGCGTTGCGTCTTTTTGCGGAACAGGCGCCGTCCGTCGTCCTGCTCGACACCACGCTTGGCGATATCGACGGTTTTGAGGTCGCCCGCCGTATGCGTGCACTGGCCGGCGACGAGCGCATTCCCATCGTCGGCGTCATCACCCACGCTTTCGAGGGCGATCTCGACAAATGCCTGGCGGCGGGCATGGAAGACATGCTGCTGAAACCCGTCAGTCCCGATATGGTCGATGCCGTTTTCCTGCGCCTTTTCGGCAAGGATGCCCTGCGGCTGCAAGCCTGAAGCTCCTCCATTTCAGCTTTTTGTGTTCGAGCCGCTGGCATTGCGGAGACGCCGCCGCATTTTCGGTGCGCGGTTCTATGGCTTTTTTAATACTTGCCCTGCATTGTGATCGCGGTCGACACGGGATTCACGAGATGCAGGAATGAAACGGGCAGAGCCGCAGGCGTTGCACGTCAGCCAGAACGAGCTGCAGGCGATGGCTTACAGCGATCCGCTGACGGGGCTTGGCAATCGTTACCGTTTGCGGGACAAGATCCGCATGCTCGCCAGCGAGCGTTCCAGCGATCCCGCGCCCTTCACCGTCGGCATTGCGAATATTGACGGCTTCAAACCCATCAACGATCTTTTCGGCGTGCAGGCGGGCGACGAGATTTTGTGCCAGGTCGCGCATCGGCTGAAGGCTTGCATTCCCGATGGCGCCGCCGTGACGCGCCATGATGGCGACGAGTTCGCCTTCGTGCTGCCGCTGGTATTCGAACGCACCGGCGCAGAGCGCATCGGCAACATGATCAAGGACGTGCTTTCTGCGCCTTACGATCTCGGCGACCGCAACGTCCGGCTTTCCTCCTCCTTCGGTTTTGCCATCTATCCCTTCGCCGGCGATGATTTCGAGGATTTGCTGAAAAGCGCCGAGACTGCGCTTTACCGCTCCAAGCGCCGTGGCCGTGGCCAGATAACGGTCTATTCGCGCGAGATTGCGCAGGAAATGAAGCGCGCCACCCAGCTGGAACAGGCGTTGCGTAACGCCATCATCACCGATGCGATCGACGTGCATTTCCAGCCCATCGTCAGGCTGGAAGAAGCGAAGGTCATCGGTTTCGAGGCACTCGCCCGCTGGAACGACCCCGATCTCGGTTTCGTGTCGCCCGCCGTTTTCGTGCCGTTGGCCGAAGAACGCGGTTTCATCGACGCGCTGTCGGAGGCGCTGTTGAGGAAGGCGGCGGAAGCGGCGCTGTTCTGGCCGCGAGAGCTTTTCCTGTCCTTCAACCTGTCGTCCGCGCAATTGATGGACCCCGGCACAGCGGATAATATTCTGTCCATCCTGTCGCGTGTCGGCCTTGATCCGCACCGGCTGGAGCTTGAAATCACCGAAACCGCTGTCATGACTTCCGCCGATACCGCGCAGCGCATCATCAGCGAATTGCAGGGTGCGGGTGTTCGTATCTCTCTCGACGATTTCGGCACCGGCCAGTCGAGCCTTGGCCGTCTGCGCGACTTTACCTTCGACAAGGTCAAGATAGACCGCGCCTTTGTCTCCCGCATCAGCAGCGACCGTCCTTCGGAACATATCATCAAGGCCATCGTCGCCATGTGCGAAGGGCTTGATCTCGAGGTCGTCGCGGAGGGTATCGAGGAGCAGGCGGAAGAAGAAAAACTGCGCGCGCTCGGCTGCGCTATGGGGCAGGGCTATTTTTACGGCCGCCCCGCCGATGCCGCCGCCACGCAGCGTTACCTTCACGAAAACTATCGCGAGATCCTGTCGGATATTCCCTGAGAAATGGAGTGGCCTTGCACATAAGGCTGTAGGGACCTCCCCAACCTCATCCATGTGACGAGCACAGGAATGAGAAGGCGGCACGCGCCGCGCTTCACAACCGGTAGAGCGGCTCGAACCTGCCCTTCACCTCAATCCCGAGCTCGAATGTCTTTCCGTGCTGCGGATTGGCGGCAATGGCGTCGTCGTCAAGATTTTCGCGGGCGGATGTGATGAGAAGGCGCGACGCATCGGAGCCGATGAAGGCCGGGCAGGTGGTCTGTCCCGCCGGCACCAGATAGCGTTCGATGTGGTTGCCGTCGGCATCGTAACGATCGACCGCACCCATCCCCCATCGGGCGTTCCAGATATGCCCTTCCGCATCGCAGACCGATCCGTCGACGCCACCATCGATGCCGGCGGTGTCAATGAACACCTCTGCCTTGCCGGTGGGAAGTCCCGTCTCGGCATCGAGCGGCACCTTCATCAGCTCGTTGACCTTGGTGTCGACGTAATATCCGGTCGCGCCATCGGGCGAAAAGCAGATCGAATTTGGAATGCTGACATCGGCAAACAGCTTGGTCACGGTTCCCCTGGCAACGTGGTAGATGCTGCCCGCGCCGATTTGCGCCTTGCGGCCCATGGTGCCGATCCACAGCGCGCCCGAGGGATGCATACGCCCGTCATTCGAGCGGTTGTCGGGCATGTCCTTTTCAAGCTCCGCATGCAGCGTCAACACGCCGGTTGCCGTATCGCGAAGGAAAAGGCCGTCATCGGAGGCGATCAATTGCTTGTGGTCGCTGATTTTCGCCAGTGCGCTGCCCATGAAGGGCAGGGCGTGCACCGTTTTGCGGCCGGAAGCGAGATGCAATTCATGCAGTTCGCGCCCGATGATATTGAACCACCAGGCCGTGCCGGTCGCCGGGTCGAAAGTCGGGCCTTCGCCAAGCGTCATCGGCGTTTCGTCAAGAACACGTCCGGCAAAGGGAAAAACGGTCGCCATGCTTTTATCCTCCAATTGCTGCATCATAGGCCGAAAGTGTGACGATGGCGCGCTCGCGCACCTCCGCGGCCGTCATGCCGGGCTTGTAGAGACTGGTGCCAAGCCCGAAAGCGAGGATGCCGGCGTTGGTATAGTCGGCGAAATTCTTGTCCGAGACGCCACCAACGGCGGCAATGACCAGATCCTTCGGCAGGATCGTCCTGATCGCATTGATGCCGGACGGGCCGATGATGCTGGCGGGAAAGAACTTCAGCCCGGTTGCTCCGGCCTTTGCGGCAACCAAAGCCTCGGTCGGAGTCAGAACGCCCGGCATCGTCACCATGCCCTTGACGCGCGCGGCGGTGATGACGTCGGCATCGGCGTTGGGGCTGACCATCAGCTTGCCACCGGCGGCGTCCAGCGCATCCACGTCTTCCGTGGTGAGCACGGTGCCGGCGCCGATCAGGCAATCGGCGGGCGCCATCTTCGCGGCGATCTCGATCGAGCGGAACGGATCGGGGGAATTGAGCGGGATTTCGATGGCGCGGAAGCCGGTCTCGATCAGCGCGCCGACGACGCCTTTGGTTTCCTCGGGTTTAAGGCCGCGCAGGATGGCGATCAGCGGATATTTCATGGCGGGGAAGGGGATACGCATGTTGGGTCTTTCGTCCTTGAGCGGGATGGCGAAAAGCGTGAGCGGTTTTCGCCTGGAATTCCGCTCCACTGAATAATCTATGACCAGATGGCATTTGCGGCGGCTAACAACCCGCGCCGAACGGCCTCGTCTGCGTCGATGACAGTATATTGAATCTCAAGGGCTGCGAATGCACCCTCGTAAAGCGCACCGAGCGCGCCGGAGCCGATCAGCACCACCGGCGTGTCCCGCCGTACGGAGGAATGCGCACCGGCGATTTCCAGTCCGATCATGATGCCGGAAAGCTTGGCCTTGGCGTCTGTCGCGGTGAGGCCGTGCAGCAATTGTCCGGAGCGCAGGGTGAACAGACGGTTGGTGGCGAGCTGCGGATTGGCATAGACGTCGCGCACGGCCGCCCTGAATACCTCGTGCTCGCCGGTAAAGGCTTCGGCTTCCGCCACCGCATGGGAAAGGATGGTCTGTTTCGAGATGACCTCGAACAGCTCACCGGTCATGAAGGTGGCAAAGCCCGTCACATCGCTGCCATCCACCATTACCCATTTGGAATGGGTGCCGGGCATGCAGACCAGCTTCCTGCCGCCACCGGCGGAGCTGAGTGCACCGAGCAATTGCGTTTCTTCGCCACGCATCACATCAGGTGCGTTTTTGTCCCGCTGCGCCAACCCCGGCAGAATGCGGACATCCCGCTCCTGACCCGGCACGCGCACCGCACCATCGAGAACCGCTGAAAGCGATGCAGGCACGTCGATATAACCGGCCTCCACCCAGCCCTGCCGCGCACCCGCCATGCCGCAGATAAGAACAGGCAGTTTTTCCGGTGCGCCGATGGCATCGAGATGCGATTGCAGCACCTCTGTAAAGCCGGTCCGCATGGCCGTCGTCATGCCTTCAGCACTTCTGCGCTCAGCCAGCACCGCGCCGGACCGGCTGAGCAGCCAGAGCCGGAAACTGGTCGTGCCCCAGTCGACGGCGATAAAAGCGGGTTCAGACATTATAACAGGCCTCCGTCTACGATTATGGATTGCGCGGTGATCGCGCTCGATGCCGATGATGCGAGAAACAGGCACGGACCCACCAGATCGGCGGCGACAAGCGTGCGCTTGAGACATTGCCGTGCCGTGGTCGAGGTGACGTCGTCGTCCGTCAGCCACAATTCTTTCTGCCGTTCCGTCACGATCATGCCCGGCAGCAACGTGTTGACGCGGATATTTTCCGGCCCCAACCGTCCGGCGAGGCTTTTCGTCAGGCCGATGATGCCGGCCTTGGCTGCCGCATAAGAAGGAAGCTCGCCCATGTTCAGCAAAAACGAAATCGAGGAGAAATTGATGATGGCTGCGTCTCGCGCCTGCCGTAGATGTGGCAAGGCGGCCTGAACCGTGAAGAACATCTGCTTGAGATTGACGGCCTGATTGGCATCCCAATAGGCTTCTGTGACGGTATCGATGTCGTGGCGGTCGTCCCATGCGGCATTGTTGACGAGCACCTTGATGCCGCCGGTTGCAGCTGCTGCCGCCTCCACGCTCTGCCGGGTCGCCGCAATATCGCGCAGGTCGGTCTTGAAGAAATGGACCGGATGGCGTGCGGCATGAGCAAGCCGCGCAACGAGCGCCACACTCGGCTCTTCGGCGATGTCGATGAACGCGACCCTTGCGCCCTGCGCCGCAAAGGCCTCCACCAGCGATGCCCCGATGCCGGAGCCGCCGCCGGTGACGAGCACGCCCGCGTCCTTGAGGTCAGGGAAATGGGCTTGCATCATCGGCATCGTCTCGTCCAGTGAGGGGCTTGATTGTTCCATTATTTGGAACTAGATTTTACTAAGTGGAATTATTCTCTTGGCCGCAGGCTTATGTCAAGACAGATGACGGTGGATGTTGCCATGCCCGATCACAAAAACCCAAATGACAGCGAGCATGAGGTGGTTCCTGCCTTGGAGCGAAAAAAGGAAAGCGTAACCGGCACGCTTGGTAAGGCCGTCTCGCTTCTGGAGCTTATCGCCCTTGCCGAAAAACCGATGCGCTTCACCGACGTTGTCGAGGCTTGCGGCCAGCCGCGCGGCACGGTGCACCGCCAGCTCGCCCATCTTGTGGCCGAAGGTCTGGTCGATCATGTCGCCGACCAGACCTATGTCGTGGGTCTGAGGCTGCTGCAATTGGCTGCCAAGGCCTGGAGCAGCAATGATCTGCGCAGCATTGCCGCGCCGCATCTGGCGGCATTGCAGGAGGCGACGCAGGAATCCGTGCATCTTGCCGTTCTGAACGGCGGGCAAGTCACCTATCTGGACAAGATGGAGGGCAAGCATACTTTGCGCATGCATTCGCAGGTGGGCAAGACATCCCCCGCCTATTGCACAGGGGTGGGCAAGGCCGCGCTGTCAATGCTTTCCCTTGACGATCTCGCTGCACTTGCCGCAGAGCTGGACTTCCACCGCTTCACGCAAAATACGATCGTAACCCCGCAAATGCTGGCGCAGGATGTGGCCGCCATTCGCAACAATGGCTACGGTTTCGACCTTCAGGAGCATGAGATCGGCATTCACTGCGTTGCCGCGCCGGTATGGGCGCCGGGGCGCAATTTTCTCGCGGCGATTTCCGTCACCGGCCCAGCCTATCGCGTGGATGTGGAGCAACTGCGGAAATGGGGTCCTCTGGTGCGCGAAACGGCCGATCAAATTTCGGCGGAACTTGCCTGCAGATTATCTCCGGTTGCGAATGGTTGAGAAAAATGGATGCGTGAAGCTGTTGGTTTCCGCTTCAAAAACGGCAGATCGCGCGCCGATGCGTGTAAGTGAAATCTTATTTTCGATTATTCGGAATTAAGTTTCAACTTTTGTTTGCATGAATCATTTTGGCGAGTAACATCCGCGCAATTTCCGCACGAAGGCAGGCCTTTGCGGCGGTATTTTCTCTTTTTTGAAGAACCGCTTCATGCAGAAAACAGAGACGGCCGCCGTTCAGTCGATTGGTGTTGATTGCGTTCGCGAGATCGCCGGTCTCAACACGCAATTTGATATATTCCGGTTTTTGAAACGGCTGACGGAAGCCTGGGGATTCAAGGCCTTCATGGTGCTTGACCTGTCGGCCGAAATGGCGAGCGAATTGTCGCAATGCACCATCATCACCAGCTGGCCGGCCGAGCTTTTGCAGCGTTATGATGAAGAGGGCATGCTGCAGAGAAGCCGGGTTATGGCGCAGTTGAAGAAATCGACCACACCCTTTTCCGTCTCCCTGGATTTTCTGGTCAGCGGCGACGAAAACGCGCCGAAGAAACCGGTCATCGGACTTTTTGAGCGGTTCGATATGATCAATTCGGTGTGGTTTCCCGTTCACGACATCACCACGATGCGGGGAGCGGTGTCCTTTTCCGGTAACAAAACGAGTTTGCCCACCAGCCAGCTGGCGGAACTTTTTTACATTTCCAGCCACATCTTTGCCCGGCTATCTGAAATCCGCCGCCTTGACCTGCGGGTTCCCGAGACATTGAACGAGCGCGAGATAGATTGTCTGAACTGGACGGCCGCCGGCAAGACCAGCGCCGAGATCGCTGAAATCATGATGCTCTCGGAACATACCATCAATCACTACCTGAACCGTGCGACGAAAAAACTCGATACTGTCAACCGCACCCAAGCCGTCGCAAAGGCGCTCCGGGTCGGTCTGATTAAATAGCGAAACCGCAAATTTATCATTGTGATAAATGGGTTCCTGGGCGATCCTTCTTTCGAATCACCGGGAAGGAGAAATCGTTTGCCGGAACGGCATAGGATAAAAGCGGGGTTTTCTCCGACTGTCGATTGCGCCGTACTGATAGCCGCTGCCGAAAAAGGCTTTGCTGCCGACGAAGGCGTCGAACTGGAACTCATCCGAAAACAATCCGCGCGCGCCGTGCTTGCAGCACTTGGCGAGGACGAGGTTCAGATCGCCCATTTGCCCGCCGCGGTTCCCGTCGGTTCCGCGGTTGGCCTCGATGACCTGCCGGCCGATATTGTCGGCGTCTTCACTCTTTCCCTCGGCGGATCGGCAACGACCGTTTCGCACGGATTTTTCGACGAGCTTTACCGGGAGGGCATGAAGCTGCCGGACCCGGCCGCGTTCGGGCGGGCGATGGCCCGTGTCTGTTCCGCGCGCCGGGCGGCGGATGAAAAACCGCCGGTCTTTGCGATCGAGGATATCGTGTCCACGCCGTTTTATGTGCTGCGTTATCTGCTCGGAAGCTGCGGCGTGCTGCTCGGCCGCGACATGGAAATCGTTGAAGCCCTGCCGAAGGCTATGCCGGCACTTTTGGAAAGCGGCAAGGTCGATGCGCTCTGTACCGCCGAACCGGCGGGCAGCGCTGTGGTGCTGGGTGGCGGCGGGCGGATCGTCACCACGGGAGCGCTGATCTGGCACAATGCGCCTGAAAAGATACTGGCCGTGAAGCGGCCCTGGGCGGAAGAGAACGCCACTGTGCTGGAAGGCTTGCTGCGTTCGCTTTATCGCGCCGGCGAATGGTGCGCCAACTCCGCCAATATTGAGGAACTTACCGGCATTCTTGCCGCCCCCCATTATATTGACGAGAACGGCGAATTCCTGCTTCCGGCGCTGACGGGTTATATTTCCACTTCGCAAAGGGACATGCAGCGTTTTCAGGAGTTTTTCGTAACAAGCGCCAAGGCCGCCAATTTCCCCTGGCAAAGCCAGGCGCTGTGGTTCTTCAGCCAGATGTTGCGCTGGGGCGAGGTTCCCCCCGATCGCCGGTTCGATGCGGCCGTGGTGGAGGCCGCGCGCAATGCCTATCGGCCGGATATCTTCCGCAAGGCGATGAAGCCGCTTTTCGTGCCGGTGCCGGGTGCGAACCTGAAGCTGGAAGGCACGTTGCGGGAGCCGGTCCATGTCGGGGCGTCACGCTCGGGTCTTGTCCTCGGCCCCGACTGTTTTTTCGATGGTCGGGTTTTCGATCCGGAAACGCTTGATATGGACGACGAAATCTGAAGTCTGCGAATAAACCGTCGCGATGATCCGCTGTTTGCGGTTTGGCATTGGCGAACGGGCCGCGTTTGTCTATGGATGGCGCGGAATGCAGCCCATATCCGGCGGGATGATGTAGCGGAGTAAACATATGGCAGAGGTCAGCAAGCACCAGGTCGAAAAGGCTTTGGAGGCAGTCATCTATCCGGGCAGCGGCAAAAGCATTGTGGCGCTTGGCATGGTCTCGGAAATCTTCATCGCCGACGCGAAAGCCTATTTCTCTATTACCGTCCCGGCCGACAGGGCAGCCGACATGGAGCCGTTGAGGCTTTCGGCTGAACAGGCCGCCAAGGGCGTTCCGGGTATCGCCGGTGCCGTCGTCGCGCTGACAGCGGATCGCAAACCCGGCACACAACAACCCGCACCGGCGCGCCCGGCGCCGGCACCGGCGCGCCCTGCGGCTGCAACCGGCCGCCCGCCCGCGCAGCCAGGCTCGTCGAAGGTCGGCGTTCCCGGCGTCGGCGCGATCATCGCCGTTGCCTCGGGCAAGGGCGGGGTCGGCAAGTCCACGACCGCCGTCAACCTGGCGCTGGGCCTACAGTCGCTGGGCCTCAAGGTTGGCATGCTCGACGCCGACATTTACGGCCCCTCGCTGCCACGACTGCTGAAGATTTCAGGACGCCCGCAGCAGCAGGAAGACCGCATCATCATTCCCATGGAAAATTACGGACTGAAGGTCATGTCCATGGGATTTCTGGTGGATGAGGAAGCGGCGATGATCTGGCGCGGGCCGATGGTTCAGTCCGCATTGATGCAGATGTTGCGTGAAGTCGCCTGGGGTGAACTCGATGTGCTGGTGCTCGACATGCCGCCTGGCACCGGCGACGCGCAACTCACCATCGCCCAGCAGGTGCCGCTCGCCGGCGCCGTCATCGTCTCCACGCCGCAGGATCTGGCGCTGATCGACGCGCGCAAGGGCATCACCATGTTCCGCAAGGTGGAAGTGCCGCTGCTCGGCGTCGTCGAGAATATGAGCTACTTCATCGCACCGGATACCGGCGCGCGTTATGATATTTTCGGCCATGGCGGTGCAAAGGCAGAGGCTGAGCGGATTGGCGTGCCGTTCCTCGGCGAAGTGCCGCTCACCATTTCCATCCGTGAAATGTCTGATGCCGGAACGCCGGTCGTTGCCGCCGAGCCAGATGGTCCGCAGGCCGCCATCTACCGCGATATTGCGGAAAAAGTCTGGGCCCGCATCGGTGCGGGCGAAAGAAAAGCCGCCCCGAAAATCGTTTTCGAATAACGTACCGGTTAAGGAAGAAAAAAGGCCGGACGGTTGTCCTGCCTGGATATATTTTAAAAACAATATGTTAACTGGTGGCTTCGGGAAAGGCCGATGCATTTGAACGCCAGAGATGCATCGCCTGCAATGCTGTCGCGAGAAAATATTGCTTGATTGGGTCTCGCTTTGGGAGCATAGCCCTGCGCCGTTTGGTTCTTGGTCCGTCAGTCCGGCGGGATGTGAAAATCCCGCTCGTTCCGGTGTTCCCTGAAGTGTCGTCCAAAGGTTTGCCGACCTTGAACAGGATATGTTAAGCAGCATTGCGGCTGAAGCCAGCGATGCGGACCGGAGAAACGGATTGATAAAAGCCTATCGCGCCAACTGCGAGGCGATCAGCCTGTCGCCAGACGACGGCCGTGAACAGATTCCCGACGATATCGTCTGGATCGACCTTATCAATCCGACGAGGACGGAAGAGCAGTATGTTGAAAAACTGCTGGGGCTTGAGCTGCCCACCCGCGAGGATTTGAAGGATATCGAACCTTCCAGCCGCCTTTACATGGAAGATGGCAACGTCTTCATGACCGCCTCTCTGGTTTGGAAGGCAGATTCCGACGGTCCGCGCCTGACAGATGTCGCCTTTATTCTTGCCGGCAAGCGCCTTGTGACGATCCGTTATGCCGAGCCGAAATCATTCCACCTCTTCACCGCCGCCATTACCCGCGTGCCGCACGAGATGCGCAGCGGCACCGCGCTGTTGCTGAAACTGCTGGAAACCATCGTCGATCGCACGGCAGAAATTCTCGAAAACTCGGTGGCAGGCATCGACAATCTCGCCGCCGATCTTCTCGGCAGCCAGGCGCGCAGCAAGCGCAAGGCACCGCGTTATCTGGAAGACCGACTGACGAACATTGCCGCCTATCACCGGCTGATCTCCAAGGTTCGCGACAGCCTTGCTTCCCTTGCACGCCTGCAGACTTTCCTGTCCACAAGTGCGCAGGTCCAGCAGGACAAGGAAGCGAGGGAACAGAGCAAATCGATCGGTCGGGATATCCAGTCGTTGAGCGAACATGCCTCCTTCGTTTCGGGCAATCTGACATTCCTGCTGGACGCTTCTCTCGGCATCATCAACATCGAGCAGAACGGCATCATCAAGATCTTCTCGATCGCGTCGGTCGTGTTCCTGCCGCCCACTCTGGTGGCGTCGGTTTACGGAATGAACTTTCAGCTCATGCCGGAGTTGAACTGGACGTTTGGCTATCCACTCGCGCTCGTCGTCATGCTGATGTCGGCAATCATCCCGTTTCTCTTTTTCCGTTGGAAGGGCTGGCTCTAAGGAGCCAGGATCATCATGTCTCAAATCGCAGACAAGGACTTTACCGAGAAGCCGGATTCGGATGACAAGCATCAGAACAAGGGGCTTTATGCCGCGATCCTTGGTTCTATCGGCGTCGTCTACGGCGATATCGGCACCAGCCCGCTCTATGCCTTCCGCGAAGCGCTAAAGCCGATCGCCTATGATGGCGTGACGAGAGAAGAAGTCATCGGCCTGACATCCCTGATGATCTGGTCTCTGACGATCATCGTAACGTTCAAATACATCACGCTCCTGCTGCGCGCCGACAATGACGGCGAGGGCGGCACACTCTCGCTTCTGGCGCTGTTGATGAAGACGGCGGGCACTCACCGCAGCGTTCTCATCGTGCTCGGCCTCATCGGCGCAGCCCTGTTCCTGGGCGATGCCATGATCACGCCGGCGCTATCAGTGCTTTCGGCGGTGGAGGGGCTGAAGCTCGTCACTCCGGCCATGGACGATTTTATCATTCCGATCTCCGTCTGCATTCTCATCGGCCTCTTCGCGATCCAATCGCACGGTACGGGAACTGTGGCGAAATTCTTCGGACCGATCACCGCCGTCTGGTTCCTGGTCATGGGTTTAGCCGGCCTCATTCACATCGCCGATGATTTCGGCATTCTCTATGCCTTCAACCCTTGGCATGCGGTCGAGTTTCTCGCCAATGAAGGCTTTTATGGCATCGTCGTGCTGGGCGCGGTTTTCCTGACGATCACCGGTGCTGAAGCGCTTTATGCCGATCTCGGCCATTTCGGCCGCCGTCCCATACAGTGGGCATGGTTCTGTCTGGTTTTCCCGGCACTGACGCTGAATTATCTCGGTCAGGGCGCGCTGGTTCTCAAGGACCCGGCGGCGATGTCCAATCCGTTTTACCTGATGTTCCCGCAATGGGCGATCCTGCCGGCCGTCATTCTGGCGACCGCCGCCACCATCATCGCCAGCCAGGCGGTTATAACAGGCGCGTTCTCGCTCGTGCGTCAGGCGATCCATCTCGGCTATCTGCCGCGCATGGAAATCCTCTTCACTTCGGAAACCAATACCGGGCAGATCTATCTTCCCGCCGTCAACACCATCCTGCTGTTCGGCGTCGTCGCACTGGTGCTCACCTTCAAAAGTTCGGATGCACTGGCCACCGCCTACGGCATTTCCGTTACCGGCGCGATGGTCGTCACCAGCATGATGTTCTTCGAATTCGTTCGCAAGCGCTGGCAATGGTCCATCTGGCTGGCGATTGGCGTGCTGGCGCCGCTTCTGCTGCTGGAACTGATTTTCCTCGGTGCAAACCTGCTCAAGATACATGATGGCGGCTATGTGCCGGTGTTGCTGGCAATCGCTTTCACCATCATCATGACCACCTGGCAGCGCGGCTCGAAAATCCTTTTCGCCAAAACCCGCCGCAGCGATGTGCCGCTGAAGGCTTTCGTGGCTTCGGTGGAAAAGGAAAGCGCCCATGCGCCGGTGCGCGTGCCCGGCACAGCGATTTTCCTGACTGGCGATCCGGATGCCGCACCCGCTGCATTGTTGCACAATCTCAAGCACAACCACGTCCTGCACGACAAGAACGTGATTTTGACGATCCGCACGGAAGACCAGCCGCGCGTCCGCCCCGAAAATCGTTACACACTGACGAAGCTGAGCGATCGTTTTGCCGTAGTCGAACTGCATTTCGGCTTCATGGAAACGCAGAACGTCACCCAGGCGCTCGGTTACCTCAGGCGCACGGGTTACAAGTTCGACATCATGTCCACCTCGTTTTATCTCGGTCGCCGCAAGCTGGTGCCGGATCCGAAATCGGGCATGCCCGGCTGGCAGAACCGACTGTTCATCGCGCTTGCCGAAACGGCCGCCGATCCCTCGGACTACTTCCGCCTTCCGGCCAACCGCGTGGTGGAACTCGGGTCTCACGTCGTCGTCTGATTATTAGAAGGTGGTTACACATTAACGTGAAGCCGCGCCCGCGCGCGGCGTTAACCAAGCATCAAGGTTAATAAGAGATTCTCGAACACCTGTAACAAATATGGTTCCTGGTGTTCGGAGTGCTGGTTTTGCGTTCGAAAAGAGTAATGCGTCGTCGGTCCTTTGCGTCCCTTCAGGCATGGACCTCACCCGTTGTCTTCGGCCTTGCTGCCTGGCTCGTCTTTCCTTCCATTGCCGCACGCGCGGATTTGGCCTCCCTGCTGGCAGGGCTGGACAATGGCGGCGAGCAATGGCGCATGGTGCTGACCGCGTCACCGGCAGGCTCTGTCCATAACGCCTCGCTCACCTTTAACGATGCGGAAGGGGAGGCGGCGCTGCATGGCAGCGGCATGACTCTGCCCGATGGCCGCAAGGTGGCTTTCGTCACCAACAAGAAGGGTGACGAGACGACACCCGACAGCGAGCGCGTCAACCGTGCCGCCAAGAAGGGTCGCATCGTCGCAACCGAAATCATGCAGCCGCCAAAGGCCTTCACCGCCGGTTCCGTGCTGGAACGCACTAGCATGCTGGATATAGAGCCGCTGAAGCGCAAGGACCGCACGGCTTTTGTGAAACCGAAACGCGGCAGCGACGTCAAACTTGCCTCCTTCTATTTCCGCCGTGAAGAAAAGAAGGCGGACAAAAGCGTCTCTCCGATGCTGGCGGAACTCGTTACCAACAGGACTCCCGATATTCTCGCCACGGCTTACGCGCCGGCCGAACCGGATTTCGCCCGTGAATCGCCGTTCGACGCCATTCTGAAAAAGCCGGAGGCCGGCCGCTTCGTGCCGTTGATCGGCGCGGACGATCACGCATGGGCGGCAACGCCGCTGCCCGCTGCCGTGTTTTCCGCAGCCGAACAGCAATGCCTTGCATCCGGCATATATTTCGAGGCGCGCGGTGAATCGGTCAAGGGACAGGCGGCGGTGGCACAGGTGATCCTTAACCGCGTGCGCAACCCCGCTTATCCGAAAACCATCTGCGGTGTGGTTTATCAGAACAAGGATTGGCGCAACCGCTGCCAGTTCTCCTTCGCCTGCGACAATAAAAAGGACCGGGTGAATTCCGAACGTCACTGGAAAATGGCGCGCGAAGTGGCCATGGCAACCACCGCCGGCAAAATCTGGCTGACGGAAGTGGGCTCGGCGACTCACTATCATGCCGTCTATGTTCGTCCCGCCTGGGGAAAATCCATGAAGAAGGTCGGCAGGATTGGCTTGCACGTCTTTTATCGAACCTATGGTGGCGGCTGGAGCTGATACCACCGCCAATTTGTCGCAATTTGCGTGTCAAAAATGCCGATTCCCGGGGGAAACATCGTCGACAAACGGCGATTTGGCGTTAAGCCTTTGTTTTTAAATATTTAATTTGTGAAAAAACAAGCTTCGCCAGTGCCTTGACTAGCGAAGCCCCTAAAACTATGTTGCGCGCGACTTCAGAGCGGGCTGGAACAGGCTTAATCCGTCACCGTTTACAACTCCAAAGGGTTCTGGCATGGCTGGAACGGAGAAAATGGGTGGGATTTTAAGATGACTGGCAACCGTGACGATAGTCTGGACGAGCGTCGCAAGCGCCTTGCCGAAGAGTTGGCAAAGGTGAAGGCGGAGGATGAGGCGGAAGTGAGGGCGGAGACCAATGCCGCGGAAAGCCGGAAAGGCTTTGCGATGGCGGTGAAGCTCTCATCGGAGTTCATTTCGGCCATCGTGGTCGGCGCTATGCTGGGTTATCTTCTGGACTATTTTGTCGGCACGACGCCGTGGGGGATGATCGTTCTTCTTCTTCTCGGTTTCTGCGCAGGCGTATTGAATGTGTTGCGCTCCACGGGCGCGGTGGCAAAGCCGCCGCTGCTTGAGAGAGCCGACAAGCGAGACGAGGGTGGAAAAGACGGCGTTTAAGCTGTTTTTTCTTGCAGTTGAGATGCCGCCATGAGCGGCGACAGGTAAAGAGGGCAGCCGGTGGCAAACGATCCGACCCATCAGTTCTTGGTGCAGCCGATCATTCCGATCGAAATTGGCGGCGTCGATTTTTCCTTCACCAATGCGTCGCTTTTCATGGTCGCGACCGTGGCCGCCGCTTCCGGTTTCCTTTATTTCGCAACGTCGAGCCGTGGTCTGATCCCGACCCGCATGCAGTCCGTTGCTGAAATGTCCTATGAATTCATCGCCTCCATGCTGCGCGAAGGCGCCGGCAAAAAGGGCATGGTGTTCTTCCCATTCGTATTCTCGCTGTTCATGTTCGTGCTGACCGCGAACCTTCTCGGCATGTTCCCGTATTTCTTCACGGTCACCAGCCAGATCATCGTCACCTTCGCGCTTGCCTGCCTCGTCATCGGCACGGTCGTCGTTTACGGTTTCTACAAGCACGGTCTGCATTTCTTCGGCATCTTCGCACCTTCGGGCGTTCCGAAGGCGCTTTTGCCGCTTGTCGCGTCAATTGAAATGATTTCGTTCCTGTCGCGTCCGATCAGCCTTTCCGTTCGTCTCTTCGCGAACATGCTGGCTGGCCACATCACGCTCAAGGTTTTCGCAGGCTTCGTCGCCTCCATGGGTGCGCTCGGCGCGCTCGGTATCGGCGGTGCAGTCCTGCCTCTCATAATGACGGTCGCAATGACCGCTCTCGAATTTCTCGTTGCCTTCCTGCAGGCTTATGTGTTCGCGGTACTGACTTGCATGTACCTGAACGACGCCGTGCATGGTGGTCACTGAGAAGTAAAGTCGCTGGCCCCGGCAACGGGCGCCAAAAGATAGCCGCAACAACCAATATCTCAAGGAGTCTCACATGGAAGCGGAAGCAGCAAAGTACATCGGCGCAGGTCTCGCATGCCTCGGCATGGCTGGTACGTCCCTCGCACTCGGCCGTATCTTCGGTGATTACCTCTCCGGCGCACTGCGCAACCCCTCTGCTGCCGACAGCCAGTTCGGCCGTCTGGTATTCGGCTTCGCCGTTACGGAAGCTCTGGGCATCTTCTCGCTGCTCGTAGCTCTCCTTCTCCTGTTCGCTGTCTAATAACGGCATCAGGTCTGGATCACGGCTCGCGCAAATTGCGTGCCGTGATCCTTCGCATTTGCAGTCCCCCTGGAGGTGAGCATGTTCGTGACCGAGGCTTATGCCCAGTCAGCACCGACCGTAGGTGAAACGCATACGGAAACTCCGGCTGTCGGCCAGCCGCAACCGGAAGCCACGCACACGGAAACCGGTGTAGCGCACGGCGCCGAACACGGTGCTTCCGGCGTTTTCCCGCCGTTCGACCAGTCTACTTATGCATCGCAGGTCCTGTGGCTGGCGATCACGTTCGGCCTTTTCTACCTGCTCATGCAGAAGGTCATCGTTCCTCGCGTCGGCGGCATTCTTGAAAACCGTCATGGGCGCATTGCACAGGATCTCGATGAAGCGGCACGGCTGAAAAGCGAAGCCGACGCAGCCGTCGAAACCTATGAAAAAGAACTCGCGGCAGCCCGCGCCAAGGCAAGCTCGATAGGCTCCGCGGCACGTGACGCCGCCAAGGCGAAAGCCGATGCCGACCGCGTCGCGATCGAAGCCGGACTTGCCGAGAAGCTTGCCGCCGCCGAAAAGCGCATTGCGGGTATCAGGGATCAGGCATTCGCGGATGTCGGCGCCATTGCCGAGGAAACCGCGACCGCAATCGTTGACCAGCTGGTTGGCGCCAAGGTCAAGGATGCCGACGTCAAGGCCGCCATTGCAGCCGCTTCGACTGTGAAGGGAGCCTGATATGGCGTTTGATGCATCATTTTTCGCTCTTGTCGGTCTTGTCCTTTTCTTCGTCCTGATCGCCTATCTCAAGGTTCCGGGCATGCTCTCCAAGTCTCTGGACGAGCGCGCGCAGAACATTCAGGACGAACTGGCCGAAGCCAAGCGTCTGCGCGAAGAGGCACAGCACCTGCTGGCCGAATATCAGCGCAAGCGCAAGGAAGCCGAAGCTGAAGCAGCTGGCATCGTTGCTGCTGCCGAACGCGAAGCGGCCGCCCTGACCGCCGAAGCAAAGCAGAAGACGGAAGAATTCGTCGTCCGCCGCACGGCCCTGTCGGAACAGAAGATCAAGCAGGCCGAAGAAGACGCCATAGGCGCCGTTCGTGCCGCCGCCGTGGACATCGCCATTGCAGCTTCCGAGAAGCTCATTGCCGAAAAGACCACCGCTGCCGCAAAGGCCAAACTTTTCGCCAACACCATTGGCGAAGTGAAGTCGAAGCTGAACTAAGTTCATCTCGTACTATTCAAAACCCCTCCGGCGCCCGCCGCGAGGGGTTTTTTGTTTTATGCCTCAGCCGGGGGCTGTGTTGGCAAGCTCGTGGGTGCACACTGTGGTGCCTGCTTGCAGCGTGTCTATCGATGTCTGTCGACCTTTGGAGAAAAAGCATCGGCTTTGAAGACTGGATGCTGGCCGGCAATTCGTGGCTGCCAATTTGTCGAGGCTTGTTAAGTGATCGCGGGATAGATTGTCTTGGCCTCGAGCGCTATCAGCACCGCCAGTACAAAAGCTGCCGCGGTGGCAACCAGAAATGCGCCACTGAAAGCCAGGCCTGCTTTCGCGATGCCCAAGCCGAGATCCTGCATCAGCCATCGTATCTGAGCCTGCGCATACCAGATCGTGGCGAGCGCAATAATGGCGAGCCCGAACGTAAGGCCATGTTCCAGAGGCATGGATGCAAAATCGAAGCCCATAACAAGGACAAATGTAAACGGCGCAGCCACGTAACATTGGCTGAAGAACGGCGGACGCAGGGAGTTTCGGGTGATCCTCACCCGTTTCCACCGCAGAAGCGTGACGGCCATACACAGCGGATAAATCCCGAATATAACGCCACGCGCTATGAGCAGGTTCGAACCCGAACCAAGCTCCCGGGCGGCCAATGTGGGATCGTAAATGGTCGGAAGGGAGGCGGAGAGCCCCTGCGAAAATAGCAGAGTGATCAGGAGGAAGAGGGGTGGACTCAGTGTGTCGTCATACTGGTCCTCGAGCCGATCCGCGAGTTCGCTATCGGCGTAGCGCATCATGCTGAGCGGTGCGACGACCGATCGCCACATTGTCAGCGGATAGAAGAGGAGCCATGAAACCAGCTCGTAGAGAAGTTCCTCGAGCGACTTCAACAGTTTCATGAAATCCAAATCTCTTCTCCCAAAGCCCGTCAAGTCCACGCATTGAGATAGAATTCTACCAGTGGAGACGGAGATCGTCACCTCATGGCAGGGCGCTGAAATCCGGGGCGAGGCCGCATTCTCCGCTTCAGGATCGTGGTTTTCGATCAGTCCTGCTTCAGCGGCCTGAAACTCATCCGGTGCAGCGGGCAGGGCCCATGGCTTTCTATGGCGCGCAGGTGGGCTGGTGTGCCGTAACCCGCATGGCCTTCGAAACCATAGGAGCTGTGCACTACACCGGCCCGTTCCATCATCCGGTCACGGGTCACCTTGGCGATGATCGAAGCGGCGGCGATTGAGAGGGAGCGGGAATCGCCCTTGATGACGGCCTTTGACTCGCAGGTGATGCCCGGCGGCTTGTCGCGGCCATCTGCCAGCACGAGGGCTGGGGAGATTTCGAGGCCGAGTACGGCGCGACGCATCGCGTCGAGGCTGGCGCGCAGGATATTCATGGTGTCGATAAGGCCGGGGCCGGAGGAGGCGACGGAAACGATCGATGTTTCCATGATTTGCAGAAACAGGCTTTCCCGTTTCAGCCTGGTCAGTTTCTTGGAATCGTCAAGACCACCAGGAATATTGTCGGGATCGAGAATGACAGCTGCCGCAACCACTGGTCCCGCGAGAGGTCCCCGGCCTGCCTCATCCGTGCCGGCCACGGGCCAAAGCCCCTTCTTCCTCGCTTCAAGTTCGAAGGAGAAATCGGGGCCCGTATCGGCGAGATCAAAGAGGGCAGGAGAATCGGGTGTGGTGCGGCGTTTCATGCGGCAGAAACTTGCACACACACCCGATCTCCTGCAAGCCCCCGGAAGCGGGCGATGACGGGCGCGGCCAGCCGGGTCAAGGGGCGTGGCCAACCGTGCCCCTTAGGTCGTCATGACCTTTGATCCTCCAACGGGGCGGCGGAGGAAAAACGATCGCACGCGAGGCGGCGGGTTCCGGGGGTGATGTCCGACGGGCCAGGGAAAACCCGCCGGGCATTTCGTCAAGAGCATGGCCCCGTCAACAGGAAAGGGCTGCCACTCTTTATGGGTCTGCACCGCTGGGTATCGTTGCGCGCATCGTAATGCGCCTTTGATCGGCCAAGCGGGCCTCATATTTTCAAAGCAGCGACAATTGCACGCCGGCACCTCCCGGCGGCACGAAGATGTCGTCGCGCAGGTGAATGCCGCGGCGGATGAGGCCAAGCCGTTTCGTCGCCATTTCGAAACGCCTGCCGATCTGCCATGCATAGGGACCAGCACCCTTCATACGTTTTCCGAATTCCGCATCGTAATCCTTGCCGTCGCGCATGGAGCGCACCAGCGACATGACATGCCGGTAGCGGTCCGGATAGTTGCGCAGCAGCCAGTCGCGGAAGAGGGGGCTGACCTCCAGCGGCAGGCGCAGCAGCACATAGGAGGCCTCCGTTGCGCCAGCGGCCTTGCCGGCTTCGAGAATGCGTTCGATCTCATGATCGTTGAGTGCGGGAATGACGGGTGCCATCATCACCGCCACGGGAATGCCAGCATCCGTCAGCGCCTTGACCGCTTCCAGCCGCTTTTCAGGCGTGGCGGCGCGCGGTTCCATGCTGCGTGCCAGCTTGCGGTCCAGCGTCGTCACGGAAATACCAACCTTGACGAGACCTTTCTTGGCCATGGGCGCCAGAATATCGATATCCCGCTTGATCAGGGCCGATTTGGTGACGATGGCGACGGGATGGTCGGCCTTTGCCAGCACTTCCAGTATCTGTCGCATGATGCGCCATTCGCGCTCGATCGGCTGATAGGGGTCGGTATTGGTGCCGATGGCAATGACGCGCGGCTTGTAGCCGGGCTTCGCCAGCTCCCTTTCGAGCAGCTTTGCCGCATCCGGCTTGGCGAAAAGCTTCGCCTCGAAATCCAGCCCGGCGGAAAGCCCCATATAGCTGTGCGTCGGACGGGCGAAACAGTAGATGCAGCCATGTTCGCAGCCGCGATAGGGATTGATGGAACGGTCGAAAGGGATGTCAGGCGATTCGTTGCGGCTGATGATGCTGCGCGGCTTTTCCACCTGCACTTCGGTGCGGAACTCCGGCAGCTCCTCGAGGGTCTGCCAGCCATCGTCGAAAACCTCCCGCTGCAGGGCCTCGAAGCGCCCGCCCGGGTTAAGTCCGGCACCACGCCCGCGACGACGGTCGATCTCGATGCGCAGGCCCGATGCATCGGCCAGCGCATTGGCAATGTCAGGCGTATGGCTCGGCTGGAAAGCAGCCTGCCCCGAAAGCGTATGGTCTCTCATCTGGATGCTCCCAGGGTGCCGCACGCCTCTCAAGGCAAGTCAACGCCCTAAACCGTTTCCACTCGAACCGGCGTTTCATTGCCTCTTCGAATGATTAAATTCCTACCGCAGAAACGAGAACATTACAAGAACAAAAAATGCAAAATCGATAGCTGACCAACCCGCGGCCGGGGTCTTGTTTGTATCAATCCCACCTGAAGGTGGGTTAGAGTTAAGCCTGAACGGTCGCGGATTTTCTGACATCCAGTGCAGTGGCAATTTATTGTGCGATGCGTTAGAGCTATGCATATGTTGACAGTCATAATGGAATGCCGCGATCAGGAACCGGAACTGGCGCATACGCTGTCTGCGCTTGTAACCGGGGCCGTGGAAGGGCTGGTAAGCGACGTTGTGATCCTCGATCACGGTTCGCGCGATGGATCGTCGCGCGTCGCCGATGCCGCTGGCTGCCGTTTTTATGCGCAGTGGGATATTGAGGATGTCATGCGCTCGGCGCGCGGGCAGTGGATCCTGCTGGTCGAACCGGGTGCGCGTCCGCAGAGCGGCTGGATCGAAGAGATTCTCGAATATGTGGCTGTCTGTGCCGAGCCCGCGCGTTTCTCGCCGTCCCGGTATCACAAGCGGCCCTTTTTCAGCCGGATAGTGCGCCGCCGTCCTCCCCTGGAATGCGGCTACCTGATGCCGAAGAAACATGCGGTGGCGATCGCAAAATCCGGCATGGGCCTGACACAGCTCGTGCACGCGCAAAAGCCGCGCCGCCTGAATGCGGAACTGGTTCCCGCCTGGACGGCGAGAACTTCCAACTAACCTGCAACGATGATGAAGCTGCTGTCCCTAGCGGGCGGTGATCACCTTGCCGGGGTTCATGATGCCGGCGGGGTCAAAGGCGTGTTTGATGCGTCGCATCAGGTCCATTTCAATGTCAGGCCTGATCGCGGCCAGCTCGTCGCGCTTCAACTGGCCGATGCCATGTTCGGCCGAAATCGAGCCGCCGAGCGACAGCACGATGCCGTGCACGATCTCGTTCATATCCCGCCAGCGACCGATGAATTCAGCTTTGTCCGCACCAACCGGCTGGGAAATATTGTAGTGGATGTTGCCATCGCCCAGATGGCCGAAGGCGCAGACGCGGGCGCCGGGAATGGCGGCAAGAACGGCCTTTTCCGCCGTTGCCATGAATTCCGGTATCTTCGACACCGGAACGGAAACGTCGTGTTTGATAGAGCCGCCTTCCGGCTTTTGCGCATCCGACATGCTTTCGCGCATATGCCAGAGCGCCTGACGCTGCGCTTCCGATGAAGCGATCACCGCATCCTCGACCAGCCCGGCCGAAAAACCGCGCTCCAGCAGCGATTGCATCATCGTTTCAGCCGTCTCAGCCGAATCGGAGGTGGAGATATCGATGAGCGCGTACCAGTCATGCGGCGTTTGTAGCGGATCGCGCACGCCGGGAATATGTTTGGCGGTGAATTCCACGCCGATGCGCGGCATCAGCTCAAAGCCGGTCAGCGCTGTGCCGCAGAGGTTGGAGGCCATTTCGAACAGCTTCAACGCATCGTCGGTGGATCGAAGACCGGCAAAACCCACCTGATGGCCGAGCGGCACGGGGAAAAGCTTCAGCACCGCTCCGGTGATAATGCCGAGCGTGCCTTCCGAACCGATGAAGAGATCGCGCAGATCGTAACCCGTATTGTCCTTTTTCAGCCGGCGAAGCCCGTCCCAGATTTCACCTGTCGGCAGCACCACTTCAAGCCCCAGGCAAAGCTGGCGCATATTGCCATAAGCGAGAACCGCCGTGCCGCCGGCATTGGTGGCCAGATTGCCGCCGATGCGGCACGAGCCCTGCGAACCGAGCGACAGCGGGAACATCCGCTCCACGGTCGATGCGGCCTTGTGAATGTCGTCGAGAATGCAGCCGGCATCCGCAACGATGGTGTTGGCGACCGGATCGATGTCGCGGATGCGGTTCATGCGCTCGAGCGAGAGGATGATGTCGGTTCCGTCAGCACGCGGCGTCTGGCCACCCACAAGGCCGGTATTGCCGGTCTGCGGCACGATGGGCGTGCCTGTCTCGCTGGCGAGCTTCAGGATGGCTGCAACCTCCTCGACAGTGCCGGGCTTGAGCAGCAGTGGTGACGCACCATGATAAAGCCCGCGATTTTCCACGAGACGCGGCGCCATTTCCACAGCGTCGCGCACCGCGTTTTTTTCGCCGACAATGGCAGTGAAGCGATCGAGGATGTCGGTGGAGGGGGCGGCGATTGTCATTGGCGTCTCGCTGTCATTTGAAACGGTGGGCGAAATGGTGAAGTACCGTCAGCCTCGCGGCGCGGCGGCGCGGGAAAGGCGGTCATTGATCGCCTCTCCAAGACCGTGGGCGGGAATGGTTGTGACCGCGATTGTCGCGGCACCACTCGCATCTGCTGCTTTGAGATAATCGAACAGATTGGCGGCCGCCTCGGCAAGATCGCCTGAAGGGCTGAGGTCGAGAACGGTACGGGCGATCTCTTGTCCCTCAACCGCGATGCCGCCGAACCGGATCAGTGCCTCGTCGGCAGAAACGGATGTCGCGTCGAGGCGAACGGCTGCACCGGGCGCATAATGCGAGGCGAGCATTCCGGGTGCCTCGATGGCGGCTGATGCCTTTTCCGGCCGTTCGAGCTGGGTGCCGGTGATGCGCTCGATCTCCTCGGTGACGACGCCGCCGGGACGAAGCAGCCGCACCCGCCCGTCGTCTTCCACCTTGACGATTGTGGATTCGACACCGACGGAGGCAGCACCGCCATCAAGAATGAGGTTGATCCTGTTACCGAGATCGGCCTCGACATGGGCGGCACTGGTGGGGCTGATCTTGCCGGAACTATTGGCACTGGGCGCAGCCAGCGGCTTGTCGAACCGGCGGATCAGATCACCGGCGAAACCCTGCGGCACGCGAATGCCGACGGTATCGAGCCCCGCCGTTGCCAGTGAGTGAATGCCGCTTGCCGGTTTCAGCGGCAGAACCAGCGTCAGCGGGCCGGGCCAGAAGGTTTCGGCGAGGCGTCGCGACACGGGATCGAAAACCGCATAACGTTCGGCCATGGCGATATCGGCCATATGGCAGATCAGCGGATTGAACTGCGGCCTGCCTTTCGTTTCGTAAATGCGGGTAATGGCCGCCGGATCGGTGGCGTCCGCAGCAAGGCCATAGACGGTTTCCGTGGGCAGAGCGATTGGCTGGCCGCGGGAAAGCTCCTCGACGGCCGCCTGCAAGGCGGTTTCCCGCTCGTTTTCGATATCGATATGACGCGCCATGATGCTGCCTTTCAGGGCGTCAATAGCGTATTTCAGGGCCTTATGGAAAGCGCTATCGTGGCTTTTATATTGCCTTGATGATCTTGCGCATCTCGTCCGAGCGGGCGCCGAGCATAAGCACGTTTTTGAGCGCTACGCGCGGGTCGTGGGTCTGGAACAGCAGGCCGCCGCGATGGAAGGAGGTATCGATGGCGATGTGCTTGTTGGGAAGCGCGTTGATGGCGACTGCGAAATACATCCGTGAATAGCGCGCATCGATGTTTTCGAAGAAGTTCTCGGTCCCGCTCAACTCGGCGAAGAAATTCGCGAAATAGAACGACCAGAGCACATGGCGCTCGGCGTCGAAACTGGTTTTCGCTGCCGTGACATGGCAATAGCCGAGATGCGGCCGCTCATCCAGCAGATGGTGGAAAACCATCTTGGGAAAACGGATGGACTGGTGAAAGCCATTGAGGCGGCTATGGGTGGCATCGGCAGCAGCCTCGAGCTTGCGCCCGGTCATCGCCGCCACTTCGTCATGGCTGTAATAGACGCGTTCCCTCGGCAGCCAGCGTTCTTCGTAGCGGCTGATGCGCCCGGTTCGCAGGAAATCCGAATGCGCGGTCTTGGAACGTATCGGCGTGACCGAATGTTTGCCGGCATCGAAATAACGTATGCGTGTCGCCTTCTCCACCCGGAACGCCCTCGTTGTTGTCGATCAGGCAATATAGTTTAGGGCATGTTAAAACTCCGTTGCGCCGCAACCCCCGTTTTTTAACGGGTAGAGAGGGAGCCGCGCGACATCATGCGTCATATTGCGACGTGGTTTCCGGCGGGGAATAGCTGCCGGATTTCGCAGCGGAATGGCGTGCAACGGCCATTGGCGCATGTCGCAATTTGTCGCCAATGCGGAAGCCGATGTCGCTGTCTGCGCTGCCGCAAATGAACGCTGATGTTTAGATGGGATCACACTTCCGCAGTCCGATAAATGGTGTGGGGCAGGGCGGTTTGATCGAGGATTTGGCCATGGAATTGCGTGATACCGTACTGCGTCAGCTGAAGAACCGCCGCGAAGGCTTCAGCCTGGAACAGTCTTTCTACACGGACCCGGATTATTTCAATCTGGACATGGAAACCATCTGGTACCGCGACTGGCTGTTTGTCGGCCATGATTGCGAAGTGCCGAAGGCCGGTAACTACATCACCGTTCAGGTGGGCGCCTATTCCGTCGTCATAATTCGCGGTCGCGACGGACAGATTCGCGCCCTCCATAATTCCTGTCGCCATCGCGGTTCCCGCGTCTGCTCTTCTCATAAGGGCCAGTCCGCACGCCTCGTCTGTCCCTATCACCAGTGGACCTACGATCTGGACGGCAAGCTGCTGTTTGCCCGTCATATGGGCGATGATTTCGACAAGGCTGAATTCGGCCTGAAGCCGGTCCACTGCGAAACCGTTGCCGGTTACGTCTTCATCTGCCTGGCAGACCAGCCCGCCGATTTCGCGCCGATGCGCGCCGAGGTCGAAAGCTACATGGCGCCGCACCGCATCTGGGAAGCCAAGGTTGCGCATGAAAGCACGATCATCGAAAAGGGTAACTGGAAACTCGTCTGGGAAAACAACCGCGAGTGCTACCATTGCGCCGCCAACCATCCGGAACTCTGCCGAACCTATCCTGAAAACCCGAGCGTTACGGGTACGGACGGTGGTGCAAGCGATCCCGAGATCGGTGGCCACTGGGCACGCTGCGAGGCTGCCGGCCTGCCGAGCCGCTTCAAGATCGATCCGAAAGGCCAGTTCCGTGTTGCCCGCATGCCGCTGATCGGCGAGGCGGAAAGCTACACCATGTCGGGAAAACGCGCCGTGCGCCGGCCGCTTTCCGATGATGTCAGCATCAGCCATATCGGCGCGCTGCTTCTGTTCCATTATCCGACGACCTGGAACCACTTCCTCGGCGACCACACCATTTCCTTCCGTGTGCTGCCGCTCAACGCCAACGAGACCATGGTCACCACCAAATGGCTGGTGAACAAGGATGCGGTTGAAGGCGTGGATTACGATCTCGAGGACCTCACGCACGTCTGGAACGAAACCAACGATCAGGACCGCCGCATCGTCGAGGAAAACGCCTTCGGCATCCGCTCGCCCGCTTACCAGCCCGGCCCCTATTCCATGGAAGACGAGGGCGGCGTGATGCAGTTCGTCAACTGGTATGCCGATTTCATGGTTGACCGGCTGTCGGGCGACAAGGCCCGCCTTTCGGCAGTAGCGTAACGCGAAGATGAATATGGCTGTGACCTACAAGCACATAGACGAGATGAAGCCGTGGAGCGACAAGCTCCACCTGCTGGAATGCATTTCGGTGACGCCCGAGACGCCTGACGTGATGACATTCCTGTTCCGGTCGGAGGATCAGAACTGGTTCCGTTATCTGCCGGGCCAGTTCGTGACGCTGGAATTGCCGGTAAGCAAGGAGCCGCTCTACCGCACCTACACATTGTCCTCCAGCCCGTCGCGGCCCTATGCGCTGTCGGTCACGGTCAAGGCGCAGGCCACCAGCATCGGCACGCGCTGGATGTTCGACAATCTGAAGCCCGGCATGAAAATCCGGGCACTCGGCCCGCTCGGCGATTTCTCTTATGTTCGGCATCCCGGCGACAAATACCTGTTCATCTCGGCCGGCTCCGGCGTTACGCCGATGATGTCGATGGTGCGCGACATGAGCGACCGCGCGCCGCAGAGTGACATCGCCTTCATCAATTGCTCGCGCTCGCCATCTGATATCGTGTTCCGTCACGAGCTGGAATATCTGGCCCGCTTCATGCCGAAACTGTCGCTCGGTTTCATCGTGGAAAATTGCGGCCGCACTGATCTCTGGTCCGGCTTGAAGGGCATGGTCGACAAGGCCAAGATCGCGCTTCTGTCGCCTGATTTCATGGATCGCACGGTGTTCTGTTGTGGACCGGAGCCTTTCATGGCCGCCATCCGCTCCATGCTGGATGCTTCCGGCTTCGACATGAGCCGTTACCACCAGGAAAGCTTTTCGCCAGCCGCCCCGGTTGCTGTGGGCGAGAGTATTCACACCGTGGCGGATGGCGAAGCACTCTCGATGGTGGGGTTCACGCTTTCCGGCAAGGAAGTGCCGTGCCAGCCCGGCCAGACCGTTCTGATGACGGCGCGCGCCGCCGGTGTGCGCATCGGTGCCGCCTGCGAATCGGGAATTTGCGGCACCTGCCGGGTGCTGAAGCTCTCCGGCGAGGTGGAGATGAACCACAATGGCGGCATTCTCGATGACGAAATCGATGAAGGCTATATTCTCGCCTGCTGCTCGCGGCCGTTGACCGACGTGAAGGTGGAAGCCTGAGCGCACGAAATCCTGCGTCTTATGCGGGAATCTATTTTTGAACCGGAACCAAAGGTCTTAAAACTCGTTTGCACGTCATCGAATTCTTTTCGGGTGTTTCAATGGGGCTGCCCCTACCTCCGACAAGACCGAGTAGTTAGAAAGCGCGGTTCAACGCGCTACAGCAAACGGAGGAAAGATCATGATGAATTTCCGCACGACGAGCGTCGCTACGGCGGTTGTCCTGTTCCTGACAAGCTTCACGCCGTCGCAGGCGTTCCAGGCGCCTGTTCCGATGGCGAAGCCGGCAATCTCAACTGAAAATGTAGTGCCGGTGCAGTACCGTGAATGGGACCGCCGAGGTGACCGCAGATACGGCGACCGTATGTATCGTCCGCGCCCGTCGCGGGACGGATATTATAACGGCCATCGCGGCTATCGCGACCGCCGTCCGGGCTACCGTTATCACAACGGAATGTGGTTCCCGCTGGCGGCCTTTGCCACTGGCGCAATTATTGGCGGTGCCATGGCGCAGCCGAGACCGGCTTATGGCGGCAGCCATGTTTCCTGGTGCCAGAACCGTTGGCGCTCGTACCGCGCCTACGATAACAGCTACCAGCCGAACAGCGGTCCGCGTCGCGTATGTGTATCTCCATACAGCCGTTAAGCACGCCTTTCGAAAGCCCGGGTCTGATCCGGGCTTTTGCTTTCAGGTGGCGAGTTTCGGTAACCGAAGCGTGACAACGCCGTTAATGCTGGGTTCAGGCGAAAGCGCCTAGCCTGCAACCTGTGATGTTCCAGCCAGCACCGACAAACTGGCTGGATAAAAAGAAAAAGGTGTTATTATTCACGTGCAACGGCCTGTCGACCGTCGTGAATGGAGGAAGTCAGATGAGAAGCTATGTGAAGAATATCCTGGCTGTCGGTCTTTCTGCAATCGTGGTTGCAGGAGCGATTGTTCCCGCTGAGGCAATGCCATTGCTGATGGCGCCGAAGAGTGTCCAGACCCTGGGTAACGATGCCGGCAAGAATATCGTCAATGTGCAATACTGGCGCGATCGTGACAATCGTGGCGGCTGGGGCGGCGAACGCCGCGGCTGGTACGGCGGCCATCGCGGTTATCGCGACTACCGCCCGGGTTATCGTCACCACGACGGTTACTGGTTCCCGCTCGCAGCCTTTGCGACCGGCGCGATCATCGGCGGCGCACTGTCGCAGCCGCGCGAAGTCTACCGTCCGGTTCCGGAATATCGCCCGCGCCCGGTATACCGCGAATATCGTCCGGTCCGTCGTGCCGGCATGAGCCAGGCGCATGTGAACTGGTGCTATGGCCGGTATCGGTCCTACGATGCCTATAGCAACACGTTCCAGCCCTACAATGGCCCACGCCAGCCCTGCTATTCGCCTTACAGCTGATAGCACTACTCCGTCATCCGGCCTTGATCCGGCAAGACGGAGTAGGGATTGACCAGCCTGATAGTTACTACGAGCCGCCCGGATACGGGCGGCTTTTTGTTTTCACAGAATGCGCGCCCGCTTCAGCACGTACCAGGCAAGCATAACCGAAATCACGATGAAGATGCTGGCCGCCATCGTGCCGCCGGTGCCGACCGTAAATGGCAACTCATCCGTGTTCATGCCGAAGAAGCCGGTGACCAGCGATGGCGGCAGCAGGAATGCCGTCATCAGCGACAGGATATAAAGATGCCGGTTGGTTTCGGACGAGAGTTTGGAATCGATTTCCTCGTGCAGCAGCCTTGCGCGTTCCTGAAGGGCGTAGACATCGTGATCGACGGCCTCGAGGCGGCCCATCAGCCGCGAGGCGACATCCTCGAAACCGTCAGGCATCTCGTCCTCATCGGCGGCAGACGCCCGCCGCATCAGGGTGAGCACCGTGCGCAGATGCCGGTGGAGGCGAACGACCGTGCGCCTGAGCGGCGCAAGCCGTCGCCGCTCGTCGCGGTTTTCGCTGTCATAGACCAGGTCCTCGATGGCGTTCAGCTCTTCGGTCGTTTCCATCACCAGGCTGATCAGCGAACGCTGGAATTCCGCGACGAGGCCTTCGAAGACATGGGCCGGCGTGAGGTAGCGGTTGGAATTCTTGTCGACTGCCGCTTTCAGCCGGTCCACTGAGCGCAACGGTTGCAGACGGGTGGTAATGATGAAACGGTCGCTGACCGCGAAATGCAGCCAACCGAAATCACGCGTTTCCTGATCGAACTCGCGCTGGAAATCGACCAGCGTTCCATAAAGTGACTTTTCATCCACCGTGATGGACGGATGGGTTTCATGGGTGGTAAGGCTTGCCAGCGCTGCGGCATCGAGCCCATCGATCGTTTCGAGAAAGCCCGCCACCCGCTGATCCGCGAGATTGAGGTGCAGCCAGAAGAAGCCCTCGCATTGCGCCATCTCGCTAAAGCCCGCATCGGGCGCAAGCCGCCTGCATGGCGCCGTTCCGGGGTGGAATTGATAGGCCCAGACAAGGCCGGGGATAGCGGGCGTTATGAGATCCATCGTGGCAGTCCTGACCGGCGGAATGGGAGGGGAGGCGTCCGTCGCCCCAAAACGGAAACGGCAGCGGTGGCACGGCACCTGTCAGCGCATGCTGAGCAAATTCATATGACAGTTTTATAACAATCCCGCTGAAAAGGCGGGAATTTTCAAATTGACGTTTACGTAAAAATCATTTAGCCCGAAAGCAACAGCACGATAGGCAAGAGCTTCGGGAGGAGGCAGCATGTATACCGCGCCGGTGGATGATATCGCCTTTACACTCAAACATGTGGCGGGTCTGCAAGACGCGTTGTCCAGAGGTGCTCTGGGAGACCTCGGTGAAGATGTGGTCGATGCCATATTACAGGAGGCCGGCCGTTTCGCCACCGAGCAGGTCGCGCCGCTTGCCGATATAGGCGACCGCCAGGGCGCGCGGCTGAGCGACGGCAAGGTCTCAACGCCGGACGGCTGGGCCGATCTTTATCGGCGCTGGGCTGAGGCCGGCTGGAACAGCCTCACCGCACCGGAAGAATTCGGCGGCCAGAACCTGCCGCATATGCTGAATGTCGCCGCACTCGAAATGTGGAATTCCGGTTCCATGGCTTTCGCGCTTGCGCCGACGCTCACCATGGGCGCGGTGGAAGCTCTCGTTGCCCACGGTAGCAACGACCTGAAGCGCATCTATCTTCCCAAACTCGTCTCCGGTGAATGGACCGGCACGATGAACCTCACCGAACCGCATGCGGGATCGGACCTTGGCGTGCTGAAAACCCGTGCCGAGCGTAATGGTGACGGCACCTACCGCATTTTCGGGCAGAAGATTTTCATCACCTGGGGCGAACATGACGCCGCGGACAATATCATCCACCTCGTTCTTGCCCGCCTGCCGGATGCGCCGGCCGGCACGCGCGGAATTTCGCTGTTCCTCGTGCCGAAATTCCTGCCCGAAGACGACGGCACGCCGGGCAGCCGCAACGACGTCTTCTGCCATTCGCTGGAGCACAAGCTCGGCATTCACGGTTCGCCCACCTGCACGATGATCTTCGGGGACGGAAAGTTTGGCGAAGAGAAGGGTGCCTTGGGCTGGCTGATCGGCGAGGAGAACAAGGGTCTCGCCTGCATGTTCACCATGATGAACAACGCCCGCCTTGCCGTTGGCATGCAGGGCGTGGCGATCTGCGAGGCGGCGACACAGAAGGCAATCGAATACGCCAGGGAACGCACGCAGGGCAAGGCGCCCGGCTGGCAGGGTTCGGGCATGAGCCCTATCATCGAGCATCCCGATATCGCCCGTACGCTGTTGACGATGAAAGCGCTGACGCAAGGCGCGCGCGCCATCTCCTTCAACTGCGCCCACGCGATCGATATGGCGCATGCCGCCGAGGACGTGGCTGAACGCGCCCACTGGCAGGAGCGCGCTGCTCTTTTAACGCCAATCGCCAAGTCCTTCTCCACCGAAGCCGGTGTCGATGTCGCTTCCATGGGCATTCAGGTGCATGGCGGCATGGGCTTCATCGAGGAAACCGGTGCGGCGCGTTACCTGCGCGATGCCCGCATCGCGCCGATCTACGAAGGCACCAACGGCATTCAGGCGATCGACCTGGTGGTGCGCAAGCTGCCGGTTTCAAATGGCGCACAGGTGCGCGGTTTCATCGCAGAATTGCGTGAAATCGTCGCCCGAACTGCTGCCTCGAACCGCAGCGATCTCGGCGAGACTGCCCGTTATCTCGAAACGAGTCTCACCGATCTCGAAACGGCGACCGACTGGTTGCTGGAACGCCTGAAAGCGGGGGAAACCGAAACCGCGCTCGCCGGTGCCACGCCCTATCAGCGCCTCTTCGGGCTGGCGCTCACCGGAGCCTATCTTGCCAAGGGCGCCCTGGCCCAGGTGGATGACGGCAGGGGAGCGCATCGCGCATCGCTCTGCCGGTTTGCGGCGGAAAACCTGCTGGCGGAAACGGCAGCGCTGAGGGATCGCGTCATTGCCGGTGCAGCAAGCCTTGCCGCCGCCCGCGCCGTGCTGGGTTAAGGAGAAAACCATGTCGGACGACCATATTCTCGTCGAGCGGGTCAGTCATGCGCCTGACGTTCTGACCATCCGCTTCAACCGGCCGGAAAAGAAAAACGCCATCACCGATGCAATGTATCTGCGCATGGCAGAGGCTCTGAAGGCCGCCAATGCAGACCCGGATATCCGTGTCGTCGCGTTTCTGGGTACGGAAGGTTGCTTTTCCGCCGGCAATGACATGGCCGATTTTCTTGCCTTCGCCATGTCTGGCGCAAAGGGCAAGCTCGCGGTACTCGATCTTCTGAAGGCGCTGGCAACCTTCGAAAAGCCGCTGGTTTCGGGCGTCGATGGGTTGGCCATCGGCATCGGCACGACGCTGAACCTGCATTGCGATCTGACCGTTGCCTCCAACCGCAGCCTGTTCAAGACGCCGTTTGTGGATCTGGCGCTGGTGCCGGAAGCTGCGTCCAGCCTGCTTGCGCCAAAGCTCATCGGCCATCAGCGCGCCTTTGCCCTGCTGGCCATGGGCGAAGGTTTTACCGCCGAACAGGCCTTGCAGGCCGGAATGATCTGGAAAGTCGTGGCGCCGGAACATGTCGAAAGCGAAACGCTGGCGCTTGCCACGCGGCTTGCCGCCAAGCCGCAGCAGGCGCTGAAGATTGCCCGCGATCTCGTGCGCGGCAATCCGGCAGATGTGCTGGCCCGCATCGATGAGGAAGCCCGCCATTTCACCGCGCAATTGCAGAGTGCCGAGGCGCGGGCCGCTTTCGAGGCATTCATGCGGCGTTAAGCGTTCCGGCAGGAATTCCTTGCGGTTAAGGAGCCGGGTAATATGGCTTGGGTTAGATAACGCAACGTCATCCTTCGAAGGCCACCCGCCATGCGTCACTTTGTTTTCGCCCTGACCGCCCTCCTCTCCGCTGCGACTGTCGCAGAGGCAGCGGCGACCGTGCCTTTGCCGGGTTCGAGCAATAACGTCATTTTGGCGCAGTCCACGCAAGACGACAGCCCGAATTATTACTCCGGCAATTCCCGCGATCGCCAGCGCCGCGCGCGTTTCGTTTGCGTCATCACTCCACCGGACAGCGCCAATCGTCGTCGGCCCTATGTCTGCCCCATCGAGCAGGGCCGCGTTGGCGGCGCCTGCCGTTGCTCGGGCGTGGTCGGCAACGGCACTGTTGACACCGCCTGGTGATTATTTCTCCAGCGTCGCCACCGCTTCCACATGCGGCGACCACAAGAACTGGTCGACCGGCGTGACGCGCGTGACGCGATAGCCGCCCTCCACCAGAATGGCGAGGTCGCGCGCAAGCGTCAGCGGATTGCAGCTGACGGCTACGATTTTCTTCACCGCGCTGCGCGCAAGTTCCTTGCACTGGACTTCCGCACCGGCGCGCGGCGGATCGAACACAACGGCATCGTAATTCTTCATTTCGCTCGTCATCAACGGCCGGCGGAAAAGATCACGCTTTTCGATGCTGACGGGTTTCAGGCCCTGCGTGTTGCGCGCGGCGAAATCGAGCGCTTTCAGCGGCTTGTCCTCTGCCTCAACCGCATGCACGCGGCCGATGCGCGCAAGCCGCAGCGCAAACGTGCCGGAACCGCAGAAGAGATCGGCGATGCGTTTGGATTTGCCAACATGGGCAAGCACCAGTTCCGCCATGGCGTCTTCGGCCTGTTTGGTTGCCTGCGTGAAACCGCCGGCCGGTGGGGAAACCGGAATGCCGCCGAATTCGATGATCGGCTTTTGCGGTTCGATCAGGATTTCGCCTGATAGCGCGACACGGGCGATGCCACGCATTGCCAGCACCGTTTCCGTCAATGTGCGCCGCTGTTTGTCGCCGACGGATTTGATGCCTTCGACGGAAATGTCGAGGCCCGAAAGCGTTTCAAGAACGGTCATGCGGAACGGTTCGGCATTCGACGCAAGGGAAAGGCCGATTGCGCGCACGGCGTCCAGCCGCGCGACGATACCGGGCGAGGTGACGGGACATTCCTCGATGGCGACGATGTGATGGCTGTTTGCCTGGTTGAAGCCGAGCAGCAGGCCCTTTTCCGTCTTGCGGGCGGCAAACACCGCGCGGCGGCGCTCGCCGGGGCGACAGATGACGAGATCGTCTACTGGCGGCGTCAGGCCTTTCGATCTCAGCGCCGAAACCACCAGCTCCCGCTTGAAGGCGTGGTAGGGCTGGTCGGCAAAATGCTGCAGCGAACAGCCGCCGCAGGTGCCGTTAACGCCCTCGGGGCCGAAGTGGCGGCACACGGGTTCGCGGCGATCCGTGGAGGCTTCCGCAATCGAGATGATGGTGCCGGTATCCTTGACCTTGGCGATGGCCACCGTTTCGCCGGGCAGGGCGAAGGGCACATAGACCGGGCCGTCGGGACAGTGCGCAATGCCGTCGCCCTGGGCGCCAAGGCTCTTGATACTGACGGTCTGCGTGCTCATGGCTTTTCGCCTCCGAGAAGAAATTCGATATTGCCATCGCCGCCGGAAATCGGCGAGGGGATGAGACCGAGGCTCTTCCAGCCCATGTCTTCAACGAGCCAGCGTTCCAGTTCGGCAGCAACGGCAGGCGCCGTTTCCGGCTCTTTCAACAGCCCGGCCTTGCTGATGGCATCACGGCCTGCCTCGAATTGCGGCTTGACCAGCAGAACCGCTTGCGCGCCGGAGGCGGCAAGTGCGAGTGCCGGGGCAAGGGCGAGCTTTATGGAGATGAAGGACACGTCGGAGACGATGAAGTCCACGGACCGGTCATCAATGTCGTCGGTTGTCAGGAAGCGCGCATTCAGCCCTTCCAGATTGGTCACGCGCGGATCGTTCTCGATCCGTGGATGCATCTGCCCGTGGCCGACATCGATGGAGGTGACGTGTTTTGCGCCGCGATGAAGCAATACCTCGGTGAAGCCGCCGGTGGAGGCGCCGACGTCGAGGCATTCATGGCCTTTCGGATCGAGCCCGAAGTGATCGAGCGCGGCGGTGAGCTTGAGGGCGGCGCGGGAAACATAAGCCTGCGCCGGATCGGTAATGGCGATCTTGACGTTTCCGGCAACGGTTTGGCTGGGCTTTGTGGCCGTTTTCCCGTTGACGCTCACGGTGCCGCGCGCAATCGCATCGCGCGCACGCGAGCGGCTGGCAAAGTGGCCGAGCGAAACAAGAAGCTGGTCAAGCCGTTCATTTTCAGGTGTTTTGGACATGGTCCCGTGTCAATGACCGCCAAACCCCGCAGATGCAAGCGATTTATCGCGCGCAAGGCTTCGCAACGGCACCATTTGCCGCAGCGCAGGGTCGTTTCGTGGTCTTTAACAGCATATGCGATTAATCCAATATAAAGGCTTGTATTGCACTTTGTCTGCAAGGCCCGTGCGGCCAGTCGGAACCTGCCATGACGGCATCTCCTCCCATTCCCAAAATTGCGACCGTTGCAGCGCAGACGCTTGCTCCGTGGCATCAGGTCGCCGAGAGAGTTTGCGATGTCGCTAAAAAATTTCCCCATCAACATTAAGCTCATTGTCACCTTCTGCGTCTTGATGGGCGTTTGCCTGCTCGCCTCGGCGGTGGTCTTCTGGCAGACGCTGGGGAGCGAGCACGTCACGGTCCAGAACAACAAGGCCAACAACATCCTGCATGCGGTTGACGGTGCGACGGCCGCAATGCTGGAACAGGCCGTCAACCAGCGCGGCTTTCTGCTGTTTCGCAGCGACAGCACCTACAACGATGTTTTCGCCCAGCGCGATCTGATGCTGAAGAAGCTTGGTGAAGCCCGTGCGCTTGCCGCCGGCCAGCCGGCCATTCTGAAATCCATCGATGACATGCAGGCATCCGCCACCGTGTTCTTCAGGGAACTGGCGGAACCGCAGCTTGCCGCCCGCAAGACGACCGAAGCACCGATTTCCGAAATCATCGAGATCGGTCGCAATCAGGCCAAGGGTCAGCTCGACGGTTTCCGCGCCTCCGCCGCCAAGATCAAGGACCAGCTGAATGGCTTGTCGGCAAGCTACGCCGCACAGCAGGATGCTGCCGCACTCAACCTCAAGCTCGCACTTCTGGGTGGCGGCGCGGTTGCCGGTCTTCTGGCCGTGGCCCTCATCTGGGCGCTGTCGCGCTCCATCGTCACGCCGATCGTCGGTATGACGGCGGCTATGAGCAGGCTTGCCGATGGTGACATGACCACGGAAGTTCCGGCTCTCGACCGCAAGGATGAAGTCGGCAAAATGGCGAAGGCCGTTCTCGTCTTCAAGGAAGCCGGGCTGGAAAAATCCCGCCTTGCCGGCGAAACCGAGCGCATGCGCTCCGCAACCGAGACCGAGCGCCGCCGCAACGAAGAAGAGAAGGCCCAGGACGAAGCCGCCAACGCCCTTGCGCGTGACGAGCTTGGCAAGGGTCTTTCGGCTCTGGCGGAAGGCGATCTCGCCTACCGTATCGAAACGCCGTTCGCCTCCTACATCGACCCCATCCGTATCGACTTCAACAGCGCTGTCGAAAAGCTGCAGCAGGCCATGCGCGCCGTTGGCGAGAATGCCGCTGCAATCAATGCCGGGGCTTCGGAAATGCTCTCTGCTGCCGACGACTTGTCGCGCCGCACCGAACAGCAGGCCGCTTCCATCGAGGAAACCGCCGCAGCACTGGAAGAAGTCACCACCACGGTGCGTGATAGCGCAAGGGGTGCTGAGGACGCTGGCAATCTGGTTCAGCGCGCCCGCAGCGGAGCGGAAAAATCCGGCATCGTGGTCCGCAAGGCGGTTGCCGCCATGCGCGAGATCGAAAAATCATCAGGCGAAATCGGCAATATCATCGGCGTCATCGACGATATCGCTTTCCAGACCAACCTGCTTGCGCTGAACGCAGGCGTCGAAGCCGCCCGTGCGGGTGACGCGGGCAAGGGCTTTGCCGTCGTCGCGCAGGAAGTGCGTGAACTCGCCCAGCGTTCCGCCAATGCCGCAAAGGAAATCAAGACGCTGATCGGCGCTTCCAGCCAGCAGGTGGAAAACGGCGTCAACCTCGTCGACGAGACCGGCAAGGCGCTCGAACTCATCGTGGCAGAAGTCGAGGAGATCAACGCCCATGTCAGCGCCATCGTCGTCGCTGCCCGCGAACAGGCGACTGGTCTGCAGGAAATCAACACGGCCGTGAACACCATGGATCAGGGCACGCAGCAGAATGCCGCAATGGTTGAGCAGCAGACCGCTGCCAGCCATTCGCTCGCCCGTGAAGCGGAAGCGCTCAATAGCCTGCTCGGCCAGTTCAAGGTGGGCGGCGTTCGCGGTGCCGTTGCCGGCGCCGGCGGATATTCTGCTCCTCGCCAGTCCTCGGTGAAGCCTGTCTACCAGCCCGCACCCGCCGCACCAGTCAGAAAAGCCGCAGTGAAGCCTGCCTCCACAACCGCAAGGCYGGTCGCTTCACCCGCCCGCGCCCTTGGCCAAAGCCTCGCCCGCGCCTTTGGCGGCAAAGCGGAAGCGCCGGCTGCAAAGGATCAGGACTGGACGGAGTTCTGATCCTGACGGTCACGATCATCAAGCGTGAATCAGGGGGCTGTGAAGCCCCCTTTTTGTTGCTAGATTTACGGCGCGAGCACTCAACCACGCGTTCTGTCGCGGTTTCCCAACAAAGTTGATTTCGAGATGGCACCTAGGATCAAGTTGAAAGTTCTGGATGGTGCATATGGGGTGGCCCGACTTGAGGCATCTGAAGCCATTCCGGTCTGGGCCGATGGCGGTGGCTTCGTCAGTATCACCCGGACCGATGATGAGCTTTCCATCGTCTGCCGGGAAGATCGTATACCTGGGCATGTCAGATTTGATACGGGTTGGTCCTGTCTAAAGCTACAGGGGCCATTTGCCTTCGATGAAACGGGCATCGTCTTGTCCGTTATCGAGCCGCTCTCGACCAATGAGATCGGTATATTCGTGGTTTCGACTTTCGATGGCGACCACCTGCTTGTGAAATCGAACGATCTGGAAAAAGCTTTCGTTCTGCTGAAAAATGCGGGACATTCGCTCATCTAATATCCATTTCGCAGCGACACTGATGCACCATGCGTTGGTGGGACGATGATAGTCTCACGCGGCGTGATCGGCCCGCACGGGGTGCCAGACGGAAATGTCGCGCGGGGCATCTAGAAGCTCGGGCAAGGCATCGTGCCAAGCCTGCCGATAGGGACGATGAACCTGAACGTCTAGGACATCCTGATGGTCGCTCCAGGTCTCATGCAGCAGGAAGTGGTTTTCGTTTTCGCCGTCCCGATGCAGGGTTGCGTTCACAAAGGTGTTCTCGTGTCGCATGGCGTCGAGCAGATCATTCAGCAATCCTAGAAAACGTTCGCGCTGATCGGCACGGACCTTGAAGCCGATGAGATAGGTGGTGTGCATGGATAGTTACTCCTTTGTACCGTTCATTAGGGCGGCGCGGGTCTCGGCGTCGGCCGGGTAGAAACATTCCAGCACCAGCTCGGACAACGTCACATCCGTGGCGGTTCCGAAAACCGTGGTGGTCGAAATGAAGCGCAGCACGCCCCCGGACAACTGATCGCGTAGTTCGAGCGGTATCGCCAACGGATTGGCCCCGGCGGAATGCCGTGGAGCTGCGGGTGCGGGATAGGCGGAAAGTTCCGCATGCAGCCGGGAAAGCGTCTCGTCTCCGGTCTCTTCGACTTGGCGGCGTAGGCGATCCAGCAGGTGATGCCGCCATTCGGCAATATTGACGATGCGTGAACTCAAGCCATCAGGATGCAGGCTCAGGCGCAATACATTGAGGGGCGGGTGAAGCAGGTCTTCGGATATGCCAGCGAGAAGCGATTTGATCGCATCATTGGCAAGAACCAGATTCCAGTGGCGGTCGACGGCAAGTGCCGGGAAGGGCATGTGGCCCTGCACCACGGTTTCGACGGCCTTACGAACGGCCGTCATATCAGGCGCATCCAGTKATCGTTCGGAATGGATCGGCGCATAGCCTGCCGCCAGCATCAGCCGGTTGGCGGCGCGGGCTGGCATGGAAAGCTGCTCTGCCAGCCTCGCCAGCATTTCACGGCTGGGCGAAGATCGCCCGCTTTCCACAAAACTCAGATGGCGCGCCGATATCTCGGCATCGGACGCCAGATCGAGCTGGCTCAATCTGCGGCGCGCCCGCCATTCCTTAAGCACCTGGCCGACATGTTCTTGATGATGTGTCATGCCCCGCAGCCTAGCAGAAGATATCGGCAATGCGATTACCTCGCAGGTAATTGTTCTGCGTCACAGCCCCCGGCATGCTCAGGCCGTCAACCAAAAGGAGCGCAATCATGACGCAACATCTCAAAATCGCCGAAACCTACCTCGCTGTCTGGAACGAGGAGAACGCTGAATGCCGCCAGCGCCTCGTCAGCCAAGGCTGGGCTGAAATGGCGTGCTATACAGATCCTTTGATGCAGGGTGAGGGGCAGCAGGGGATTGCCGCGATGATCGAGGCGGCGCGGCAGAAATTTCCGGGATATCGCTTTGTGCTCACAGGCACCCCGGACGGCCACGGCAACTTCACCCGTTTTTCATGGCGTCTCATTTCGCCTGACGGAGAAGATGTCGCCGGCGGAACCGATGTCGTCAGCCTGAATGCCGAGGGGCAGATTGAAAATGTCGTCGGTTTTCTCGATGGCGCCGCATCCTGAGGCAGAGGCAGGTCGTCCCGCCTTCTGTCCCGGTAATGCTGTCAGCCGGCGAAACCGACGCCGGCCTGACGCTGGCCGAGCGCATTGAACACGGTGGAAACGATGCCGGCGCGGTCGAGGCCGGCATTGGCATACATGGTCTCGGGCTTGGCCTGCTCCACCCAATGGTCGGGCAGCGTCAGGGTCCGAACCTTCGGGCCGTGGTCGAGCAAGCCTGCGCTTGCCATGAAATGCAGCACATGTGCACCGAAACCGCCGACAGAGCCTTCCTCGATTGTCACCAGAACCTCATGATGAGCGGCAAGCTGGCGGATGAGGTCGAGGTCGAGCGGCTTGGCGAAGCGCGCATCGGCAACCGTGGTCGAAAGTCCGGCGGCATCGAGGTCTTCGGCAGCCGCCAAGCATTCGGCAAGGCGTGTGCCGAAGGAAAGGAGTGCGACCTTGGTGCCCTCCTTGATGATGCGGCCCTTACCGATCTCAAGAATCTGGCCGCGTGCGGGCATCTCGACGCCCACGCCTTCGCCGCGCGGATAACGGAAGGAAATAGGGCCTTCATCATAGGCTGCGGCTGTGCGAACCATGTGTTTCAACTCGGCCTCGTCGGACGCCGCCATAACCACCATGCCGGGCAGGGTGGCAAGGAATGTGGTGTCGAAAGAGCCGGCATGGGTCGGTCCGTCTGCGCCGACGAAACCGGCGCGGTCGATGGGGAAGCGCACGGGCAAGCTCTGGATCGCCACATCATGCACCAGCTGGTCGTAACCGCGTTGCAGGAAGGTGGAATAAAGCGCGCAGAACGGCTTGTAGCCATCCGCCGCAAGCCCCGCCGCGAAGGTTACGGCGTGCTGCTCGGCAATGCCGACATCGAAGGTGCGGGCCGGGAAAAGCTCGGCCATCTTGTCCAGCCCGGTACCATTAGGCATGGCGGCGGTGACGCCGATGATCTTGTCGTCGAGTGTCGCTTCCTGGATAAGCGCTTCGGCAAACACGCTGGTATAGCTTGGCGCATTCGGCTTGGCTTTCGCCTGTGCGCCGGTAATGACATCGAACTTGTTGACGCCGTGATATTTGTCCGCTGCCGCTTCCGCCGGTGCATAACCCTTGCCCTTCTGCGTCACCACATGGATGAGAACCGGGCCTTTCTGGTTGTCGCGCACATTGCGCAGCACAGGCAGCAGGTGATCGAAGGAATGGCCGTCGATCGGGCCGATGTGATAGAAGCCAAGCTCCTCGAACAGCGTGCCGCCGGTTACGTAACCGCGCGCATGGGTCACGGCGCGGGTAATGGCGCGGTCGATGGTCTTGCCGAGATAGGCGGTGAGTTTCTTGCCGAAATCGCGAAAGCCCATATAGGTGCGGCCGGAGGCCAGCCGCGCGAGATAAGCGCTCATCGCGCCCGTCGGCGGCGCAATCGACATGTCGTTGTCGTTGAGGATGACGATCAGCCGCGCGTCGAGCGCACCGGCATTGTTGAGCGCCTCAAACGCCATGCCCGCAGACATGGAGCCATCACCGATGACGGCGATAACCTTGCGGTCGCTCTGATCCAGCCCCGCAGCCACCGCCATGCCGAGACCGGCGGAAATGGAGGTGGAGGAATGGCCGGCGCCGAAATCGTCATATTCGCTCTCGGCCCGACGCGTGAAACCGGAAAGCCCGCCTTCCTGGCGCAGCGTGCGGATGCGCTCGCGACGGCCGGTCAGGATCTTGTGCGGATAACATTGGTGGCCGACATCGAAGATCAACCGGTCTTCCGGCGTGTTGAACACCTTATGGATGGCAATCGTCAGCTCCACCACGCCCAGACCGGCACCCAGATGCCCGCCGGTGCTCGACACCGCGTCGATCATCTCGTCGCGCAACTCCCTTGCCAGTTCCGGCAGGTCGCGATCGTCGATCTCCTTGAGATCGGATGGAAAATTCACCCGGTCAAGCAATGGGGTCTGTGGCATTCCGGTCAATCGTTCGGCCTTTTCTCGTGTCAGCGGCGGGCACCAGTGCGTCTTTCATATAGAAAGCCAGCAGTTGAGCCCTGCATGTCGTTCACTTCTATAGAATTTCAACCCTCCGGCAAAGGGACAAACTCTTCTTCGTCGCCGGGAACGATATCGAAGCGTCCGGTTCTCCACTCCTGTTTGGCCTGCTCTATGCGTTCTTTTGATGACGAAACGAAGTTCCACCAGATGTAACGGCGCTGGTTGAGTGCCGCACCGCCGAAGATCATGATGTGACAGCCGCCGCTGCCGCTCTGCAATGTGATGTCGTCGCCGGGCCGGAAGACGAGCAACTGGTCGGCGGCAAAAACGTCACCCGCGACATCCAGAGAGCCGGAAAGAATATAGATCGCCCGTTCCTCATGGTCGGCAGAGAACGGGAATTTCACACCCGGTTCCAGCGTCAGGTCAACGTAAAGCGTGTCGGTAAAAGCCGAAACGGGGGAAGTGAGGCCTTCGAAATCACCGATGACGACCCGACCGGATGCGCCCTTGATATCGATCAGAGGCATGTCTTCCCGGGCGGTATGGGAAAAGGCCGGAGCGATTTCCTCCATATGATCGGGGAGGGCAAGCCAGGTCTGCAGGCCGGACATGGAAAGCGGATGGCCGCGCAGGTTTTCCGGCGTGCGCTCCGAATGCACGATTCCGCGCCCCGCCGTCATCAGGTTGATGTCGCCGGGCCGGATGACCAGTTCGGTGCCGAGGCTGTCGCGATGCTTGATTTCGCCGTCAAACAGATAGGTAACGGTGGAAAGCCCGATATGCGGATGCGGCTTGACATCCAGCGCCTCGCCCGCCTTCAGGATGGCCGGACCCATGCGGTCGAAAAAGATGAACGGGCCGACAAGACGCCGCTGCCGCGTCGGCAGCGCCCGCCGCACGGCGAAGCCGCCAATATCGCTGGTGCGCGGAATGATGAGGTTTTCGATGGCGTCGCAGGCGAAAGCATCGCCCGCGACAGGATCGTTGCCGGGAAAGAAGGACATCCGAAGCTCCTCGTATCGTTACACGCAAGCTTACCACGAACGATACGACGTGGGAGCGCCGTAATGTTGAACGCTGTGTCGCCCCCGTTCAACAGGACGTGTTTATTCCCCGTCCAGCGGCTCCACGCCCTGCGGTTTTCCGGCGCGGTCGAGACGGATTTTCTCGATACGCTTTTCGGCGGCGTTCAACAGCGTCTCGCAATGTTTTTTCAGGGCTTCGCCGCGCTCGTAGATGGCGATCGACTCGTCCAGCGCCACGTCTCCGCGCTCCAGGCGTGCAACAATGCTTTCCAGCTCGGCGACGGCCTTTTCGAAGGAATAACCGCTGACATCGGCTGTGTTGGCATTTTCCGTCATTTTCAACCCTTCATCATTCTCAAAATATGCATGGCCGCCGATTCCGCCAGCCCTTCCAGATCATAACCGCCTTCAAGCAGGCTGACGACCCGGTTCGAGGCGTATTTGTCCGCCATTTCCAGCAGCCGCCCCGTCGCCCAGTCGAAATCCTCGCCCACCAGATTGATCTGCGCCAGCGGATCGCGGTGATGTGCATCGAAACCGGCGGAGATGATGATGAGATCGGGCGAAAAATCGGCAATCGCCGGCAGGACTCGGGATTTGAACGCCTCGCGAAAATACTCGCTGCCGGTATTTGGGGAAAGTGGCGCGTTGACGACATTGTTCTTCACGCCGGTTTCGTTTTTATCGCCGCTCCACGGGTAAAGCGGCATCTGGTGGGTGGAACAGAACAGCACTGACGTGTCGTTCCAGAAGATATCCTGCGTACCGTTGCCGTGATGCACGTCCCAGTCGATGATGGCGACGCGCTCTGCGCCGTGCACCTTCTGGGCGTGACGGGCGGCGATTGCTGCATTGTTGAAGAGACAGAACCCCATGGCCTTTGCGGTTTCCGCATGGTGGCCGGGCGGGCGGGACGCAACGAAGACGTTGTCGGCGGCACCCGTAAACACGTCATCTACCGCCACCATCGCAGCGCCTATACCGGTCAGCGCCGCCTGCAGGCTTTTCGGCGAGACATAGGTGTCGGCCTCGACGCGGTTGATCTCGCCATCTTCCTCGGGAATCTGGCGCATGACGGACAGCAGATGCTCCTCCGGATGCGCCAGAAGCACGGCATCCTCGTTGGCCTGCGGCGCTTGCTTGCGGACCAGTCGCTCGAAATTCGGATGTTCGAGCGCAATGTTCAGAGATCGCAGCCGATCCGGCCGCTCGGGATGGCCTTCCGGGGTGATGTGTTCAAGGAAGATCGGATGTTCGTAAAGACGGGTCGCCATTCTCTAATCCTCCCGAAATAAGCTGATCAAGCGCGCTGCGGCAAAAGCGGATAACCGACCATCACAGCGCGGCCGGCAAGGGCGGCAAGCACGGCCTTCAACGCATCGCCGGGAATGAAGGCGAGCGAACCCATGAACGCCTTTTCAAACCCGAGCCCGACCACCAGCGCCAGATAGGAGATGCCGAAGGCATAAAGCACGACCACGCCGCCGGCGAGGCTGGCGATGAAGAAACCGATACCCTGCGTCAGAGCCGACTGGCCGCGATTGACGAGTTTTTCCGAGAGCATGCCGGTGACGAAAGCGGCAGCAATCCAGCCGATCAGGAAGCCCGTGGTCGGCGTGGTGAAGATGGAAAGGCCGCCGCGTCCGCCTGAGAGGACTGGCAGGCCGATGGCGGCGATGAGGATGGTCAGAAGAACCGCGAGCGTGCCGCGTTTCGCCCCCAGCACGACACCGGCCAGCATGACGCCAAGCGACTGCGCGGTGATGGGCACCGGAATGAAACCAAGCGTGATCGGCGGCAAAAGTCCGAGTGCGATGATGATGGCGGAAAACAGCGAGATCAGCACAAGGTCGCGGGTCGTCATGGCTCGGGAACTCCGGATGGTTGTTTTGCCGTCAGCTTTGGCCTCTGAAACCGCGCGCGTCAATGGCGTCGGCAATGGCATCCGCATCCTTCAACGTCATAATGACGAGCGGCACGATGATCGTGGCCAGCCGAACGGGGAGGCCGCGCGCCCGGTGCGCATCGCGCACGGCATGGTAACGATTGACGATCTCAGGCACGAACCGCACGACGAGCCCGACCGCAAGCCCGATATCGGCCGCCTTGACCAGCCCCAGCCTTTCCAGCGGGGCGGCGGCAAGCGCGATTTCGTCCATGAATTGCGAAATGCTGACGGTGATGGTGACGGCGGTGGCGAGAAGCGCCAGTGCAGTCAGCCGCAAAAGATTGACACTCGCATCGTGTATCGGAAGCAGCAGATAGCTGAAGGCGGCAACGAGGAGAATGGTCAGCATCACCGGGCGTAGCCGCAGGCCGATCTCGCGGAATTGCAGCCGCGTCTCGCGCAGAATGGCAGCGGCCACAACGACGGCGCATCCCAGCAAAAGCAGGTCGCGGGTGAGAAACAGCGCAATGCTGAAAACCATCAGCGTCACGAGCTTGAGGCGCGGAGAGACGCGGTAGAGCCAGCCCGTGCCTTCGACATGAAGGGACTTCATCGCGACGCAACCTCCAGATAACGTGCCACCGCCTCTTCGGGGTTGGCGTCTGCAACAAGCTCGCCTTCGTGAAAAACCAGTACGCGATCGAAGCCGGAAAGCAGCGGCAGATCATGGGTGATGACGACAAGCGCCTGCGACAGCGCAGCCATTGTCTTCTCAACGATCGCGCGGTTTTTGAGGTCGAGCTGATTGGTCGGTTCATCGAGAATGAGGATTTGCGGTTCAGTGACCAGCAGGGCGGCCAGCGCCGCCAGCTGCAATTCGCCGCCGGAAAGCTCGTGCGCGCGCCGTTCTTCCAGATGAGCGATACCGAGCCGGGCAAGCACGGCCTTGACCCGCGTTTCTGTCTCCGTCTTGCCGATACCGAGTCGCTTGAGGCCGAAGGCGACATCGTCGCGTATGATCGGCAGGATGATCTGGTTCTGCGGATTCTGGAAGATGAAACCGACTGCCTGCAATACCGCTCTCGCATCTTTGACGGTGTCGAGACCGTTCACCGACACCTTGCCGCCCGTCGGCTTTGTCAGACCATTGATAAGCCGCGCAAAGGTGGTCTTGCCCGAGCCGTTGAGGCCGATGACGCCGATACGCCGTTCAGTCAATGTCAGGGACACGGGCTGTAAAGCCTGCCTGCCCTCGAAGGCGACGCCTGCGGTGTCGAAACGGATTTCCAAGATTGATGCATCCCTCTATCGCTTTCCGGTTCTATATCGTGTCATCAACAGAAGTGAAACAAAGAACAAAAAAAGAACATTGCAATCCTGAAAAAGCCGTCATACCTTCTGCTTTATGACGATCAAGGTTTCAAACGAAGCGGCAAGGCGGATTTTTCTGGCGCGGCAGGGGCTTTGCTCTCCGCCCGGAAAGGCGCTTTCCAAGGATGGCCTGCTGCAGCTCATTACCGATATCGGTTTCGTGCAGGTGGACAGTATCGGCACGGTGGAGCGCGCCCATCACCAGATAATATTCTCCCGAAACCAGACCTACAGGCGCGAACATCTGACGGCACTGCTGGAAAAGGACCGCGCGCTGTTCGAGCACTGGACGCATGATGCCTCCATCGTGCCGACCGAATTTTACCCATATTGGAAGCACCGCTTCCGCCGCCGCGAGCCGATCATTCAGGAGCGCTGGCGCAAATGGCACGGTGAGGGGTTCGATGCGGCTTTCGCCGAGACGCTGGAGCGCATCGCCGCCACGGGCCCTGTTCTGGCGCGTGAGTTAAAGGAGGAGGGGCATCAGTCCGGCGGCTGGTGGAACTGGCATCCTTCCAAGACCGCACTCGAATATCTGTGGCACACCGGCAAGCTTGCCATATCCGGCCGCGTGAATTTCCAGAAGGTCTATGATCTGGCGGAGCGGGTCATTCCCGGCGAGCACCACGAAAGCGAAGTGGAGCATACGCAATTCGTCGACTGGGCCTGCCGGCAGGCGCTCACCCGGCTGGGTTTTGCCACCCATGGCGAAATCGCCGCCTTTTTTGATCTCGTTACCCCGCAGGAGGCGAGGGACTGGGTCAAGAGCCACCGTGACGAACTGTGCGAGGTCTCGCTTCTCGCAAGCGATGGCGGTGCTGCCCGCCCGTCCTATGCATTTGCGGATTTCAGCGCCGATGTCGCCAACCTGCCGGAACCGTCGTCCCGCGTCCGTGTGCTGAGCCCCTTCGATCCGCTGTTGCGCGACCGCAACCGCACGGAGCGGCTGTTTGGCTTCTATTACCGTATCGAGGTCTTCGTACCCGAGCCGAAACGGCAATATGGCTATTACGTCTTCCCGCTTCTGGAAGGCGACCGGCTGATCGGCCGTATCGACATGAAGGCAGACCGCAAGCGCAGCACGCTGGATGTGCGCCGCCTGTGGCTGGAACCGGGCGTGCGCGCCTCAGCGGGAAGGCTCGAGAAACTAGACGCGGAATTGTCGCGGCTTGCGAAGTTTACGGGAGTGGAGAGTGTGAATTATCTGGAGGGGTGGCGGGATGTGTAATTGCGCCTTGAGCCGGCGACTGCCTCTTCCGTCATGCTCGGGCCCGTCCCGAGCATCTGCAACGGAAAATGTATAGGATGCGTCTGCAGATCCTCGGCACAAGACCGAGGATGACGCCGGACGGGCGGAGAGGACGCCAAATCGAAGCGCCCTCGCGACGTCCCTAAATCACCCGATATCCGTTGCTGAAATCTTGATCCCGAAGCCTTCCAGCCCGACATAGTGGCGCTCGCGGGTTGTCATCAGCTTGATCGAGCTGATGCCGAGGTCTTTGAGAATCTGCGCGCCGAGGCCGATTTCCAGCCACTCATTTTCGCGGGAGCGGGCCTGTGCGTGCGCTTCGTCGGGATCACGCGCCTTGCGCCGTCCGTCCACCTGGCCGACGCCGACAGAACCTTCGCGTAGATAGACGATGACGCCGCGGCCTTCTTCGGCGATCTTCTGCATATAGTGCTGCACCGGCTGGCGGTCGCCGAACACGTCGTCAGCAACGTTTTCAGGGTGCAGGCGGACGGGAATGTCGACGCCATCGCGGATATCGCCGAAAATCACCGCCATATGCTGCATCCGGTCCCATGGCAGGGAATAGGTATGCGCCTTGGCCGGTCCGAACGGGGTTTGGATGGTGAAGGAGGATTCCATCTCCACCAGCGTTTCCTTGCGCTGGCGATAGGCGATCAGATCGGCGACCGAAACATGCTTCATGCCGTGTTTTTCGGCGAAATCCAGGACCTGCGGCCCGCGCATCACGGTGCCATCGTCATTGACCAGCTCGCTGATGACGCCGATGGGTGGCAGGCCGGCGAGCCGGCAGAGATCGACGGCCGCTTCGGTATGGCCGGAACGCATCAGCACGCCGCCTTCGCGGGAAATCAGCGGGAAAATGTGGCCTGGCCGAGTGAAATCCGACGCGCCGACATTCGGGTTGGCGAGGTTGCGCACCGTCAAGGTGCGGTCATCCGCGGAAATACCGGTCGTCGTGCCATGCTTGAAATCGACGCTGACGGTGAAGGCGGTCGTGTGGGCGCTGTCGTTTTCCGCCACCATGGCGTTGAGGTTCAGCCTCTTTGCCTCGTCACGCGGCATGGGCGCACAAACGATGCCGGATGTGTGGCGCACGATCAGCGCCATTTTTTCCGGCGTGCAATGAACCGCCGAAATAATCAGATCGCCTTCGTTTTCACGGTCGTCGTCGTCGGTCACGACAACGATCTCGCCAGCTTCGAAAGCGCGGATAGCGTCGACGACACGTTTCTGATCATAGGCCATTTCGGATTTACCTCACTTCAACCGGCCGGTCTGGCCACGATCTCTCAAATAATGGTCGGCAACGGTGCAGGCCACCATCGCCTCGCCGATCGGCACGGCGCGGATGCCGACGCAGGGGTCGTGGCGGCCCTTGGTGCGCACATCCACATTGCGGCCGTCGGTGTCGATGGACTGGCGCTCCGTCAGAATGGAGGAGGTGGGCTTGATGGCGAAGCGGGCGATAACGGGCTCGCCAGTCGCGATGCCGCCCAGAATGCCGCCGGCATGGTTCGACAGGAAAATCGGTTTGCCGTCATTGCCCATGCGCATCTCGTCGGCATTCTCCTCGCCGGAAAGCTCGGCCGAGGCAAATCCCTCGCCAATCTCCACGCCCTTGACGGCGTTGATCGACATCAGGCTGGAGGCAATATCCTGATCGAGCTTGGCGTAGATCGGCGCGCCGATGCCGGCCGGAACACCTTCCGCCACGACTTCGACGACCGCGCCGATCGACGATCCCGCCTTGCGGATGCCGTCAAGATATTCTTCCCACACCGGCACCATCGCCGGATCGGGGCAGAAGAATGGGTTCTGATCGACCTGGTCCCAATCCCAATTGTCACGGTTGATCTTGTGTTTGCCGATCTGCACCAGCGCACCGCGCACGTTGAGGCTCGGTACCACCTTGCGGGCGATTGCGCCTGCGGCAACACGCGCCGCCGTCTCGCGGGCGGAAGAGCGTCCGCCGCCGCGATAATCGCGAATGCCGTATTTCAGGTCATAGGTGAAGTCGGCATGGCCGGGGCGGAAGCTGCGGGCAATCTCGCCGTAATCCTTGGAACGCTGGTCGGTATTTTCGATCAGCATGGAGATCGGCGTGCCGGTGGTTATCATCGTCTCGCCGTCCTCATCCAGCATCACGCCGGACAGGACTTTGACGATGTCATCTTCACGGCGCTGGGTGACGAAGCGGCTTTGGCCGGGCTTGCGCTTGTCCATCCAGTGCTGCACTTCGGCAAGCGTGAAGCGAATACCGGGCGGGCACCCGTCCACCACGCAGCCCAAAGCGGGCCCATGGCTTTCGCCCCAGGTGGTAACGCGAAAAAGATGACCGAAGCTGTTATGCGACATATTTCTCTAGACCGGAAAACGAGGGCGCGCCTGCGGACAGGGGCCGTTTAAAACAAGCGGATTTGTCATAGTAGAAAATCGGACCAAGGCAAAAGCCTTTCTTTCATCGCAAGTCCGATAAGACGGCGACGCACCGTTCACGACGCCGAGCAGCCCGGAAAACGACAGGCGTGACGATGGCTGACGACTGGTCGGATGAATGATTCGGCGGAAACGGCGCAGAGTTTTCCAGGTGACAAAAGTGTAAAGGTGCTGGTGTTTTCCACGCTGTTTCGCGGTTTTCCAATATTGCCGGGAAATGCGGTGTAAAAATCACTAACGACTTGAACGTGATCCAAAATCCGTTCATCAATTGGGCCGAAAATGTCATGGTTGCGGGCAATTTCCGCCACATTCGAAAGGCAATTCTTCATGCATGTAAGGTTTTCACGCAAATTCACGAAAGCTAGATCGATGCGTATGATGATTGCCGCCCTTCTGGCCACCGCCAACTTGCTTATGCCTATCAACAGCTACGCCCAGAGCGTCGATGTCGAGGGAACGATCAGCAAGATCGACGTGAATGCGCTGACCATTACCTTGAACGACGGCAAGAATTACCGTGTGCCGGAAGAGTTCAATTTCGAAGGCCTGAAGGCAGGCGTGAAGGTCGTTGTTTTCTACACGGAAGTGGACGGAAAACGCGTGGTCGATGATCTCGAGGTCGTGCAGTAAACTGCGGTTTCGGCTCTGCCTGTTGTCGAGGCGGACCTCTCTAAACCCGGTCGGGAAGCTCCAGAATTTCCATTATGCCGGACTTGATCCGACATCCAGCCGACGAGCGTCTGCGTGGCGGGATTGGTTTTTCAGCCTAAAGATTTGGGTTGGCCGGGTTCCGGCTCGAGGCCGGAATGACGGAGCAGGATCGGTACCCTCACGAAATCCACTCAGCACTGTTCCTGTCGATCTCGACCTTCAAAATCCGGTCCTGCGGGATCTGCGTCGTAGAGGCTTCATCCTTGTCCATGCCGGAAACCAGGCGGAAGATCGAGCGGATCACCCCGCCGTGGCAGACACATACCGTCGGCACCTCGACTGAGGAAAGCCATGCGCCAATACGCCAGGACAGGATTTCATAGCTTTCGGCATGCTGACCTGGGGGAATGAAGTCCCACTTGTTGGCCTTGCGCGCTTTCACCCGGTCGGGAAATTCTTTTTTCAGTTCCGGCAGGGTCTGGCCTTCCCAGTCGCCGAAGGAAACTTCGACGAGGCGGTCATCGGTGCGGTATGCGTGGGGATCGAGCCCCATCGCCCCGCGCATCAGCTCCATGGTCTCGCGCGTGCGCCCGAGCGGGCTTGCCACGTAATCGAAATCACGCGCGGAGTCGCCGAGAATTTGCGCCAGAACCTTGCCGTTGCCGACCGCTTGCGCGCGGCCGAAATCATTGAGCGGAATGTCTTTCTGGCCCTGAAGCCGGCGTATCGCATTCCAGTCCGTTTGTCCGTGCCGGATCACATAGACGAGCAAGGCGATACCCCTGTTTCAAAGTTCGGTCGGCTCAGTCCTTGACCACCGAGATATCCGGCGCGTCAACGGCCTTCATGCCGATGGTGTGATAACCGGAATCCACGTGGTGGATTTCGCCGGTGACAGCTGTCGAAAGGTCGGACAGCAGGTAAAGCGCCGACTTGCCGACTTCTTCGATGGAAACGGTGCGCTTCAGCGGCGCGTTGTATTCGTTCCATTTCAGAATGTAACGGAAATCGCCGATACCGGAAGCCGCAAGCGTCTTGATCGGGCCAGCGGAAACCGCGTTGACGCGGATGCCGCGACTGCCGAGGTCTACCGCGAGATAACGCACGCTTGCCTCGAGTGCAGCCTTGGCCACGCCCATGACGTTGTAGTTCGGCATGACCTTCTCGGCACCGTAATAGGTGAGCGTGATGATCGAACCGCCATCATTCATGATCGGCTCTGCCCGCTTGGCAACGGCGGCCAGCGAGAAGACGGAAATGTCCATGGTGCGGTTGAAGTTGTCGCGGCTGGTGTCGAGATAACGGCCGGTCAGCTCGTCCTTGTCGGAAAAGGCGATGGCGTGCACGACGAAATCGATCTTGCCCCAATGCTTTTCCAGCCCGGCAAAAACCGCATCGATCGTCTCGAGGTCGGTCACGTCACAGTGGCCGGCCATGAAGGCGCCCAGTTCCTGCGCCAGCGGTTCAACACGCTTCTTAAGCGCGTCGCCCTGCCAGGTGAGCGCGATTTCCGCGCCCGCGTCCGCGCAAGCCTTGGCAATGCCCCAAGCGATTGAACGATTATTGGCGACACCCAAGATGATGCCGCGTTTGCCAGCCATAAGGCCGGATGCCTGAGCCATTGTATGCTCCCTGATACTTTCGATTGATCCTGCCTATGGCATAGGCTGCAATCCTGTTCAAGATTGCCGAGGATCATCTACTGTTAGGGAACGTAACAAAGGGTGCGTTGTCCCGCCTATTCGCAAAACTTTTACAAATAAAGGCCTTCGCGCATGTGGCGCATGAGGTCAGTCACCTTCTCGTCCGGCTTTTCGAGCAGGATGATGCGCAATTCGATGACGAGATCGCCATATCCACCCTTGCCGTCCGCAAGCCCCTTTTCGGCAAGCCGCAGCTCGCGGTCGGAGCCGGACCAGGCAGGAATGGTGACGGTTTCCTCGCCAAGCGGCGTCCGGATACTCGTCTCGCAACCCAGAACCGCGTCACTGAGAGAGATTGGCAGCGTCGTATGAATATCGAAGCCGCGAAGGGAAAAGGCGTCGTCGCGTGCCGCCAGCAACGTGACGGCCAGATCGCCACGCGCAATGTTCGGCAGCTTCAGCCCCTGGCCCTTTAGCCGCACCACATGACCGTCCGTCATGCCGGGTTCAAGCTGGAAGCGTACCTCGCGTTCGTCGGCAAGGGATACGGTGATCCATTTGCGCTCCAGAAGTTCGGTGACCGTAACGGTGGCTTCCGCCGTGATGTCAGGTGCCTTTTCCGGCGGCGTCTGCGGGGGGCGGAAGCGACGCACGAGAGCGCTGAAGAGGTTGGCGGCGAGCGAAGCGGCTGCGGTTTCGCTTGCAGACGTCTGCGTGGTCTCGCCAGCACCGGGCGCTTCGCCCTTAACGCCCGTGGCTGCGGCTTTCGCCGCTTCGGCTGCCTGCTGCACCTTGGGGTCGTTCTGCGCGTCTGCGCCGAAAATCCGCTCGACGATATCTTCGGCCGTTTCGGGTTTTGCATCGGCTTTCTGGCCGGTTTGCGCCCTGTTGCGGGCATCCGCACGGGCCAGTTCCTCCATCAGCTTCTCAGCGGCCCTGGCGCGCTCGGCGGCCTCGCGCGCCGCCTCCCGCTGCTGCATGATTGTTTCGCCGCGCTGCTTTTTCTCGGCCGCCTTGCGGGCCTGGTCGTAAAGATCGCGCTTTTTGGGGTCTTTCAGAAGATCGTAGGCCTGCCCGACCTCGGCGAATCGCGCCGACGCGTCAGGGTCATCGCGATTGGCGTCCGGATGGACGGTTTTCGCCTTCGTGCGCCAGGCAGCCTTGATGTCTTCGTGACGGGCGTCACGTTTTAAGCCGAGGATAGAATACGGATCGCGCATGCGAAACACCAGTTACGTTGGCTCAGGCACGTGCAGCCGCTCATGGCGCAATCCTGAAACAAACCCCTCCGAAAAGGGATGCCTGCGATCATTCGCATGCATGCCCTCGGTTCAAACAACGTCGACTGTGGCAATAAGTTGCTAAGCAGTTGTTTACGGGGAATGCGCGCCGCCATGCGGCCGGATTAATTCCGCGCGCCAGGGTAAACAGTTTATTTCTGTTCGAAGCGGGTGAGTAACCATTCGCCGGTTTCCGACAGGCAGGCCTGTCCGGCATAACTCGCCACACCTTCGAAAGAGTGGCGCGTCGTCTTGAAATCGCGGCAGACGAAACCGCTGGACTTGTCTTCGTGAATGGTTGTGACGACACCGGCGCTGCCGGTTGCGGCATTGGCCCAGGGCAGGGGCTGTTCCGCGAGTTTGGTGAGATCCGCCGATGTGACCGCATTGCGGATGGTCGCGTCGTCGGTCTGCGGGTTATTATTGGGCTGGTTGGGAACGGAGGCGGTGGAAAGCGAGCGATCGACCTTGTCGCCGCCGAACAGGTCAAGGCTGACGCATCCGCTCAGCACCACAAGCATTGACACGATGGCGGAAACTTCCGCTATCGATGAAAGGAGGCCCTTTGTTCGACTGTTCGACTTTGCTATGACGGTCACCATCTTTCGCCAGAGATCATCTCTGGGGTCCAAATCAGCTCGGGAGCATTTTAGTCAATATGTCGGAAACGGGGTTAACATCCAGTGACTTCACTGAAGAAAATGAACCGTTCACGCTTTTTGCCGAATGGCTGAAGGACGCGACGGCCTCCGAAATCAACGATCCGAACGCGGTAGCACTCGCAACCGTCGATGAAAACGGCCTGCCGAATGTGCGCATGGTGCTGCTGAAGGACGTCGACGATCGCGGCTTCGTTTTCTATACGAATTTCGAAAGCCAGAAGGGGCGCGAGATCCTAGGCCAGAAAAAAGCGGCCATGTGTTTCCACTGGAAAAGCCTGCGCCGGCAGGTGCGTCTGCGCGGCGAGGTGGAGATCGTTACCGACGCGGAAGCGGATAGCTATTACGCCTCGCGTCCGCGCGGAAGCCGCATCGGCGCCTGGGCGTCCAAGCAGTCGCGGCCGCTGGAAGGCCGGTTTGCGCTGGAAAAGGCGGTTGCCGAATACACCGCGAAATATGCGATCGGCGATATTCCGCGCCCCTCCTACTGGTCCGGTTTCCGCATTCGCCCGGTCAGCATCGAGTTCTGGCACGACCGCAAGTTCCGCCTGCACGACCGTGTCGAATTCCGCCGCGAGACGCCGGATGAACCGTGGTCCAAGGTCCGCATGTATCCTTGAAAGCTGCAGGGGGCAGGCCGTCCTTGCCCGCGCCTTCATGCCTCTGATAACGGCGCCTGTTGCAGGAGGCCGGCAACCGCATGAAGGTCGGTTGAAACGGCAATGCATTTTTCCCGCATTTCCTCGGTCGGCGGCGCGACATCCGGCACCATGATCGTCATCATGCCCGCCGATGAGGCGGAGCGCACGCCGTGCCAGGAATCCTCCAGCGCCAGGCAACGGCCCGGATCGATGCCGAGACGTTTTGCGGCAGTAAGATATGGCATGGGCGACGGCTTCGGCTCCGAATAGTCGCCGCGGGCGACGATGGTATCGAAACGTTTGAGCAGGTCATAGGGGCCGAGATGACGCGTGACGGAATCGTGCCGCGAGGAGGTGGCGATGGCGCGGCGTATATCGAGCCTGTCGAGAAGATCGAGGATTTCGACGACGCCGGGTTTCAGCGCCACGCCTTCCGCCATCATCACGGCAAGATGCCGGAGCCAGGCGTCACGGAAGCTGTCGATCGGAAAATCCGCGCCATAATCGGCGAAAATGGTGCCGGTAATGACATCCCACGGGCTGCCGCAGACCTTCTGATAGGTCTCGACCCGCATTCCGTGGCCGCCCTCATCTGACGCGGCCAGAAAGGAATCGCGATAAAGCGTCTCGCTTTCGATCAGCAATCCATCCATGTCGAAAACGACTGCATGCGGGAGAAAAGGCAGCATGGCGGCTCAACCGAACCGGAAGGGGCGTTCGCCGAGGCTTTCGAACGGGCGGAGCAGGTAACCGTCCGGATCGGCAACGATGAATTGCCGGTTACCGACCTCGACTGTGCCGCGCCTGTACCATTTTTCCTCTGACGGCAGGACAAGATCGATCGAGGCCCGCTCAAGCCGCGCGAGGATGGGCAGCAGGGAAGGAACGGCAAGTTGCAGATTCATGCCGCGGCCCAGCGGAAATTCAAGCGCTGCATTTTCCGCCACGAAGGTCCGGGTCGCACCGATCTGGTCGATCATCAGCTGCGCATCACCCAGCGCCAGATAGGCAAAGCCCTCTTCGGCGCGCTCATAAACCACATGAAAACCGATCAGGTCGCAATAAAAAGCGCGGCTTTTCTGCCAGTCGCTGACGGCTAGTTCCGGGACGAGGGCATTTCGTATGATGGTCATGGTCTCCTTTGCCGCGCAGGCCCGGCTATGGGAGGCGTGGCCTGCGGTAATGGGGCGATATTATCGTCTTCCGGGTGACTTGCCAGAGGAATCCTCATCATGGCAGCCATGTGCGGAGTTGTGGGCTGAAGCAGGTTCAACTTTTCGGCCTGTCACAACTTTTCTCACCTCATGCCGGACATGATCTGGCACCTAGTCAGCCCAAGTCCTTGGGCTGAAACGGCTCATCTCGCCAAGCGGACGCGGGTAGGCCGGATTCCGGCTCGAGGCCGGAACTACGCCTTCGTGCCGCCGACGGTGATCTGGTCCATGCGCAGATGCGGCTGGCCGACGCCAACCGGCACCCATTGCCCGGCCTTGCCGCAATTGCCGATGCCGGTGTCCAGTTTCGAATCGTTGCCGATCATCGAGACGCGCTTCATTGCGTCCGGCCCGTTGCCGATCAGCATTGCACCCTTCACCGGCGCGCCGATCTTGCCGTTCTCGATGAGATAAGCCTCGGTGCAGCCGAACACGAACTTGCCTGATGTGATATCCACCTGACCGCCACCGAAGGAAACGGCATAGATGCCCTTCTTGACGGAGGAGATGATCTCCTCGGGCGTCTTGTCGCCTGACAGCATATAGGTGTTGGTCATGCGCGGCATCGGCACATAGGCATAACCCTGCCGGCGGCCATTGCCTGTCGCCTTCGCACCCATCAGCCGGGCGTTCTGGCGGTCCTGCATGTATCCCACCAGCCTGCCGTTCTCGATCAGCACATTATAGGCCGACGGTGTTCCCTCGTCGTCGACGGTGAGCGAACCACGGCGGCTGTCGATGGTGCCGTCATCCACCACAGTAACACCCGGGGCTGCCACCATCTCGCCCATCAGGCCGGCAAAGGCCGAGGTTTTCTTGCGGTTGAAATCGCCTTCGAGGCCATGGCCCACAGCCTCATGCAGCATGACGCCGGGCCAGCCGGAGCCGAGAACCACATCCATGGTGCCGGCCGGCGCATCGACGGCGGTCAGGTTGACGAGCGCCTGGCGCAGCGCCTCGTCCGCACCGCGCTGCCAGTTCTCCGTGGTAATGAAATCGCCAAAGCCGACGCGGCCGCCAATGCCGTAGGAGCCGCTTTCCTGCCGGTCGCCTTCACCTGCGACCACGGAAATATTGATACGGGTCATGGGCCTGACATCGCTGACGCGATGGCCATCGGCGCGTAGAATATCCACCACCTGCCAGCTTGCGGAAATCGTCGCCGTCACCTGCCGGACATTCGCGTCTTTGTCGCGCAAATAGGCATCGATATCGGTGAGAAGTTTCACCTTCTCCTCGAAGCTCGGGCTGCCGATCGGGTTTTCGTCGCCGTAGAGCTTTTTGTTAGTGCGTTGTGGCGCTGCGGCATAGGAACCGGAATAACCTCTGGTGACGGCGCCGACAGCATCCGACGCCCGCTTCAGCGCAGCCTGCGACAGCTCGCCCGCATGGGCGTAGCCAACGGTCTCGCCGGCAACGGCGCGCAGGCCAAAACCCTGGTCGGTATTGAAGGAGCCGCCCTTCAGGCGACCGTTATCGAAGGTCAGCGATTCGGCCTGCGCATGTTCGATGAACAACTCGCCATCGTCTGCGCCGGTGAGTGCTTCCGCGACCAGCTTGCGCAACTGCGTCTCGTCGCAATCGAAGAGATTTACAAGGTCGTTGGTCATGGGAGGCTCCAAACTGAATAGTGTCTGGCAAGCATGTAGGATTGTGGGGCGTCGGTGGCAAGCCAAAGCGTGATTTGGCTCAAGTCAGCTTGAATATGAGGTGCACGAAAAAAGCCATGGCCACATAGACAGGGACGCTATGGAGAAGAACCAGCAACGTCAGACGTCCCCAGTGCTCAGGCGGATTCGGCACGACGCGTTCCCAGTGGAACTGCGACAGAATATTCCCAGTGACAATCATAATCAGCATTTGCGGCTGCGCGTTTCCTACCATGAAATCGGGCAAGAGGCCACTTTCATGAGCAAAGCTCACCGCAAAAGCAAATAGTAGAAGTACCAGAAAAACGCCGCAAAACTGACGGAGGGTTACCGGTTTTCTATATTTCATGATATCCGAAAATAGTTAAAACAATACTTTCATGGTAGGGTTTTAGTCTCTCGGATTCAACCTTATTGTTTAAGGAAGCGCGTCGTAGCCTTCGGCAAAGCCGGTGAGCTCGATCGGAATACCGACACGATCCTGATCGACGGATTCACGCAGCGCGAAAACCGCGTTCTTGCCGGCGCGCAGAACCTTCAGCAGTTCGTCGTCAATATCGACCTCGACATAGCAGCCTTCGGAGAAGCAGCGGGTGAAATAGGCGCGGCCAATATTGTTGTTGTCGATATAAAGCTCCATGCCGTCCTTCAAAAGCACGCCAAGCGGTGCGAGGATACGCAGGATGCGCGACTTGCGGTCCGCGGTTTTCAGGACCACCACCGAAAGCCCCACTTCCGGGCGGTCGTCGGCAATCACGTTCTGCATCAGGGCGCATTGATCTTCGGATGCGCCTGCCGGCTTGTCGCAGATCACCGACCATGCTCCATGCGTCGACTTCGGCGTTCCGGGCGGCTGCTGTTGCGCCAGCGCCGCTGCGGCGGGAGCGATGATGGCAAGACCGGCGGCGGCAAGAAAAGTGCGCGCGAGCGGGGAAAGACGCATGGATACCTCTGGGATTCGAATCAGTGCGGCTATTTTGACGCCATAATCCGGAAAAAAAAGCCTTGGTACCTCAATTCCAGCCGAGTTGGGCGGAAATAGGACCTGTTGCCGGGTGCAGGCGCCTGATTTGACCGTGCAGCAGCCGGTCCCTGGTGGCTCAAGCCTGCTGCAAAAGCGCTGCCAGCAGGGGCTGCGCCGGATTTTGACCATTGCCAAGCGCACCTGAAATATCTTGCGGGATACGGGACATGGGAAACTCGGCTGCGACGAACAATGGTGAAATTGGCTGACATCCGTGTCCTTACGCATATTGCGGCAGAGGACAAACTGTGGTTTGAAGTTAGTACCATAAGCATGGATTCTGCGTCTGTAATTGATCAAGATCAGACGCGTGAGGGAGAGGGTACCGTGACGAATAGGATTTACGCAGCATTGGCGGGGATGACCTGTCTGCTCACGGCTGTCGGCGCCCACGCCGATCAGCCGGTGCATTGGCAAATGGGCATGCAGGAGGCCGCCACGCCGATCATGCACGAAATACGCTGGTTTGAACAATATACGCTCTGGTTCATTGTTCCGGTTACGCTTTTCGTTCTTGCGCTGCTCATTATCGTCGCCTTGAAATTCCGTGCAGCGAAAAATCCGGTGCCGTCCAAGACCAGCCACAACACCGCGATCGAAGTGGTGTGGACACTTGCGCCGGTTCTCATTCTCCTGTTCCTCGCTTTCCCGTCGTTCAATCTTCTGAACGCGCAGCTGACGCAGCCGGAAAACCCTGATCTGACGCTGAAGGCGACTGCGACGCAATGGCTCTGGAACTACGAATACAAGGCTGCCGAGGGCGCGGAGCCGCTCGCCTTCGACAGCTATCTGCTGAAAGAGCAGGATCGTGCAGCTGCAGGCAAGGAGGACAAGGCCCGCTACCCGCGTCTTCTCGCGGTAGACAATGAAATGGTCGTTCCGGTCGGCAAGACCGTTCGCCTTCTGGTGACGGCGGCGCCTACGGATGTCATCCACGCCTTCGCCATGCCCGCTTTCGGTGTTAAGATCGACGCCGTTCCGGGCCGCCTCAACGAAACTTGGTTCAAGCCGGAGAAGGAAGGCCTTTATTACGGCCAGTGTTCCGAGCTTTGCGGCAAGGACCACGCCTTCATGCCGATCGCCATTCGGGTGGTTTCCGAACAGCAGTACAATGCCTGGCACGCCGCCGCCGCTTCAGATCTGAACGGCGCGAACCGGGCACTGATGGCCTCCGTCGATGGCGCTCCGCGCACGGTCGACGTTGCCGCCAACGAAACCAACTGAGACCTGGAGTGACGACAATGGCTGGACCTTCCGCACACGACGATCATCACTCGCATGGTCAATCCGCTCATGATGGGCACGCGCATGATGATCATTCGCATGATCATTCCCACAAGCCGGGCTTTTTCGCCCGCTGGTTCCTGTCGACCAACCATAAGGACATTGGCACGCTCTACCTGATCTTCGCCATCATGGCGGGCATCATCGGTGGCGGGCTTTCGGTTGTCATGCGTATGGAGCTGCAGGAGCCGGGCATCCAGATCTTCCACGGTCTGGCCTCCATGGTCTACGGCTTCGAGGGTGACGCTGCCATCGACGGCGGCAAGCACATGTTCAACGTGTTCACGACAGCGCACGCGCTCATCATGATCTTCTTCATGGTCATGCCGGCGATGATCGGCGGCTTTGCCAACTGGATGATCCCGATCATGATCGGCGCTCCTGACATGGCTTTCCCGCGCCTCAACAATATTTCCTTCTGGCTGATCGTTCCGGCGTTCATCCTACTGCTCCTGTCGCTTTTCGTCGAAGGTCCGGCTGGCGGTTACGGCGTGGGTGGCGGCTGGACCATGTATCCGCCGCTTTCGACCAACGGCATGCCGGGACCGGCGGTGGATCTTGCGATCTTCTCGCTGCACGTTGCCGGCGCGTCCTCGATCCTTGGCGCCATCAACTTCATCACCACCATCCTCAACATGCGCGCTCCGGGCATGACGCTGCACAAGATGCCGCTTTTTGCCTGGTCGGTTCTGGTCACCGCATTCCTGCTGCTGCTTTCCCTGCCGGTTCTGGCTGGTGGCATCACCATGCTTCTGACCGACCGTAACTTCGGCACGGCATTCTTCTCGCCGGAAGGCGGCGGTGATCCGATCCTCTACCAGCACCTGTTCTGGTTCTTCGGCCACCCGGAAGTGTACATCCTGATCCTGCCCGGCTTCGGCATCATCAGCCACATCGTGTCCACCTTCTCCAAGAAGCCGGTCTTCGGCTATCTCGGCATGGCATACGCCATGGTCGCCATCGGCGCTGTCGGCTTCATCGTGTGGGCGCACCACATGTACACGGTCGGCCTTTCGCTGGAAGCGCAGCGTTATTTCGTCTTCGCAACCATGGTCATCGCGGTGCCGACAGGTATCAAGATCTTCTCGTGGATCGCGACGATGTGGGGCGGTTCGCTGACCTTCTCGACCCCGATGGTCTGGGCAATCGGCTTCATCTTCCTGTTCACGGTCGGCGGTGTTACCGGCGTCCAGCTCGCCAATGCCGGTCTCGACCGTTCGCTGCACGACACCTACTACGTCGTGGCGCACTTCCATTACGTTCTGTCGCTCGGCGCGGTCTTCGCGATCTTCGCCGGCTGGTATTACTGGTTCCCGAAGATCACCGGCTACATGTACAACGAGTTCATCGGCAAGCTGCACTTCTGGGTGATGTTCGTTGGCGTGAACCTGATCTTCTTCCCGCAGCACTTCCTCGGCCTTGCCGGCATGCCGCGTCGTTACATCGATTATCCCGATGCCTATGCCGGCTGGAACCTGGTGTCTTCCTATGGTTCCTATATCTCGGCCGTTGCCGTGTTGATCTTCCTCTTCGGTGTTTGGGAAGCCTTCGCCAAGAAGCGGATCGCTGGCAACAATCCCTGGGGTGAAGGTGCGACGACGCTCGAATGGCAGCTGTCCTCTCCGCCGCCATACCACCAGTGGGAACAGCTTCCGCGCATTCGCTGAATGCCGGACCGGAGTGCGCAGGCAGGGCTTGCGAACTCCGGAAGCTGAAAAGAGGGGATGGTGTGGGCTTATCCGCGCCGTTTCCCTTGAGGCGGACGGAGTCTGCTGCTGCGTGAGGCATTTTGTCCAAGCGAAGCTTTTCGTGCGACATGATAAAAGCCAAGTACTGCCACTATGAATGGGCAGACGCAGCAGGGCGACGGAACGGGCGTGGCGATATGCCAGGCGCATGGCATCGGGTCTTTGACCCCGGTGCTGCCCGTGCCGGAACGTTCGGACCAATGAATTGACGCACCGTGCACGCCGAAAACGACACTCTGTTTTCGGGCTGGTGCAAGGGATGCCGCGGCAAGCGGCATCTGAAGAAAAACAGGATACGAAATGACCGTCATCGACAATCGCGAAATGCTTGGCCTGGAAAGCTCCGAACTTTCGGAAGCCGGCGCGCGCGATTATTTCGAGTTGCTGAAACCGCGCGTCATGTCGCTCGTCGTCTTCACGGCGTTTGCGGGCCTCGTGCTGGCGCCGGGCCACATCAACCCGGTCCTCGGCCTCATCGCCATTCTCTGTATTGCAGTCGGTGCCGGCGCATCCGGCGCGCTCAACATGTGGTACGATGCAGATATCGACGCAGTGATGAGCCGCACCGCCAAGCGGCCGATCCCCTCCGGCCGCGTAGCACCTGGCGAGGCCCTGGCCTTCGGGCTGACGCTCTCGGCCTTTTCGGTGGTCATCCTCGGGCTTGCGGTCAACTGGTTCTCCGCCGGACTGCTCGCCTTCACCATTTTCTTCTACGCCGTCGTTTATACGATGTGGCTGAAACGCTCGACACCGCAGAACATCGTCATTGGTGGTGCTGCCGGCGCTTTCCCGCCCATGCTTGGCTGGGCCTGCGTCACCGGCGGCGTATCGCTTGATAGCGTCATCCTCTTCCTCATCATCTTCTTGTGGACACCAGCGCATTTCTGGGCGCTGGCGCTGTTCAAGATGCGCGACTACGGCTCCGTCGGCATTCCGATGATGCCGAACGTGGCGGGCGAGCGCTCCACCAAAAACCAGATGATCGTTTACGCGGTGCTGACGGCTGCAGTTGCGGTCGCGCCGTATTTCACCGGTCTGGCGAGCCTCGGTTATGGCATTTTCGCCGCCGTGCTGAGCGCGATCTTCGTGTACTGTTCGCTCGATGTCCGGCGCATGCCTGACGGTGACGAAAAAATGCTGCCCGCCAAGAAGATGTTCGCCTATTCGGTGCTTTACCTCTTCGCCATCTTCTCCGGCCTTTTGGCCGATCATTTCGCTCCGGCCCTGAAAGCCGTGATTTCGGGAGTTTTTTGATGGAAACCGTGGAACTGAGCGCGGCGCAGAAAAAATCGAGGCGCGGGCGCAACGTCGCGCTCGGCGTCTTGCTCGCCGGTCTGGTGGTGCTGTTTTACGTCATCACCATCATCAAGATCGGCTCGCATTGACGGCCTGACAGTGAGGGCATGATCGGAGGAGAGGAGGGGGACATGGCGAGTACTGGGGCAAATATCGGGGCAGACAAGGCAACGGCCGGCACGCAGCGGGTGAGCAATCGCTCCATCCTCGTGCTCTGTCTCGTGTTTTTCTGCGCTATGATCGGCATGGCCTATGCCGCCGTTCCGCTCTACAGCCTGTTCTGCCGCGTCACTGGCTATAACGGCACGACCCAGCGCGTCGAGCAATATTCCGACGTCATTCTCGACAAGACTATCAACGTCACATTCGACGCCAATACGTCGAATGGCCTCAACTGGGATTTCCGCCCGGTCGACAAGCTGGTCACGCCGAAAATCGGCGAGACGGTGCAGATCAATTTCAAGGCGACGAACCGCTCAGCGGTGGCAACCACGGGCACAGCGGTCTTTAACGTCACGCCCATGGAAGCAGGCGCTTATTTCAACAAGGTGGAGTGTTTCTGCTTCACTGAAACGACGCTTCAGCCGGGCGAAACGCTCGAAATGCCGGTGGTGTTTTTCATCGATCCGGATATCGCCACGGCGCGCGAAACGAAGAACATTCATACTTTGACGCTGTCCTATACGTTTTATCCGGCCAAAACCGAAAAACCGGTTGCGTCCTTGCCGGTAAAGACTGAATCTGGCGAAAGCAAATTGTGAGAGGAGACTCGGGCCTTTTGAGCAGGTCCGGGTCTGGGAAGAGATACCAGGGGATTGTCACACATGGCAGATACGCATCAAAAGAACCACGACTACCACATCATAGATCCAAGCCCCTGGCCGCTTCTGGCCTCGATCGGCGCCTTCATTCTGACCTTCGGCGGCGTCTGTTACATGCGTTACCTGTCGGCTGGCTCCTTCAAGCTGTTCGGCATGGAACTGGCCAATCCCTGGCTGTTTTATATCGGTCTCGTCATCGTGCTTTACACCATGTACGCATGGTGGGCAGACACGATCAAGGAAGCCAATGAGGGTAGCCACACCCGCGTCGTTTCGCTTCACCTGCGTTACGGCATGATCATGTTCATCGCCTCTGAGGTGATGTTCTTCGTCGCGTGGTTCTGGGCCTATTTCGATGCCAGCCTTTATCCGCACGAGGCCATTCAGGCGTCCCGCCTCGAATATACCGGCGGTCAGTGGCCGCCAAAGGGCATCGAGGTCATCGATCCCTGGCACCTGCCGCTCTACAACACCGTCATCCTGCTTTTGTCGGGCACCTGCGTCACCTGGGCGCACCATGCCCTGCTGCACAATGACCGCAAGGGGCTGATCACCGGTCTCGTCCTCACCGTTGCGCTCGGCGTCCTGTTCTCGACCGTGCAGGTTTACGAATACATGCACGCCCCGTTCGACTTCAAGAACTCGATCTATGGCGCGACCTTCTTCATGGCGACCGGCTTCCACGGTTTCCACGTTTTCGTCGGCACGGTTTTCCTGCTGGTCTGCCTGCTGCGCGCCATTGCCGGCGGCTTCACGCCGAAACAGCATTTCGGCTTCGAAGCAGCTGCCTGGTACTGGCACTTCGTTGACGTCGTCTGGCTGTTCCTGTTCTTCGCGATCTACATCTGGGGCGGCTGGGGCGCGCCGCTGGCGGAGTGATGCGGTTTGTTTTCTGACTCGGAGGGCGGCATCTGCCGCCCTTTGTGTTTAAACAGGCGGGCCGGACGGAGGTTTAACCGGCCCAAGGCGGGAGGCCATCATGTCTGAACCCGGAAACGGCGGCTTTGCGCCGGTGGACCCAATAAAAGTCGGGCTGAAGGGCTGCTGCCCACGTTGCGGCAATGGCAGGCTGTTCGACGGCTTCCTGACCCCGAAACCCGCATGCAGTGCTTGCGGGCTGGATTACGGCTTTGCCGATGCGGGTGAAGGCCCGGCCGTCTTTGTCATGCTGATCGTCGGTTTCCTTGTCGTCGGGCTGGCGCTTTGGTTCGATCAGCGTTTTGCGCCGCCCGTCTGGGTGCATGTCATGCTCTGGTTGCCTTTTGCGGTGATCGTCTCCCTCGTGCTGCTGCGCAAGATGAAGGGCATCATGATTGCGCTGCAATACCGCAACAATGCAAGCGAAGGCAGGCTTGATCGTGAATGAGGTTTCCCACATGAAGGCGGCGGAAAGACGCATCTGGTTTGCCGCGCCGCTCGTCCTTTTGGCACTTGCCATCCTTCTCGGGCTAGGCACATGGCAGGTGAAGCGGCTTTACTGGAAAGAAGCGCTGATTGCCGATATCGAGGCGCGGCGCAACGCAAGTCCGGCCACGCTCTCGCAGATCGAGGTCATTGCCAAAAGCGGCGGCGAAATTGAATATCGCAGGGTCAACGTTTCCGGCGTTTTCGATCATGCCCGCGAGCGGCATTTCTTCGCCACCCACCAGGGCAGAACCGGCTATTACATCTATACTCCGCTGTCGCTTGCCGATGGCCGTATCCTCTTCGTCAATCGCGGCTTCGTGCCGTTTGAGATGAAGGAGGCAACGAAGCGGCCTGAAGGGCAGGTCGCTGGCGAGGTGGAGATCAAGGGACTGGCGCGCGCGCCGCTCGTTGCAAAACCGTCTTCCCTGCTGCCGGATAACGATATCGCCAAGAACATCTTCTATTGGAAGGATCTGGCGGCCATGGCGTCGAGCACCGATATCCCGCCCAACAGGCTGGTCAACCTGTTCGTGGATGCCGACGATGCGCCGAACCCCGGCGGCTGGCCACAGGGCGGCGTGACGCTGATAGATTTGCCCAACAATCACCTGCAATATGCGATAACGTGGTATGGTCTGGCGGCGGCCCTTGTCATCGTCGCCGGTTTTGCCTATTTCCGGAACGGTAAGGCGCAAGGTGAATAACGCGCGCCCTGTCCGGTAAGGCTGGCTACCGGGCAAGGGCAAGGAGCACGCCAAGGAGCACGAATGAACATCGCCGTTTCCAAACCCCCTTTGACGATAAGGCTGTGCGGACCGCGCGGCTTTTGCGCGGGCGTGGACCGGGCGATCCAGATCGTCGTGCTGGCGCTGAAAGCCTATGGCGCGCCGGTCTATGTCCGCCACGAAATCGTCCATAACCGATATGTGGTCGAGGGGCTGGAAGCCAAGGGCGCGATTTTCGTCGAGGAACTGCACGAAATCCCCACCGAGCATCGCGAGCAGCCGGTGGTCTTTTCCGCCCATGGCGTGCCGAAATCCGTGCCGGAGGATGCGCAGGCGCGCAACCTGTTTTATCTCGATGCCACATGCCCGCTCGTCTCCAAGGTCCATAAGCAGGCCATGCGCCACCAGCGCCTCGGCCGTCATGTCGTGTTGATCGGCCATGCCGGTCACCCTGAGGTCATCGGCACCATGGGCCAGCTGCCCGAAGGTACTGTTTCGCTGGTCGAGACGGTGGAGGATGCCAGCACCTATGAACCGGTGGACCGAGAAAACCTCGGTTTCGTTACCCAGACAACGCTGTCTGTCGATGATACCGCAGGCGTTATTGCCCGGTTGCAGGAACGTTTTCCGGCCATTCAGGCGCCAGCCGCCGACAGCATTTGTTACGCCACCACCAACCGTCAGGATGCGGTGAAGCAGGCGGCCCCCGGCTGCGATCTCTTCATCGTGGTCGGCGCTCCCAATTCGTCAAACTCGAAGCGGCTGGTGGAAGTGGCGCTGCGCGCTGGCGCCAAACATTCGGTTCTGGTGCAGCGTGCGGCGGAAATCGACTGGGATGCGATCGGCGATATCCGCACCGTCGGTCTTTCGGCGGGCGCTTCCGCGCCGGAGGTCATAGTTGATGAGATCATCGAAGCCTTCAAGGCGCGTTTCGATACGACGCTCGATCTGGCCGTCACGGTGGAGGAAACGGAACATTTCCTCGTCAACCGCGAACTGCGCAGCATCGAGCTGACGACGGACGACATGGCTTTCGTGAACGGCAATGCCAGCAATGCCCTGCCACCGAAAGCCGCCACTGGCGCCTAGACCGGGATGGCGAGATATGTGAGCGGTTCCCACCGCGCATATGTCATCCCCTCTTCAGATTTTCACTCCATCCTTCATCAAGAGATTTGAAATTGGCAGTTTATACGGACATCACCGAAGATGATCTGAGGAATTTCCTCATACAATACGACGTTGGCAGCCTCACATCCTATAAGGGCATTGCCGAAGGCGTTGAAAACTCCAATTTCCTGCTGCATACGACGAAGGATCCACTGATCCTGACGCTTTACGAAAAGCGTGTGGAAAAATCCGATCTGCCGTTCTTCCTCGGTCTCATGCAGCATCTGGCCGCCAAGGGTCTGTCCTGCCCCTTGCCGCTGCCGCGCAAGGACGGGGAACTGCTGGGCGAATTGTCCGGTCGCCCAGCGGCGCTGATCTCCTTCCTTGAAGGCATGTGGTTGCGAAAACCGGAAGCGAAACATTGCCGGGAAGTCGGCAAGGCGCTGGCCGCCATGCATCTGGCCGGTGAGGGGTTCGAGATCAAGCGCCCCAATGCACTCTCCGTCGATGGCTGGAAGGTGCTATGGGACAAGTCTGAAGACCGCGCCGACGAGGTGGAGAAGGGCTTGAAGCAAGAGATCCGCCCGGAAATCGATTATCTCGCCGCCCATTGGCCGAAGGATTTGCCCGCGGGCGTCATCCATGCGGACCTGTTTCAGGACAACGTTTTTTTCCTCGGTGACGAGCTTTCCGGCCTCATCGATTTTTACTTCGCTTGCAACGACCTGCTCGCCTATGACGTGTCGATCTGCCTCAATGCCTGGTGCTTCGAGAAGGATGGTGCGTACAACGTCACCAAGGGCAAGGCGCTGCTGGAAGGTTACCAGTCAGTGCGTCCGTTGAGCGAGGCGGAACTGGATGCCTTGCCGCTTCTGGCACGCGGCTCGGCGCTGCGCTTCTTCCTGACCCGCCTCTATGACTGGCTGACGACGCCGGCGGGCGCGCTGGTGGTGAAGAAAGACCCGCTGGAATATCTGCGCAAGCTGCGGTTCCACCGCTCCATCAGTCATGTCGCCGAATACGGGCTGGTTGGCGAATGAAACATGTCGATATCTTCACCGACGGCGCCTGCTCCGGCAATCCCGGTCCGGGCGGCTGGGGTGCCGTGCTGCGATATGGCGAGACCGAAAAGGAATTGTCCGGCGGCGAGGCCGATACCACCAACAACCGCATGGAACTGCTGGCGGCCATCTCGGCGCTCAACGCGCTAAAAAGTCCCTGCGAAGTCGATCTCTATACCGACAGCGCCTATGTCAAGGATGGCATCACCAAGTGGATTTTCGGCTGGAAAAAGAAGGGCTGGAAAACCGCCGATAACAAGCCGGTCAAGAATGTGGAGCTGTGGCAGGCGCTGGAGGCGGCGCAGGAGCGCCATAAAGTGACGCTGCACTGGGTCAAGGGCCATGCAGGCCACCCGGAAAACGAGCGCGCCGACGAATTGGCACGCAAGGGCATGGAGCCTTTCAAACGCCGGTAACGGAAGTCTGATTTCTTCCATGCGGCCCTGATCCGGGCCAACCGTGATAAGGGATTGTGAAAACTGAAACCCGATCTATCTTGTCGTCAAACAGTTGGACGATGTTCCAGCGGAGGAGAGACATTCAGATGATCCTGCATTGTGTATTTCTACGGTTCAAGGCTGCAACGGCATCCTCTGAAAAACACGCGGTGTTTGAAGCAATTGCGGCCCTCAAGAACGTGATACCCGGCATAATCGACGTGAAATACGGCCAGAACGTTTCGCCGGAAGGCCTGAATGGCGGTTTCGTCGATGGCTTCATCGTGACGCTGGACAGCCCGGAAGCCCGCGACGAATATCTGGCGCACCCGCAACACATGGAAGTCGGTCAACGTTTGGTCTCGCTGACCGATGGCGGTCTGGCCGGGCTTCTGGTGTTCGATATGAATGTGTGAAAAAGGGCGGTTTGACCGCCCTTTAATGGATACTGTACTTCATTCGCGACGACAGAGAGGTGGCTTAAAGCTGCTCGATCATCGCTGCAGCGGCCGAGACCGTCGCCTGGCCGGGATTTTCTTCCACGTTGAGCGATGTAACCACGCCGTCTTTCACCAGCATCGAATAGCGCTTGGAGCGCACGCCGAGGCCACCGCCGGAGAGGTCGGCATCGAGGCCGAGCGCCTTGGTGAAGGCGGCGTCCCAGTCGGCGAGGAAGTGAATTTTGCCCTGGCCGCCGGACGATTGTGCCCATGCGCCCATGACGTGCCAGTCGTTGACGGAAACGACGGCGATGTCATCCACGCCCTTTGCGAGAATGGCGTCGCGGTTTTCGAGGTAGCCCGGCAGGTGGTTCAGCGAGCAGGTGGGAGTGAAAGCGCCGGGTACGGCAAAAAGAACCACCGTCTTGCCGCCAAAAAGCGCATCGGTGGTGGTTTCCACCGGGCCATCGGCGGTCTTTTCCTTGAAGGTTGCGGAAGGCAGTTTTTCGCCGATCTTGATAGTCATGTCCATGCTCCTATGGCCGTTTGGTTCGCGCGACTATAGAGCAAGGAAAAGAAAACTGTCATACGGTTTTCGCGGGAAATTCCATGGCTGAGACAGCCGTTCGGGATATGCCGCCTGAACGGTCAGGGCTTTGGAAAATTGAGCATGGTCTCCATGGTCCGATCGCCGGATTTGACAAGAATGGGCCAGCTGTTGCCCTGCACCTGATAGGTTTTTGGCAAGCCCTTGATGTTCATGTAGAAGGAGAGCTTGCGCTTGTCTCGCACCAGGTTCTGCGGCTCATAATAGGCAAAACCGGAGGGGCCGGCGATGAATATCTCGGTCTCCTTCGGCGCGTTTTCCGGCAGCTGCAATTGCACGCCAAGCATGGTCTTGTCGGGCGTGATGTGGAAATCGACAACCTTGAAATCGTCGGACGCAGCCTCTGGCAGCGTCTCGCGCGCCTCTTCCAGCAATCGCCGCTCTTCGTGGTCGTCATCGCCCGCATTGCCGCGGCTGATCGAAAACGTCGCCTCAAAGGGAATGCAGATATTCTGGCAGACGCCGATGAAGGCGGTGAGGTCGATATTGCCTCCCGCTTTGGCGTCCACGGCTTTCAACTGAAAGGGAATGCTGACAGCGTGATCGTAGCCGATATCGGTGATATCGCCGTTCTCGATGAGTTTGGGAACAGGATAGGCCATCGATGTCAGGCTTACACCGCTTGCCGGATCAAGCGTGATCTTGGGCGGTATTCCAGCTTCGCCTGGTTCGCGCCAATAGGTTATCCAGCCGTCTTTCGGCTCGATCTGCAACACGCCGCGCACCACGCCGTCCGCATCCATGGCAAGGCTTGCCACACGCATCTGGCCGCCTTCACTTCTCGCCCAGTCGGTAATTTCGGCCTGCGCTACTTGCCCGCCACCGAGTAGGGCGGCGAAGGCAACGGCGAGGCGAAGATGTGAAAATCGAAAGAATGTCCTGACGCTCATTCTTTCCGTCTAACCCAACATCGCCTGATGGACCAGTTACGAATTCGTGCGGTTCATCATTTTCGGTTGATTGATCGGGCGCGATGCCGCATCCTGTGCTTTGTCGAAGTGCGAACGCCGCTTTCCCGTTCAACGATGGAATTCGGCAAGCTGGAGGCGCCGGTGAGCTTTTCAACCCTGATGGACAAACGCGAACGTGGCTTTTTTGACAGCCAGTTCCTCATTGCGATGCCGGGGCTGGACAATGGCAATTTTGCCCGTTCGGTGGTCTATATCTGCGCCCATTCGGATGCCGGAGCCATGGGTTTCATCATCAACCGGCCGCAGCAGATCACCTTCACGGATATTCTGCTGCATCTGAAGCTGGTGGACAGCAACGACGCCATCATGCTGCCCAACCGCACCCGGGAATTTCCGATCCAGTGCGGCGGCCCGGTCGAATCCGGCCGGGGTTTCGTGCTGCATTCCGATGATTATTTAAGTGAATCGAGCATTCCGGTCAGCGACGACATTTCCTTGACGGCGACGCTGGATATCGTGCGCGCCATTTCCAATGGTCGCGGCCCGCAAAAGGCTACCATGATGCTCGGTTATGCCGGCTGGGGTCCGGGTCAGCTGGAAAACGAGATCGCCAATAATGGATGGCTGAATTGCCCGGCGGCGGAAGAGCTGATTTTCGACCGTGCACTGGACAACAAATACGAACGGGCGCTTGCGCTTATGGGTGTGGATGCTCGCATGCTTTCTGCGGAAGCCGGCCACGCCTGATTTTTTCGTGATGCTCCTTTTGTCGACTGCTGGAACCAATCCCAATCCCTGACGTTAACAGTCCCGAAAGCCGCACAGAAAGTACGGCTCAACTAGGGAGCAGTAACATGGGTAGCACATCAGACAAGATCGCCGGTACAGCCAAGGAAGTTGCTGGCAAGGTCAAGAAAAACGTCGGCGAAGCAACCGGCAACAACGAGCTGCGCGCCAAGGGTGCCGCTCAGGAAACCGAAGGCAAGGTACAGAAGAACGTCGGCAAGGCCAAGGATGCGGTCAAGGGTGTCGTTGATCGTATGTAACGCCACCTGACGGGCTCCCGCGTCTTTGACGCGGTGCTTTGGAGCGCATGTGTTATCGCACATGCGCTCTTGTCGTCTGGAGGCTTGAAGGGCGGGTGTGTTACGCCTTTCACCTTGGTCTCATATATTCGCCTTCACCCAATTCATCCACCGCAAGGGTTTCATGAATGAAGCTTTTTTCCTGCGCTTCTTGTGGCCAGCCGGTCCACTTCGACAATCGTTTCTGCGTTTCTTGCGGCCATCGTCTGGCCTTCGTGCCGGAGCGCCTTTCCATGGAAGCGCTGGCGCCTGCGGGAGAGCCGAACTGGCAACTCGTGGCCCAGCCGGAAAGACAGGTGCGGTTCTGCGCCAATGAGGTGAACGACATCTGCAACTGGTCCGTGCCGGCGGAAAGCCAGAACGCCTTTTGTCCGGCCTGCAGCCATAACCGTCTCGTGCCGAATATTGCGACGGATAAGGGTATCGAACAGTGGCGCGGCATCAGCCAGGCGCAGCGGCATTTGTTCTATTCGATATTGCGTCTCGGCCTGCCGCATCCCAACCGCGATGCCGATCCTGTCGGCGGGCTAGTCTTCGACTTTCTGGTCGACGAAGTCGCACCTGACGGTTCCGTCATTCCCGCCATGACCGGCCACGACGAGGGCCTGATCGCCATTCGCGCGGCAGAGGTGGATGATGCGACGCGCGAGCAGGTGCGCGCCAACATGAACGAGCCCTATCGCACCATGCTTGGCCATTTCCGCCATGAGGTCGGGCATTTCATCTGGAACAAGCTGGTTCGTGATGAGAACCGACTGGAGGCCTGCCGCGCGGTATTCGGCGACGAGCGCGAAGACTATGCCGCGGCGCTACAGCGCAATTACGAGCAGGGGCCGCGCCCCAACTGGCAGGAAACTTTCATAAGCGCCTATGCCTCCGTGCATCCCTGGGAGGATTTTGCCGAGTGTTTCGCGCATTATCTTCACATCGTCGATACGCTGGAAACCGCGCGCGCCTTTGGCGTGGCGATAGACCCCGACGGACATGAGGAAATGGCGGCGGAGGTCACTTTCGATCCCTACAATGCCCGTAGCGCCGCACAACTGGTCAAGGCCTGGATTCCGCTCAGCGTCGCCATCAACTCGATCCAGCGCAGCATGGGGGAGGCGGACCTTTATCCCTTCGTGCTGGCCCCGCCTGTTGTGAGCAAGATGGAATTCATCCACGACCTGCTACACGGCAGGATCGACGCGATGCCTCAACAGCAGATGCAGCAGTTCTCGATGGCGCAGTGAATACGAGACACGAGAAGTCATAGTCAGAAAACGCGCCGTTTCCTTCTCCCGTCATTCCGCCTCAATGCCGGAATGACGGCGGTGGATGGAGTAGCCCTTTACCACCCCATATTCCAATACCTCTTACGAAGCTCGCTTCGTCGGCTGGAACCGCTCGCGCAGAAGCTTCAGCGCCGCATCGCCGGAAACCGGTGTGCCGAACAGGAAGCTCTGGCCGAAATGGCAGTTCATGCGTGAGAGTTCCGCCGCATCCTCAGGCGTTTCAATGCCTTCCGCAACCACCTGCATATCGAGCGCGCGCGCCATGGCGATAACGGAGCGCAGCAGCACGTTGCGCTTGTCGCTGGTATTGGCCACCAGTGCCTTGTCGAGCTTGATCGTGTCGAAGGGGAAGCGGGTGAGATAGGCAAGTGACGAATAGCCGGTGCCGAAATCGTCCATGGCGAGGCTGATGCCCGTTTCCTTCAGCTTGGAAAGCACCAGCCGCGCCTGTTCCGGGTTTTCCATCACCACGGATTCCGTCAGCTCCAGCTTCAGCTGCTGCGGATTACAGCGCGTTCGCGTCAGCATGCCGCGCACGTCGTTATACAGTTCGTTATTCAGCAATTGCGCGCTGGAAATATTGACGGAGATGAAGATCGGCATCTTCTCGATGGAATGCTGCCAGTCCATCAGGTCGGTCGCTGCCCTCTCCAGCGCGAACATGCCGAGCGGTTCGATCAGGCCGGAGGCTTCCGCGATGGGGATGAATTCGCTCGGCGGAATGTTGCCGCGTTTGGGGTGTTCCCACCGCATCAGCGCCTCGAAACCGGCCAGCGCGCCATCGTCAAGCTTGACGATGGGCTGATAGGCGAGCGACAGCTCCTTGCGCTCGATGGCGCGGCGAAGATCGCTTTCCATTTGCAGGCGGTCGGTGCCGGACGTGCGGAAAGCGGGACGGAACGGCTCGACGCGGTTTCCGCCAGCGCGCTTGGCGCGGTACATCGCCAGTTCCGCATCGCTCAAGAGACCTGCGGCACTTTCCTGCTGGTCGATCCATGAAACGAGGCCGATGGAGGCGGTGAGGATGATTTCGCGATTGGCGAAATTGATCGGCACCATGATTGCCTTGTTCACCGCATCGGCGAAATCGGCCACCCGCTGCGGATCGCGCTCCGAGGTCAGGATCAGGCCGAATTCATCGCCGCCGAGACGCGCCAGCGTATCCTGCGGTTTCAACAGGCGGCGCAGACGCCGTGTCAACGCGATGAGGATATTGTCGCCTGCAGCAATGCCGAGCGTATCGTTGACCAGCTTGTAACGGTCGATATCGATCGCCATCACCGTCGGGCGCACGCCGTCGCTTTCAGGAGAGAGGTTGAGGATCGATTGCAGGCGGTCGAGGAAGACCTGCCGGTTCGGTAGCCCGGTCAGATTGTCATTCATCGCATCCTGCAACAGCCGCTCCACCGAGTTCTTCTGCTCGGTGATGTCGGTGATGGTGCCGACGCAGCGGATGATTTCGCCGTTGGAGCCGAGAACCGGGCGGGCGCGGATTTGCAGCCAATGGAAATGTCCGTCTTCAGCGCGAATGCGGAATTCGTGATTGAGGCGGCCCTTGCGATGGTCGAGCAGCACGTCGAGCGTTGCCTTGAACCGGTCGCGATCGTCAGGATGCAGGCGCGGCAGCCAGTTGCGCGCAGCACCATGCATCGTGCCGGGCTCCAGCCCCAAACGGTTGGAAATATCAGGTGTGGTGACGATGCGGTCGCGCGTCACGTCCCAGTCCCACACGGTATCGCCGCTGCCCGTCAGTGCGAGAGATTGCCGTTCGAGATCGGAAAACAGGCCCTGCTGATAGGCGCTGCCGGCAAAGGCATGCTGAATGACTGTGAAGCCGATCAGAAGCACGATCAGCACCAGCCCGCCGCCAAGCGCCGGCTGAACGATGTCGTTGTCCAATTGTCCGGTCACCGTCAGCCAGCTGCCGAACAGCCAGACGAGGATGAGCGCCCAGGACGGAACGAGCAAAATCGCCCGGTCGTAACGGTTGAAGCCAAGATAGATGATGAGTGCGATGCCGGCCGTCGCCGTCAGCGCGAAGGAGACGCGCGCGATACCGGAGGCGACCGAAGGATCGTAAATCGCGACGCCGAACAGCAGCGCCAGCCCCACCACCCAGGCAAAGGTCGCATAACCCAGATGCGCGTGCCAGCGGTTTAGATTGAGATAGGTGAACAGGAAGACCACGAAGCTGGAGGCGAGAGCCACTTCGGCGCCCGCCCTCCATATTCGCTGATCGCTGGATGTGACGGTGATGAGTTTTTCAAGGAAGCCGAAATCGACGCAGATATAGGCGAGCACCGCCCAGGCGAGCGCGGCCGACGCCGGCAGAACCGAGGTTCCCTTGACGACGAACAGGATGGTCAGGAGCACGGCCAGCAGGCCGGCAATGCCGAGAACGATGCCGCGATAGAGCGTGAAGGCGTTGATCGTATCCTTGTAGGCTTCCGGTTCCCACAGATAGATCTGCGGCAATTGCGGGGTCGACAGCTCGGCGACGAAGGTGATGACGGAGCCGGGATTGAGCGTGATGCGGAAGACGTCGGCATCCGGGCTTGGCTGCCGGTCAAGCGCAAAGCCTTCGCTCGGTGTGATCGCGATGATGCGCTGCGAGCCGAGATCGGGCCAGAACAGCTTGGAATTCACCAGACGGAAATGCGGTGCGACGATAACGCGCTCCAGCTGCTCTTCCGAGACGTTGGCGAGCGCGAAGACGGCCCAGTCGCCCTGATGGTCGGTGGAGCTGGCACGCACCTCGATACGGCGGCGGATGCCATCCGGACCGGGCGCGGTCGAGACCTGAAAGGCTTCACCCTGATTGGCATAGATATCGGTTGTCGCGGTGAGATCGAGCGCCGTATCGTCACGGGAAATCTTCACTGGCTCGAAGGCGTAGGAAAGAGACGAAAAAAGCAGGAAAAACAGGAAGAACGGCGCAGCCAGTGCAATTGCCGCCAGACGTTTCGACAGGCACGGCGCAGAGTGAGTGTAAGTCATGTATCGTACTTCGTTCCACTGGAGCTTTGCTTGTCGACAAGAAGGGAAAACATCGTATGATCCCGCCATTGGCCGTTGATTTTCAGATATTCCCGCAAGAGGCCTTCCCGCTGGAACCCGGCATTTTCGAGAAGCCGGATGCTTTTGAAGTTTTCCGGAATACAGGCTGCCTCGATACGGTGCAACTGAAGTCCGTTGAAGATATAGGGTATTACCAATTTTAATGCGGCAGACATATGGCCTTGCGCGGCGTAGCGTTCGCCCACCCAATATCCTATCATGCAGCTTTGTGCAGCACCCCTCCTGATATAACCGATGGTGATGCCGCCAACGAGCAACGTCTCCTTCTCGAATAGCAGAAACGACACGGCGGTGCCGGAGGAAAACTCCTGGCCGTTGCGCACCACACGCGTGCGGAAGGAGCCTTCCGTCAGTTCGTCCGGGCGCCAGGTGGGTTCCCATGGCTGGAGAAACTGACGGCTTTCCGAGCGCAGAACGTGCCACTGCTTGAAATCGCCATAGCGCGGCAGTCTGAGAAGATGGTTGGCGCTGCGCAGTTCCGGGGTGTCGTTATGTCGGGAAAGAAAACGCAGCATTCACCATCCCTGTACGGAAAGAAACCGCAACCCTCAGCCGTTCGCCTTTATCCTTGCGGGCTGCTGCGCGGAAAGCGCGGCAGTAATGTCTGAAAGAGGCGGCAGCTGTTCGAGCGGGCCAATTGCAGACAACGTCGGAACTGTATCGAAAAATAGCCGTCCTGCAAGATCGGTCAGGCGTTCCCGCGTGATGTCGTTCAGGCGCTCCATCATCTCCTCATTGGGGATGGGCCGCCCGTAAAGCATCATCTGCCGTGCCATCTGGCCGGCACGGGCTGCCGGGCTTTCCTGACCCATCAGCAGTTGCGCGCGGATTTGTGCGCGGGCGCGGTCGATTTCTTCCTGATGAATGGTCTGGGAAGACTTGCGCAACTCGTCGACGATGACGGGCATCAGTTCCGGCAGGTCGTTGCCGCCGGTCGCCGCGTGCACGCCGAAAATGCCGGTGTCGGAAAAACCCCAATGGAAGGCATAAACGGAATAACAAAGGCCGCGGGACTCTCGCACTTCCTGGAACAGGCGCGATGACATGCCGCCCCCAAGAATATTGGCGAGAATTTGCGAACAGTAGAAATCGCGGGCGTGATAGGCCTTGCCCTCGAAGCCGAGAAGCACCTGCGCGTCCATGAGGTCACGGGTCTCGCGGATTTCCCCGCCGGTATAGATCGCCTTTTCGAGAACCGGCGTGGTTACCGGCAGCTGCGGCAGCGAGGCAAAACGTTCTTCCACCTGCTTCACGAAGCTCTGGTGGTCGACAGCACCTGCTGCAACGACGAAGATGCGATCCGTCGTATAGTTGCGGGCGAGATAATGCCTGATCTGGGCGCTGGTGAAGGATTGCACGGTTTCCGGAGTGCCGAGGATCGGGCGGCCGATGGTCTGGTCGCGATAGGCGACGCCGGAAAAATTGTCGAAAATCACATCGTCAGGCGTATCGGTGGCGGCACCGATTTCCTGGAGGATGACGTTTTTCTCCCGCTCCAGCTCGTCTTCGTCGAACAGCGACTCCGTCAGAATGTCTGCAAGAATATCGACGGCGAGCGGAACGTGGTCTTTCAGGACGCGGGCGTAGTATGAAGTTGTTTCCGTCGATGTCGCGGCGTTGACTTCGCCGCCGACATTTTCGATCTCTTCGGCGATCTGCCGGGCGGTGCGGCGCGCCGTACCCTTGAAGGCCATATGCTCGAGAAGATGGGCGATGCCGTGCTCGGCAGTCGTCTCGTTGCGGGACCCGGATTTGATCCACACCCCAAGAGCAACGCTTTCGAGATGCGGCATTCTTTCCGTGACAACGGTCAACCCGGACGAAAGCCGGGTCACATTAACTCTCATATCAAGTCTTTCCGCGTCTCTATTTGCCGGCGCGTGCGTGGCTGCCGATGAAGGTTTCCACCGTCTTCAGCTCTGCGTCCAGAATGTCGAAACGCTCCTCCCGGTTCATAATGTCAGCTAGCCATACTGGAAGCGCCGGGTCGATTGCGCAAGCGGATTTTACGGCGGCCGGGAATTTAGCCGGATGGGCAGTGGACAGGACCACCATCGGGCTTGATGCCTTTTCGTGTTTTTCCGCCACAAAAACGCCGGTCGCCGTATGCGGGTCGATCAGGTAACCGGTTTTCTCAAGCGTATTGCGGATCGTCGCCGCCACCTGCTTTTCGGTGGCACGGCCGGCGCGGAAATCCTTCTTGATGAATTTCAGCGCATGCGGCGGGATTTCAAACGCGCCGGATTGCTTGAGGCCATCCATCGATGCCTTTACTGCAGCGGAATCGCGGCCATAGGCTTCAAACAGCAGCCGCTCGAAATTGGACGAGATCTGGATGTCCATCGAGGGCGAGGTGGTGGGCGTGACGCCGCGCATCTCGTAACGGCCTGTCTTCAGCGTGCGCGCCAGAATGTCGTTGTCGTTGGTGGCGATGACAAGCTTGTCGATCGGCAGGCCCATCTTCTTGGCAACGTAACCGGCGAAGATATCACCGAAATTGCCCGTTGGGACGGTGAAGGAAATCTTCCGGTCGGGACCGCCGAGCGACAGGGACGCCGTGAAATAATAGACCACCTGCGCCATGATGCGCGCCCAGTTGATGGAGTTGACGCCCGAAAGCTTGACGCCGTCGCGGAACTTCGCGTCGTTGAACATTTCTTTGACGAGGTTCTGGCAATCGTCGAAATTGCCGTTGATCGCCAGCGCATGCACGTTGGAGGCGGTGGAGGTCGTCATCTGGCGCTGCTGCACCGGAGAGACCTTGCCATTGGGGAAAAGGATGAAGATGTCGGTGCGCTCACGCCCGGCAAAGGCGTCGATGGCTGCGCCGCCCGTGTCGCCGGAGGTGGCGCCGACGATGGTGGCGCGTTCGCCGCGCTCAGCCAGCGTATAATCCATCAGGCGGGCGAGAAGCTGCATCGCCACGTCCTTGAAGGCAAGCGTGGTGCCGTGGAAAAGCTCCAGCACGAAGGTGTTCGGCCCGGTCTGCGTCAGGGGTGCTACGGCCGGATGGCGGAACGTCGCATAGGCGTCGTCGATCATCGCCCTGAACTTGTCGGCCGGAATTTCACCACCGGTGAAACGGTAGAGAACCTCAAACGCGATGTCCTGATAGGACTTGCCGCGCAGGTTGCGGATTTCCTTTTTCGACATGGAGGGCCATTCGCGCGGCACGTAAAGCCCGCCATCACGGCCAAGGCCCGCCAGAAGCGCGTCGCAGAAACCAAGCGAAGGGGCCGCACCCCTGGTCGATACATATTTCACGAGATAGTCCCTTGTCGTTTACCGGTCTGTCCGTTGCCGTTACCGGCTCTTTATCAGCAGCATCCCGCCGGAATGAGGCGATTGGCGAGGTAATGAAGGGCTTTTTTGAAAATTCAAGCAAAACCAAACATGCCAATCGATTTTTTCCGGCGTCGCTGCTATAGACCATCGCCAACCTGCGTGAAAGGTCAATAAACAGCGTCTCCGGTTCGGTTCCGGGACAATGGAGAGGGAATTAGAAGAGTGTCAGGGAATTTCTTGCGTTTGTCCGCCGCGATGTCGCTTCTGGCCGTTGTTGCAGGATGCAATTCCTCCAATCCGTCAGACTCGCTTGCCGTCAACCCTCCGGCGGCGCAGGCAAATGCCGTTGCTCCGGTGGTGCAGGCCAACTGCCCGACGGTCACGGTTCTCGATGCCAATGCCGTCCACCGCGTCTATGCCGGTGGCGCAAAGGACGATCCGCAGAAACTCGCCTATCAGGTTTCGCTGTCAGACACGACGCGCTCTTGTACCGCGAACGAAACCACGCTGACGGTAAACGTGCTGGCCCAGGGCCGTCTCGTTCCCGGCCCGATGTCGAAGCCCGGCCGCGTGACCGTACCGATCCGCGTCACCGTTAAGGACGGCGACGGCGAGATTTACGGCGAAACGACCAATTTCGCCATCGACGTTGCTGCGGGCGGTGCCGGCACGCAGTTCATCTTCAACAACGATCATGTCGCCATTCCCAACGGACCGGGCGGCGCACCGAGGTCGGTCAGTGTCTATATCGGTTTTGCCGAGCAGGGCGCAAAGGCCAAGACCAAGCGCCGGTGATTTGACGGGCGAAATGTAAAAACCGGAGGCTGCTTTTGCGGGCTTTCGGGCAGATCGCAAACAAACCATGCCTCATACGCAACGTCATCCTCGGGCCTGTCCCGAGGATCCGAACACGTATCGTGGAATCAAGTCGTTGCAGATGCTCGGGACAGGCCCGAGCATGACGAAGTGGCGTTTGTGACAAAGCCAGAGATTAAAAAGCGCCTTCCCACTCCGCCATCGCTGCAATAACGGCGGGCAGGTCCTGCATGCGTGAAATCACCGTTTCCGCGCCCGCATCCGTCAACCGGTCGGCATGGCTCGGATAGGTGTGGGATGCGCCGGTGAAGCCGATGACGCGCATGCCGGCTGCCTTTGCACCATGCACGCCGTGCACGGAATCCTCGATTACGACGGCGCGATCCGGTGAAACGCCGAACTGGGCTGCGCCATGCAGGAAGATATCCGGCTTCGGCTTGACGCGGTCGGCTCCGAGATCCTTGGCGGAGTAGATATGTGGTGCGAAATAGGGCTTCAGGCCCACTTTCGTCAGCATCATGTCGAGGCGGTGGCTGGAGGAATTCGAGCAGATGCAACGCGGTGTCGTCAGGCGCGACAGAGCGAACTTGACGCCCTCGATGATCTTCACGTCGCGTTCCAGCCGCGCGTCGAGCAGCTTTTCCGACTTGTCGAGCAGCGATGCGGAAAACGGGATGCTGGCTTCGCTTTCCACCTGCAGGAGGATGTTCTTCCAGGTCATGCCGGCGAAACGCTCGCCCATTTCCTCGACGGAGATCGGATACCCGGCCTCGGTCAGAAGGCGGGACTCCACCTGTGCGGCGATGATTTCGGAATCGACCAGAACGCCGTCACAGTCGAAAATAATGAGGTCGAAGCCGCTCATGGGCGCTCCCTGTATCGGATTTGCCTTGGAAAAAAGTGATGCCCGGGCTTTTAGACCAAGTCCGCGTCAAGCTCAACCGGCTGGCCCGCAAGGGTCGGCCGCGCCCGGCTCATAGCTGGGATTTGGCTTTGCGCGTTTCCTGCGCACAAAAACCGCTACACAGATCAGCGCCGGATGCGTTATGGGATGTTATGCCCAAGACAGCGAAAACCAGACCCGAAGATACCATTGCCGCACGCATCAGCCGCACTCTGGCTGACCGCATCGTGCGCGGTGAGCTGTCGCCGGGTGAACGTCTGAGGCAGGATCACATTGCCGCCGAATTCGGCGCATCGCATGTGCCGGTGCGCGAAGCGTTCCGCAGGCTGGAGGCGCAGGGCTTGGCCGCCAGCATTCCGCGCCGCGGCGTGCGGGTCGCGGATTTCGGCCTCGCCGATGTGCGCGAAGTCGCGGAAATGCGCGCCGCGCTTGAGGTTCTGGCGCTGCGCCACGCCATTCCAAACATGACTTCAGCCATTCTCGACCAGGCGGAGGCCGCCACGCTCGAAGGCGATAGCGCGGTCGACGTGCAGCATTGGGAAGAGGCCAATCGCCGCTTCCACCGCCTCATCACGGCGCCTTGCAACATGCCGCGCCTGATGGAGGCGATCGACGGCCTGCATGCCGCGAGCGCCCGATTCCTGTTTTCCGCCTGGCGGGCAGGATGGGAGCGCCGCACCGATACCGATCACCGCGCGATCCTCGACGCATTGCGCGGCGGCCGTGCCGAGGAGGCGGTGCGAATTCTCGACGGGCACGTGCAATGGATCGGTCGCAAGGCAATCCGCACCCCTTCAGGCTCGGTGCACGACGCCTTCGCCATCGTCGGATAGGCCGGGAACGATTGGCTGTGCTCGTTTGGACTCCGCCCGAAAAGTCGGTTATCGATATCCGGCCGCGATGACGATCCGCGGTGCGTGAAGGGAGCATGTATGGCTGCTGATACGGCGAAATCACGGAGCGGATTTTTCCTTTGTCCGCCGATCTGTTTTCTTGATCGGAAACGCGTCCCGTGACGGTCCGCCTTCGCCCCCATCACCTTCTCTGCATGCTGACCTATGTGGGGAAGGGATATACCTCCGGCTTTGTCGAAAACTACGACCGTGTCGCCGCTCGGCTGAACGCAGGCGAAGAGGATATCGAGCTGGTCGATGGGCCGGACGATATCTGCGTTGGCCTGTTGTGCGAAAGCCATGCCCACTGTTTCAACGAGGGCGTGGTCCAGAGGGACGAGGCGGCCCGGCTTTCGGTTTCAACGCTTTTGAACGAGACAATCACCGCCGGAAAGCGGCTGCGGGCAACGCCGGAGCTGCTTGAGAAAATGCGTCTGGCCTTTGCCGCCGGAGACATCCGGCAAGCCTGTCGCGGCTGCCAGTGGATTAGGCTGTGCGATCGCATCGCGGCATCAGGATTTACCGGCGTGAAGATTGGCGAGCCGCCGCCGCACCCGGCCGGGCAGCGGCTTACTGCTACTCCGGCACATTCGTCTCGGTTCTCTCGGCGGCCTTGACCGTCGCCTTGATCTCCTTCGGCTCGCGCCCGGATTTCTTGTCGTAGCTCACCTTCACCGAATAATCGCCGGGATGCAGGGTCTCCTGATGCCGGTTGCCATAACGGCCGGAAATTTCCTTTTGCGTACCCTGAAGGTCCTTGGTCGTTTCGACGATGTCGATCCGCTCCGCACCCGGTGCCGTGATTGCCAGAACACCAGCATCGAGGTTGAGGTTGATCTCGGTGCGTTTTCCTGCAGTTACGGTGAAGGGCTGTTCCACCGTGACCTTGCCCAGACGCGCGCGCATCACGAAATCACCGGCAGGCATTTCCATGGTTTTGCCGGTGCCGTAAACACCGTTGATGGTCTGGCGCGTGCCATCAAGCGTCTCCTTGGCTGAAAGCGCTTCGAAACGGATATCGTCCGTTTCCACAGCCTTGCCACCGTCCGTATAGGCCGCCTTGGCAACGACCACGCCGCTCGGGATGACTAGATCGTGGCTGATCGTCTCGCCCGCCTTGATGGCAAGCGTTTCCTGCGCACGCGCAGGGCCGATGCTGCCGGTGAGGAGCAGTTCGCCCGCCGGCACGAAGGTCGTGTTCTGCCCGTAAACGCTGTCCTTGAAATCGTCTTTGGTGATTTCGGTTTTCGCCTGGCTTTCCACATCGCCGCCGGGGCTGCGTTTTGGCACCACCGTTAGTTCCGCCGCGTCGAAATTAGCCTTTGGCCTCGTTAGGCTTCCCTCCTTCACCTCGAAGGGTATTTCGCGACGGATGTTGCCCAGCGCTGCCACGCCGACATACTTGCCCGCCGGCAGCTTCGCTTCGAAGGTGGCGTCGTAGGAGCCGCCGGCATTGACGTCGCTGCGCACTCCGGCCCCGTCAGCCTTGTAAAAATCCCAACGCACCCTGTCGCTGTTGCCGAGCGATGGGCCACCATCGAACAGCACAGCGTCGGTGACGACGTTGTATAGCGGTGCCGGCTCCTGCGCCCCCAAGCTTGACGGCAGCGCCGCCAGAAGAAAAGCCGCGGAAAAGGCATGCACTGAAAAAGAAGCCACTCGCGTTACGGACATCATTGCGGATTACCCCCTGAGTTGCCGGTATTGCCAGCACCGACATGCGGAACAGGACAACCCGTTGTGCACAACGTTTTTGCGCCACTTCGGGTTCCCCGCCCGCGCCAGCAAATTGCGCGTGTCAGCCGCGACAGCCATTTATTTCGCATTTTCCGTGACTTGTTCAGGCTTTGATAACCATCTTCGGTAACCATAAGCATCAGTAGAGAGTAAGCGTATGGAGCGAGTACCAATGGCAGCAGTTTTTCCGCTGGCCGATTTTCGGCGTGCCGGTTTTGATCGTGCGGGCGAGAGTGACGCCTGGAAAGACAGCATAATCAAAGGTGATTGTGTCGCTGCCTTGGATGCCCTCCCGAGCCAGTCGGTGGATGCGATTTTCGCCGATCCGCCCTACAACCTCCAGCTTGGCGGTACGCTTCACCGGCCAGATCAGTCGCTGGTTGATGCGGTCGATGACGAATGGGACCAGTTCTCCTCCTTCGAGGCCTATGATGCCTTCACCCGCGCCTGGCTGCTGGCCTGCCGCCGCGTGCTGAAGCCGAATGGTACCATCTGGGTCATCGGCTCCTACCACAACATCTTCCGCGTCGGTTCCATGCTCCAGAACCTCGATTTCTGGATCCTGAACGATATCGTCTGGCGCAAGACCAATCCCATGCCCAACTTCAAGGGCCGCCGTTTCCAGAACGCCCATGAGACCATGATCTGGGCGAGCCGCGATCCGAAAGCCAAGGGCTATACCTTCAATTACGAAGCGCTGAAGGCCTCCAACGACGACGTGCAGATGCGCTCCGACTGGCTGTTCCCGATTTGCAGCGGTCATGAGCGGCTGAAAGGTGACGACGGCAAGAAGGTGCATCCGACCCAGAAGCCGGAAGCATTGCTGGCACGCATCATCATGGCCTCTACCAAGCCTGGCGACATCGTGCTCGACCCGTTCTTCGGCTCCGGCACCACGGGTGCGGTTGCAAAACGTCTCGGCCGCCACTTCGTTGGTATCGAGCGCGAACAGGATTACATCGACGCGGCCTCTGCCCGCATCGCCGCCGTCGAGCCGCTCGGCAAGGCGGAGCTGACCGTCATGACCGGCAAGAGGGCCGAACCGCGTGTTGCCTTCAATACCTTGGTGGAAAGCGGCCTCGTCCGTCCCGGCCAGGTGCTGACCGATGCAAAGCGCCGTTATAGCGCCATTATTCGTGCCGATGGTACGATTGCATCCGGCGGGACTGCCGGCTCCATTCACCGTCTTGGTGCAAAGGTGCAGGGTCTCGACGCATGCAACGGATGGACGTTCTGGCACTTCGAGGATGGCGACCAGCTGAAGCCTATCGATGATCTGAGAACAATCATCCGCAGTGAACTGGCAAAGGCCTGACAGTCTAAAGCCCAAAAGGCTGAAGGCAACGATCCACCGCCCGCCATTGTCAGCATACGTCTCCGTCCGGTTTAGTACCTTCAGTCCCGGATGGAGAACGACCAACGCCCGGCACTTCGGTGTCGGGCGTTGGTATTTTTGAATATCTAAATTTAGCCAGACAAGTTTCGCGCAAGAGAACGGTCATAGTGTCCTACGCAAAGCAATGGTTGTGAAAATCCGGTTCGGAAAGTTCACGAAAACATTGCTGTCCCATGCCGCTTGCGGCAGGACTGGCGCAGGCAGGAGACCGCCATTTCCGCCTGCGCCAATTTTCTTTTTGGATCTGATGGTCTGTCAGACATCCACGCCGTAGGATTGCAGATCCTGCTTCAGCTTTTCCGCTCCGGTAAAATGCACCGCCTGCCAGCCGGCGGCCTTGGCGCCTTCGACATTCACAAGCGTATCGTCAATGAAGATGCTTGCGGCAGGGTCGAGGCCAAATTCCTTCGCGTGCAGCTCGTAGATCGCCACATCCGGTTTCAGCAGCTTCACATCGCCAGAGACCGTCACGCCGCGCGGCAGGGTGAGGAAGGGGAACATCTTCTGCGCTTCGCGGAAGGTATCGGAGGCGAAGTTGGTCAGCATCGTCACGTCGTGACCGTTGTCGATCAGGCCAGTCATGATCGCGACGCTGTCGTCATAGGAATGCGAGACCATCTCATGCCAGAACTTGCGGAAGGCGCGGATATGCTCTTCCCGCTCGGGAAACTGCTCCATCAGCAGCGCCTCGGCGTCTTCCCAGCCGCGTCCGCGATCCTGTTCGAGGTTCCAGTCATGGGTGCAGACATTCTCGAAGAACCATTTGCGCTCGTCGGCATCGGGAATGAGGCGGCTATAGGGAATATGCGGATCGTAGTGGATCAGTACCTTGCCGATGTCGAATACGATATGCTCAATCTTGGTCATCGAAACTTCCTGCTTTCATCGAATGCGGATGGAATAGCCTGTGCGATGACTTTTTTCATCACCGTCGGCAAGGCTTGCGCGTCAAGATTTGTAACCGGCTCCCACCATCCGTCATCCGCGCCAGTTTCAAGCCCATCCGGCACCTGTGCCCGATAGACGGTGAGCCGCAGCTCGAAATGGGTGAAGACATGCACGATGACGCCCGCCGCTTGCCAAGACGCGGCAAAAGGCGCGTGGCTCGTGTCGGTGCCGCCATCCACGCGGGCGGTCCATGCCGTTGTCGGCACCTCCGTCATGCCACCGAGAAGGCCGCTTTCTATGCGCCGCCGCAGCAGAATTTTGCCGCTTGCATTCACCGCCACGAAGGCGGCTCCCAGCCGCACCGGTTTTGCCTTTTTCGCGGCCTTGACCGGAAACCGCTCCGGCTCGTCATGGGCAAGCGCCAGACAGCCGCCATTGAACGGACAGAGCGCGCAGGCAGGGCGCTTCGGCGTGCAGATCGTCGCACCGAGATCCATCATCGCCTGCGCAAAATCGCCCGGCCGGTCGGGAGGCGTAAGCTCCGCCACCTTCGCCTTCATGGCGGGTTTCGAGCCGGGCAGGGGTGCATCTATCGCGAAAAGGCGGGAGATGACGCGCTCCACATTACCGTCCATCACCGCCGCCTGCCGGTTGAACGCAATGGCCGCCACGGCAGCAGATGTATAGTCGCCGATGCCGGGCAGCTTCTTCAGGCCCTCTTCGGTATCGGGAAAGACGCCGCCATGCTCTTTCGCCACGGCTTCCGCACATTTTTTCAGGTTGCGGGCGCGGGCGTAATAACCGAGTCCCGCCCATGCAGCCATCACATCCTCAACCGGTGCCGCCGCCAGATCGCTGACATGAGGCCACGTTGCGAGGAACTTCAGAAAATAGGGTTTCACCGCCTGCACCGTCGTCTGCTGCAACATCACTTCGGAAAGCCAGACATGATAGGGATCGGCACGTTTTCCTTGTGCCGCCATGGCCGGCGAGGTGCGCCAAGGCAACTCGCGATGGTGGCGGTCGTACCATGCGAGCAGCATCTGCGCGTGCGATGACGGGGCGGTTTTTTGAAGCATGGTTTGCCGTTTCTCTTCGATTCGGCCTATAGTTGGGCCATTCATGCCGACCTATCAAGAAGCTCCGGACTGTGCGGTCCTGAAACCCGAGTGAAAAATGCGATATCCACGCAAAGGCGTCATCCAGATTGCCGAAATAGCCAATGGCATCATGGATCCCCTCCTGTCGAAACGGGCGGGCATCAACACGGCGCTGCTCGGCTCGTGGGACGAGATCGCCGGCGATGACTTCGCCGATTGCACGCGGCCGGAAAAGATTACCTGGCCGCGTCGCGACGAAGGGCCGGATCGCGGCGGCTACCAGCCGGGCGTGCTGACGATTGCCTGCGAAGGCGCGCGCGCTCTGTTCCTCACCCATGCACAGGGCGAGCTCATCGCCCGCATCAACGGCTTTTTTGGCTTTCCGGCGGTACGCCAGATCAGGATCGTGCAGAAGCCGGTATCGCAGCCCGTTCCCCGCCGGCGAAAGCCGCCGCCGCTGCGCGGTGATGCGGCAAAACGTCTCGACGATATGATGGACGGCATCGAGAGCGAAGCGCTGCGCAAGGCAGTGGAAAGGCTCGGCACGGCGGTGATGCAGAAGAAGAAGCCGCGGGGCGGGACGATTTGATGTCGCGCACCGTCCTTGACTGGTCACAATTCTTTGACAAGAAGAGTTCAAAACCCCGCTTGTGATGAACAGGCCGTCGCTATATCGGAATCAACAGACAATAGAGTCTATTACCAACAGGTGCTTTCATGCATTTTTCCGAACTGACCATTTCCCGTCGCAGCCTTCTCGGCGGCGTTGCACTTGCTGCCCTTGCCACGGCCCTGCCGTTTGCCTTCACGCCGGGCGTTGCCCAGGCGCAGGAATTGCCTGAATCCACCGGTGACGTGGATATGGCTGCGGTGTTGAAGCCCGGTCCGCTGCCGGAAGCGGCGCTCGGCGATGCGAACGCTCCCGTCAAGATCGTCGAATATATGTCGATGACCTGCCCGCATTGCGCCAATTTCCACAACAAGACCTTTGACGAGATCAAGAAGAAATACATCGATACCGGCAAGGCCTATTTCGTCATCCGCGAATTCCCGTTCGATCCGCGTGCCGCCGCTGCCTTCATGCTGGCGCGCTGCGCACCGGAAGGACAGTATTTCCCGTTCGTTTCCATGCTGTTCAAGCAGCAGCAGAGCTGGGCAACAGCCCAGGATGCCCGTGCGGCGCTGCTGCAATTGTCGAAAATGGCCGGTTTCTCACAGGAGTCTTTCGAGGCCTGCTTGACGAACCAGAAGCTTCTGGATGATGTGAACGCAACGATGCAACGCGGTGCGACGGAATTCGGCGTCAACTCCACGCCGACTTTCATCATCAACGGCAAGAAATACGCGGGAGACATGTCGGTTGAAACCATGTCGGCTGTCATCGACAAGCTGCTCTGATCGCCGAACCCTTAAAGGAACGGGCGGCGGCTATTTCCGTTCGCCCGTTTTTTATTGCCGTTATTTCAGGCGGAGCGGAGCGGCATGAAGTTCAACAAGCTCCGCGTCGTCGGTTTCAAATCCTTCGTTGAACCCTCGGAATTCATCATCGAGCCGGGTCTGACCGGTGTCGTCGGTCCCAATGGTTGCGGCAAGTCCAATCTGGTCGAAGCGCTTCGCTGGGTGATGGGCGAAAACTCCTACAAGAACATGCGCGCATCCGGCATGGATGACGTCATCTTCTCCGGTTCCGGCAATCGCCCGGCCCGCAACACCGCCGAGGTCGGCCTTTATCTCGACAATTCCGATCGCACCGCGCCCGCCGCCTTCAACGATGCCGATGAAATTCAGGTGACGCGCCGCATCGAGCGCGAAAACGGCTCGGTCTATCGCATCAACGGCAAGGAAGCGCGCGCCAAGGATGTGCAGCTTCTGTTTGCCGATGCCTCCACCGGCGCGCGTTCGCCCTCGATGGTGGGGCAGGGGCGTATCGGTGAACTCATCAATGCCAAGCCGCAGGCCCGCCGCCAGCTTCTGGAAGAGGCGGCCGGCATTTCCGGCCTGCATTCCCGTCGCCATGAAGCGGAGCTTCGCCTGCGCGCTGCCGAAACCAATCTGGAGCGGCTGGAGGATGTGACCGCCCAGCTTGAAAGCCAGATCGAAAGCCTGAAACGCCAGGCGCGGCAGGCCAACCGTTTCAAGATGCTGTCGGCGGATATCCGCGCCCGCGAGGCGACCCTGCTGCATATCCGCTGGGTAGAAGCCAAGGAAGCCGAAGGCGAAGCGGAAAGCGCGCTTAATCAGGCCACGAACATCGTTGCCGAAAAGGCGCAGGCGCAGATGGAGGCGGCCAAACAGCAGGGCATTGCCAGCCTGAAGCTGCCGGAACTGCGCGAGGATGAAGCGCGGGTCGCTGCCGCCCTGCAACGTCTGCAGATTGCCCGCACCCAGCTGGATGACGAGGCGAACCGCCTGCTTCGCCGCCGTGATGAGCTGGCGCGCCGTCTATCGCAGCTTGGCGAAGACATCGTTCGCGAAGAACGGCTTGTCTCTGATAACGCCCAGATCCTTGCACGGCTCGATGAGGAAGAGGCAGACCTTCTCGAAATTCTCGCCGATTCCGGTCGTCATGCCGAAGAGATGCGCGAAGCCTTTGAGGCAGCTGCCGCTAAACTGACTGAAAGCGAAACCGTTTTCACTGCCATCACCGCCGAGCGCGCCGAGGCCGCCGCCGGGCGCCAGCAGCTGGAACGGGCGATCCGCGAGCTTTCCGATCGTAAACTCCGGCTGGAACGCCAGTCGCAGGAGGCATCCTCCGAGATCGATGCCGTCGATGAAAAACTCTCCGGCCTTCCCGATCCTTCGGAGCGCCGCGAGGCGGTCGAGGCAGCCGAGATCGCGGTGGAAGACGCTCTGATCGTGGCGGAGGAAGCCGAAGCCGCCGTTGCCGAGGCGCGTTCCGCCGAAGCGCTGGCGCGCGGCCCGCTGGAAACGGCGAGAAACCGGCTGAACGCTCTGGATACGGAAGCGCGCACCATCACCAAAATCCTGGCGGCCAGTGCTGCCGCCAATGGCAGCTTCACGCCGGTGGCGGAAGAAATGACGGTGGAACGTGGTTTTGAGGCAGCGATTGGTGCAGCCCTTGGCGACGACCTCGAAAGTGCCCTTGATCCCGCTGCTCCCGCCTATTGGGCCGGCAATGGTGATGGTGCGGGCGATCCTGCTTTGCCGCAGGGCGTCAAGCCGCTTTTGAACTATGCGCAGGCGCCGGACGCATTAAGGCGCGGTCTCGCCCAGATCGGCGTTGCAGCCGACACTGCGGAAGCCTTGCGCCTGATGCCGTCGCTGAAGGCCGGTCAGCGGCTGGTGACGCGCGAGGGCGCGCTGTTTCGCTGGGATGGCCACATCGCCAGCGCTGATGCGCCGGGAGCCGCCGCCCTTCGTCTGGCACAAAAGAACCGGCTTGCCGAAATCGAGACGGAACTGGAAGAGGCCCGTTTCAGTCTGGAGGAGGCCGAAGAACAGCTCTCCATCAGGACCGACGACATCAGAAGCGCCGAGTTGCGGCTTTCGGAAGTGCGCGACAGAAGCCGGCTGGTGACGCGTCATCTTGCCGAGGCACGAGAGGCGCTGACATCAGCCGAACGCGCCTCGGGCGATCTTCTGCGCCGCCGGGATATCGTCTCGGAAGCGCTGAACCAGATCGGCGCGCAGATCGACGAGATCGTCGTTCAGGAAGAAATCGCCCGCATCGAAATGGAAGATGCACCGGATCTTTCCGCCCTTGATCTGCGCCTGCGTGAAAGCCAGCTGGAAGTCGCCACAGACCGTGGCCTGCTGGCAGAAGCGCGCGCCCGCCACGAGGGGGTGAGCCGCGAGGCGGAAAGCCGCCAGCGCCGGCTTCAGGCAATCGCGCAGGAGCGCTCCACCTGGGCATCGCGGGCCGCCAGTGCCGCCGATCACATCGCCACCCTGCGTGAGCGTGAGGAAGAGGCGCGCGAGGAAATCGCCGAACTGGACATTGCGCCGGAAGAGTTCGACGAGAAACGCCGCAACCTCCTGACCGAGCTTCAGAAAACCGAAGACGCCCGCCGCTTGGCCGCGGACCGGCTGGCCGAGGCGGAAAACCTGCAACGCGCCGCCGACCGCGTTGCCACCACCGCCCTTTCCGAACTGGCAGAAGCCCGGGAGAAGCGCGGCCGCGCCGAAGAGCGGCTTGTTTCTGCCCGCGAGAAGCGGCAGGAAACCGAACATCGCATCCGCGAAACGCTAAATACCGAGCCGCATATGGCGCTGCGCCTGACCGGCCTTGGTCCCGACCAGCCGAAACCAGATATTCGCGATGTCGAGCGCGATCTCGACCGGCTGAAGATAGAGCGTGAGAGGCTGGGCGCCGTCAACCTGCGTGCCGAGGAAGAGCAGGCGGAGCTTTCCGCCAAGCTCGCGGCCCTCATCAAGGAACGCGACGATATCATCGACGCGGTGCGCAAGCTGCGCGCCGGTATCCAGAACCTCAACCGCGAAGGCCGTGAACGGTTGATTGCGGCCTTCGATGTGGTCAATTCGCAGTTCCAGCGGCTTTTCACCCATTTGTTTGGTGGTGGCACGGCGGAATTGCAGCTGATCGAATCCGACGATCCGCTGGAAGCCGGCCTGGAAATTCTCGCCCGTCCTCCGGGCAAGAAGCCGCAGACCATGACGCTGCTTTCCGGCGGTGAACAGGCGCTGACGGCCATGGCGCTGATCTTTGCGGTCTTCCTCACCAATCCCGCACCAATCTGCGTGCTGGACGAGGTGGACGCGCCGCTCGACGACCATAATGTCGAGCGTTACTGCAACCTGATGGACGAAATGGTTGCCTCCACCGAAACGCGTTTCGTCATCATCACCCACAATCCCATCACCATGGCGCGCATGAACCGTCTCTTCGGCGTCACCATGGCCGAACAGGGCGTGTCGCAACTGGTTTCCGTGGATTTGCAGACTGCCGAGCAACTGCGCGAAGCCGTCTGAGTTTCCCGTTCCGGGTCTACCCCTTAAGCCTTTTCCATCGCGAATTTATCTGGCCGCATCACCCATTCGGGTGGGCGACAATGCGCGGCATTTTGCTATGTCTTTTTGAAAGGAATTTGGGCTCTTTCCAGACCCCCCATCCGGTTTCCTGTACCGGATGGAAAGCCTTGCGAGGTCGCTGCCGTGGCCTCGCAAGGCTTTTTTTTGGTGTTGTGCCTCGCGTCCCTCGTTCCTGTACCAGTCACAGGAAACCAGCCGGCTCGCCGCCCTCTTATACCGGCACCAACCGCAGCCGCGTGCCCCACGGATCAATCGCTTCCACAACCTTGTTTTCCATCTCCACCAGCACATAACCGGCCGCCCGCAGCCGCGTTTTCTGCGCTTCAAGGTCCGTGGGATTTTTGATGGCAAGAGAGAACCAGTCGAGGCCGGTTTCAGTGGCGTTGCGCTCTTTCGCGCCCCGGCTGTTCCATGTGTTGACGGCCAGATGGTGGTGATATCCGCCCGATGACAGGAAGGAGGCATCCGAACGGGCATCCTGCGTCGGTTTGAGACCAACGGCTTCCTCGTAAAAGGCGCGTGCGGTAGCAATCTCGCCGACCCGCAGGTGAATATGCCCGATGCGCATGCCGGAAGGTGCGGCCTCGTAATCGCTCTTTTTGGTGTCGGTCAGCGTTACGAGATCATCGACGTCGAGCGGTTCGGTCCCCATCTTAACCACGCTGCCGCTCCAGACCCATGTGTCCTTCGGCCGGTCGCTGTAAACCTCTATGCCGTTGCCTTCGGGATCGTTGAGATAGACCGCTTCACTGACATTATGGTCGGCAAAGCCTGTGAGCGGCACCTGCCTTAACGCCGCATGTACCAGCCACCGCGCCAGATCCTTGCGGGTGGGCATCAGATAGGCGATGTGGAACAGGCCGGCTGAGGTGGGGCTTTCATAATCCGCCGTTGGCTTGTGAACGAGATCAAGCAGGGGAACGGTGCCGGCGCCGAGCGTCACGCCCCGTGCGTTGCGCGCAACCTCATTCAACCCGAGCACGGAACGGTAATAATCGATCATCGGATCGAGATCGCGCACCCGAAGCGCCGCCTGACTGACATGCATCGGCGTGGTCAGCGCAAAGGGAAGGGCGGTGCTTGCACTTGCTGCGGGTGGGGCGCCTTCTGCTCTAAGAGCACCGGCAAGGGCGGTGGCGGCGCAAGAAATTCCGGCAAATTTCAACGTGTGGCGGCGAGTAAATTGCATGAATAATCTCTTTTTGGGCGATGTGAATGGCTTAGGGAACACTCCGTTTCTGCGCACTACACGAATGCGTCAGTAACGCTGTTATTTTGCTTTTGCGGCAATTCTGGCGCGCAATTCGCCGCAATTATGCTGCACTGCGATGTAAACTGGACGTTGTGGCGTTTCCAACATGCTGCCAATGCTGTAGATGATAGAAAAATGACAACGCTTCTGGGTGGAGAGCGTGGAATGAAAAAGTGGGTTTATACCTTCGGCAACGGTGCTGCCGAAGGCCGGGCAGGTGACGTTGCTATATTGGGCGGCAAGGGTGCAAACCTTGCCGAAATGGCAAGTCTCGGCCTTCCCGTTCCCCCCGGCCTCACCATCATAACCGATGCCTGCGCCCTTTATCACAAGAACGGCCGCGATCTCCCCGAAGAGCTGAAGCTGCAGGTCATGGCCGGCCTTCACGGCATGGAAGCCGTGACCGGCAAGACATTCGGCGGCAGCCAGACGCCGCTGCTGTTGTCGGTCCGATCAGGCGCGCGTGCCTCAATGCCGGGTATGATGGACACGGTGCTTAATCTCGGCCTCAACGACCGCACGGTGCAGGCGCTGGGCCACGATGCGGGCGACGCCCGTTTCGCCTGGGACAGCTATCGCCGATTCATCCAGATGTATGCCGATGTCGTCATGGGTCTCGACCATGAGCTGTTCGAGGAAATTCTCGAAGATGAGAAGGGCCGGCTCGGCCATGAATACGATACCGATATGTCGGCGGTCGAGTGGCAGCATGTCGTTGCGCTTTACAAGCAACTGATCGAGGACGAGTTGGGAGAGGCTTTCCCGCAGGATTGCCATGTTCAGCTCTGGGGCGCGATCGGTGCAGTCTTTGCCAGCTGGACGAACCATCGCGCCGTGACCTATCGACACCTGCACAATATTCCCGGCGACTGGGGCACGGCGGTCAACGTCCAGGCCATGGTCTTTGGCAATCTCGGCTCGTCATCGGCAACCGGCGTTGCCTTCACCCGCAATCCCTCCACCGGAGAGGCGGAGCTTTACGGCGAGTTCCTCGTCAATGCCCAGGGTGAAGATGTGGTGGCGGGCATCCGCACGCCGCAATCCATCACCGAGGCCGCGAGGCTGGCGTCGGGTTCCGACAAACCATCCATGGAAAAGCTGATGCCGGAGGCTTTCGCCGAGTTCATGGTGATCTGCAAGCGGCTGGAGACCCACTATCGCGACATGCAGGATCTGGAATTTACCATCGAGCGCGGCAAGCTCTGGATGCTCCAGACCCGTTCCGGCAAGCGCACCACACGCGCCGCCATGAAGATCGCCGTCGATATGGTCGAGGATGGGTTGATTTCGCAGGAAGAAGCCGTCTGCCGCATCGAGCCGTCATCGCTCGACCAATTGCTGCACCCCACCATCGATCCCGGTATATCCCGGCCCATCATCGGCTCCGGCCTGCCTGCCTCCCCGGGTGCGGCAACCGGCGAGATCGTCTTTACCTCGGAAGAAGCGGTCGCTGCGGAAGCTGAAGGCCGAAGCGTCATTCTGGTCCGCATCGAAACCAGTCCGGAAGATATTCACGGCATGCATGCCGCCGAAGGCATTTTGACGACGCGCGGCGGTATGACCAGCCACGCCGCCGTGGTAGCGCGCGGCATGGGCATTCCCTGCGTTACCGGTGCGGGTTCGATGCGCGTCGATATGCGCAACAAGGTGCTGATCGGCGTTGGCTGCATGCTGAAACGCGGCGATGTCATCACCATCGACGGCTCTTCTGGCCGGGTGATGAAAGGTGAAGTGCCGATGACGCAGCCTGAACTGTCAGGCGACTTCGGCAAGCTGATGCAATGGGCCGATAATCTGCGCCGTATGACAGTGCGCACCAACGCCGATACACCGGCCGATGCCCGCGCCGCCCGTGCTTTCGGTGCAGAAGGTATAGGTCTTTGCCGCACCGAGCATATGTTCTTCGAAGGCGACCGCATTCATGTGATGCGCGAGATGATTCTCGCCGAAAGCGAAAAGGGCAGGCGGGCAGCGCTTGACCGGCTTTTGCCGATGCAGCGTTCGGATTTCACCGAGCTTTTCCAGATCATGCACGGCCTGCCGGTGACGATCCGCCTGCTTGATCCGCCGCTGCACGAATTCCTGCCGAAGAGCGATGGCGAGATCGTAGAGGTCGCCGCCGCCATGGGCATGCCGCAGACCGTATTCCGCCAGCGGCTGGATGCGCTGCACGAATTCAACCCCATGCTCGGCCATCGCGGCTGCCGGCTTGCCATTTCCTATCCCGAAATTGCCGAAATGCAGGCGCGCGCCATTTTTGAGGCTGCGGTTGCGGCGGCGCGCATCACCGGTGCGCCTGTCGTGCCTGAGATCATGGTGCCGCTGGTCGGCCTCCGGTCCGAACTCGATTACGTTAAGGCCGTCATCGACACTGTGGCCGCCGAGGTGGCGGAAGAGACCGGCATGACGCTCGAATATCTGACCGGCACCATGATCGAGTTGCCGCGTGCGGCGCTGCGCGCGCATGTGATTGCGGAAGCTGCGGAGTTCTTCTCCTTCGGCACCAACGATCTGACGCAGACGACCTTCGGCATTTCCCGTGACGACGCGGCACGTTTCATCAACACCTATCAGCGCAAGGGCATTATTGAACGCGACCCGTTCATCTCGCTCGATTTCGACGGTGTGGGAGAGCTGATCCGCATTGCCGCCGAGCGCGGCCGCCAGACGCGTCCGGAGCTGAAACTCGGCATCTGCGGCGAACATGGCGGCGACCCGGCCTCGATCCATTTCTGCGAGGATGCGGATCTCGACTACGTGTCTTGCTCGCCCTTCCGCGTGCCCATCGCGCGTCTTGCCGCCGCGCAGGCGACACTTGCCGCAAGGGCAAGGCAGGGTGAAAACGCCAGCAATGTCGCCTTCATTCCGGTCAGGGGTTTGGTTGGACGATGATCCGCCGCTCCACCACCACCGGACGATAGAACATGTCGCGGTTCATCTGCGCCTGCCAGGCGCGGTTGTCGGCGCGACGATCCATTTCCAAATCGAGAAGGCAACCCGCCATGGGGTCGGTGCCGGGGCGGAAACCATAACCCCGGCATGTCGCCTCATCCCGCGCCCGGCGCTCTTCCGGAGTCAGCGTCTGGCAGGCGGTGAGCGCCAGCAGAGCGGCGAGCGAACCTAAGACGATGGAAACGCGCATTTTGTTTCTCCCTAGAACATGACAGCCGGGCGGCACTTTTATCGCCGCGATTGATACGCCTGATTCATGATCGGGAAAAGCGGGTGAAGACTGGAAAGTTGCATCGTCCATTATTGCCTGATGCCGCAATCTTCTTTTCACGCCAGGGATGGCCGCGGCCGCCACCCGTTCTTGTTTTGCATTATTACTCTGAGCAGCCGTCCAGTATCGTGCCCCTGCTATCTTCAAGCGAGGCGTTGCTGCCTTTCGTGCGTAAAGTGTAACTATAGTTCGGGTCCATTGCGTTATAAATCGCTCCGGACGCCGATATTGTTTCCGCCATAGTTATCATTTCTTCCATCTGCTGCAGGATCGCGAAGCTTTTTCCATCGGCGCCGTTGACGTACACTACACGTAGGACTTCGTTGTTGGCGCACGAATAGGACACGGAATCAACAGTTGTTCCCGCTGCTGCGGTCAAATTAGGGAATGCAATGAAAGAGAAAATACTCAGGAGAATTATAGAAGATTTTTTCATATTTTTTCTCGGTGCAATTTTGTTTCCCATAATTATATTAGGATAATTGCAGTTAAAATTGATGATTCGCAAATTTATACTTCAATATTTTTGGGATTATTGTCAATGTGGGCGTCGCTAAAGTGATAGCGACGCCCATCATGGAGATATGAAGGTACCACCCCGGCGGCACCACTTTCAGTCGTTCTTTGTTCAGGCAGGAACCGCGTCGCGGTCATCGAGTGCCTCGATGTCCTTGGCGTTGTTGTAGACTGCCTCGTCCAGAATGCCTTCACGTTTGGCGACGATGGTGGGCACCAGCGCCTGACCGGCGACGTTGACGGCCGTGCGCCCCATGTCGAGGATCGGGTCGATGGCGAGCAGCAGGCCAACACCTTCGAGCGGGAGACCGAGCGTGGAGAGCGTCAGCGTCAGCATCACCACGGCACCCGTGAGACCCGCCGTTGCGGCCGAGCCAAGCACCGAGACGAACACGATCAGCGCATAGTCCTGAATGCCGAGCGGCACCTGGAAGAACTGGGCGATGAAGATCGCCGAAATCGCCGGATAGATGGCGGCGCAGCCGTCCATCTTGGTGGTGGCGCCGAGCGGCACGGCGAAGGCGGCATATTCGCGCGGCACGCCGAGGCTCTTTTCCGTCACGGTTTCGGTGACGGGCAGGGTGCCGATGGAGGAGCGCGACACGAAGGCGAGCTGGATTGCCGGCCATGCGCCCGCAAAGAAGCGCGATGGCTTCAGGCCATGGGCGAGAAGCAGCGCCGGATAGACCACGAAGAGAACCAGCGCCAGACCGATATAAACGGCCGCCGCATACCAGCCAAGCTGCGAAAGCGTCGTCCAGCCATATTGGTCAACGGCGCGACCGAGCAGGCCGATGGTGCCAATGGGCGTGAGGCGGATGACCCACCACAGGATCTTGCGCACGATGGCAAGCAGCGACTGGTTGAAGGCAAGGAACGGCTCCGCCGCCTTGCCCGCTTTCAGCGCCGCGACACCAAAGGCAATCGACACCACGAGCAACTGCAACACGTTGAAGTTCAGCGAGGTGCTGGCGGAACCGTTATTGACCTTGGTCGAGGCCTCGAGGCCGAACACATTGGCCGGGACGAGACCCTTCAGGAAGTCGAGCCAGGAACCGGTGGAGGAGGGTGCTGCCGCTGCCGTATTGGCAATCGCGGTGTTCACGCCCGGCTGAATGACGAGGCCAAGTACGATGCCGATGACCACGGCGATCAGCGCCGTGATGGCGAACCACAGAAGCGTCTGCCAGACGAGCTTTGCCGCATTGGAGAGGTTCTTGAGATTGGCAATGGAGGCGACGATGGCCGTGAAAATCAGCGGCGGCACCAGCGCGCGCAACAGCTGCACGAAAATGCTGCCGATGGTCTGCAACGTCACGGAAAGCCAGTTCGGGCTGCCGGCGGCATCAGGACCGATATTGCGCGCAACGAGCCCGAGCAGCAGGCCGATGACCATGGCGATCAGAACCTGAAAGCCGAAGTTGCGATAAAAGGGTTTTGGCCCGGATGAGGGGGCTGGCGTCGTTGCCTGTGACATGGCTTGTCTCTTTTTTATGCAAGAAAACGAGGATAATGCACTTTTTACACGCATTCTCGAAGGAAGGGACGAAGAATACGCCGATTTCCTCAGCAAATAAGGGATGAGCTTGCGTATTTGTTGCACTGCCGATGCATTATTCTCTTAAGGGGAGGTAATGCGGAAAAATATTCCGCTCTATCGTGGACGTGGCCTTTCACGCGCTCAAAACGATGTCGGAGGCTTGAAGAGCGTTTGCGTTTGCTGACGCCGTTGCATTCCCACTCCGTCACCCCGGACCAGATCCGGGGTCCATTGCGATCAAGTCCTTGATCGCGGCAGGCTTCTTTCATCATGCAGACGCGCCGTGCCTCGATGCCGGATCAAGCCCGGCGTGACAAAGGTGGGTTTACGCACTTTACCCGCAGATCAGACCCGTCCTTGTTTTCCTAACCGCAAATCCGGTCTATGACATCATATGCAGGTGATTCCCTTGCCAGATTTCGGGTGCAACGCTTTTACGCCAATGCGATCTAACGGATATCCGCTTCCATGACTGTGCGTTTTGTCCGGCCTTTTTCAGTTGCAGCCTATCTTTCCCGCTATCTCGGTATGGCGGCGCTGGCGCTTTTTCTTGTCGCCGCTGGCATCCACCGTTTCGGACCGTTGACGACGCCCGATCTCGTCGGCCTGCTGATGATAGCCGCTGGAATCGCTCTGGTGGCGATGCTTCTGGCGTTGGTTGGTCTTGAACGGCTATGGACCACGGGTGCGCGCGGCGGCCTTTCTGCGCTTGCCGCGCTGCTGTTGTCGGCGCTGCCGCTCGGCGTCGTCGGTTACGGCGCATTTCTTTACTGGCAGCAGCCAAAGATTTACGACATCTCCACCGATCTTGCCGATGCGCCGGAATGGCTGGTGCCGCCCGTTGCCAATCAGCAATGGCTGGCAAGACCGGCCACTGTTGCAAAAGCGGACCGGGACGCGCAGGCGGTGGCCTATGCGAGCCTTGCCGGACGCCGTTATGAAGGTGCGATAGACCGCATCTACACCGCCGCCAAAAAAATGGCCGCCGCCCAGAGCATCCGCATCACCCATACCAAAGGCGTCATCGGCACGGTGGAGCCGCCCTCCGTCGGCGTTCCCGAACAGGACAAGTCTCAGCCGACCGAGGAAGCGCCGGTAGAGGACCTGCCCTCCATCGTGCCGGTTCCCATGGCACGGCCGGTCGAGGCACCGCAGCCCACCTTCTTTAACGGCAGCGGCGTGGTGCTGATGCAGGGCGAAAAGCGCACGCGCATATGGGGCCTGCGTTTCGACATCCTCATCCGCCTGAAAGAAGAGGCGGAAACCACGATCGTCGATGTGCGCGTTGCCTCCCGGTACGGCCCGCACGATCTTGGCATGGGAGCAGCAATCGCAGAAGCCTATCTCGATGCGCTGGATGCGGAAATGCAGGGCCTGAACGACAATTGAGGCTTAGTTTCCTTCTTCGTCATTCCGGCTCAATGCCGGAACGACGGGAAAATGCGACGGTGGTTGAAATGTTTGAACCGGATATGATGACGCCGATCTGAGCGTTACGCCCACACGCTAGCCTCACGCCGGAAAATATTCCCCCAGCAACGAAGGCGCACCCTCGGTCCGCACCTCGCCCTTTTCGATCAGGTCTTCGATATGGGCCAGTACGGAAAGTGCCGCAGCCCCGTGCAGGCGTTTGTCGGTGCTGGCATAGATCACCTTCACCATATCGGCGATCCGCCGGTCGCCTTCCCGGATGCGCTTCAGAACCGCCCGTTCCCGCATGCGGCGGTGGGCGCGAAGCCCGCGCATGAAGGCTGCGGGATCGTTGACCGGGCCGCCATGGCCGGGCAGGAACAGCCGGTCGTCGCGGGCGAGCAGGCGCTCCAGCGAGGCCATGTAATCGCTCATCGACCCATCAGGCGGTGCGACGATGGTGGTGGCCCAGGCCATGACGTGATCGGCGGAAAAGACGATGCCGCTGCCTTCCACTGCGAAAGCGGCGTGGTTGGCGGTGTGCCCCGGCGTGTGCAGCGCCGTCAGCGCCCAGCCGTCGCCGGAAAGGCTCTGCCCGTCGCCAAGTGCCACATCCGGCACGAAAGCCGTATCGGAACTTTCGGCAAAGGGATTGGTCTCACCCACATGCAGTGGCCGGGCGGCGCGGTGCGGGCCTTCCGCAACCGTGATAGCGCCGGTCGCCTGCCGCAGCCGCTGCGCAAGCGGCGAGTGGTCGCGATGTGTGTGGCTGACGAAGATATGGGTGACCTCGCGTCCATCAAGCGCCGCCATCAGCGCCTGAAAATGCGCCTCATCCTCCGGGCCGGGATCGATGACGGCAACGGACCGGTCGCCGACGATATAGGAGTTGGTGCCATGGAAGGTAAACGCGGAAGGATTGTTGACGGTGATGCGCTGGATGAGCGGGGCAACGGGAACCGCCTCGCCATAGGCCGGCCTGAAATCGAGATCGAATGCCGGGTCCGCCATCAAGACCTCCTGAAATATGCCATGCCACGCAGAGCCGCAGCCTCAGCCGCGCAATCGCCAAGCCCTAACATGCCATGTCAGGCACGGCATCCAAAAAGCTTGGATTTTGTGAAAAAATAAGCCGTCAGGTCATTGCCGCGTCGGGCAGGCTTTGCTAATCAGGCCCGGTTCAGGCAGCGGCGTTTCGCCCAAGCTGCCCTGTTGGGGCGTCGCCAAGCGGTAAGGCACCGGTTTTTGGTACCGGCATTCCCAGGTTCGAATCCTGGCGCCCCAGCCATCATCTTATTTATCAATAAAATAAGTTACTTAGTGAATATTAGGATAAGCTAAGTGTTATGGCCTCGTGGCCAGTCCATATGGCCTTTTGAGTCGCCCAAAGACACGTTAGATTGTGACTGAAATTTGCGAGTCGGGGGCAATTGAAGTGGACATCATGGGCGCACTGGGTTTAGCCAGCCAGACAATTAAAATCGCAAGAGACTTACGAGACATCGAAAGGGACTTGGACTCGGCGGGTTTCAAAGCTCAGATGGCCGAGCTTTATGGAAATCTTGCAGACATAAAAATGGCTTTGAGCGATGCAAAAGAAGACCTCCACGAAAAAGATGCGGAAATTAAAAAGCTTCAGGCAGAGATAAAGTCTCTAAAATCTGGTGAAACCTGTCCCCTTTGCCAAAGCGGACAACTAAAGGTAACTTCGGTCGTAAATGATCCAACTTTTGGAATATTTGGACACAAGCAGCATACCCTTACGTGCCAAAATGAGGCTTGCGGTCATCGTGAAACCCGAAAAGTCGTCCCGCCTGAGCGTTAATTAGGCGCTCGGGATTGCTCTTTTTCTCTATTGCTAGCCGCCATAGCGCGGGTTCTGAGCATCTCAATCCGCTTTTTGAGGTCGAGTTTTGAAATTGCCGTGGTTAGAGATATTTAAAAGAAAAAGAGCGGAGTCACCGCCGGTAGTGTTGCCGCCTCTCGAAGGGACGGATGACAACGCCTTTTATCAAATTACAGATGATAGCGGAAACGTCTTGGATGATGCGACGCGAATGGTCGTGCCGCTGTTTTCGTATCCAACAAAGCCCGGCGATCCAGTGAGGATGCTTGGAACCGGCTTTTTCATAGCCCCACGGTTGATTGCTACAGCAAAGCACGTTGTCGATGAGGTTCTGGATCGAACTGCACCAGACGGGCTTGTAAGGCAAAAATCTGCGTTGATGACGATGGTGCGACGTTCCAATAGCTCTGCGTTTGAAGAGCGGCGAATTCACATTGTGAGCACCGTCGATGGGTGTGACGTAGCCGTATGCCAAGTTGACGCGGGTTCAAGATGTGAAAAATGCGCTCCCCTCAGAATATCGAAAGCCGAAGTAGGAGAAACGGTTTTTACTTTCGCGTTTCCCAACACAGAAATCGTTGATCGCGATGGGAAGCATGTGCTTGTGACGAATCCTGCATTCTATCGCGGCGAGGTCGTTGAGTATTATCCGGAAGGGCGCGACAAATATCTGCTTTCTTGGCCGTTGTATCACGTAGACTTCCACATGCACCCCGGCGCTAGCGGCGGCCCGGTGTTCGACCGGTCAGGCTTCGTGATCGGCATAAACTGCGCTAGTATGGAACCAGAGCGAAGCATAGCTTATGTCACTGACATAGAAAACGTGAAGCACGCGGTGGTCTCCAACGTTACATACGGGAACAAACCTCCCATGAATATGACCATTGGAGAGATGATAAAGAATAGTTACATCGATCCATTCCCGCAACTCAAAGGTAAAGCTGTGTTTAAGCACGTCAACAAAATCAACCTGTTGTAGATCCTCGGGACAAGCCGGAGGATGAAGGAGGAATGACTGGCCAAGTTTGTTCCCAACAAAAAACGCCGCGTCTTCAACAAGGCGCGACGTTTTTATTTTTCAAGGCTGGAAGTTTCGCCTTAAAGCGCGATATCGGGAACCTTCTTCACCGGCGCGCCAGCAGGTGCCGCTCCCGCGCCCTTCAGCGCGCCAAGATCGATCTGCGGCGGGGTCGGCAATTGCAGGTGCTCGGCCGTATAGGCCCATTCCTGCTGCACTTTTTCCGGGTCGTCATTGAGCTTGGTGCCGTAGCTCGGAACGATCTGGCGGATCTTGGCCTGCCATTCCGGTGTTGCCACCTTGTCCTTGAAGACCTTTTCCAGAACGCTCAGCATGATCGGTGCGGCCGTGGAGGCGCCAGGGGAGGCGCCGAGCAGACCGGCGATGCTGCCATCCTGCGCGGCGACGATTTCCGTGCCGAGCCTGAGTACACCGCCCTTTTCCTCGTCGCGCTTGATGATCTGCACGCGCTGGCCCGCCTGCCACAGACGCCATTCGCCCTGTTTCGCGTTCGGGAAATACTCCTTCAACGCGGCAAAGCGGTCGTCGTCCGACATCATCAACTGGCCGGCGAGATATTCCACCAGCGGATATTCATCGATGCCAACGCGCACCATCGGCCAGGCATTGCTTGTCGTGACGGAGGAGACGAGATCGAAATAGGAGCCTTCCTTCAGGAACTTGGTGGAGAAGGTGGCGAAAGGTCCAAACAGGATGACGCGCTTGCCACCAAGCACGCGGGTATCGAGGTGTGGAACCGACATGGGCGGCGAGCCGACCGAGGCCTTGCCGTAGGCCTTGGCCAGATGCTGCATCGTCACGTCAGGATTGTCGTTGATCAGGAACGAGCCACCGACCGGGAAACCGGCGTAATTGTCGCCTTCCGGAATACCGGACATTTGCAACAGATGCAGCGCACCGCCGCCGGCGCCGATGAACACGAATTTCGCATCCACGGTCTGCTCAGCATCGGTCTTCAGGTTGCTATAGGTCACGCGCCAGCTGCCATCGGCATTGCGCTGGATATCGGAAACCTCGCTGTTGACCTGCAGGTCGAAATTCCGGTCGCTTTGCAGATGCGAAACGAACTGGCGGGTGATCTCGCCGAATTCCATGTCGGTGCCGAGCGGCGACCAGGTCGCGCCGATCTTCTGGGAAGGATCGCGCCCTTCCATCATCAGCGGCACCCATTTCTTAAGCTGCTCGGGGTCGCTGGAATATTCCATGCCGGCAAAAAGCGGGCTTGCCTTCAGCGCTTCGTAGCGCTTTTCGAGATAGGCGATGTTCTCATCGCCCCAGACGAAGCTCATATGCGGCGTGTGGTTGATGAAGGAGCGCGGGTTCTTCAAAACGCCGTTACGCACCTGCCATGCCCAGAACTGCCGGGAAATCTGGAAGGATTCGTTGATGTTGACGGCTTGGCTGATCTTGATGTTGCCGTTGTCGTCTTCCGGCGTGTAGTTCAGCTCGGCAAGCGCGGAATGGCCGGTGCCGGCATTGTTCCAGCCGTTGGAGCTTTCAAGCGCCACGCCGTCCAGCCGCTCGAGCATCTGCATCGACCAGGTTGGCTCCAGTTCACGCAGCCACACGCCGAGCGTCGCGCTCATGATGCCGCCACCGATCAGAAGCACGTCGACCTTCTTGGTAGCCGTATTGGCGAGAAGCGAGGATGTCGGCAGCGCTGTTGCTGCAAGCCCTGCGAGCGCAGTGCCGAGAACCTGTCTGCGGTTCATTGGAAGCGCATGGGAGGGAAGCGCGTCTGAGGAAAGATCAGTGAGCTGGGATTTGTCTTGATCGATGGGAGTCACGGCCATACCTGATTCTTGTTTTGTGTTAAAAACACTCCTCCCAGCCGCCCCGTTACAGCAAAGCCGAAACAGGCACAACCCTGACTTATTCACTCCAGTTCAAGCGCTTTTGCGTGGATTTTGCCGGGACATAAGGTCGCATTGGCAGTTTTTGCCATTTTGCGGATTGTCATTTTTGTGGTTGCGAGGATTAGACGGTGCTTTCAAACGGTTGAAAGTGTCTCAAGCGCGAATATCGCGAAAACGCCGTCAATTCGGCGTTCGCCGCGCTTAGCGGATCAGGTTGCGCTGGTCCGTGTGAAAAAAATTCAGGAAAAATGACAATAATCGCAAAAAAGTGAAAAGGCCCGCCGGTTAGGGCAGGCCTTGGCTCGTTTCGTCAGCTGGACGAAAACTCAGTTTGCGGCGAGGAATTCCGCGCAATAGCTCGGGCCGTTGACGCCGGGGCGGTCGGAAACCGTGCGTACCGAAGTGATCGTGTAGTCGCTGGAGACGGTGAGCTGAACCGTGCAGGAGAGCGAGGCGGTGCGGGCGGGCGAAATCTGGCGACCCTTCTTGCCGTCCTTGCCTTCTTCGAACTTGGCCGGAATGGTGGCCTTCTTGTAACCGCCGCGCCAGTTATAGATGGTCGAGCTGCCGGTTTCCGTGTCGCTCAGCGGCGGGCCGAATTTTGCAAAGAAAATACCTGCGGACTGACCGACCCACCGCGTTTCAACGGGGCTCTTCTGGGTGAAGGAAGGGGCAGAGCCCGTCGATGTCGTACAGGCGGAGAGCGCAATGGCGAGCCCTGCGAGCGTTACGCTGCGAAATAGCATGGTGAAATGTCCTTTGTGCCGTGTCCGGCTTCCCGCCGGTCATTACGTTCCCCTAGCAGATTTGGCGGCGACGGGCAGGGGAGCTGTGCCGCTTGACGAAAATTTCCTGCCACAATTGCTTTTTTGTAACGTTTTCACACACGCCGCCCGGTGCGGCAGGCACTTGGCGACCGCCCTTCGCAGCGCGTTGAAAACTTGTCACAAAAAATGCAATATGCCGCTTGTCGAATGCTAGAGGCTGGTCTATAGAAGCGCCGCTGGTCACGGAGTGTAGCGCAGTCTGGTAGCGCACGTCGTTCGGGACGACGGGGTCGGAGGTTCGAATCCTCTCACTCCGACCAGCTTAAGCCCAATATTTCCCGGGGCTTTCAAATGATCCCAACACTTTCTCAAGATCCTTGGATCAAGGCATCGTACCGAGACCTGACGGTTTAAAACCCGACGGGTAAACGCATTCGGCGTCCGCGGCTGCAAGTCACGACTTCGGTGATTGCACGGAAGGTCAATTTCTCCTCCTCGCCAACGGGAGAATGAGCAAAACGCAAACAACAGCCGTCGGCCAGAAGTCGGTTAAACCATCCCAGGACCAATTCCAGAAGTAATAACCCTCCAGATGGGGAGGAGGCATTTCTACGGACACCTCGTAGTCCCGCTTTTCCCGGCCATGAAAATGACCGGCGGCGAAGGCCAGACCGATTATCCACGCCACTCTCCAGCTAACGAGCAGGCGAAACAGAACGGCGACAATCGCCGCCATGATGACGGCTTCTAGAATGTGCCCCGCCCAATCCCAATGGTCTTGAATGTAGGTCCAGTCGATCATCGGTAGCGGTAATCACCGCGCCAGTCGCGACGATCGCGCCAATCCCTCCGGTCGCGCCAGTCGCGACGGTCATAGTCACGGTAGTGGCGATCGCGTTCATAGGTGCGGTAGTACACGCCTGTCGTATAATATCCGCCGCTACGGTAGCCCCGATCATCGACACAGCCGCTTAGGATGCCCACCGAAACCAGGCAGATCGCTGCAGTCAGAATTTTCATAATCTTCATCTCCAAATGACGGACACTAACGTGCGCTGAACCACGCAGTTCCATTGCTCAGAGAGTGAGGTGTCGGTCATTAACCGGGCCTGAACACAGCGCCATGACGCTGGCCATCTTCTAGGCTCTGCCAAGCGTCGAAAACTTGATGCGTTTGACGTTATCGACTGCGATGAAGCCGTCGTCAGCGCAGTCGCAGGGAACGCAACCGCGCCTCAACCGTTATCCCACCACAACAACGATGGAGGATAACATGCTAAAAGGTATTGCACTGTGGGCAATGGGTGTTCCGATTTTTGTGATCATCCTGCTTTACATGTTCGTGTTTTAAACGAGGCCTGATCCAAAGGCTTTCAAACAAAAAAGGCGACCGCTTGGACGGTCGCCTTTTTGTTGTGCGCGCGTGTCTGTCAGTCCAGATCGCTGATCAGCCGTGAGGCTGTCGCGCCATCCGTGCGGCGGATGTCGATCTCGTCGCGGTGCTTGGCCAGCAGTTCGCTTGCCAGAAGCTTCTCGGCAAGATGGGCGGGCAGGGAGAGAATGACGCGGTCACCCTGTTCTTCCGTCGCGCCAACGCTGCGTTTGCCGGCAATCATGCCACCCGCCACCGTGTTGTTGGTGTCGGGGTCGATCAGGATGAAAGAGCCCGTTGCCCGGTTCTGCTCATAGGCATCGAAGATCGCCGTCTCGTCGAAGGAGAGCCGCACCTTGCCGATGGCGTTCATCGGCAGCGATGTCTCGTGCGCCTGCCATTCGCCTTCTTTCAGGTTGAGCTGGCTGACCGGCTGCACGCTGACGCGCTGGCGGCGGCTGCCGCTTTTCAGCCAGTAACGTTTGCCGGCCTCGATGCCACCCGGCTGCAACGCCACGATCTGCGCGTCGAAGGCAAGCCCTGTCTGCGGTTGTGCCTCGATGGACACGATCATGTCGCCGCGCGAGACGTCCACCTGACGGTCGAGAACGAGCGTGACCGCGTCACCAGCAACGGCGGCGTTACGCACCAGATCGAAAGTGACGATCTGCTTGACATTCGCGACCATGCCCGACGGCAGCACGACAACGCTGTCGCCCGGCTTGACCGAGCCGCCGGCAACCGTGCCCTGATAACCGCGGAAACTTTCGCCGGGGCGCGACACGCGCTGTACAGGGAAGCGGAAACCACCCGATTGCGCCGAGCGCACCGTGGCAAGCTCCAGCGTTTCGACCAGCGTCGGGCCTTCATACCAGGGCATGGAGGCCTTGCCTGATAGCACGACGTTTTCGCCCTTCAGCGCCGACATTGGAATGGCTGTGATCTGCTTGATGCCGAGGTCGGAGGCGAAATCGCGGAATTCGTGGGCGATCAGCTCAAAACCGGCCTTGTCGTAATTCGTCAGGTCGATCTTGTTGATGGCCAGCACGAATTGCCGGATGCCCATCAGCGCCGCGATGGTGGCGTGTCGGCGTGTCTGTTCCAGAATGCCGGTGCGCGCATCGACCAAAAGTACGGCGAGATCGGCCGTGGAAGCGCCGGTCGCCATGTTGCGGGTATATTGCTCATGGCCGGGCGTGTCGGCCACGATGAAGGCGCGCCGGTCGGTCGAGAAATAGCGATAAGCGACATCGATGGTGATGCCCTGTTCGCGCTCTGCCTGCAACCCGTCGAGCAGCAGCGCGAAATCGGGCAGGCCGAGATCGTTCTGCTTGCCGCTATCGCGGTGCAGGGTGGCGGCCTGATCTTCCTTGACGGCCTTTGTGTCCCACAGAAGACGGCCGATCAGGGTCGATTTGCCATCATCGACGCTGCCGCAGGTGATGAGACGAAGCGGGCGCGTATCACGCGTCGCCTTCGAATGTTCGGCAAAGGGCAGAATGGTGGCCGTGGAGGCGGTGTTGGTAGCAGCGGCGGTCATCAGAAATAGCCCTCGCGCTTCTTCTTCTCCATCGAGCCGGACTGGTCTCGATCGATGGCGCGGCCCTGCCGCTCGGAAACGGTGGCGATTTCCAGCTCTGCGATGACCTCCTGAAGCGTCGCCGCCTCGGAGTGGATCGCGCCGGTCAGCGGGAAGCAGCCGAGCGTGCGGAAGCGGATCGAGCCGTGCTGGATCTCTTCGCCGGGCAGCAGCTCCAGCCGCTCGTCTTCGGCGAGGATCATCATGCCGTCCCGCTCGATATAGGGGCGCTCGGCAGCGTAATAGAGCGGCACCAGCGGAATGTTTTCCGCCTCGATGTACCGCCAGATATCGACTTCGGTCCAGTTGGAGAGCGGGAAGGCGCGCACGCTTTCACCCTTGCGGACCATGCCGTTATAGATGTTCCACAGCTCAGGGCGCTGGTTGCGCGGGTCCCACTTGTGGTCCGGCGTGCGGAAGGAATAGATGCGCTCCTTGGCGCGGCTTGCTTCCTCGTCGCGGCGTGCACCGCCGAAGGCGGCATCGAACTGACCGGCGTCCAGCGCCTGGCGCAGCGCTTCCGTCTTCATGATGTCGGTGTAGAGCGCCGAACCGTGGGTGAAGGGCGTCACGTTTTCGCTCGCGCCGCGCGGGTTTGTGTAGGAGATGAGATCGAGGTCATATTCCTTGACGATCTTGTCGCGGAATTCGATCATTTCCTTGAATTTCCAGCCCGTATTGACGTGCAGCAGCGGGAAGGGCACGCGGCCTGGGAAGAATGCCTTGCGCGCCAAATGCAGCAGCACGGACGAATCCTTGCCGATGGAATAGAGCATCACGGGATTGTCGAATTCGGCGGCGACTTCGCGGAAGATATGAATGGCTTCGTTTTCAAGCGCCTTCAGATGCGGATCGAGCGGCGGCTTGGATGCGACAGTATTCTTGCTGTCCGTCTCGTGGACTGCGTTGGACATTTTAAACTCCGGAACTGGTCTGAATGATTATCGTTGTGGGATGGCGGAAATGGCGGACGTCTGGTCCGCACCGGCGACGTGAAGACCGCATTCGCGCTTCTCGTCGTTTTCCCACCACCATCGGCCGGCGCGCTCAGGCTCGCCGGGCTTGATAGCGCGTGTACACGGCTCGCAGCCGATGGAGGGGTAACCACGCGCATGCAACGGATTGACGGGAATGTTTTCAGAAGCGACATAGGCCTTGATCTGGTCGATGTCCCAGTCCGCCAAGGCATTGACCTTGATCAGATTACGCTCGGCGTCGAACTCGGCAAAAGGTGTGGTCGCACGATTGCCCGACTGGCCGCGGCGGAGCCCGGTGATCCAGAAGGTGGCACCTTCCAGCGCCTTGCCGAGCGGGATCAGCTTTCTGACATGACAGCAGGCGTGACGGGCCTCGATGCTTTCGTAAAAACCGTTGAGGCCGTATTTTTCGGCATAGGCGTCGAGATCGTCCTGTTCGGGCCGAAAGCGACGGATGTCGATGCCGAAGCGTTCCTCGGTTTCCTCGATGAGATCGACGGTTTCCTTGAAGAGCCGGCCGGTTTCCAGCGTCACGACGTCGATCGGCAACCGGTGGGTGCCGATGGCCGCCGTGATGACCTGGTCCTCGATGCCGAGGCTGGTGGTGAAGACCGCACGGCCGCCAAGACCGGCGATAAAGGAAAGTCGTCCCGCAAGATCGAGCCCGGCAAGCGTGGCGTCGAGGGAAGCGGTATCGGCAGAGGCATTTGCTGAATTGATCGTCATTGTCACGTCCGGGATTTCCATGGCCGATTATTGTTGAAATCGGGCCTCTGGAACAGAAATGACAGTCTTTGTGCGCTGCACTTCAGAGCAAAAATGCCTCACCCGCACGATCTATGAGCAAAAGATGCCCGTTCACCTTCTTTGCAGCTTGGATTTGAATTGTGACAACTTCTGCGCTAAGCCGGAATTGCCGGGTATCCGGGCTTGTGTTCTACTGGTTTCACGATGATTTCGCAGAAGGCAAAATATGCGCTGAGGGCGCTTCTTTCGCTGGCAAAGGCCGACGGCGGCTGTCCTGTGCAAATTTCCGATATTGCCCGCGAACAGGCCATTCCGAAAAAATTCCTTGAACAGATCCTTCTCGAAATGAAGAAGGAACGCATCGTCGAAAGCAGGCGCGGCAAGCAGGGCGGTTATTTGCTGGCGCGCCCGGCTGCCGATATCACCTTCGGCGAGGTGCTGCGCCTCATCGACGGGCCGCTCGCTCCGTTGCCCTGCCTGTCGCAGACCGCCTATCGCCGGTGCGAGGATTGCGATGGCGAAAAGCAGTGCGAAATACGCCACGTCTTCGCCCGCGTGGCCGATGCCACCCGCAATATCCTTTTCAACACCACCGTTGCGGATGCCGTTGCAGGCGTGGAAGTGCCCGAACTTTTGACGGCCTGACGAAAAAATCGTCTAAAACACCTGAATATTTTTCGCCGTAACGCCAAAAAATCGTCAAAAATGTGAAACGGTTTTGCATTCAGCAAAGTTTTACACGACGCTTGTTGCGCCTTTCGCCTATGCTGCGCTGTATTTGTTGCCCGTGGAAACGCTCTCGGGAAACACTTTTTCGATCGTATTCGGCCTCATTGACCAACTCTACCGGTCCAGTAGAGTTAAGCCATCTTCATCAGGAGGGAATACCGATGTCCAAGCTTCTGTCCGGTTTGAGCGTTTTCGCTCTCGGTCTATCGCTGGCTCTGGGAGGTGTCGGCTCGGCTGCCGCGCAGACCAAGCTGCTTAACGTGTCCTATGATCCGACCCGCGAACTCTACAAGGATTTCAACGAAGCCTTCGCCAAGAAGTGGAAGGCCGATACCGGTGAGGATGTCACGATCCAGCAGTCGCATGGCGGCTCCGGCAAGCAGGCTCGTTCGGTCATCGACGGTCTGGAAGCCGATGTGGTGACGCTGGCGCTGCAGAGCGATATCGATGCCATCGTCCAGAATTCCGGCAAGATCAACAAGGACTGGCGCGGCCGCCTGCCGCATAATTCCTCGCCCTACACCTCCACCATCGTGTTCCTCGTCCGCAAGGGCAACCCGAAGGGAATCCATAACTGGGGCGATCTGGTAAAGGGCGACGTGCAGATCGTTACCCCGAACCCCAAGACCTCTGGTGGCGCACGCTGGAATTACCTTGCCGCCTGGGCGTGGGCGAATGAAGAGTTCAAGGGCGATCAGGACAAGATCAAGGCCTATGTCGGCGAACTCTACAAGCGCGCTCCGGTGCTCGATACCGGTGCCCGCGGCTCCACGGTCACATTTGCGCAGCGCCAGATCGGCGACGTGCTGCTGGCCTGGGAAAACGAAGCCTATCTGGCCGGTCAGGAATTCGGCGCGGATGCCTTCGACATCATCGTGCCGCCGATCTCGATCCTCGCCGAGCCGCCGGTCGCCGTGGTTGACGCGAACGTCGACGCCAAGGGCACCCGCAAGGCGGCGGAAGCCTATCTGCAATATCTCTATTCCGACGAAGGTCAGAACATTGCGGCGAAGCACTTCTATCGTCCTTCGAACCCCGCGGTTGTCTCCAAGGATCTGCTGAAGCAGCTGCCCGACATCAAGCTCGTCACCATCGACGATCCGCAGTTTGGCGGTTGGGCCAAGGCGCAGCCTGAACATTTCGGTGACGGCGGCATCTTCGACCAGATTTACAAGCCCGCCAAGTAAGCGGATGATGGGCTGAAGACAAATCCGCCCACCCCGCTTAAGGGAACTTGAAAAACGACAAATCGATCGACCGGACACCGTGCCGGTCGATCCTTTATAACAAGGCCGGGGAACACCGGCTCCCAGAGAGCATTTCCAGGAAAAGTGGACCCCGGTTTTCTGTCCGGAAATGTGCCAAACTAAAGATTATCCGGAGCGTTGATGAGCAATAATACATCCGGAAACAGGTGGAAGTGGCGTCAATCGAGCGTGATACCCGGCTTCGGCCTGACGTTCGGTTACACGGTCGTCTATCTGTTTCTCATCATTCTTATTCCGCTCGGCGGCCTCGTCTGGTCCACGGCGAAACTTGGTTTTGCAGATTTTATTGCGATCGCTGTCGATAGCCGTACACTGAATGCACTGCGCGTCAGTTTCGGCACCGCCTTCATCGCCGCACTGGTGAACGCTGTTTTTGGCGTCATCGTCGCCTGGGTTCTCACGCGGTATCGTTTTCCCGGCCGGCGTTTCGTTGATGCCATCGTGGATCTGCCCTTTGCCCTGCCGACGGCGGTTGCCGGCATCGCGCTCACCACGCTTTATGCCAATCGCGGCTGGGTCGGCTCGCTGTTCGAACCCTTCGGCATCAAGATCGCGTTTACGCCGACCGGTATCGTCATCGCGCTGATCTTCATCGGCCTGCCATTCGTGGTCCGCACCGTGCAGCCGGTCATGGAAGAAATAGACCGGCAGGTGGAGGAGGTGGCGGCAACGCTCGGCGCTAACCGTTTCCAGACCATCAGCCGGGTGCTGCTGCCAAGCCTCACGCCCGCCATCCTGACGGGCTTCGCACTCGCCTTCGCGCGCGGTATCGGAGAGTACGGCTCGGTCATCTTCATCGCCGGCAATATTCCCTACGTCTCGGAAATCGCACCGCTCCTCATCGTCATCCGGCTGGAGGAGTTCAATTATGCGGGCGCGACGGCCATCGCTACCATCATGCTGATCATTTCCTTCGCCATGCTGTTCCTCATCAATCTCATCCAGGCCTGGAGCCGCAAGAGGTACGGTTATGTCTGATGCTTCCCGCACCTCGTCCCGACCGTTCCGCGATCCCGCCAGCGAGAGCCTGCCTGCCCGGCTGGTGCTGATTGCGATTGCCTTCCTGTTCCTTGCGGCTTTCCTCGTGCTGCCGCTGGTATCGGTGTTCTTCGAGGCATTTCGCAAAGGCGCCGATGCCTTCTGGGAAGCGATCGTCGAGCCGGATGCACTCTCCGCCATCCGTCTGACACTGCTTGTCGCCGCCATTTCGGTGCCGCTCAACCTTATCTTCGGTGTCGCCGCCGCCTGGGCGATTGCGAAATTCGAGTTCAAGGGCAAGGCATTCCTGATAACGCTGATCGACCTGCCGTTCTCGATCTCGCCGGTCATATCGGGTCTGGTCTATGTCATCTTGTTCTCTTCGCACAGCGTGCTCGGGCCATGGCTGAAGAGTTATGGCATCGAAATCCTCTTTGCTGTTCCGGGCATCGTGCTAGCCACCATCTTCGTCACCTTTCCCTTCGTCGCGCGTGAACTGATCCCGCTGATGCAGGAGCAGGGCAATGGCGATGAGGAGGCGGCGATCTCGCTTGGCGCAACCGGCTGGCAGACCTTCTGGTATGTCACGCTGCCGAATATCAAATGGGGACTGCTGTACGGGGTGCTGCTCTGCAACGCCCGCGCCATGGGCGAGTTCGGCGCCGTCTCTGTCGTATCAGGCCATATTCGCGGCGAGACCAACACCATGCCGCTGCATGTCGAGATACTCTATAATGAGTACAATATCGGCGCGGCCTTCGCGGTGGCGACGCTGCTGGCTGGTCTGGCGCTCGTGACGCTCGTTCTCAAAACCATTCTCGAAATACGCTTTGGCGCGGGCAACGCAGCCGGCAAGCATTGAAAGGCATATTCATGGAAGTGAAAGTTTCCGGCATCACCAAGCAGTTTGATCGCTTTCCGGCGCTGAACGACGTGTCGCTCGACATTCGTTCCGGCGAGCTGATCGCGCTGCTCGGTCCCTCCGGTTCCGGCAAGACGACGCTGCTGCGCCTCATCGCCGGCCTGGAGCAGCCGACCCAAGGCCGCATCTTCTTCGGTGATGAGGATGCCTCGCACCGCTCGGTGCAGGAGCGCAATGTCGGTTTTGTGTTTCAGCACTACGCCCTGTTCCGCCATATGACGGTTGCCGACAACATCGCCTTCGGCCTGAAGGTGCGCCCTTCCGCCTCCCGCCCGCCGAAAGCGGAAATCCGCAGGCGAGTTTCGGAGCTTCTGGACATGGTGCATCTGACCGGCCTCGAAAAGCGTTACCCCACCCAGCTTTCCGGCGGCCAGCGTCAGCGCGTGGCACTTGCCCGCGCAGTTGCCATCGAGCCGAAGGTGCTGCTGCTCGATGAACCCTTCGGCGCACTCGATGCCAAGGTGCGCAAGGAACTGCGCCGCTGGCTGCGCGAGTTCCACGACCGCACGGGCCACACCACCGTCTTCGTTACCCACGATCAGGAAGAAGCACTGGAACTGGCCGACCGCGTCGTTGTCATGAGCCAGGGCAAGATCGAACAGGTCGGCACGGCGGATGACGTCTACGACACGCCCAATTCCCCGTTCGTCTTCTCCTTCATCGGCGAATCCTCCAGCCTGCCTGTGACGATCCGCGACGGCCAGGTGGTGTTTCAGGGCGAGAGCATCGGCGTCGCCGAAAATGGCGCAGGTGAGGGCGAGCTGTTCTTCCGTCCGGAAGATGTGGTGCTGACCGACGAGAAAAACGCGCTTTACGGCAAGGTTACCACCTGTCGCCGCCTCGCCGGCACCCGTATCGCCGAAATCGACATCGCCAATAACGGCCATGACCCCTATCACCTAGAAATCGAGGTGCCCCTCAACGCCGCCGTGGCGGTAGGTGCCGAACTGCGGTTTCGCCCGACCCGGTGGAAGGTGTTTGGCAAGAAGTAGGGGAGATGCGGCTGCGATTGGCAGCTGGCGGTTCCCGGTCATACTGGCCTTGAGCCGGTATCCAGCCAACCCAACTCCGTAGGTTGAAAAGAACCTTTCCGCCGCGCAGACGCGCGTCCGACGGATGTATAAGATGTCTGCAACGCTAGCGTACACACCGTCATTCCTGTGATCGTCACAGGTTGCCAGCCGGCGCGCGTCTGCGCGGCGGTGAAACTCCATTCAGCCCAAAGACTTGGTCTGGCTGGATCTCTGTGACAAGCACAGAGATGAGGGAACCGGGTAAACGCGCCGATCACCCCAGAAACGGAAAAGGGTCGCCAGAGGCGACCCTTCCATGAGCTTGGTCCTGTTTACAGACCCGGGACTGTTTCTCAACGTTCCGAAGGCAAGAGGTTTTTACGCCGAGGGCTGCCCCGTCGAAAACCCACCCTTTCCATTGCCTGCACCAGAGACCGAAATCTCATTAGACATTGGATCACCTCCTTCCGATACGTTGAACATAACTAGAAGGTAGTACGATTCGTCATTAATGCAAGAGGTCTGATCAGGACACCCGCATCACGATCTTGCCGATATGATTGCTGGTCTCCATCAGCCGGTGGGCCTCCACAACTTCGTCCAGCGTGAAGACCTTGTTGATGACAGGCGTAACCTTGCCGCTTTCGATGAGTGGCCAGACCTGTTCGATAAGCTCATCACGGATGGCGCGTTTCTCGTCAGCGGTACGTGGCCGCATGGTGGAGCCCGTGACGGTCAGGCGTTTGACCATGATTGGCCGCAGATCAACCTTTTCAGCCACGGCGCCGCCCAGAAAGGCGATGATGGACAGACAGCCATCCTTGGCGAGTGCGGCAATGTTCTTTTCGAAATAGGCGGCACCGATCATGTCGAGAACCACATCGACACCCTTGCCATCGGTCTCGGCCTTGATGACGGCGGTGAAATCCTCGTCGCGGTAATTGATGGCCCGTTTGGCACCAAGCTTGACGCAGGCCTCGCATTTTTCCGCAGAACCCGCCGTCGCATAGACATCAGCGCCGAAGGCTTTGGCGAGCTGGATGGCGGTTGTGCCGATACCGCTGGTGCCGCCGTGGATGAGCACGCTTTCGCCTTCGGTCAGGCCCGCCATCTGGAAGAGGTTGGCCCAGACGGTGAAGAAGGTTTCCGGCAGCGCGGCGGCCTTGACGGCGTCGTACCCCTTGGGGAAGGGCAGGGCCTGACCGGCCGGCACGGTGCAGTATTGCGCATAACCGCCGCCATTGGCGAGCGCGCAGACCTTGTCGCCAGGTTTGAATTCGCTGACGCCTTCGCCGAGCGCCACCACTTCTCCGGCAATTTCGAGGCCGAGGATCGGGCTTGCGTCCTTCGGCGGCGGATAGGCGCCCTGTCTCTGCGCGACATCGGGGCGGTTGACGCCGGCCGCCTCGACCCTCACCAGGATTTCGCCTCTGGCGGGGGTTGGCAAAGGTGCTTGCGAAAGCTGCATCACCTCCGGTCCACCATGGGAGGGAAGGTCGATGAAGCGCATTTTTTTGGGCAGGGTCACATTTTCGGGCATGGCCAGGGGCAATTCCTCATTTGTCGGCGTTACCTGAAGATTTAGGACAGATGTACCGCTTAGGGAAGGAGGCCCTTTGTCGCTGATGTCATTTTGTCTCCCCGAACACCCGGATGACGAGGCCGCCTTCGTTTTCTTTCGCGGCTGTCTTGATGCCGGCGATCTCGCTGCCGATGCGCTCGGGATTGGCGATGATCAAACCTTTTGGCAATGTGAGAACGCCGATGGAGCAACGCAGCAGGGCAAAATCCCGCTCATTGCCGCGACGGTCCAGCCCGACCATGCGACCAGCCTGACGGTCCTCTGGCGAATAGAGTTCGGCCACTTCACCGTGAAAATCGCTGAGCAGCCGCTCGAGGATTTCCGTCAGTTCCTCCACCGCCCAGTCACGCACGCCGACGAAGAAGTCGTCGCCGCCGATATGGCCGAGAAAGCAGTCGCCGGCGAAAAAGTAGCGACGCATCAGTGCGGAAAACAGAGTGATGGCGTGGTCGCCGGCATTGAAGCCGTATTTATCGTTGAAGGGTTTGAAATTGTCGAAATCGCAATAGCAGAAGAAACGGGTCTCATCGCCATCGCCGCAGCTGTCGGCGATGAAGCCGCCGATGGCGCGGTTGCCCGGCAGCGCCGTCAGCGGGTTCTGGTCCTGCGCCATCTTGAGCTGTTTTTCATTGATGACCTTGATGAGCGATGCGGCTGAGACGATGCCGGCGTAACGCATGTTTTCGGTCAGGATGATGCAGGCGCTGCCGCCCATGCTGGCGAACATGTTCATCAGTTGATCGGCATCGGCGTCGAGACCCACGATCGGCGCAGGATCGACGAAGTGGGAAATGGTGCGCTCGTAGATCTTGTTCTTGAGGAGATCGCGCCCGAAAGGCCGGTAGATGTATTCCTTGAGGTGATATTCGTTGATGACGCCGCGCGGTTCGCCATTGGCGTTGAGCACCGGGAAAAACGCCTGCTGCGGGTTTCTGCGGAACAATTCGAAGACGCTGTCGACGCTGTCATGCTCATAGACGGTGGGAAGACGCTCTATTTCGCGACGGATGAGGATTTCGTCCAGCGACTGGCTGTTGCGCCGCGCCACGCCCACKCGGTTGAGGTGCGGAAAGCTCTCGGGAAGTTCGCTGGTGAAAACCGTCGGCCTGGCGATCAGCCAGCCCTGCACCAGATCGACGCCATATTCGCGGCAGGTGAGAAATTCCGCTTCGGTCTCGATGCCTTCCGCAATGACCCGGACGCCGAGAACATGAGCGATGTTGACGATGTTGCGCACGAGATGCTGCTTGCGCGGAAGATGATCGACACCGCTGATGAAATGCCGGTCGATCTTCAGGTAATCAAGCGGATAGTCGCATAAAAGCTTCATCTCGCCGTGACCGGCGCCGAAATCGTCGATCGCCAGCTTGAAACCTTCCTTGCGCATGCGGGCGATCAGCGCCTTGAACTCCGGCACGCTGGTATTGTCGAAACGTTCGGAAAGTTCAAAGCATATGGAGGAGGCCGGAATGCCCGCCCGCGCCAGATGGCCAACGAGCTTGTCGAGAATGGCGTCCCCGTGCGGGATAAGCCTTACATCGAGATTGAGAAAGAGGGTGGTGGTGGAAAAATCCGCCAGGGTGGAGAATTTAGCGAGCGCCCGGCTCGCCAGCATCTGCTCGAAGGCCTTCAGCTCGCCATCCTCGGCAGCCTGGTCGAGAAGCGCGAGCGGATTGGAAAACCCAAGCCGGTCATGGCCGCGCATCAGTGATTCATATCCGAAAATCGTGCCCGTCGTCGCCTCGACGATCGGCTGAAATGCGGTTTCAAGCACAAGCTTCGCCATGGGAAACATGTGCCCGGAGGCAAACCGCCTTATGACATCGTTCTCCAGCGTTACGGCCGGCATTTCTGTTCTCCGCTATTGCCAGTTCCCCGTTGGTGGCATGACAAGTCAAATGCACACACGGGAACTTGTCTCTTTTCAGCAGACAATCGCAGATTACAGGTCAACAAAAGCTTTCACGACTGTGAAGCTTTAATGAAGGTTTTATCACGGGCCCCTCAATAGCCAGGGGTATCCAGCAGGCCCTCAGGCCCGGCGCACATGGCCGGTGTGAGCGGCGTAAAGTTCCGCGACATTCAGGCGTTCACGATCCGCCTCGACAGGTGCTGCAGCCTCTGTATCTGCGCCGGTTGCGGCAGCAGAGGCCGCCCATAGTCTCAGCGCGGCCCTTACGACCTCGCTGCCGGATGCGTAGGCGCCGCTATTCACGGCCTCGCGCATTCTTGCTGCCTGTTCCGGGGAAATCGATACTGTCACCATTGGCATGATATCACTCCCTTGTTCAACCGTTGCGAAGGCATCTCCGGTCCGTGTCGGGACCTCATGGGGATCGCGGTCTTGCGGGCGTTTTTTCAGTTTTCGTCTGGCGCCGCTTCCAGCGAAATTTGTATCACTCTGCATATTAGCACGAAACGTGTTCCATTCCCAATTTGCAGTATATCACGGTTTAGTTTTTCCCCTGTGAGCGGCTCCTCAGCATGGGAGCGGCTAGTCTTATCCGGCCTTGCCCGGTTTTCTTTGATCCATGGCAAATCAGCGACATGAAATGGCGCGTTTTTTATTGATTGATTGATCAATCAAGAATATTTTGCTCGCCATCAAGGAGACCCTTATGCCCAAGATCGGAATGGAGCCTTTGCGCCGCAAGGCGCTTGTGGATGCGGCGTTACGCACCATAGGCCACCATGGTTCGCTGAATGTGACAATGTCGGATATTGCCCGGGAAGCGGGCGTATCGCCGGCGCTTGCGCATCATTATTTCGGCAGCAAGCAGCAGCTTCTTCTGGAAACCATCCGCAGCCTGCTGCGGGATCTGAGGCGCGATGCGGTGGCGGCGCTGACCCGCGCCAATGGCCCGCGCGAACGGCTGAGCGCCATCGTTCACGTCTCTTTCCAGAGCGACCAGTTCACGCCCGAGACGGTGGCGGCATGGCTTGCCTTTTATGTCGAGGCGCAGCGCTCGGAAGAAACCCGCCGCCTGCTGGTGCTCTATTCCCGTCGCCTGCGCTCGAACCTCATGGCAAGCCTAAACCGGCTATGCCCGCCCGATGACGCGGCGCGCATTGCGGAAGGTGCAGCAGCCCTTATCGACGGGCTGTATATCAGGCACAGCCTGCGTTCGGCCCCGCTTGGGCTCGCCTCAGCGCCGGCCCTTGTCGAAGACTATTTCGACTTGCAGCTCAAACCATATCCTGATGGACAGCGCCCGAAGCCGTCCGTCCGCATTCTCTAGGAGTATTCGACATGACTATCGCGACGTCTCTCAGGGCGCAGCCCAAAGCCTCGCATTTCATTGATGGCGACTATGTCGAAGACAATGCCGGCACGCTTTTTGAAAGCGTCTTTCCGGCCACCGGCGAAGTCATTGCAAGGCTGCATGCGGCAACGCCCGCGATTGTCGAGCGCGCCATTGCATCGGCCAAACGCGCCCAGAAGGAATGGGCGGCAATGAGCCCCATGGCGCGCGGGCGTATATTGAAACGCGCCGCCGATATCATGCGTGAACGCAACGAGGCGCTCTCCACGCTCGAAACGCTGGATACCGGCAAGCCGATCCAGGAAACCATCGTCGCCGATCCGACCTCGGGTGCCGATGCCTTCGAATTTTTCGGCGGTATCGCGCCTTCCGCGCTGAACGGCAACTACATCCCGCTCGGCGGCGATTTCGCCTATACCAAGCGCGTGCCGCTCGGCGTCTGTGTCGGCATCGGCGCATGGAACTATCCACAGCAGATCGCCTGCTGGAAGGCGGCCCCGGCGCTCGTTGCCGGCAACGCCATGGTCTTCAAGCCATCGGAAAACACCCCGCTCGGCGCTTTGAAGATCGCGGAAATCCTGATCGAGGCAGGGCTGCCCAAGGGCCTGTTCAACGTCATTCAGGGTGATCGCGATACCGGCCCGCTTCTGGTCAACCACCCGGATGTCGCCAAGGTCTCGCTCACCGGCTCGGTGCCCACCGGCCGCAAGGTGGCCGCCGCCGCCGCTGGGCATCTCAAGCATGTGACGATGGAACTCGGTGGCAAATCGCCGCTGATCGTGTTTGACGATGCCGATATCGAAAGCGCTGTCGGCGGCGCGATGCTCGGCAATTTCTATTCTTCCGGTCAGGTCTGCTCCAACGGTACCCGCGTTTTCGTGCAGAAAAAGGCAAAGGACCGCTTCCTCGAAAACCTGAAGCGCCGCACCGAGGCGATGATCCTCGGAGACCCMCTGGATTACGCCACCCATCTCGGCCCGCTGGTCTCCAAAGCCCAGCAGGAAAAGGTGCTTGGCTATATCGAAAAGGGCAAGGCGGAGGGTGCGACGCTGGTAACCGGCGGCGGCATTCCCAACAATGTTGCAGGCGAGGGCGCCTATGTGCAGCCGACCGTGTTTGCAGATGTGACCGATGACATGACTATCGCGCGCGAGGAAATCTTCGGCCCGGTCATGTGCGTGCTGGATTTCGATGATGAGGATGAGGTTCTCGCCCGCGCCAACGCCACCGAATTCGGCCTTGCCGGCGGCGTCTTCACCGCCGATCTGGCCCGCGCTCATCGCGTGGTCGACCAGCTGGAGGCGGGCACGCTGTGGATCAACACCTACAATCTCTGCCCGGTGGAAATCCCATTCGGCGGCTCCAAGCAGTCCGGTTTCGGGCGCGAGAATTCGGCGGCGGCGCTGGATCATTATAGCGAGCTGAAGACGGTTTATGTGAGCACGGGGAAGGTGGACGCGCCTTATTGAGATTTGGTGGGGGGACCCCACCCTCAGCCCGTCAATCGGAACCAACGCTCATTGAAGAGAGAGCAAATCATGCACGCAGATTACGTCATCGTCGGTTCCGGTTCCGCAGGCTCCGCCATCGCCTATCGCCTGTCGGAAGACGGCCGTTATTCGGTGATTGTCATCGAGGCTGGCGGCTCGGATTTCGGGCCTTTCATCCAGATGCCGGCCGCACTCGCCTGGCCGATGAGCATGAAGCGCTACAATTGGGGCTATCTCTCCGAACCCGAACCGAACCTCGACAATCGCCGCATCACCGCCCCACGCGGCAAGGTCATCGGCGGTTCGTCCTCCATTAACGGCCTTGTTTACGTGCGCGGCCATGCCGAGGATTTCAACCGCTGGGAGGAACTGGGCGCGCATGGCTGGGCCTATGCGGATGTGCTGCCTTACTTCAAGCGCATGGAACACAGCCATGGCGGCGAAGAGGGATGGCGCGGCACGGATGGGCCGCTGCATGTTCAGCGCGGGCCGGTCAGCAATCCGCTGTTCCACGCCTTCATTCAGGCTGGCGCGCAGGCAGGCTTCGAGCTGACAGACGACTATAACGGCTCCAAACAGGAAGGTTTCGGCCTGATGGAGCAGACCATCCATAATGGCCGCCGCTGGTCCGCTGCCAATGCCTATCTGAAGCCGGCGCTGAAGCGCGGTAATGTCACGCTGGTCAATGGCTTCGCCCGCAAGGTCGTCATCGAGAACGGCCGTGCCGTCGGCGTCGAAATCGAGCGCAGGGGCGGGGTGGAAACCATCAGGGCCGATCGTGAGGTCATCGTCTCGGCATCGTCTTTCAATTCGCCGAAATTGCTGATGCTTTCGGGCATCGGGCCTGCGGCTCATCTGAAGGACATGGGCATAGAGGTTAAGGCGGATCGGCCGGGTGTGGGTGCAAACCTTCAGGACCATATGGAGTTTTATTTCCAGCAAGTCTCCACCAAGCCGGTGTCGCTTTACTCCTGGCTGCCCTGGTTCTGGCAGGGGGTCGCGGGCGCGCAATGGCTGCTGTCGAAAGGCGGGCTAGGGGCCTCCAACCAGTTCGAGGCCTGCGCCTTCCTGCGTTCAGCGCCTGGCCTGAAACAGCCTGACATCCAGTACCATTTCCTGCCCGTCGCCATCTCCTATGATGGCAAGGCTGCTGCGAAAAGCCATGGTTTTCAGGCACATGTCGGCTACAACCTGTCGAAGTCGCGCGGCAATGTCACGCTGCGTTCCGCCGATCCGCATGACGACCCGGTCATCCGTTTCAACTATATGAGCCACCCGGAAGACTGGGAAAAATTCCGCCATTGCGTGCGCCTCACGCGAGAGATTTTCGGCCAGAAAGCCTTCGACGATTTTCGCGGGCCGGAAATCCAGCCGGGCGAAAAGGTGGAGACGGACGAGCAGATCGACGCCTTCCTGCGCGAACATCTGGAAAGCGCCTATCACCCCTGCGGCACCTGCCGGATGGGCGACAGGAACGACCCCATGGCGGTCGTTGATCCCGAATGCCGGGTGATCGGCGTGGAGGGGCTGCGGGTCGCCGACAGCTCGATCTTCCCGCATGTGACCTATGGTAATCTGAACGGCCCGTCGATCATGACGGGCGAAAAGGCGGCGGACCACATCCTTGGCAAAACCCCGCTGCCGCGCTCCAATCAGGAGCCGTGGGTAAACCCGCGCGCGGCCGTCAGCGACCGGTGAGGATCAATGGTAATCGTCCTCGCGCTGGTGGCGAACGGCGGCAATGGTGACTGTTTCCGGGCCGTCGATGCGGAACAGCACGATATAGCCGGATGACCCGAACGGCACGAGGAGTTCACGTATCAGCCCGTTTTCAGAAGATGCCTTACGGCAACTGAAGGGAAAATCGCTGAGAATGTCTAATCCTGCTCTTATGGCGTGAATGGCCTTCTCGGCCACATTGATGTCGTATGCGATCAGAAAATCATAGATGCGATCGAAATCCGCCAGTGCTTCTTCGGTATAACGAAGCTGATATGTCATTTCCGTTTCGCGGCTTTCGCAGCATCGAGTTTTCTTTGCATCATCGAAAGAACATCGTCGGTGCTATAATAGACACCGGTGCGCTCCGCTTGTTCGAGCGACGCCAGCCCGCGCGCAATGAATTCCGCCTGCGATTTGCGGATTTCCACCTGCCTGCGGACCGAATCCTCGACAAATGACGATAGCGTCTCGCCGTCTTTCAGAACGCTTTCTGCCGCCTCGCGGAAATCCGCCGTTACACGCAGCGAAGGCAAAGTTGCGGTTTTCATCTTTTCTCTCCATGCGTTGCATTTGCGATGCGCAGCTTCTGCCATCTGTCGCAACGAGTCAAATGCAAAACTTGCAATCGCCGGCTGGCAGGCCGATAAAAGGGCCTCCCGCCCGACAATAACTGAAATCACCGATCTGGATCCCCATGCCCGTCGACTACAAAAAGCTGAAGATGCTCCGCCGTTCCCGTGTTGTGTGGGGTTCATGGCGGGTGTGGAAGCCGAGGGCGGTTTTCTGGATCGGCGCGCTTGCAGTCGGCATCATCAGCGTCGGGTTTGCCTGGGCGGCGGATCGCGCCCAGCATCTTTTCTTCTCGGCAACATCTTCCGGCGAATGGGCGTTTCTGCTGCCGCTTGTCGTGACGCCGCTCGGTTTCACGCTGTGCGCCTGGCTGGCGCTGACGGTTTTTCCCAATGCTGGCGGCAGCGGCATTCCCCAGGCCATCGCCGCGCGGCACCTACGTGACGATGCGGATCGTTCGCGGCTCCTGTCGCTGAAACTCGCTTTCGGCAAGGTCTTGCTGACGGTCGTCGGGCTTTTGTCCGGTGCGTCGATCGGGAGAGAGGGACCAACCGTGCAAGTCGGGGCCTCGATCATGCTTCAGGCGGCGCGCTGGGGCGGCATGGCACAGGCAAAAGGTCTTATTCTTGCCGGATCAGCGGCGGGTATTGCGGCAGCGTTCAACACACCGCTGGCCGGCATCGTGTTTGCCATCGAGGAAATGAGCAAGACCTACGAATCCCGGGCAAACGGCCTCGTCCTTACCGCCGTCATCCTGTCCGGCCTTGCCTCGCTGGCGCTGGTCGGCAGCTATACTTACTTTGGCACCAGTTCCGTCATGGCGAAAACCATGATGGACTGGCTGCTCGTGCTGGTCTGCGGCATTGGCGGCGGTGCGTTCGGCGCGCTGTTCAGCGCGGGGGCGCTGCGCCTGTCCGCGCGCATCCGGCGCTTCGCCCAGGCCATGCCGCCAAGGCGCATGCTGGCGGTTGCCGCCGCCTGCGGCCTTGCCTCCGCCGTCATCGGTATTGCAACTGATGGCGCGACCTTCGGAACGGGTTACGAACAGGCGCGCGCCGCAATCGAGGGCCAGGCCGCACCGGCATTCTTCTTCATCGAAAAGCTGGCGGCCACGTTTCTGGCGATGATGTCGGGCATTCCGGGCGGTATATTCGCGCCGTCGCTGTCCGTGGGCGCGGGCTTTGGCAGTACGATGGCGACTTTGCTGGGTACGAGCATCGGCCTTGGCGCCATTGTCGGCATGGCGGGATATTTCGCGGGCGTGGTGCAGGCCCCCATGACGGCTTTCGTGATCATCCTCGAAATGACCGGCAATCATGACGGCGTCATCCCCATCATGGTGGCATCGATGCTGGGATATCTAACCTCCCGGCTTTTCTCCCGGGAGCCGCTCTATCACGGCCTGTCGCGTGTTTTTATTGCCCAGAGCATCCGCGCCAAACGCGCAGCACAGGCCGCTGAGACCTGACCCGACTTTACGCGCGGATACCCGCCACTCCGAAATAGCCAAGTCCCGGTATCTTCACGCCGGGCCGGCTGAAATCGAAGCCCGCGACCAGGCCGAGGAAATTGACCTCGAAGCCACTGCGTGCGCCCGCCGAAATACCGAACAACCCGCCAAGCGAGAGGCTAGCATCCTTCCAGTCGTCGGCGACGTGGTAAAACGCGCCGTTGGGCAGATAGTCGCGGCCCACCGCGTCTGATGGCAGAACCACACCGAGCTCCGGCACGCTGCGCAGCACATGGGCAACGAAAGTGTTGGAGTTGGGACCGGGATAGATACGATAGCCGCCCGGTTTGCCATAGGGATAGTCGGCAATCGCCTGTTCGATCTTCGGGATCAGTTTTTCCGCTGCCGCCCCATGAATGGCCACCACCTGACGCGGCGTGTTGGAATACCAATAGGCATCCGCCGGATAGCCATTGTGGCGTATCGGCATTCCCCAGCCCACCTTGTCGTAGCGATCGTAGGCCGTCGCGCCCGGCTTTTTCAGCACGATCCAGGCATGGCTGGCGACGGAGCCTTTAAAGCCACCGGTCATGGCGGAAAAAACGTAAACCGCCGCCTGCCGGTCGGCACCTGCTTGCGGCAGGGTGCCGGAAGAAGACCAGCGCGCGTCACGCCAGCCCTGCGGGTGATCCCTCATGGCCCACAACCCCGCCGATGCCAGAGCTGGCAGCAGATAGATGATGGCAATCGCCAGCAGCAGACGTTTTGCAAATTTCACTGATAGCCTCGTGCATCGAAAAATCAATTGCGCTATCAACGACATAAAATCAGAACTTTTTGAGGCCGCAAAAATGAACAATTCCGTTACCGTCGAAGTCCTCAGGGGCAGTCTGGTCGAAAGCCGCCACCAGGGTCTTGCAGTGGTGGTGGATGGCGATGGTGGCGTCGTGTTTTCAGCTGGTGATGTCGAGCGTGGCGTCTTCCCGCGTTCTGCCTGCAAGGCCATGCAGGCGCTGCCGCTGGTGGAAAGCGGCGCGGCGGATGCCTATGGCTTCGGCAATCGCGAACTGGCGCTTGCCTGCTCTTCCCATTCCGGCGAGGACGAACACGCGGCGCTCGCCGCCTCCATGCTCGCAAGGGCAGGCAGGGATGTGGATACGCTGGAATGCGGCGCGCACTGGTCTTCCGACCAGAAGACCATCATCCATCAGGCCCGCACGCTGGAAAAGCCGACGGCGCTTCACAATAACTGCTCCGGCAAGCACTCCGGCTTCATCTGCGCCTGCTGTCACACAGGCACCGACCCCAAGGGCTATGTCGGTTACGACCACCCCCTGCAGCGGGAAATCCGCGCGACTATGGAAAGCCTGACGGGTGCGACGCTTGGCCATGACAATTGCGGCGTGGACGGTTGCTCGATCCCCACTTATGCCGTGCCGCTCAAGGGTCTGGCGCATGGTTTTGCCAAGATGGCGACGGGCAGGGGGCTGGAGGCCGGGCGCGCGCAAGCCTCCCGCCGGCTCTTTGACGCCTGCATGGCGGAACCCTTTTACGTGGCGGGCACCGGCCGCACCTGCACCAGGCTGATGCAGATCGCGCCGGGCAGGATTTTCGCCAAGACCGGCGCAGAAGGCGTGTTCGTGGCCGCACTGCCGGAAAAGGGCATCGCCATGGCGGTGAAATGCGAAGACGGCACGACGCGTGCGGCGGAAGCGATGATTGCCGCAATGCTGGCGAAATATTTCGATGGCGCCGAGAACGAGGCGCTGCTTGCCATGGCAAACCGGCAGATGCGCAACTGGAACGGCATCCACGTCGGCGATATCCGGGTTGTCGGCCTCTAGAGGCATCTCCTGTAAAACTGCGCAGCGGCTTAAGACAAAAAATAAGGCGCGCGGTATGCCTTCGGTTAAACGCGACACGCTTCAGAAATAACCTTTGACGCGGCCCGCTGCCGGCAGGATGATGGATTGCCCTTACATCTGATGGTCTGCCAGATCGCCGCCGCAGGGGCTGGCGTCTCCACGCGAGGAGGTGGGCGCCCCTCATTGCCCTGGAGGTTGCATATCCATGTTCACACTGTTTTTCTCCCCCGGTTCCTGCTCCCGCGCCAGCCATATCGTGCTTGAGGAATCCGGCCTGCCTTACACGGCCCATCGCGTCAACTTCGCCGAGGGCGAGCAGCGCTCCGAGGCATTCCTGAAGATCAACCCGAAAGGCCGCGTGCCAGCGCTGGCAACGGCAAGCGGGGTGCTGACGGAAACGCCTGCCATCCTCGCCTTCATTGCGCAGATGGCTCCGGAGAAGAAACTCGCCCCACTCGACGATCCCTTCGAATTCGCCCTGATGCAAGCCTTCAACGCCTTCATTTCCTCCACGGTGCATGTCGCCCATGCGCATGGCCGGCGCGGCAGCCGCTGGGCGAGCGAGGATAGTTCCCTGGCGGATATGAAAGCGAAGGTGCCGCAGACCATGACCGATTGTTTCGAACTGATCGAGCACGGCATGCTGCACGGCCCGTGGGTCTTGGGCACCGCCTATTCGGTCGCCGATCCCTATCTATTCGTCATGTCCGGCTGGCTGGAAAGCGACGGCGTGGATATCGCCCGCTTCCCGAAGGTGCATGATCACTTCAGGCGCATGAACGAGCGCCCGGCCGTGCAGCGGGCGCTGGCGGGTGAGAAGGGGTGATGTGCTAAAAAGCTTGCTTCGTCATCCTCGGGCTTGTCCCGAGGATGACGTCGAGTGCGAAGAGAGGTCTGCCAACCATCCCCTAGCTAGTGCCTTCGTTCACGCCGCCTCGGCGGCCCGGCTGTCCCACATGGACTTGAATGCCGTGCGGGCCTGGCAGCGCTCCAGCCAGGCTTTCAGCGCCGGATGGGCGTCAAACAGCGGCTGGTGGCCCTGCGCGTAACGGACGATCTCCGCCACGTTGAGATCGGCGACGGTGAAACGGTCGCCTACCAGATAATCGTGGCTGGCAAGATGTTGCTCCAGCACCCGGAAGGGCCGCCTCAAAAGGCGCGCGGCGACATCGATCACCGCTTTGCCGGCATCGCTTTCCGAAAGCCCTTCGGCGATGGCGGAGGAAATCTTCAGCGAATTGGTCTCGATTTCGGTCGCTGCAAAGAACGACCATTGCAGCATCGCCGCATCTTCCTTCAGGTCGACCGGTGCGAGCGGTCCGCCATATTTGCGGACGAGATAAAGGTTGATGGCCATGGATTCATAAAGCACCATGCCGTCATCTTCGATGCAGGGGATGGTGCCCATCGGATTGATGGCCAGAAACGCGGGGGACAGCGTGTTGAGCGGCGCGTCTGCGGCCAGGGGATCGGCAACGCGGCGGGCCTGCACGACAGGCACGTGCTTGAATTCCATGCCCAGTTCCCCGGCAAGCCAGAGCGTGCGCGTGGCGCGGGAACGGTAGACACCATAGATCGTCAACATCGAAGTCACCCTTTTACCTTTTCGATGGCGGCACGTTAAGGTCTCGTCCTTTTAAAGTGAAGTTGTGGATGTCAGGGTCAACTATGATTTTTTCTGATCCGTCAGGAGGTCTGTATCCGGTGACAGCCGGGCCTCGAAACGGTCGATGAACCGATCGAAAAGCCGCGCGAATGTCTCGACATCCTCCTCCGGCCATCCATCCATCACATCCTGGATGACGCTCATCTTGGTCCGGCGCATTTCCTGCAGCAGACTGGTGCCAAGTGGTGTGATCTCAACGATGCTGCGGCGGGCATCCTCCTGCGAGACGCCGCGTTTCAACAGGCCGCGCCCGACCATATCCGCCACCACCCGGCTGCCGCGCGAGGGGTCGATGCGCATGCCCTCGGCAATCGCACCAACGGTGACATCACCGTCCGCGCGGCGCAATATATCGAGAACGTCGATATGGGAGAGTTCCAGACCCGGAGCCACCTTGGCAAGCGCCATGCGCCCGATGATGCGCCGTCCGATCATGATGCGCATACGCGTCATCGTATTGCCGATGCGCTTGATGTCTTCGGGCAGATCCTCGTTCCAGTCTTCCTCAGTCGACACGCTCAGCCGTTCCTTTCAATCCCGATTTGCGATCACATTTAGCGCCAATATCATGGATGTCAAAAACTTGCCATTGACATATATATGCTAATAGCACACAAATTGTCGCAGCAAAATTGCCGAAACTCAACGAGATTTTTCATGGATATGTCCGTTGCCCCCGTGGCGCCGCTTGTGTCGGATCACCGGCGTAGGCTCATCGTTTTTCTGTTTCTGATGCTGGCCATGTTCATGGCTACCCTCGACAACCAGATCGTCTCGACAGCGCTGCCCACCATCGTCGGCGAGTTCGGCGCGCTGGAGCGTTTCGGCTGGATCGGTTCGGCCTATCTTCTGGCCACCAGCGCCGTCATGCCTGTTTATGGCAAGCTCGGAGACCTGTTCGGGCGAAAATACGTGATGATCGCGGCGGTTATCATCTTCACGCTCGGCTCGCTCGCTTGCGGGCTGGCCTGGTCGATGGATAGCCTGATCGCGGCCCGCGTGCTTCAGGGCCTTGGCGGCGGCGGCATCATGGTTTCGATCTTCTCCGTCAATGCCGATCTGTTCGAACCGCGTGAAAGAGCCCGTTACCAGAGCTATTCCAGCCTCACCATCATGGCGTCGGGCAGCGTCGGGCCCATTCTCGGCGGCACGATGAGCGATCTGTTCGGCTGGCGGTCGATCTTCCTCATCAACCTGCCACTCGGGCTTATCGTCATCACCGGCCTGATTTTCCTGCTGCCCTACCGCCGTCCCGCGCGTCAGCCGAAGATCGACTATCTCGGCGCCGTCTTGCTGGCAGCGACGATCGCAAGCGTCGTCTTCTGGGCCGACAGCAGCGAATTGTTCGGTTCGCTTATTGCAGGTCCCAGCCTCGGTATTATCGCTTTCGCCGTCATCGCCGCATTCCTCTGGGTGCAAGTGGAACGTCGCGCGCCGGAACCCGTGGTGCCGCTCAGGCTCTTCAAGGACAGCACCTTTCCGCTGTTGATGATCGTTTCATTGACCAGCGGCGGCATTGGCATCGGCATGGTCAATTATTACGCGCTGTTCCTGCAGACCACGACCGGGCTTTCCCCATCCCATGCCGGCCTGTTCTTCATCGCCGTCACCGGCGGCATCGTCATGGGTTCCCTGTCGGCCGGGCGGTTGATCTCGATCACCGGCGTCTACAAGCCGTTTTCGGTGGCCGGGCTCACTATCAATGTCATCGCCATGCTGCTCTTCACGCAGATGCATGCGGGAACGCCGCTTTGGCTGATTGCGATTCTCATGCTGGCGCAGGGTTTCGCTGTCGGCCTCGGCCAGCAGGCACCCATTATCGGCGTGCAGAATTCCGCGCCGAAGGCCGATATCGGTGCCGCAAGCGGCGCGGTGACGCTCACCCGCATGGGCGGCGCAGCAATAGCCATCTCGGTCTATGGCGCGATCGTCACCTCCAGCCTCAAGGGCGTTGACGTGACCATTCCGGGTGTTGGACGGATTGAGGAATTGACGCCGAAGATGCTCTCCGAACTGCCCGCGGCATCCCAGGCCGCCGTTGCCTCGCTCTATTCGGATGCCTTCACGCCGCTGTTCTTCGCAGCCGCCGCAACCGCCGCCATCGGCCTTGCCGCAGCACTGATGCTGAAACCGGTCCGGTTGCCAGCCGCAGCACAGGCGGCCAAGCCGGCGGAAAGTGCGGGGGAGTAGGGGCGGCTGTCCCTATAAGGCGCGGTGAACTCGAGCTGTGCCTTCCTCCGGCAACTAGCTCTTCCCTCATCCCTGTGAGAAGCACAAGGATGAGGGATGGTTCCGGGCCTTTCCAATATACCCGCGACCTCTGAGCGCGAAAACAAAACCGCACCCCTGGAAATTTAACGCCCGTTCCGCGTTATGCTCGCAGCACTTTAAATTCGCGCGGGCGGCCCTATCTCAATGAATATGAAGCCGGAACAGCTCCTGAACTCCACGCCCAAGGGTCTTTATTGCCCGCCGGGCGATTTTTATATCGACCCGGTGCGGCCGGTGGCGCGCGCGTTGATAACCCACGGCCATTCCGATCATGCCCGCGCCGGCCACGGGGCGGTGCTGGCTACACGCCAGACGCTCGATATCATGCGCATCCGTTACGGCGAGGACTTCTGCGGCAGCGAGCAGGCGGTCGCATTCGGGGAGGCGGTGGAGGTAAACGGCGTGACCGTCGGTTTCCACCCGGCGGGCCATGTGCTGGGTTCGGCGCAGATCTCCGTGGAAATGAACGGCATGCGCATCGTTGCCTCCGGCGATTACAAGCGCGGTATCGATCCCACTTGTACACCCTTCGAAACGGTGCCGTGTGATGTCTTCATCACCGAGGCCACCTTCGGGTTGCCGGTGTTTCACCACCCGCTGCCGCGGGTGGAAATCGGCAAGCTGCTCACCTCCATCAAGCAGTTTCCCGAGCGCACCCATCTGGTCGGCGCTTATTCACTCGGCAAAGCGCAGCGCGTTATCAGGCTCCTGCGCGACAATGGTTATGCCGATCCCATCTATATCCACGGCGCGCTGGCGCGGCTTTGCGATTATTACGTGTCGCAGGGCATCGATCTAGGTGATCTACGCCCCGCGACGCTTGAAAAAAGCGATCCCGCCATCTTCAAGGGCGCGATCGTCGTCGGCCCGCCCTCTGCATTTCAGGAGCGCTGGGCGCGCCGTTTCAACGAGCCGCTGATCGCATTCGCGTCCGGCTGGATGATGGTCCGACAGCGGGCGAAACAGGGCGGCGTGGAGCTGCCTTTGGTCATCTCCGACCACTGCGACTGGCCGGAACTGCTGGAAACCATCAAGGAAATTGGCCCGCAGGCCGTCTGGGTCACGCATGGTCGCGAGGAGGCGCTGGTGCGCTGGTGCGAATTGCAGGGCATTGCTGCCAAACCGCTGCATCTTGTCGGTTACGAAGACGAGGGGGATTGAGATGAAAGCCTTCGCCACCCTTCTCGACCGACTTGTCCTCACCCCATCGCGCAACGGCAAGCTGAAGCTTTTGACCGATTATTTCCGTGATACGCCTGACCCAGACCGGGGGTACGGTCTGGCGGCGATTGCCGGCACGCTGGACCTCAAAAGCGTCAAGCCCGCAATGCTGCGCGAGCTGGTGCTGGAGCGCATGGACGAGGTGCTGTTCCGCTATTCATACGATTATGTCGGCGACCTGGCCGAGACCATCTCGCTCGTCTGGGGCAATATCGGCGGTCTGGATGATTCCGAGGCGCAGGATCCCCGTCTTGGCGAAGTCGTGACGCTGATGAATTCGCTCGGCCGCACCGAAGTGCGCGGAGCGGTGCGCGATCTGCTCGACCGGCTCGATACCTCCTCGCGTTTCGCCTTCCTGAAACTCGCAACCGGCAGCCTTCGCATCGGCGTTTCGGCGCGGCTGGCGCGGCAGGCACTGGCGGATTTCGCGGATAAGGACATCATCGAAATCGAAACCCTCTGGCACGGTCTGACGCCGCCTTACACGACGCTTTTCGCCTGGCTCGAGGGCAAGTCCGAGCGGCCGGTTCTGGCGACGCCCGCCATCTTTCACTCGGTAATGCTGGCCACCCCGGTTGCAGACGGCGATCTCGATGGTCTGGACCCTGCCGATTATGCTGCCGAGTGGAAATGGGACGGCATCCGTGTGCAGCTTTCCCGCGCAGGCGAGACGCGCAAACTCTACTCCCGTTCCGGCGACGATATTTCCGGCGCATTTCCCGACGTGCTCGATGCCATCGATTTTGAAGGCGTGATGGATGGTGAATTGCTGATTGGCGGCACGGCGCGCTCCAACAATCTCACGCGCACCTTTTCCGACCTTCAACAACGGCTGAACCGCAAGACGGTGACGGCCAAGATGCAGGATGACTATCCGGCCTTCATCCGCGCCTACGACCTGCTGTTCGATGGTGAGAGCGACATTCGCGCGCAGACCTATCTAGAACGCCGTGGCCGCCTGTCGGATATCATCGAACATGCCCCGCATGACCGCTTCGACCTGTCTCCGCTCATCGGTTTTTCAACATGGGACGAGCTGAATACGCTGCGCGCCGCGCCGCCCGATCCGGTGATCGAAGGCGTCATGATCAAGCGCCGCGACAGCGCCTACCAGGCCGGCCGGGCCAAGGGACCGTGGTTCAAGTGGAAACGCGATCCCTACAATATCGATGCTGTCATGATGTATGCGCAGCGCGGCCATGGCAAACGCTCGAGTTATTATTCCGATTTCACCTTCGGCGTATGGGCGGAAGGGGAGGATGGTGAACAGCTGGTGCCGGTTGGCAAGGCCTATTTCGGTTTTACCGATGCGGAGCTGGAAGTGCTCGACAAGTTCGTGCGCGACAATACCGTCGAGCGTTTCGGGCCCGTGCGCGCGGTGCGCGCCACGCCGGATTTCGGTTTCGTGCTCGAGGTGGCTTTCGAGGGCATCAACCGTTCCAACCGCCACAAATCCGGCGTTGCCATGCGGTTTCCACGCATTGCGAGGCTTCGCGCCGACAAACTCCCGGCGGAGGCGGATCGCCTGGCGACGCTTGTGGCTATGATCGATGGCGTTGATGGGTAGGGGTCCCCGCTACCTCCCTCATCCCTGTGCTCGTCACAGGGATCCAGCCAGCCCAAGTTCTTGGGCTGATGGGACTCTTCCCGCCGAGCCGATGCGCGTCGACTGGATTCCTGTGACAAGCCCAGGAGTAAGGGAATGTTTTGTCCAGAAAATGCCATGATGGCTGCGAATACATTGTTGTCATTCGCGAATCCGTGATTGGACAGCCTCTCGCCGCAGTGCTGAACTGCTTCTAATGTTTTGATCACTCAGGTGCGCATATGCCAGATAAACGCTTTCTCTCCTCAGCATTCGGACAGGAAGAAAGCGGCGCGACCTTAAGGAGCCTGACGCGGCGCAATCTGCTTGTGGGTGCCATGGGCCTGTCAGCAGCGGCACTTCTGCCCGCAGGTGCGAAAGCGGGCATTCCCACGCCCGAGGTGCTGCCGCTGGAAAAGCAGGATTACGGCGAGGCGCGTAAACGGTTCCATACCCATTTGCTGCGCAAAATGTCCGCTCCGGAAAAATCATCGCCGCTCGGCACACCGCCGGGCGCGGAAAGGGTCACCTATCGTGGAGGGCCGGATGGTTCGATCGAGCTTGTGGCCTGGCTTTCCCATTATCAGCCCTCGACGGTACTCAAACCCGCGGTGCTTTTCCTGCACGGCGGCAACGCCACCGGTGACGGCCATTGGGCGATGATGAAGCCCTATTGGGAGGCGGGTTTCGTGGTGCTTTTGCCGTCCTTCCGGGGCGAAAACGGCCAGAACGGCAATTATTCCGGTTTCTACGACGAAACAGCGGATGCGCTGGCGGCGGCGACCTATCTGGAAAGCCTACCCGGTATCGACAGGAAACGCTTCTTCATTGCGGGCCATTCCAATGGCGGCACGCTGACGCTTTTGGCCGCCATGAGCCGCAAATTCCGTGCCGCCGCGCCGATTTCGGCGGGCGTCAATTCATGGCGTTACTTCAACCGCTATTCGGACGAACTCTGTTTCGACGAAACCGACGAGCGGGAATTCATCATGCGCTCTTCGGTCTGTTTCGGCCCCAGCCTCAAATGCCCGGCGCTGTTGCTGCGCGGCACGGAGGAGCGCCCGTTCGACGCCGATCACCAGCTTTTCGTCGACCGCGCCGTGTATTCGGGATTCAAGGTCGACAAAAAACTGCTGCCCGGCACACACAACGGGGTGGTGCCGGGCGCCGTGACGGAAAGCATCCGCTTTTTCAACGAATTTGCATAAAAAAGGGCCGAAAACCGCTTTGCAGCTTTCGGCCCTCTCGTAAAGTCAGGCGCTCTTCTTGAAGTAGCCGAGCAGCCGCATGGCATTGGCGGTGACGAGAACCGTAGCGCCGGTGTCGGCGAAGACAGCGAGCCACAGGCCGGAGAGGCCGGTAACCGTTGTTACCAGGAATACCGCCTTCAGGCCGAGCGCGATCGTTACGTTCTGGTGGATATTGCGCATGGTGGCGCGCGATAGGCCGATCAGGCGGGCAGCATCGCCGACATTGTTGCGCATCAGCGCTGCATCCGCCGCTTCCATCGCCACATCCGTGCCCGAGCCGATGGCGACACCGACGCTTGCAGCCGCGAGGGCGGGCGCATCGTTGATGCCGTCGCCCACCATCACCACGGTTTTCTTCTGGGCAAGCTTGCGGATTTCCTCGACCTTGTTCTGCGGCAGGAGTTCGCCGCGCGCTTCAAGTCCCAGCTTGTTGCCGATTGCCTTTGCCGTGCGGGCATTGTCGCCAGACAGCATAAGCGAGGAAATACCCATCTCCTTCAATGCCTTGATGCCTTCTGCCGCATCCTTGCGCGGCTCGTCGCGCATGGCGAAGAGACCGCTTGCCGCACCCTCGGCCATGACGACGGCCACGGTCTTGCCTTCGCTTTCCAGTGCGGAAATGCGCTCTGCAAGTTCCGTCGATACGGTCCCGACTTCGGTTGCAAAACGCGGCGCGCCGATGAACAGGCGCTTGCCGCCGACGGTGCCCTGCATGCCACGACCGGAAATCGCCTTGATCTCCGAGCCGGGCAGGGGAGTTACGCCTGCCTTGTTGGCATGGTTGACGATGGCTCTGGCAAGCGGATGGCTGGACTCGTTCTCGATGGTCGCGGCTTGCGCGATCAGCCCGGCCTCGTTGCCGTCAAGAGCCACCACATCCGTCACGACAGGTTCGCCGAGCGTCAGCGTGCCGGTCTTGTCGAAGGCCACGGTTTCGGTGCGTGCCAGCATCTCGATAACCGCACCGCCCTTCACCAACATACCGTGCCGTGCCGCAGCCGAAAGGCTGGAGGCGATGGCAGCGGGAACGGAAATGACGAGTGCGCAGGGGCAACCGATCAGAAGCAGGGCGAGACCGCGATAAATCCAGGTGTCCCAATCGCCAAGGCCCACAAGCGGCGGCACGACGATGGTAAGTGCGGAAATCGCGACGATCAGCGGCATGTAGTAACGCGAGAAGTTCTGGATAAAGCGCTCGGTCGGGGCGCGGGCGTCCTGTGCTTCTTCAACGAGCGTGATGATGCGGGCAATGGTGTTGTCTTCCGGCGCGCGGTCGACCCGAATGCGCAGCGAACCGTCATGGTTGATCGAACCCGCAAAGACGCGTGCGCCTTTTTCCTTGGCGACCGGAATGCTCTCGCCGGTCATCGGCGATTCGTCGACGCTGGATTCGCCTTCCATCACCACGCCATCGGCGGCAATGCGGTCGCCCGGACGCGCCACGACCACCTGTCCGATGCGAACCTTATCGGCGGCCACCTGCCGAAGCGTACCGTTTTCTTCCACCAGTGCCGTTTTTGGCAGCAGGGAACCGAGAGCCTTGATGCCCGAGCGGGCACGTGCGGCGGCAAAGCCTTCCAGCAACTCGCCAACGGAGAACAGCAGCACGACGATCGCCGCTTCTTCCGCCTCGCCAATGATGATGGCGCCGATGGCGGCAATCGTCATCAGCATCTCGATGGTGAAGATCGCCCCGAAACGCGCGGCGTTGAAGGCGTTGCGCGCAATGGGAAACAGCGTGACCAGCGTTGCGACGATGAAGGCGTAACTGCCCCATGCCGGGAAGCCGAGCTCCGCCGCATAGGCAACGGCCACGAGAATGGTGCCGGTGAAGGTGTTGCGCGCCTTGGCCGTGCGCCACCACACGCCTTTTTCATCCGCGCCATGGGCGTGGCCTATGTCGGCGCTCTGCGCGACGTTTTCAACGCTCCCGTGGCTATGCGCGTGCTTCGCATCGTCATGATGGTGGCCGCCGCAGCTTGAGTGGTCGTGGTCGGCGTGGTCATGGCTCGAATGGTCGTGGCCCGAATGGTCGTGGCCTGAATGATCATGTTTGTGATCGTGATCATGGCCGTGATGACCGCCGCATGATCCATGGTCGTGGTCGTCCGCATGATCGTGATTATGTTCTTCGACCTTGCCGAGTGCGGTTTTTTCCTGCGGCAGCAAGGCAGGCTTGAAGCCGAGCTTGCGCAGCGTGTCCTCGATCTTGTCGACCGGGGTTTTGTTGTCTGCCAGAGAAAGGTTCAGCCTTTCGCGCGCAACGGATACCTTGACGTCGGCAACACCGGGCAGACGCGAGAGCGCGGTTTCGATCTTGGCCGCGCAGCTGGCGCAATCCATGCCGCCGACAGAGAAGGTCAGGGCATTTTTCTGCTCGATGCTCGGTGCTGCTTCCGCATGGTGATGACCACCGCACGATGAATGGTCATGATCATGCCCATGATCGTGATGTTCCGCCGCAATCTTTTCGCGCGGAGCCTTGTCCTGCGGCAGCAAAGCGGGCTTGAAGCCAAGTTTGCGCAGCGTATCCTCGATTTTTGCGACCGACGTTTTGTCTTCCGCCAGCGAAAGGTTCAGCCTTTCGCGCGCAACGGAGACCTTGACGTCGGCAACGCCGGGCAGGCGGGAGAGCGCCGTTTCGATCTTCGCCGCACAGCTGCCGCAATCCATGCCGCCGACCGTGAAGGTCAGGTCTCCTGATTCCCCGTTCAAACTGCCGCGTGTCGAAATATTCATGGTTCTAGCTCCTGAATTCCACTCGACAGCCAATCTGGCACCTCTAGCAACTAGAGGTTCAAGGGCAAAAATGCGCTTTTCCGATTTTTTTTGAAAGGCACACACCAGCCTCGCGCCAGCCGCGCAATGCATCATGCCTTCAAACTTGGTTTCATGAAGCGGTTCAGATGACAGCACTCCTATTGAAAAACTGCCGCCGGGCGGCCTCGCTGGCGGTCATTGCGCTGCTGCCTTTCCTGAGCGGCTGCCTTTTCGTGACGGATACGAGCCGGATGAACCCGGACGTCTTCGTTCAGGAAACGGCGCCGGTGTTCAATTTCAATTCCGTAAGCTCCAATCGCCAGCCGGAACTGCCACCACAGCCGGGTCAGCTTTCCACGCGCCCGCCGGATCTGTTCAGAACCCGCTTCCATCAGGAATACGGTCCGCCGGTGCGCGGGCAGGGCCTGAGCGCGCCGCAGGTGCAGGGATTGAATGTGCCGCAGGCGCAGGGTCAGGCGATGGCCTATGGGCTTCCGGTCTCCAATCCGCTGCACCGGGTCATGTATGGCCCGATCCGCGATGACGACCGGTCCCTGCCGGCCATTCCCTATGGTCGCATCGATCCGCGTTATCTCCGGCAGGAGGTGAGCTACCAGACGGCGGAAGCGCCGGGTACAATCGTCGTGGATACAAAGCAGCATTTTCTCTATCTGGTGCAGCCGGGCGGCAAGGCTATCCGGTATGGCGTTGGCCTCGGGCGCGACGGTTACGCCTGGTCGGGTCGCGGCAAGATCCAGTGGAAGGCGAAATGGCCGCGCTGGACGCCGCCCGACGAAATGGTCAGGCGCCAGCCGGAACTCACCTCCATTTCCGCCGCCAATGGCGGCATGACGCCGGGTCTCAACAACCCGCTCGGCGCGCGTGCCCTTTACATTTTCAAGGACGGCAAGGACACGCTTTACCGCGTGCACGGAACGCCCGACTGGCAGTCCGTCGGCAAGGCAACTTCGTCCGGCTGCGTGCGCATGCTCAATCAGGATGTGATCGACCTCTACGAGCGCGTACCGAAGGGCGCACAGATTGTGGTTATCTGACCACTTTCTAAAAGAAAGCGCTGCATCGTGGGGTTCCCCCAGCGCCTTCTGGCTGGCTTTTAGCGGTCGGTTAACTATTTTCGCAATACGCCTGTGTACGTGGAACAAACGATGTACAACGGCGATATAGCCGTTCGAAATGTGGGACAATCCGGCCTTATGACAAGCACCGACACAGATCTTTCCAGACGCACTTTCCTTTCCCTTCTGGGTATTTCCTCCGCTTCGTTGCTGGCGGGCTGCGCTTCTTCCGGCACGGGTGAAGCCATTCGCCAGCAGGCGAGCAGCATCGGCAGCGATTTCCGCCAGATGTTCTCGTCGGGCGTTAGCGATGCGGAACTGGCCGTCATGTACGGTTCGGTCGAGGATGGCGGTTACGTCATTCCCGCGGTTCCCTACCAGAAGATCGACCGGCGTTATTATCGTCAGCGCGTAGTCGATCCGACCGGCGAACGCCCCGGCACCGTCGTCGTGGATACGCGCTCGCGTTTCCTCTATGTCGTGGAGCAGGGCGGCAGCGCCATGCGTTACGGCGTCGGCATCGGCCGCGATGGTTTCGCCTGGTCCGGCGAAGGCGTCATCCAGTGGCGCCAGAAATGGCCGAAATGGACCCCGCCGGACGAAATGGTCGCCCGCCAGCCGGAACTGGTCAAATATTCTTCCAAGAACGGCGGCATGCCACCGGGCCTGAAAAACCCGCTCGGTGCCCGCGCGCTCTATATCTTCCAGAACGGCAAGGACACGCTTTACCGCCTCCATGGATCGCCGGAATGGAACTCCATCGGCAAGGCCGTCTCTTCCGGCTGCGTACGCCTGATGAACCAGGACGTCATCGACCTCTATGACCGCGTGCCGCAGAAGGCGCGTGTGGTTGTTTGGCAGTAGGTCTGACTGGAAGCTCTGATAGGCATCCGCTAAATGAACTGGCGAATAATGGCTGCAACATGAAGCATGTTGTGGCCATTATTTATTTCTAATATATCGATATTGTTTTTAATGTTAATAATCAATTCTGTAGTATATTTAGAAATTCCGTGACTTTTTTTGATTTTATACTATAATATGTTTCGGTATTCATAAGTATTTTCGAAATGAATTTCCTGCATTGCAATCATTCTAATATCGCTGTCGTTCATCGAGGAGTGAATGGCATGACTCTTTATCTCTCAAATAGTTGGCAGGTCGGTACTAGCCCCTACGAAATCTTTTACGGTGATCGCTATGGTGTGGCGAGAAACGACGTATTTCAGCTGGGCGGCAGCGAGACCGGCACTCTGGGTGGTGTTCGAAACGGATGGGAAAAATTTTATGGCGGCGCGGGTGTAGACACGATTTACGTCGCTCCCAAGTATTATTACTCCTGGACTGCCGTGATGATCGACCACAATGGCTTGGACAGCGTGGAACGTATCGAGTTTAACAGCGCCACCTCCTGGCCGGTAAAACCAGTCTATTTCGCTGGAATGGCAGATTTTTCGAGCGTCACATACATGTCGCCCGGCGTGACGATCTATGGCCGCGAGAACAGCAATATATTCGTCGGTAGTCAGCTTGGGGAAAGGGTCGAAGGCGACGGCGGTGACGATCTGCTCTTTGGCAACGCCGGAGACGACACGTTGTACGGTGATACGACCGCGGTAAATCCCTGGCCGGCGCAATTGAATGCCGCTGGCAATGACTGGTTGTTCGGTGGCGCCGGAAATGACTATCTTGATGGTCAGGGTGGTAACGACAATCTGTCCGGCGATGCTGGCGATGACACTCTTTACGGCGGACCCGGAAGCGACCAGCTTAGCGGTGGAGACGGCGCCGATAAGCTTTTTGGCGGAACCGGAAATGACCAGTTGCGCGGCGGTGCGGGAAATGATGAGCTACATGGTGGAGATAACGATGATCTGCTTGATGGCGGTTCTGGTAGGGACATTCTCTGGGGTGACGCGGGTGCGGATACTTTCCAGTTCGTAACAATTGGCGCTTCGAGTTTGGTTGAAGACTTTCAAATCGGCGTTGATAAGCTACGTTTTCATAACGCCATTGCCGATGAATTCAGCGATTTAACGATCATCGATAATTCAACCGGGTACGCAAGTATAACTGTGGGCGATGTTGAAGTTATTTTGAACGGGGTGTCATCAGCCTCTTTAAATAGTTCTATGTTTGAGTTTGGCGTGTATGCATGATGCGAACGGCTCCGCCGGGACAAGCGGCGGAGCCTTATTAAATTTATTAGGATTGAAGCTCTGACTTTTTATATTTCTTTGTGACATTTCCATTTGAATCAAATATTTCCAACTCACCGTTTTCTTTGTATTCAATCATTTTCCGTCCATTATCATAGTATATAACGCCTGGTGTCACGGATACTTGGCCGTTTTCTCCAAGTTTAAGAGCCATAGCGGAACCGAAAAATTCCTTCAAAGCTCTTTCGCTATAATACATATCTTGGCGTGATACTGCGCAGTAATAGCCATTGTTTGCTTTTCTGAGTGCTGCCAATTCGACGCGAGCCTCATAGGCGCGATCACTGGTGAAATGCTCGACCTGCTTTTTAACAACAGTTTCATCTTCGCCATTCGCGATGCGTTTTGCACCCCATTCAGCATACTGAGCATTATATTCTTCACGCGGCGGTAATATGATTTCGGGATCATAGCGTGGACTGGCTCTTGATGCTTGGATGATCAGGTTCGTTACGATGAACTCCGCATTTTCCGCCGTGCGCTCAATCGGATTGACGTAATAGGACGACATCATATTCGTGGCGGCGGCGTTCATGGCGCTCATCGTCGCCTGCGGAATGGCGGCGGAGACGGTTTCTTTTTTTGCGACGGTTTCCAGCTTTGCTTTGGTAGCCTGCGAAGCGAGCGTCGAAATCGTCTCAATGGCCTGTGCAGTTCTTTGCTGGCCTCCGGATACCATCGCGAGTATCGAGCTTGCGGCATCTTTGCTCGATATTTTTGTCACTGAAAAAGTTTGATTGAGAATGGTCAGCGCCATTGAATTTGCAGAGATAAAAGCCATCGCCATGCCTTTTGAAATCTGCCGCAAAATGCCTTCATCGGCTTCTGGGGCTGGAACGCAGCCATAAGTCATTTTAGCTGCATAAAATATAAATGCAACTTTATCGGGAAGTGGTTAACAGATGCTTTATGACCCCTGGTTTTTCAGGGGTTAGCTCCTCGCAAGCCCATCTTTAAGCGCATTCACCTGGTCCCGCAGCTGCACCAGTTCCTCCAGCCCGCAGCCCGTGGCGTCGCCGATTGCCGCCATGATCTTCACGCCCTCCTTTTTGAGATCGGCGCCCTTGGGCGTTACGGCCACCAGCACCTGCCGCTCGTCAACAGTTCCGCGTTTGCGGGTGATCAGCCCGGCATGTTCCAGCCTTTTCAGCAACGGCGAAAGCGTGCCCGAATCGAGGCCCAGCATTTCACCGAGTGCCTTCACGGTGGAGGTTTCCTTTTCCCACAGAGCCATCATGACCAGATATTGCGGATAGGTCAGGCCGATCGGGTCCAGCAGCGGCTTATAGGCGCGGGTGAAAGCGTGCGCCGCGCCGTAAAGGGCAAAGCATATCTGCTGGTCCAGCCTCAACAGGCTTTCCAAATTGGTGTCGTCGCTCTCTGCGCCCATTGTTCTGCTCCAAAAATCAACCGGGAAGGGAACAATCAGCCCTGCCTTTCGGTTCCTGCCACATGGATGCGCGGCGAAATTTCGTGAAATTATCGCAAAAAACAATTTTTTATTCAATGTGCAAAATTATATTGCGCACAATTGAATTGCGCATTATAAGAAACCCAACACCAACCCAACGGGAGTAAATGCCATGCCTATTCTCTACACGACCAAAGCATCCGCCACCGGTGGCCGCGCCGGCAACGCCAAGTCGGAAGACGGCGTGCTCGACGTAACGCTGACCGTTCCGAAGGAACTCGGCGGCGATGGCGCCCGCGGCACCAATCCGGAGCAGCTTTTCGCAGCCGGTTATTCCGCCTGCTTCCTCGGCGCCTTGAAGGCTGTCGCCGGCAAGCAGAAGGTAAAGATTCCTGAAGACACGACTGTGACGGCAACCGTTGGCATCGGTCCGCGCGAAGATGGCACCGGCTTCGGCATCGAAGTGTCGCTGAAGGTCAACATTCCCGGTCTTGAGCGCGAAAAGGCAGAAGAACTGGTAGCCGCCGCCCACATCGTGTGCCCTTACAGCCACGCCATGCGCACCTCCACGGAAGTGCCGGTCTCTGTGGCCTGATCCAGCAAGTTCCAGCAGCAAGGCCGGGTTAATCCCCGGCCTTCTTGTTTATGGAAATAAAAGTGCTATATTCTTTCTAGGGAAAGGATATATGCCATGAATATTCACGCCAAGACCGCCATGGATCCTGCTTCGCACGGCAGGGTCGTCACCAAGGCCGTTATGACCGCTGCCGAGCGGCTGGGCCTTAATGCCGCCCGCACCGCGGATATTCTCGGTGTTTCCGCCCCGACGGTGTCGCGTATGAAGCGGCTCGATTTCCTGCTGGAGCCGGGCGCCAAGTCTTTCGAGCTTGCGGTGCTGCTGATCCGGGTTTTCCGTTCGCTGGATGCAATCGCCGGCGGCGACGAGGCGGTAGCCAAAAACTGGCTGCGCAATCACAATACGGCGCTTAACGCCGTGCCTGCCGAGAGGCTCACCACCATTACCGGATTGATCGATGTCCTCTCCTATCTGGACGCCCGACGCGCTCCTGTCTGAAAAGCGCGCCGCATCGGGAAAATACTGGCGGCTGGTGGAAGCGCAGCATCAGGTTTCCACCATGAAGCTGGTGGATACGGTGGAGGAGCAATCGCTGCTGGAAGATATTCTGGAGGCGAGCAAGCGGCCCTTTCCGCCGGAATGCGCCGGGCTCGATTATCTTCTTGCCACGCCCTTCCGGTATGGTGCGGCCTATCCACATGGCTCGCGTTTCCGCCGGGCTGGCTTTACCGAAGGCGTTTATTACGCCGCAGCCAAGGTGGAAACCGCGCTTGCCGAAATGGCCTTCTACCGGCTGCTGTTTTATGCGGAATCTCCCGGCACACCGCTGCCTGCCAATCCCGCCGACTATTCCGCCTTTGCCGCCCGTATCGCCACCGATGCGGCGCTGGACCTGACGCAACCGGAATTGAACCGGGACGAGGCGCTGTGGACCAACCTGCAGAATTACGAGCCATGCCAGGCGCTGGCCGAGCAGGCGCGTCTGGCGAAGATCGAGGCGATCCTCTACCGCTCGGTGCGCGATCCCGCAGGCGGCCTCAATATCGCGGTGCTGTCGCCGAAAGCCTTTGCCGAAAAAATGCCGGTGGAACGGATGAGCTGGCGCATCCGCCTGTCGAAGACCGGGGTGCAGGCACTGTGCGAATTTCCGATGCGCAGAACAGGGTTTGCGGTCGCGGATTTTTCCGGTGATCCACGCCTCGCCAGCCTGTTGGGCTGACGGGCGTTTCGCTTGTTTTACTCTCAGCCCGTTTGACGGGCCTCACGCCGACGCGAAAAACGCTTCGGGATCGTCGACTTCCACCAGCCTGCGCTTGTCGATCAGCCAGAAACGTGTTCCGACCGCCCGCACGAAACTCCTGTCATGCGAGACGAAGACGCAACTGGCCGAACGGTTGATGATTTCCGCCTCAAGCGCTTCCTGCCCATCTATATCAAGATGGTTGGTGGGCTCGTCCAGCAGGTAGAAATTCGGTTCCGCCAACCGCAGCGCCAGCATGGCGAGCCGCGCCTTCTGGCCGCCGGAAAGCGTTGCGATCCGACGTTTCTGCATTTCCATGTCGATACCGGCACCCGCAAGCAGGCCGTGTATGCGCTGGTCGCCAATGTCGAATCGGCGGGTCATGAGCGCAAATGGCGTGCTGTCGTCGTCGATTTCGGCAAGCGACTGGTCGACATATCCGGCCACCAGCGAACGCGTGGCCTTTATGCCGTCCTGTATTTGGCCTTCATCCATCACCGCCGCTTTCAGAAGCGAGATCAGCCGCGTCTTGCCGACGCCGTTGCGGCCGAGAATGACGATGCGGTCGCCCTGGTGGACAAATTGCCGGCCGGTGCGAAACAGCAATGTCCCGTCCGGCGTCGAGACCGGCACATCCTCCAGAGTGACCAGAACCTTGGCGTGCGTACCGCGATTGGCGAGCTGGATCTTGCCGGCGGAGCGCTCGCTATGTGCTGGGCGCGCATTCTCCTCCAGTTTCTCGGCACGCTGGCGCAATTGCTTGGTTTTGACAGTCAGAAGATCGCTGCCCGAATTGATGCCGATATTGTTTAGCTTGGCGGCCTGCCGGCGCAATTGCTGCGCGGTTTTCATGTCGCGCTGGAAACGCCGCTCATCGGCGGCATCCTCCTCTTCGAGTGCCGTGCGCGCATGGCCGTAAGGCAGCCGGAACAGTGCCGAATTTTCCGGCCGCAGGAACAGCGTGGTCTTCGTGACATTGTCGAGAAAGGCGCGGTCATGGCTGACGATGACGACCGCCGTGTCGCGCGGCAATTGACCGAGCCAGCTTTCCAGCACGTTGATTTTTTCGAGGTCGAGATGGTTGGTCGGCTCATCGAGCAGGAGAACGTCAGGCTCGGTGATCCACGCCCGCGCCAGCATGGCAAGTCGCTGCCAGCCACCGCTCAGCTCTTTCAAATGGCGATGACGATAGGGTTCCGGCACCAGCATGGCATCAAGAATAATGTCGGCGCGCCAGCTCTCATTGTCGATCTCATCCGCCGGCAGGGCGGAAAGTACGGTGTCCCGCATCGTCTTTTCCAAAAGCGGGGAGGGCAGGTGCTGGTGGACGATGGACTGCGTCAGCCCGCGCAGCCGGGTGATATCACCGCTGGTAGCGTCCAGTTCACCGGCAAGGCAATTCAGCAGGGTGGATTTGCCGTGGCCATTCGCAGCGACGATGCCGATGCGGTCTCCGGCATTCACGGTGAGGCCAAGATTGGAAAAAAGCGGCGTTCCCAGAATGATTCCGAGGTTTCGAAGCGTGATAAGGGTCATGAAATTGTCTCTGGCAAAACGGATCTGTGACGAACCGTGGTCTGCGACAATGCAGTACGGAATATCGGTTCGAGGTGATCCGTCGTGAAAACATGCGCAACGGCAGACAAGCTGCATTCTGCGCGGCCTTTTGGGCAAACCAGAGTTTTGGTGTTCCGGTCAGCCCTGCAAACGCGTCTGCAGGGCAAAAAGGTGGCAGATCTGGCGGTTGCGCCAGAAGCAGGAAATATCCATGCGAAGCCTCCTTTCTTGATACGGTTTCAACCGTCCAACAATTAACAGCGGCAGGGGTTCGAGGCAATGGCTTTTGAAGAGGAGGGTGGTGCCGGAGAATACGGCGACCCGCATTCTCCAGCCCTCAAGCGCGGCGCCCTTACTGTTTTGCCACGCGCTCGCGCAGTTTTTCCACATGTTCGGCGATTTCAGGTGTCACCGCGTCGCCGAAATCCTCCATTTCGAACATCGGGCGGATTTCGATTTCGCTGCGCTCCAGCATCGGGTTGGGGCAACGCTTCACCCACTCCACGGCCTCATCCATGTCCTTCACCTTCCAGAGCCAAAAGCCGGCAACCAGCTCGTTGGTGTGCGGGAAGGGGCCGTCGATCACGCTACGGCTGTCACCGTCGAAAACAACTCTCTTGCCTTTGGAGGAAGGGTGGAGGCCATCACCGGAAAGCATGATGCCGGCATTGACCAGTTCCTCGTTGAACTTGCCCATGGCTTCCATCAGTTCGGTGGTCGGCATTATGCCATCCTCGCTGCTGCGGGTGGCCTTTACAAAAACGATAACACGCATGGTTTCCTCCCTTGTTGCGTCTTCCTCGTTAGTTTCGCCGTCCGGCACGACGGGTAGATGACATTTTCACGGGTAAACGTGGAAATATGCCGCTTTCCCGTCAGCCGAGATCAATGAGGTCGCGGCGCAGCCGGTCGGGGTCGCCGCTGCCGATGCGGGCCTCGATTTCGGCGTGGGTCTGTTGCCAGATGGGGAAGGCGGCGGTGAGTACGGCCATGCCTTCCACCGTCAGCCGCAGCCGCTTGCCGCGCTTGTCCTTCGGGTCCTGCTCGATACTGACCAGCCCACGCCGCTCCAGTGGCTTCAGCGCTGCCGTCAGCGTCGTGCGGTCCATTGCCAGAAGATTGGCGACCGGCCCCATCGGCGGCGGCTCCGGCCGGTTGAGCGACATCAGCAGGGAAAATTGGCCGTTGTTGATGCCCACGGGCTTCAATGCGTTATCGAACAGCCGCGCCAGCGCCCGCGCTGCACGTTGCGCATGCAGGCAAAGACAGGAGTCCCGCACTAAAAGAGTTGCCGAAAAAGGAATCACGCTGGCGTTTGACATGGACTATATATGTTGATATCAACGTAATTAGTCAAGCGGAACCTGTCGCCTTGCTGACGGTTTTCCTGGCTTTCAATGCAGACACAGGCGGCGCCCACCATGGAAGCGGAGCGGTGCCGTGGTGAAAGACGGATCCAAGGAGGAAAGATCATGTCTCATCCCGTCGTTTCGAATGAGGAGTGGCTTGCGGCCCGCCGCGATCTGCTGGTGAAGGAAAAGGAATTGACCCGCGCGCGCGACAGGCTGAACGAGGCGCGCCGCGCATTGCCCTGGGAAGAGGTGACGAAAGATTATATTTTCGACGCGCCTTCCGGCCCGAAATCGCTGAAGGAACTCTTCGGCAATTGCAGCCAGCTCATCGTATACCACTTCATGCTGGCGCCCGACTGGGAGGAGGGCTGCACCGGCTGTTCCTTTTTCGCCGACCATGTCGATGGTGCGATGGTTCACCTGAAGCACGGCGATGCGGGTTTCGTTGCGGTCTCGCGCGCACCGCTCGAAAAGATCGAGGCCTATAAAAAACGCATGGGCTGGAAATTCCCTTGGGTCTCGGCCAACGGCAGCGACTTCAACTATGATTATCAGGCCTCCTTCCGTGATGAGGATATCGAGAGCGGGGCGATCACCTACAATTACCGTGAGATCGAGCCGATGGGCGACCTGAAGGACCTGCACGGCGTCAGCATTTTCGCCAAGGGCGAGGACGGCAGGATTTACCATAGCTATTCCGCCTATGCCCGCGGCATGGAAGAGACGCTCGGTACATTGATGCTGCTCGATCTGGTGCCAAAAGGCCGTAATGAAGAGGGTGTAATGGATTGGGTGCGCCGGCACGACCAGTACGAGGACGAGCCCAAGGCCGCGTCTTGCTGCCACTGAAATAGGACGAGGAGGAGGAGACGACAATGGAAAATGCCAAGCCGCAGAATGAACACGCGTTCCTGGGCAGGATCGTCGGCGACTGGGTCATGACCGCCAGTTCCGGGCATGAGGGATACGATCCCGATGATCCCGCCCAGCGGTTCACCGAAACCGTCAGCTCCATCGGCGGGCTGTGGATCATCGGGCACGGCACCGGAAAGATGCCTGACGGGACGGAGATGACGGCTGTCATCACCGTGGGTTTCGACCCTGCCAAGGGCCATTTCGTCGGGACCTGGGTGGGGTCGATGATGACCAATCTCTGGGTCTACAAGGGCTGGCTGGAAGACGACGGCAAGACCCTGACACTCGAAGCGGAAGGACCGGCCTTTGACGGTTCCGGCCGCATCGATACCTATCGCGACGTGCTGGTGCTGCACGACGACAATAACCGTAGCTTTTCCGGCAGCGTCCGGCAGCCGGATGGCAGTTTCAAGACCTTCATGACATCGGAGTTCCAGCGCAAGGCATGACGCCCCGCCGGAATTTGCCCGATCACGCCGAATAATGCGCTGCCGCGTCCTGCGGCGGCCGATCGCCAGAAAAATGACGCCATAACCCCGGAGAGATTCAATGTCCGATACACACGGAAAATTCATATGGGTTGAACTGATGACGCCTGACATGGAGCAGGGTGCCCGCTTCTATGGTCATGTCGCCGGCTGGCAGACCAAGGATTTCGGTTCACCGGAAATGCCCTATCTGGTGCTGGAAGCCGATGGCAAAGGCATGGGCGGCATCATGGAACTGACCGAAGAACACAAGGGCCAGGGCATTCCTCCCAACTGGACCGGTTATGTCGGCGTTGACGATGTGGACGCTACGGCAAAACTTTTCGCGGAAAAGGGCGGTTCGGTCAGGCGTCCGCCGCAGGATATCCCGGAGATCGGCCGTTTCGCCGTGGTGGCTGATCCTTCCGGTGCGGTTCTGTGCATCATGACGCCGCTGCCGATGGAAACCGGCGGTTTTCCGCAGGAGACGCAGAACCTGCCGGGTCACGTCGGCTGGTACGAACTTGCCACCAACAATGTCGACGACGCCATAGCCTTTTACGGTGAGGTCTTTGGCTGGACCAAGGACCATGATTTTGACATGGGCGCAGAAATGGGCCCGTATCGCATCTTCGCCCATAACGGCAAGGTCGTCGGCGGCATGATGAAATGCATGGCGGGTGCGCCCACCTGTTATTGGGGTTATTATTTCAACGTCGACGGCATCGATGACGCCATCACCCGGGTCAGCACCGGTGGCGGCAAGGTCGTCAACGGCCCGATGGAGGTTCCCGGCGAGAGCTGGATCGTCAATTGCCAGGACCCGCAGGGCGCTTTCTTCTCGCTGCTGTCGCAGAAGAAGTAACCCTTCTTGGGCTGATATACCGATCTGCCGGAGGCTACTCCGGCAGATTACCGGTTTCTCAGTAGCCGAACGTGATCGATAAAGGCGCGGAGCTTCGGCGCAAGATGACGTCGATTGGGATAATAGAGATAAAATCCCGCAAAAGTCGGAGAATGGTCCTCCAGCATGGAAACAAGCTGGCCGCTCTCCAGGTAGGGACGGAAGGTCTCTTCCATGCCGAATGTGATGCCGACGCCGGCACAGGCCAGCTTTATCATCAACTGCATGTCGTTGGTGGTGAAGTCCGGCTGCACCGCGACCGCGAATTCCCGGCCATTTTCGGCAAATTCCCACCGATATGGCGCAACGTCCGGACGAGGCCGCCAGCCGATACATCTGTGATGGATCAGTTCGCGCGGCTGCGTCGGTAAGGTGACGCGATCTCGATATTGCGGGGAACAGACGGCGAGCTGCCGCTGCGGCCCGGAAACCGGAACGGCAATCATATCCTGCGCGATCAGCTCCCCCAGCCGCACGCCGGCATCGTAGTGTTCGGCGACGATATCGAATTCCTCGTCCGTCACGACAATATCGAGTTGCACTTCCGGATGGATTTCAGCAAAGCGCGCCAGCAATGGCCCGGACAAGAAGCGCTCCGCTATCGAGGAAACGGCAAGCCGCAATTGCCCCCGAGGCATTCCACTCAGGGAAGAGGCGGCCTGTGTCGCTTGCATGAGGTTGCCGATGGATGGCGAAACATCGGCGTAAAGCTGTTGCCCCGCTTCCGTCAGGCTGACGCTGCGCGTTGTGCGCTGAACGAGCGCTATCCCCATCGTTTCTTCAAGCCTGCGGATGGTCTGGCTGACGGCTGACCGTGTCACGCCGAGCCTGTCCGCCGTAGCCCGAAAATTGCGTTCCTCGGCAACCATGCAGAAGGTGGAAAGCGCGTTGAGATCAACATTCATTGGTTAGCAAATCTATCCATGGAGGTTATCATTGAGGTAATTATCACGACAATGGCAAAGCTTTATCTTTCCTGCAACGGCCTCCTCTCGAAAAAGCGGGCCGTAAAGCCAAGGAGAAAGCCATGACATTGAACAAAGTTATTCTCATAACAGGTGCGTCGAGCGGGATAGGTGAGGGTATCGCCAGAGAACTTGCCGCTGCAGGCGCGAAACTGGTTCTGGGTGCGCGCCGCATGGACCGTTTGCAGGCTTTGGCCGACGAACTGCGCCAAACGGGCGCTGAGGTTGTCGTCCATCCCCTTAATGTCACGGAAAGGCAGAGTGCCGAGGATTTTGCCGAGGCGGGACGCAAGGCGTTCGGACGGATCGACGTCATCGTCAACAATGCCGGCATCATGCCGCTATCGTTGATGTCGTCCCTCAAGGTCGATGAATGGGACCGCATGATCGACGTCAACATCAAGGGCGTGCTTTATGGCGTCGCCGCCGTTCTGCCTGAGATGACCGCCCGCGCATCCGGCCACATCGTCAACATCGCTTCCATCGGCGCACTGGCCGTTTCGCCCACGGCTGCCGTTTATTGCGCGACGAAATTTGCGGTGCGGGCGATTTCGGACGGGCTGCGACAGGAAAACCGCGACCTGCGGGTTACCTGCATTCACCCCGGCGTGGTGGAAAGCGAACTCGCCCACACCATCACCGATCCGGCCGCTGCGGAGCTGATGCAAAGCTACCGGGCCATAGCATTGAAGCCGGACGCCATTGGCCGCGCAGTCCGCTATGCCATCGAACAACCCGACGACGTGGACGTCAATGAAATCGTCGTCCGCCCGACCGCCGCATAGGGAGGATCGGGACAATGAAGATTGTTTCGACATCGCTTGCCCTTGTACTCGCAACGGCCGCCGCCGATACCGGCCACCATCAGGAGGATCGTGCCGTGAAAGGGAATATGGACAAGATGGCCCAGACCGAAAGCCACACCTATATCGGCATGTGGGTCACCGGCGACGGCCATATCCGTCAGGAACTTTTGCCTGATGGCCGCTATGATGAGGCGCGCGGCCAACGCAAAAGCGCCTATCAGGGGCGTTATGAGGTGAGGGGCAACCATATCGACTATTGGGATGACACCGGCTTTACCGCCGATGGCGAGTTCATCGACGATGTGCTCTACCACGGCGGCATGATTTTCTATCGCGAGCCGTGAACCGTCACGCTAACAGGAAAAAATCCGCCCGGCTGATCGAGGCCGGGCGGATTATCTGTTTTAACGCTTCAGGCTTCCCAGTATTCCGCGCACGATGGCGCGGCCCACGGATGTGGCAACCGAGCGGGCGGCACTTTTCATTGCCGCCTCGATCACGGTTTCGCGCTGATAACCGCTCGTCTTGCGGGCGCCGGTGGTGGAGGCCTTTGTGGGTTCCTCGTCGCCGAAACCGGGCAGGCGCCAGCGTCCCGAGGCACTGTCGGACTGGCTGGAGGCATTTTCCTCTTCCGCGCGCTTGGCGGCTTCGGCTTCCGCAGCCTTCTGGGCGCGTGCGTTGAGGATTTCAAAGGCCGATTCCCGGTCCACATCCCTGTCGTATTGACCGGCAAGCGGGCCGGTATCCATCAGCAATTTGCGCTCGGCATCGGTGAGCGGCCCGACGCGGCCCGAGGGCGGCCGCACAAGGGTGCGCTCGACGATGGAGGGCGCGCCCTTGTCATGCAGGGTCGAAATCAGAGCCTCGCCCGTACCGAGCGTGGTGATGATGTCGGCTGTGTTGAAGGCGGGGTTCTGGCGGAACGTATCGGCTGCGGTGCGCACAGCTTTCTGCTCGCGCGGCGTATAGGCGCGAAGCGCATGCTGCACGCGGTTGCCCAGCTGGGCAAGAACGGTTTCCGGCACGTCCAGCGGGTTCTGCGTCACGAAGTAGACGCCCACACCCTTGGAGCGGATAAGCCGCACCACCTGCTCCACGCGCTCGACGAGCACCCTTGGCGCATCGTTAAACAGCAGATGTGCCTCATCGAAAAAGAACACTAGACGCGGCTTTTCCGGGTCGCCCACTTCCGGCAGTTCCTCGAAGAGCTCCGAGAGCATCCACAACAGGAAGGTGGCATAAAGGCGCGGGTTCATCATCAGCTTGTCGGCGGCGAGAACCGAAACCGTGCCACGCCCGTCCGTGCCGACGCGCATGATGTCGGCAATATTCAGCGCCGGCTCGCCGAAGAAGTTTGCGGCACCCTGCTGTTCGAGAACCAGCAGCCCGCGTTGCAGCGAACCGACAGAGGTCTTGGAAATCAGGCCGAACTGGCTGGACAGCGCACTAGCATTCTCGCCCATGTAGTTCAGCAGCGATTGCAGGTCTTTGAGATCGAGCAGCGGCAACCCGCCCTGATCGGCGATCTTGAAGGCGATGTTGAGCACGCCTTCCTGGGCTTCCGAAGCATCCATCAGTCGCGCCAGCAGCAGCGGGCCCATTTCGGCAATGGTGGCGCGCACGCGATGGCCTTTTTCACCGTAGAGATCCCAGAAGATCACCGGCGATTTGCCATAGGAAAAATCCGTGAAACCGATCTGTTCGGCACGTTTCAGCACCCAGTCCTTGGCTTCGCCCTGCGCGGCGATGCCGGAAAGGTCGCCCTTGATATCGGCGCAGAAAACGGGAACGCCGGCTTGCGAGAAACCTTCGGCAAGAACCTGCAGGGTCACGGTCTTGCCCGTGCCCGTTGCGCCGGTGATCAGGCCGTGGCGGTTGCCGAATTTCAGCTCCAGATATTCACCCTTGTTCAGGCTGTCGTCCGGATTGCGGCTGGTCCCGATATAGATCTGTCCGTCCTGCAACATCGACCATTTTCTCCTGCGACTGATGCATGCCCCTTAAATCGCGATCGATTTGAAGATGGTCATGTCCGAATTGAACTTTTACGGCACCCTCTGGCCGCTACTGCCAAAGCGGCCTTTTCATAGTATGGTTGTGATGATCTTATAAGGACAGTTTCAAGGCGCAACAACTGCTTGATGGCGATGAAGAAAAACCGCTTCATGAAAGTTGTCGCACCCGCCCGCCGCCCGCTTGAATGCGGCATGAGATTGTTTTACGTTGACGTTAACGTCAGTTATTCGGTGTTGGCGTCGTTTTTCAACAGGAGGCAAGAATGAACGAAGTCGTTGACCAGATCGCCGCAAAGGCGGGCATAGACCCTGCGCTGGCCGAAAAGGCTGTTGGCATGATTCTGGGTTTTCTCCAGCGCGAGGCGGCAGATGGTCCGATCGCCCGCATGATCGAAGCCATTCCGGGTGCCAGCGATCTCGTGGCACAGTATAATGGCGAGGGCGCTGGTGGCGGCGGTCTGCTGGGCGGATTGATGAGCGCGATCGGCGGCGGCGGCATCATGGGTCTCGGCCAGCAGCTGATGAGCCAGGGCATCGGCATGAGCGAAATCACCACGCTCGCCAAGGAAACCATCGCCGTTGCTCGCCAGCACGCGGGCGATGAGACTGTCGATCAGGTGATCGCTTCGGTTCCGGGCCTCAGCCAGTTCGCGTAAGGCGACATTTTATTCGATAGCGGGGCGCGGCGGCTGTTCATTGAACCTGCGCCGCGCCTCTTCTATTTCCGCATGGTGGGTTTCCGCCCATATCCACACGCCGCAAAAGGCGCTGCCAAGGGTCTCCCCGAGAGACGTGAGGCCATAATCCACATGCGGTGGAATGACGGGGTGCACGGTGCGGCGCACCAGTCCGTCGCTTTCCATCTGCCTCAGCGTTTTCGTCAGCATCTTCTGGCTGATGGTGCCGACCAGCCTGCCGATCTGCGTAAAGCGAAGCGTGCCATGCTCTTCCAGCACCTCAAGGATCAGCATCGTCCATTTGTCCGCCACTTTCGCGATGATATCCTCAACCAGCGCCTCGATAACCGGATCGGTTTCCGTGGGCGGCGGAGACTTGCGCCTGTTCTCGATCATGGGATCGGCGGCATACCGTTTCATCTCACACTCTCCTTTGGATAAGTATAATTCTTTTGGGTGCCTACTTACGAATGGAGAGTATAGCCGCTAATTTCCCGTCATCCAACAGGCAAAGGATTTTTCGATGAAAACGACAGGCAACACCATTCTCATCACCGGTGGCGGCTCCGGCATCGGCCGGGCGCTGGCGGAAGCGTTTCACCGGCTGGGCAACAAGGTCGTCATTTCCGGCCGCCGCCAGAATGTGCTGGATGAGGTAACGGCCGCCAATCCCGGCATGGCCGCGATGGTCATGGACGCGACCGACGCCGAAGGCATCCGCTCTTTCGCCGACAATCTCATCAAGACACATCCGACGCTCAACGCCGTCATCAACAATGCCGGCATCATGCGGCCGGAGGACATCTCCTCGGCCCCGGACTATCTGGATACGGCGGAGGAAACCATCGCCACCAACCTTCTGGCGCCCATTCGCCTGACGGCGGCGTTGCTGCCGCATTTCCTCAAGCAGCCTGAAGCGACAGTGCTGACCGTATCCTCCGGCTTGGCCTTCGTGCCCATGGTGGTCACCCCAACCTACAGCGCCACCAAATCGGCCATCCATGCCTACTCGGTCGCACTTCGCGAACAGCTGAAAGAAACCTCGGTTGAGGTTATCGAAATCGTGCCGCCCTATGTGCAGACGACGCTGATGGGGGAAGGCCAGGCAAGCGACGAAAGAGCCATGCCGCTCGAGGCCTTCATTTCGGAAGTGATGGACATTCTCGGCGGTCGCCCGGATGAGAAGGAAGTGGTTGTGGAACGCTGCAAGCCGCTGCGTTTCGCCGCGCAGAACGGCAATTTCGATCAGGTGTTTTCGATGGTCAACGGCATGCATCCGTAAAGGCCCGGCCCTGTCTCGGAGGCATCGCCTGTGATAGCGTGGCGCTCTTTAAAGGGAGCGCCAGCTTTTCATGGGCAGCCGTCAATTCCTGATGCCGAAAACCGCCATGCCCGGTATTGCTGCCGTGGTTGCGGATAGCGACCGCTCTTTTCCACGTCACATGCACGACCAGTTCGGCATCGGCCTTGTGGAGCGCGGCGCGCAGAAATCGCTGAGCGGGCGCGGCATGGTGGAGGCTGAAGCCGGCCATGTCATCACCGTCAATCCGGGTGAGGTTCATGACGGCATTCCGCTGGGAGAGGGCGGGCGCGCCTGGCGGATGATCTATCTCGACATCGATATCGTGCAGGCCGCCATTGCCGATATCATCGAAAAGGATCACGGCTTTTTCGAATTCGCCTATCCCGTCGATACAAGGCCTCTGGCGGACCGGTTCCGCGCGCTTTTTTCAGCCGTGACGGCAACTGATCGCCCGGGTGACACCCTTCGCTGCGACGAGACCCTCCTTATGCTGCTCGTGGGTGCAATGGAAACAGTGGCAACACCACGCGAGACGGCAGCGCCCGATAGCATAAGACGGGCGAAAAGCAGGATCGATGACGATCCTGCCCGGCCGTTCCGTCTTGCCGATCTGGCCCAGGAGGCCGGCATCAGTCAGTTTCGCTTCCTGCGCTCTTTTGCCAGGGCCACGGGGCTGACGCCACACAGCTACCTTTTGCAGCGACGCCTGCATCTGGCACGGGGCGCGCTGGCCAAGGGTGCTCCACCCGCCGATGTGGCGTTTTTCGCCGGTTTCTCCGACCAGAGCCATTTGAACAGGTTTTTCGTGCGGCAGTTCGGGGTGACGCCTGCGGCGTATAGGGCAGCGGTTTCGTAGGGCAGGTTGGGGTAATAGGGCTACGGACGCGAGCCTCCAAGCGTCAACGCTGCAATTTCATCCAAGACCCCCGCGTCGGACACAGTCACGCTCCTGTCCTCCATTCAACAGGACTTGCAGAAACCATGACGCCCGAATTCCTCATCACATCCCTGATCATCGCCGCTTCGCCCGGAACAGGTGTGGTTTACACGCTGGCCGCCGGCCTGTCCCAAGGGTCGAAGGCGAGCGTCGTCGCGGCTTTCGGCTGCACGCTCGGCATCGTGCCGCATCTGCTGGCCGCCATCACCGGACTTGCGGCCATTCTGCACGCGAGCGCCCTTGCCTTCGGCGTGATCAAATATCTGGGTGTCGCCTACCTGCTCTACATGGCGTGGAACACGCTTCGGGAAGATGGGGCGCTGAAGATCGACGACAAGCAGGAGCACCGCAAGGCAGGGCGGGTCATCGGTGAGGCTATCCTCATCAATCTCCTGAACCCGAAACTGTCGATCTTCTTTTTTGCTTTCCTGCCGCAATTCATCGCGCCGGAGGAGGTTTCTCCGACGTGGCGCATGGTCGATCTCGGGCTGATCTTCATGGCCATGACGTTTCTGGTCTTTGCGCTTTACGGCTGTTTTGCCGCCTCGGTCAGGCGGCAGGTTGCGGCGCGCCCGGCCGTGCTCACCTGGCTGAGACGCAGTTTCGCCGCCGCGTTTGTGGCGCTCGGGGCGAAACTGGCGTTGACGCAGCGGTGAGACCGGACCGGGTTCAACGCAGTCAATCGTCCCAGTCGGGTGCGAGGTGACCGGGGTTGACGATGCGGCCATCAGGTTTGGCAAGCGCGTGGATCGCCTGCATTTCCTCTTCCGAGAGCGCAAAATCGAAAATGTCGAAATTCTCCTTGAGGCGGCTTTCGGTTGCGGTCTTGGAAAGCGCCACGACATCCGGCTGCTGCACCGCCCAGCGCAGCGCCACCTGTGCGGCCGTCTTGCCATGCCTTGCACCAATATCCTTCAGAACCGAATCATCAGGCACCTTGCCATCCGCCATCAGATAATAGGCAGTGACCGAAAGCCCGTGTTTGCGCGCGGCCGCAATCACCTTCGTCTGGTCCAGATAGGGGTGGTATTCGATCTGGTTGGTGGTAAGCGGCGTGTCGGAGAGTTTGACCGCCTCTTCCGTCAGCGCCACGTTGAAGTTGGAAATGCCGATATTGCGCACCTTTCCGGCCTTGCGCACGTCGTTCAGCGCGCCGATCCTTTCCGCCAGCGGCACATCGCTTTTCGGCCAGTGCAGCAGCAGTAGATCGACATAATCCGTCTTCAGCTTTTGCAGGCTTTCATCGACGGAGGCGAGAAAATCAGCGTGGCGGTAGCGGTCCACCCAGACCTTGGTGGTCAGGAAAATATCGTGCCGGGAAATGCCGGACTTTGCGATCACTTCGCCAACCGCACCTTCATTCTTGTAGATCTGGGCCGTATCGACATGGCGGAAACCGAGTTTCAGCGCCTCCGGCAAAATGCGCCTGATATCCTCTTCCGGAATGCGGAAGGTGCCGAAACCGAGGGCGGGAATGTTCGCGCCATTCGCGTTGACGTCATACATGCATGTCTCTCCTGTCTATTGCAAACATGGCCGGCAAGGACTGCCGGATGGGGAAGCGGTCTTTCATTAACTGGTGTCCGCGCCATTGGTTTCAAGCGTCTCGCCATTGCGAGGCGCTGTGCGCGAGGCTACCAGTCGATGGTGAAACGTCGTAGATGGCATGATCGGAATGTGGAGGAACCACGCGTGTCGCGCTCACAACGGCTTCTTGATCTGTTGCAGATCCTGCGCGCCCACCGCATGCCGGTCAGCGGTACGGCGCTGGCCGCGCAAACCGGCGTCAGCCTGCGCACGCTTTACCGCGATATAGCAACGCTTCAGGCGCAGGGTGCTGACATCGAGGGCGAGGCGGGTGTGGGTTATGTGCTGCGTCCCGGTTTTTTGCTGCCGCCGCTGATGTTTTCGCAGCAGGAGATCGAGGCGCTTGTGCTCGGGTCGCGATGGGTCGCGGGCCGTGCCGATGAGGGGTTGGCGCAGGCCGCCCGCGCCGCACTCGTCAAGATCGCCGCCGTTTTGCCCGATGCCCTGCGTGAGGAGCTCGATAATTCCACCCTGCTTGTCGGCCCCGGGCAGGCCATGGCCACCATCCACGTCGATCTCGCCGCCATTCGCGATATTATTCGCAAGGAGAGCAAGGTCGTGATGACCTATCGCGACGAAAAGGGAGAATTGACGGAGCGGGTGATCTGGCCCTTCGCGCTCGCTTTTTTCGATCTGGTGCGAGTGGTGCTGGCATGGTGCGAGACGCGGCAGGATTTCCGCAGTTTCCGGGCCGACCGCATCGAGAGCTTCAACCCTCTGGACAAGCGTTATCCCCGCCGCCGCCAGTCCCTGCTGAAGGAGTGGCGCGAGCGGGAAAAACAGCGACGGCAACAAAATCATGCTGACAAAAACTGACAGCACGGGGGTCTAGAACCTGTTCATCCGCAACTCAAGGAGAACAGCCATGACCCACCCCGATTTCACCATTCTCTACGTCGACAACCCGCCGGCCAGCACGGAATTTTATAAAGCCCTGCTCGGCGCAGAGCCGGTCGAAGCCTCTCCGACATTCTCCCTTTTCGTGCTTCAAAACGGCATGAAGCTCGGCCTCTGGTCGAGGCATACGGTGGAGCCGAAGGCATCGTTAACGGGCGGTGGCGGCGAGCTTGCCTTCCGCGTCGGAAGTGATGCGCAGGTGGATGAAGCCTTCGCCGACTGGAAGACAAAGGGCATCGCCATTTTGCAGCAGCCCGGCACGATGGACTTCGGCTACACATTCACTGCGGCCGACCCCGACGGCCATCGTCTGAGGGTCTACGCCTTCGCGGGTTAGAGATAATGCGTTGAGGCCGATTGGCTAAATAGTGTCGTAGCCATGTCGTACTCTAAGCTCTCCTCATCCCTGTGACAGGCACAGGAATGAGGGGAGGCGAAAACTACGCTACTTCTTCACCGCCACCACGAACAGGCGCGGAAAACGCAACAGCAGCCGGCCGTCCGCCATGGGCGGATAGGCGGCTGCGATGCGCCTGGTATAGTCGTTGAGGAAGGCCTCGCGGTGTTCCTCGCCGGCGGCGGCAAGATAGGGGCGCAGACCCGTGCCCTTCACCCATTCCACAATGCTTTCCGCATCCTTCATGGGGTGGTTGTAGATGGTGTGCCACACATCCACCCGCGCGGATTTCGGTGTCAGCGCATCGAAATAGGCTGATGGCGCGGGCAGGGGTTTGCGGCGTAATCTGCCATCCGCAAACTTGTCCTTCCAGGGGCCGTCTGCTCCCGTTTCCTCCATGGCGCGATGTGTCGGCTCCTGCAGATTGTCAGGCATCTGCACGGCAAGCACGCCGCCGCTTTCCAGCTGGTCCATCAGCTGCGAAAGAACGGCAAGATGATCCGGCACCCATTGGAACACTGCATTGGCATAAAGCAGGTCCGCCTTCTGGCTGGGCCGCCAGTTGCCGAGATCGGCCTTGCCGAAACGGGTGTTGGGCAGCCGGTCCGCCGCCTTTTCCAGCATGTCGTCGTCGCTGTCGATGCCGGTGATGACGTTGACGCCGTAACGATCGGTCAAAAGCTCGGTGGAATTGCCCGGGCCGCAGCCCAGATCGTAACCGTTCAGCACGCGCTCCAGCGGCACCTGCGCCAGAAGATCCCTTGCCGGGCGTGTCCGCTCGTCTTCAAATTTCAGATATTGCTGGGCGGACCATGCCATGATTTTCTCCTGCTGACGTGTTGCATTCGGATCGGCGAACAAGAATGGTAAGGGGCGTTGCAAGCGCCGTCAGACTGCCAGCATCGCATGGGCGAAATCCCCCCGCCATCATCCAATGCATGAATTATTGTGATGGATCTATTCATCAACCTTTTGTTTCGCCTCACAAAACGTCTTTGTCAGGGCATGCATTTGTTATTTTCCGTCAAAATAAGACATGGCGGCAATTAAAACTTGACCTCACCCGGTCAGAGGCATTCACTCCCGCCGATTTCAGAGCATTGCCAGCAAAAGTGCGAAGCGGTTTTGCGTGCGGCAATGTGGCAGGACGAAAAAGATGGAGCTCTTTCGCTTTTTGCAGAAAGGCGGAGATGCTCAAGACAGGAGACAGTCATGACCGTCGATACCGCACCCCGATCAACCACCTGGACCTATGTTGATGGTCAATGGCTGCCCGGCAATCCGCCGCTCATCGGCCCGACTTCGCATGCCATGTGGCTGGCCTCCACGGTGTTTGACGGCGCGCGCTGGTTCGATGGCGTGGCTCCCGATCTCGATCTGCATTGCCAGCGCGTCAACCGCTCGGCCATTAACATGGGCATGAAGCCGACCATGACGGCGGAAGAGATCGAGGCATTGGCGCTGGAAGGCGTCAATAAATTCGACGGCAAGACCGAAATCTACATCAAGCCGATGTATTGGGCAGAACACGGTTCGCCGGGCAGCGTCGTCGCGCCCGATGCCAATTCCACCCGTTTTGCGCTGTGCCTTTTCGAAGCGCCGATGAATGCCGGCGCATCGCTGACACTCACCGTCTCGCCGCTGCGCCGTCCTTCACCGGAAACCGCGATGACGGATGCCAAGGCCGGTAGCCTTTACCCCAATAGCGGCCGCGCCATTCTGGAAGCCCGTGCACGCGGTTTCGACAACGCCCTGATGTGCGACATGAACGGCAATGTCGCTGAATCGGCATCGTCCAACGTCTTCATGGTCAAGGACGGCGTCGTCTTCACCCCGGTTCCGAACCGCACCTTCCTTGCCGGCATCACCCGTTCGCGGGTGATGGGCCTTCTGCGCCAGGCCGGTTTCGAAGTGCGCGAAGCGACCCTGTCGGTCGAGGATTTCCGCGGGGCCGATGAAATCTTCTGCTCGGGCAATTATTCMAAGGTTTCCCCTGTTGTGAAACTGGATGACCGCGCATTGCAGGCAGGCCCGGTCGCCCGCAAGGCGCTCGATCTTTACATGGATTGGGCACGTCTCGGCGCAGACGTCTAGAGCGCCGTGAGTCCCGCCGGACGCTCTGACTCTCTTTGATCTGCGCATCGTTACGGACGAAAATCGAATGTGATTTTCTGTCTGGTGGGCAAAGCTGACACGTATTTCGATCAGGGCCACGGCAGGCGTTCCGTTTGCCGTGGCCTTTTGTTTTTTGCAGTGCAGTATTTTCCCGCGAAAACTGAGGGGAATTTAATCCAATTTTAGACAAACCACACGTAGTTTGCAGCATCTTCCCTTCCGGCTAACGAGGGCCGCCAGATGTCTTTCAGCATTCGTAATGTACTTGTAGGATTTTTTCTTACCATCAGCCTCGCGCTGGCCGGTTTGGTCGGAAACGAGTTGTGGCGGTCGGCCAATCGCGCCGGCACCTTTTCAGAGGTTGCGCAACTCGTCTCGCTCGACAAGCTTCTTTTCAACGCTCTTTTGAATTTCCGCAGTGAACGCGGCGACAGCGCCACGGCACTGACGCTCGATCCGTCGAAATCGACGGGCAGCGTCGCCAGCGTGCAGGCCGCACGCCAGAAGGTGGATGCTGCCATGACGGCATTCCTCACGCAGTCTTCGTCGCTTGAAGACACGCAGCTTCAGGCACCGCTGAAGCGCGTGAAAGATGTCTACGCGCAGTTCGTCGAATTGCGAAAGAAGGTTGACGCCAACGTTTCGCTGCCGCTTGACCGGCGCGAAGGCGGTCTCGACAAGACGGTCATGGCGCTCGGCGGCGATTTCCTCGCCTCGCTCGAGGCGGGCTCGACGGCGCTTGAAGGCACCGTTCGCTCTCTCGATCAGGGTCAGACCGGTTTGATCCAGTTGCGGTCTTACGGCTGGTCTGCCCGTGCCCTTGGCGGCAGCGCCACCGTCATTCTCAACGCTGCCGTTGCCCAGAACCGTCCACTGACGGCGCAGGAGATGCAGCAGCTCGGCGCATTCGATGCGGGTGCGGCTTTCGCCTGGAAAGCGACCGGCGATCTGGTTACGCATGAATCGACGCCACAATCGCTCAAGGATATCTACGCCACGGCGGACAAGACTTACTTCAAGGGCGATTTCAGCACGCAGCGCGCCAAGCTCATCGACGATCTCATGAATGGTCGCACGCCTGCCTTCACCATGGACAGCTGGCGCACCACCGTCACCGAAAACCTCGGCACGATTGCGAAAATCGCTTCTGCCGCCATGGATGTTCTGGACGCAAATGCCGCACAGGCCAAACAGGACGCCTTCATCGATGCGATGATCTATCTCGTCGTCTTCATCGCGACGCTGGCGCTCTGTATCCTCTCGCTTGCCGTCATCGTCGGCCGCGTCACCCGGCCGATCAGCCGCCTGACCAACGCGATGATGGAGCTTTCGGGCGGCAATCTTTCGATCGATGTCGCCGGCGCAAAACGCGGCGACGAGATCGGCGAGATGGCCCGCGCGGTGGAAATCTTCCGCGAGGCGGCAATCCGCAACAGGCAGCTGGAATCCGAAGCCCTGGTCAACCGCGAGCGGGCCGAGCGGGACCGTATCGAGTTGCAGCAGCGCGCCGAGGCCGAGGCCGAAGAACGGCTCAATCAGGCCACGGGTTCGCTGGCGGGCGGTCTTCGTCGTCTCGCTTCCGGCGACATGGTCTGCGAGATCGCCACGCCGTTCGCACCGCAATTCGAGGCGCTGCGGCACGATTTCAACAGCTCCGTCGTTCAACTGCGCGAAGCGCTGACAAGTGTCGGCCAGTCCGTGCAGACGGTAAATGGCGGCGCTCACGAGGTTTCGTCGGCATCCGACGATCTTTCACGCCGCACGGAGCAGCAGGCTGCCTCTCTGGAAGAGACCGCTGCCGCGCTGGAAGAGATCACCGCCAATGTTTCGGCCACCTCCAAGCGGGCAGGCGATGCGCGTGACACGGTGCGTGAGGCAAGGGCAAAGGCCGATCTTTCCGGCAAGGTGGTGCGCGATGCCGTTTCCGCCATGGAACGCATCGAGCATTCCTCGCGCCAGATCGGCCAGATCATCGGTGTTATTGACGAAATCGCCTTCCAGACCAACCTTCTGGCGCTGAATGCGGGCGTCGAGGCGGCGCGGGCGGGCGATGCGGGCAAGGGTTTTGCAGTCGTTGCACAGGAAGTGCGCGAACTGGCCCAGCGTTCCGCCAAGGCCGCCAAGGAAATCAAGCAGCTCATCAACACGTCAGCCGTTGCGGTGGGTGAAGGCGTGAAGCTTGTCGCCGATACTGGCGTCGGGCTTTCCGAGATCGAGCAGCTCGTACTGTCCGTCAACACCCATATGGACGCCATCGCCACCGCGGCGCAGGAACAGTCCGCCGGTCTCTCCGAGGTCAACACCGCCGTCAACCACATGGATCAGGCTACGCAGCAGAACGCCGCGATGGTTGAGGAAATGAATGCGGCCGGTGCGGGTCTTGCGCAGGAATGTGCCAATCTCCAGGCTTTGTTGGCGCAGTTCCAGCTCGGCCAGCAGACCTCCGCATTGCGCGAGACGGCAAGGCACATGCGAGAGGCAAGCCCCGCACGTGCACCCGTCTCCCAGCCGTCCAGATCCCGCCCGGTCACTGCTTCGCGTGGCAATGCCGCGCTGGCCGTGAAGGGTGATGACTGGACCGAGTTCTGAGGACGAGATTGCCTTTGGCTTCGGGGTCCAGCGCGGTCAAGTCTCTGATCCCGTACGACTCTTCTCACGGCGCAGACGCGCCGTGGCTGGATGCCGGATCCAGTCCGGCATGACGATATAAAAAAGTCGCAAGCATCAACAGATCGAAGCCCGCGTCCGAAACCGACGCGGGCTTCATCGTTTCTGCAGGTTTGGCAATGCAGCAGCGAGCGCCCTTAGTGGCGCGGTCATGTGCTTGTCGCGTCTGAGGGCAAGGGCGATCCGCCGTTCGAGCGGCGGCTCGAGCGAGCGCCATTCAAGCCCCGATGCAGCACCTTCATGCTCCATCGCCATGCGTGGCACGATGGCAAGGCCAAGGCCCGCACCCGCCAGTTTCTTGATGGCCTCGACGCTGCCCAGTTCCATGGCGGGTTGAACGGTGCGGCCGCTTGCCGAAAACCATTGATCCACGAGCTTGCGCGTATTGCCGCCCTCGTAAAGCAGCAATGGCTGTGTCGAAAGCGTCTCGGCATTCAGGATTGTTGCGTCGCTGATGGTTCCAAGCGGGAAAACCGCGACCAGTTCATCGAGATGGATGTCGCTGATATCGAGGCTGCGGCCGCTGGCCGGCAGGGCCACCACCGCCGCATCGATCGTATTGGCTTCGAGAAGCCTCAGTATATCGTGGGTATTGCCGGTCTGCACGACGATGTCTATCCCCGGCATCACCTGGCGGATTTTGCCCAGCACTGGCGGCAGAAGATAGATGCAGGCGGTGGCGCCCGTGCCGATGCGCAGGCGTCCCGTCAAGCCGCTGCGATGAGGGGCTACGGTATCGATGGCATGCGCCACTTCTTCCGCAATCCGTCTTGCGTGGATGAGAAAGTCCCGGCCCGCCGCCGTCGGCTGCGCGCGCCTGCCGACCCGTTCGATCAGCCGCACACCGAGCTGCTTTTCCAGCAGCCGGATGTGCAGGCTGATGGCCGGCTGCGTCAGCCCCGCCTTATCGGCTGCGGCGGAAAAGCTGCCGAGATCGGCGACATCCATGAAGCTGCGCACCTGCCGCAGATCGAGGTCCATCATCAAAGAAAACCTTATCGTTTGTATAAGATAGATAATCTTTATTTTGACTGAGCCGCAATGCACAATAATGCCGTGAATGACCACAGGACACGAGAATGACCCTTCCCACAATTTCCAGCCTTACCATCCGCCCCTGCAAGGAGGCGGATATTCCAGCCATTACCGAAATCTACCGGGATGCCGTGCTGCATGGCCGCGCCAGCTTCGAGATCGATCCGCCAAGCGTGGATATGATGCTTGAGCGCCGCCGACTGCTGGTGGAAGGCAACTACTCCTATCTCGTCGCCGAAATCGACGGAAAGGTAGCCGGATATGCCTATGCCGGCGCCTATCGTCCGCGCCCGGCCTATGGTGCTGTTGTGGAGAATTCCGTTTATATCGATCCGGCCAAGAAGGGCATGGGAATTGGCCGCAAGCTGCTCGATGCGCTGATCGAGGATGCGACTTCGCGCGGCTTCCGGCAGATGATTGCGGTCATCGGCGATAGCGCCAACGCCGCGTCCATCGGTGTGCACCGCGCCGCCGGTTTCGAGCATGTCGGCACATTCAAGTCCATCGGCTGGAAACACGGCCAGTGGCTGGACACGGTGCTGATGCAGCGCGCGCTGGGCGATGGCGACACCACGCCCCGTTTCTGAAACCTCAGGGCTTGGTGGAACCAGGGATTTCAACCTTCAGCGTATCGCCGGCAAGCTCGCTGCCGAGTTCGACGGCCTTGGTCTTCTTGTCGTAAACGCAGATATGGCTGATCGTCGCATCCGCGCCCTTGGCCTTGCCGGTGAGGACGGCGAGGCCATAATTCTCGCTGCCCACCGGATCGACCACCACCTTGGCGTCCTCGATCATGTCTTTGCCGGCGCCAAGGCACGCCGTCTGCACATCCGCCACGAATTCCTTCCAGGCATCGTCAGACGATGCGACGGCCGGAAGCGCCAGCGAGGAGAAGGCGGCGAGAAGCAGCGCGCGATGGATCATGGAGCGGGTCATGGAATTTCCTTCCTGCAATTTCATCAAAAGCGAACCGATAGGGTGGAAAACAGTACGCCAAGGTTGTGAAACAAATGTGGTGGCGGCTGGCTTGAGAGGAATTTTCTCTTTTGTCGGAACATTTTGATATTTCACAGGTTGCCCAAACAGAGGTTCGCTCCTATGGTCCGCTCACACGGTTTCTAGGAGCGGTAACCCGCTGCAAAAAGGAGTAAAAACCATGGCCTTCGAACTTCCTGAACTCCCCTACGACTACGACGCGCTTGCACCATACATGTCGCGCGAGACGCTCGAGTTCCATCACGACAAGCACCACAAGGCATATGTCGACAACGGCAACAAGCTGGCGGCGGAAGCCGGTCTTTCCGACCTTTCGCTTGAGGAAGTCGTGAAGAAGTCCTTTGGCACCAATGCTGGTCTCTTCAACAATGCTGCCCAGCATTACAACCACGTCCATTTCTGGAAGTGGCTGAAGAAGGACGGCGGCGGCAACAAGCTGCCGGGCAAGCTGGAACAGGCATTCGCCTCCGATCTCGGCGGTTACGACAAGTTCAAGGCTGATTTCATCGCTGCCGGCACCACGCAGTTCGGCTCCGGCTGGGCATGGGTTTCCGTCAAGAACGGCAAGCTCGAAATCTCCAAGACCCCGAACGGCGAAAACCCGCTGGTTCATGGCGCAGAACCGATCCTCGGCGTCGACGTATGGGAACACTCCTACTACATCGACTACCGCAACCTGCGTCCGAAGTACCTCGAAGCCTTCGTCGACAACCTCATCAACTGGGACTACGTCCTGGAGCGTTACGAAGCCGCTTCCAAGTAAGTTTTGCGGATTGTAATTTTTTGAGCACCCGGCCCCCCAAAGGCCGGGTGTTCTGCTTTTGAGATCGACAATCCAGCGTGTCGCTTCCATTTGTCACAAGCCTGTCATCCGCCCGGTTTATCGCGGCGCATCATGACTGAAAAAACCACACCGCTCTTCTCATTCGGCATTGTTGCCGATCCCCAATATGCCGATGCCGAACCCCGCCCGGACATGGGCAGGTATTATGCCGAAAGCCCGAAAAAGCTTGGCGAAGCGATCGACGCCTTCAATCGCGAGGAACTGGCCTTCGTGGTAACGCTGGGCGATATCATCGATCGCGGTTTTGAAAATTTCGATGCGATCCTTGGCGTCTACGAGCAGCTTCGCCACCCTTCGGTGATGCTGCCGGGAAATCACGATTTCGCCGTTGCCGCCGAACACCTGTCCGCCATCCATTCCCGCCTCGGCATGGCGTCGCCCTGGCACGATTTCACCATCGGTGAGATACGTTTCGTGGTGCTTGACGGCAACGAGGTCAGCCTGTTTGCCCCGCCGCCCGGCGATCCACGCCGCACGCTGGCGCAAGAGCGTCTGAAGCACCTGCAAGAGGTGGGTGCGATCAATGCGCAGGACTGGAATGCGTCGCTCAGCGACGAACAGTTCGAATGGCTGCGGACCGTTCTGCAAAATGCGGATGCGGCGGGTGAACAAGTGGTCATTCTCTGCCACTATCCGGTCTATCCGAACAACGCCCATAATATGTGGGACGCGCCCCGCATCGTTGATCTTCTGGATGTACACCCTTCGGTCGTCGCATGGTTCAGCGGCCATAATCATGAGGGCAATTACGGGGTGCTGGGCAACACTCACTTCGTCAACTTCAAGGGCATGGTGGATACGCCCGACCAGAACACCTTCGCCATTGCCGATGTGTTTGCCGACCGAATCGTCATCCGCGGTTTCGGGCGCGAGGACGATAGGGTGCTGGAGCATTTGCGGCATAACGCTGCCTTGCTTTGAAGTCAGCACCACCCTCTCAACCGTCATTACTGTCACAGGAATGGCGGTTGAGACGGGGGCACCGACACACAACGAAGATTGAAAGACGCGCTAAATCAGGTGCTTTTACGCGCCGGCTTGATTCGTCGTTCGTTCCGAAGTCCCCAGCTGATTGCTCTGCCAGCCGCTCATCCACAATTGCCGCAACCTTTCGCCTTCCATCTTGAAAAAGCTGCCGGTTGTCTTGCAGGTCAGAACGCGGTCGGAGCGGAAATTGCGGATCGCTTGCCTGAGCTCGCACCAGGCGACGATATTGGTCGTCTCCGAATAATAGATCATGGCGATGGGCCGGATCTGTCGCCGGGTCTCCACGCCGGTTTCATCGCCATAGGTTATGTCCAACCGCTCCTCGTCGCGCACCGCCCGCCTGACCATGGCAAGATCGACGCCGGCGGGTGAGGGCGCGATGCTGCCCCAGGCGTGCAGGGCATTGGCCGACAGGGTTTTCGACAGGGGTTCGGGCAGGGATGCCGCAATCTTGTCGCTGACCTTTTTGGCCGCCTGCCGCAATTCGGTATCGCCCGTGCGCGCGACCATGGCGAGCGCAAGCACGATCGCCTCCGTCTCCTCGATGGAAAACATCAGCGGCGGCAGGTTGAAGCCGGGACGCAGGATGTAACCGACGCCGCGTTCGCCTTCGATCGGCACGCGCATGGTCTGAAGGGCCGAAATATCGCGATAGACCGAGCGCACCGTGACCTCCAGTGCCTCGGCAATGGTCTGCGCGGTGATCGGCCCGCGCGCCACCCGCAGAATCTGGATGATCTCGAACAGTCTCGATGCCTTGCGCATTGCCGTTTTTCCCGGTGGTTTCCCAACGCAACTGACACAACGCTGTCAGTTGGCTTTTCCTATAAGCAGCAAAACACATTGAGAAACATGAGTTTTCCCGAATGTGTCGAAAACTGTTTTGGGAGATACTGACATGAGTTACGCCGAAAATCTCTGGCTTTTCTTTCTGGTCCTGTTCGGCATCATCATCCTGCCGGGAATGGATATGCTGTTCGTGCTGGCAAGTGCGTTGACGGGTGGCAAAAGAACCGGGCTTTCCGCCGCAAGTGGCATGAGCGCCGGCGGCATGGTGCATTCACTTTACGGTGCATTGGGCGTCGGCATGCTCGCCGCCTGGATGCCGTCGCTTTTCCTGCCGCTGCTGGTCGCCGGCGCCGCTTACATGGTCTGGATCGGCATCGGCCTGATGCGCAGCGCTATCACCGTCAATGGCGATGAGGCGCAGGCGAGCGCCTCTGTCAGAAAGGCGTTCTGGCGGGCCGTGCTCACCTGCCTTTCCAATCCGAAAGCCTATCTCTTCATGATGGCGATCTATCCGCAATTCCTCAAACCCGACTATGGTCCAATCTGGATGCAGGGGCTGGTAATGGGCGCGATGGTGGCCATCACGCAGTTCACGGTCTATGGCGCTCTGGCGCTGACGGCGGATAAAAGCCGGGCATGGCTCGTTTCCTCGCCTGCCGCGACGATTTTCATCGGCCGCGCCGCCGGTTTCATGCTGATTGCCGCAGCCCTGGTTACGCTTTGGGAAGCACTCTCCTAGACTTCTGTTTTCTTGGGGAAATTCACTGCAATGTGACTTCTTTTCGCCATGCGGAAAGGGCATCCTCGCGCCGTTATCGCGCGTTAGGCATCTGCCGGAATCAAGGAGAGAGTGTATGAAACTGAAAACCATCGCGGCGGCCATGCTTTTCGGCTGTCTTTGCGCCGGAGCGGTCTACGCTGCCGGCGAAGTCGAAAAACGTGAAGGCATGATGAAGCAGATCGGCGGCTCCATGGGGGCGCTTGCTGCCATCTCCAAGGGCCAGAAGCCTTATGACGCCGAAGCCGTAAAGGCTGCCGTGACGACCATCAGCACCAACGCCAAGGCTTTCCCCGACCAGTTTCCCCCGGGCAGCGAGACCGGCAGTGCTGCGGCACCCGCGATCTGGGAAAATTTCGATGACTTCAAGTCCAAGGCCGCCAAGCTCGGTGCCGATGCGGACAAGGTCCTCGCCAGCCTTCCCGCCGATCAGGCAGGCGTCACCGCCGCCATGCAGACCCTCGGTGCCGATTGTGGTGCGTGCCACCAGACCTACCGTCTGAAGAAGTGATCCTATTAAGAACGCCGCTTCCCGGCGGCGTTTTTTTCAGCGGGAATGATGCCTGATCTCATCAGGTGATAATGGGGAGAGGGGTCATGGCCTCCATTTGGACGAAGCTCGCGGGCGGGATCGCGGTGGCGGCCATTGCCGGTTTCGGTATTTTCGCCTGGGTCACCGCGCCTGTGCGTCAGGCACCCAGCCACTGGGTGAGCCTTGGCGAGCCGGACCTTGCCAATGGCGAAACGCTGTTCTGGGCGGGCGGCTGCGCAAGTTGCCATGCGGCACCAGATGCCAAGGGCGATGCGCTTTTGACGCTTTCGGGCGGGCAAGCGTTGAAAAGCCCCTTCGGCACCTTCCATGTGCCCAATATTTCCTCCGATCCGCAGCATGGCATTGGCGGCTGGACGCTTTCGGAATTCGGCGATGCGATGACGCGTGGCGTCGGCAAGAACGGCGAACATCTGTACCCGTCCTTCCCTTACGCCTCCTATGCCCGCATGACGCAAAAGGACATCAACGACCTCTTCGGTTATTTGCGGGTTCTGCCCGCCAGCCAGAATGACGCGCCGGATCATGAACTGCCGTTCCCCTTCAACATGCGCATGGCATTGGGCGGCTGGAAATTCCTCTATTTCGATACATCCGCGCCACCCCGCGTCGAGCTTGCCGATGCCAATGCCGAATTGCTGCGCGGCCAATATCTGGTGGAAGGCCCGGGCCATTGCGGCGAATGTCACACGCCGCGCAATGCGCTTGGCGGTTTTCTCGATGGCAAATGGCTGGCCGGTGGTCCCAATCCCGAAGGCGAGGGCCGCATTCCCGATATCACCCCCGGCTCGCAGAGCGTCGGAAGCTGGGAGGCGGCCGATATTGCCAACTATCTGGAAACCGGCTTCACCCCGGAATTCGACAGCGTCGGCGGCTCCATGGTCAAGGTGCAGCAGAATATGGCGCATCTGACGGCTGATGACCGCAATGCGATCGCCGCCTATCTGAAGGCCATCCCGGCACGGTAGCCCTTTGCCGTCATGCCTGACTTGATCCGGCATCCAGCCACGGCGCGCAATTCTCACGCCGGCCTGCCATTGACTCCCACCCACACCCATCGGATAACGATCCTGTGATGGTTCCTTCCGGGCGTTCCGGAAGGTGAAAAGGGAACACGATAGGGAGACATCCTCATTCGTGGCTGCCCCCGCAACTGTGAGCGGAGAGCCTGAAACGAAATGCCACTGGTAAGCATCTCGCCGGATATGGGCGAGGGCAATGCCGGGAAGGTGTTTCAGGTTTTGACCCGTAAGCCAGGAGACCTGCCATCACGGAAATGTCCATGCCGGCGGGGTGTCCGGAAGAGCGGAATTTCAGGGTGGTGGTGCTTGAACGTGCCGCCCTGTGTCAGTCTCGTATCCCCGTGGTGAAGTGTATCGCATGCGGCTGCACGGCGTTTGCCGTTTCGCCGCGTCTAAAGGCGCGGGGTCGCGCCGTAAGAGGGGTCACCATGTCCATCAACCAGAATACGGCAAATGCCGCCGTTTCAGCAAAAACGGGCAGCTTCGCGCAATCGCTGACGGCGATCGTGCTTGGTCTGTTCGTCATCGGTTTTGTCGGCTTTTCGCATGTGGAAGCCGTTCACAACGCCGCGCATGACACGCGTCATGCCAATGCTTTCCCTTGCCATTGAGGGGAAAAAGCATGTCGTTCTTTCGCAATATCGTTTTTACCGCCGTCCTCGTCGGCATCGTTGGCGGCTTCGCCGTTTCGGCCATGCAGGCTTTCGGCACCACGCCGCTGATCCTGAAGGCGGAAACCTATGAAAATGCCGGTGGCGAAGCGCCCCACAGCCATGATGCTCCGGCCACGACCGGCGCTGCCGTTCCCGCGCACGAGCATAATGAGGAAGCCTGGTCTCCGGCCGACGGCTTCGAGCGCACCGCCTATACGGTCGCCGCCAACGTGCTGACCGCCATCGGTTATGCGCTGGTGCTGACCGGCCTCATCTCGCTGCGCGGCACCGATGCCGGCTGGCGCGAAGGCCTTTTGTGGGGTGTGGCCGGTTTTGCCGCCGTCATGCTTGCGCCGATGATCGGCCTGCCGCCGGAACTGCCGGGCAGCCCGGCGGCCGCGCTTGAGGCGCGTCAAATCTGGTGGCTTTCGACGGTTGCGGCGACCGCAGGCGGCATTGCGCTGATCGCATTCCGGCGCGAACCCTGGGCAATCGTGCTCGCACTGGAGTTGATCGTTGCTCCACATGTGGTGGGCGCGCCCCTGCCGCCGGAAGGTGAACATGCGCTGGCACCGCTGCCGCTGGAACGACAGTTCATCGTCGCCGCCACCGTGACCAGCTTTGTCTTCTGGGCCTTGCTCGGAACATTGAGCGCGTTTTTCCTGAAGCGCTTCCAGCAGGCTTGAAACCATGCAGGGCGCAGCGGAATGGAGTGAGGAACTCGATGCGCTGCGTTTTGCCGTTCCCGGTCACGGCGCTTTCTGCGCCGTGCATCGCCTTGCTTTCAAGACAGTCCTTGGCGTCAGCCCGGAACGGGAAGCGGCGCTCGCCTATTTTCATGAGAATGAGACTGCCTTTACGGTCGCAGCCCTTGCCAAGATAAAACGCTCGGCTTTGCCGGCCGGTCGCAGTCTGCATCTCAACAGCCGCGATATCCGCCGTGCGATTGCGGGCGAGGGCGGGGATGTCGCGCCCCGTGTCTGCCGGGTGCTTGATCGGGGGTGATTTGTGATGGTCTCGCGGCTTAACTTCCCCACCACCTCATTCCTGTGACAAGCACAGGAATGAGGTGGGAGGATCCGCAAAACTCCCGACACCAAGGTGAGCCTCACCGGTGCTCCGCCGCAAAAATTCCAAGTTCCGCCTCGGCTTCCGGACCAAAGAGGCCGAGGTGTTTCAGAATTTCCACTGCGAAACTGACGGGTGCACTGCCGGCTGCGGTTACGATTCCGCCATCGCTGACCGCCTTCGGCTGGTCGCGATAGAGCGCTTCGCCGCGATAGGACGGATAGGCCTTGTGAGAGGCGAGCGAATTGCCGGTATGGGCGACGTCATCAAGGGCGCCCGTGCCTGCAAGCGCGCTGGCAGCCGCGCAGATGCCTGCAACCAGCCGGCCCTTCTCGCGAAACCGCTGTACCAGCCCGCCAAGATCGACAGCCGTTCCCTTTTCCCAGCTGAGGCCGCCGGGAATGACGAGCGCATCGATGTTAGCAGAATCAAGCGCATCATAGGATGTGTCGGGCGTAACGTTGAGCCCGCCCATTGAAACCACGGGCCGGCCGTCCGGGGTTGCGTAAACGATCTCGACGCCGAGATAGCCGCGCGCGGCGGCGGCAAGCAGCGCCGGTTCCCAGTCCGCAAAATCCTGCGCAAGCGCAATGGCAATCCGTGTCATGACCGTCTCCGAAGGTTGCAATCAGGCGATAGACTGCATGTAGCGCATGCCGGTGACCGGGCGCGGCGCGAAATCCATGCTTTCGTAGAAACGATGCGCGGCGACATTGCCGGTCGTGGCGCTGACGGAAAGATAGTCGCAACCGAGGCGCTTGGCGATATCGCGGGCGCGGGAAACCAGGTGCTGGCCGGTGCCATGTCCGCGGTGACCGTCACGCACGAAAAGATGGTGTAGCTCAAGCCCGCGGCGGCCTTCCTGCGCCCTGTAGAGCGGCAGCATCAGGGCGTAACCGATCAATGCGCCGTCGGCTTCCGCCACCAGCCCATGCACCCAGGGAAGCGGGCCGAACAGGTCGCGTTCCAGTTTCGCCGGCGTAATCGCCGCCGCATCCCCATGAAAGTTGGCAAGCAGGGTGATCATCTCATTGAGCTCAGGCAAATCGGTCTTGCGTGCGCCACGAATGATGACGACGGGCGGTCTTTCCAGTGTAAGGGAACTATCTTCGGTCATTTTTCTGGTCCTTCGGTATTATCGGTGCCGTCAGGACGTTTGAAAAACAACAAAGCCGCCTGACGGCGGCTTGTTGACAAAATGATCTGTCGAGCCGCCCTTTACAGGTAGGCCCAAAAGTACGAGCAGGAGATGGGTGCGCGTTCGTTGATCATGTCCCATGCAATGCGCTCGAATCTGAAATCTGTCAAGCCTGCTCTTCAGCCTCAATGCTCGCCTTCGCACATGCCATGGTCGGAAAGTGCGCGGATGACGTAACAATCCTCGATCGAATGACCATGGCAATGGGAGACGATACGTTCCAGCTCATGCTCGAGCTTTTTGAGGCTGGTGATTTTTTCGCGCACATGGGCGAGGTGTTCGGCGGCAATGCGGTCCGCACCCTCGCACGGCATTTGCCGGTGCTGGCTGAGCGCGATCAATTCTCTGATGGCGTCGATATTGAGCCCGATATCGCGGGCATGGCGGATGAAAGCCAGCCTTTCGAGATCGGATTTTTCGTAACGGCGCTGGTTGCCTTCCGAGCGATCTGCCTCGCGGATGAGGCCCATCTGCTCATAATAGCGGATCGTCGGAACCTTCACGCCGGTACGTTTGGACAATTCACCGATGGACAGCATTGCCTTCTCCATATCCTCAAGAGCAGCCGGGACAAGAACGAACCGGATGCTCTAGTGTCTAGAGATATAGCTTTTCAGCCTGCCGTTCAATGGGTGTCAGGCGGCGGCCTCCACGCCGAGTGCCTGCGCCAGGGCTTTGAGAACTTCTGTCTCGATGCTGGAGGCGGCGTCAGGCTGCGCTGATGCGGCGATATCTACCGCCGGTTCGGTTCTGGCCTGTGCGCCGCTGTCCAGGTTCCAAAGTGCTGCGGCAAGGCCGGCGGAAACGCTGGCGGCGGCAGGTGCGGCGGAAACGGCAACGCTCTCGGCGCTGGAAATCGCGCGGTGTGCCGCCCGTGTCAGTTCCAGCAGGGCCTCGGTGGTTGCATTTGTTTCCCTGGTCTTTGTCGGCTCAAGGGTCCGGACTGGAGTTGCGTAATAGCTGCTGGTTGTTGCTGCGATAGTCGTCATGACTGAGTCCCCTAAGTTTCATGGGGTATTTTTAGGGGTCGAAACATTCGCGAAGATTGCGTCGCGCAGGGCTTGAACCAAAAAACATCGCAATATAGTATACCCCCCTATAGTATATGAGGTACTCATGTCCCATACGATCCGCAACAAGGAGAAGCTTCTCGCTCGCATCCGTCGCCTCAAGGGGCAGATGGAGGCGGTGGAGCGTGCCCTGGACGATTCCAAGCCCTGCGGCGAGGTGCTGCAATTGCTGGCCTCGGTGCGCGGTGCGCTTTCCGGCCTGACGGGGGAGGTGATGCAGGAACATCTGCATGAGCACGTCGTGCACGCCGAAAATGAAGACGAGCGGGCGCGCGCGGCGGAAGAGCTGGCCCAGGTGCTGAAGACCTACATCCGCTAACCTCTCTCCCAAAAGTGTCCGCGGCTTTGGGAAAAGACATGCGTGAAACAGAATATTCCAGGATCGAACAGGATTAGCGACATGACGACGACATCCGAATTTTCCGCAGCGTCCGGCCACGACCATGTTTTCCTAGGCCGGAACCATGAGCGCAATGAAAAGCGCGTGTGGATGGTGATTGCGCTGACCACAGTCATGATGGTGGCGGAGATCGTCGCCGGCCACTGGTTCGGTTCCATGGCGCTGACGGCGGATGGCTGGCACATGTCCACCCATGCGGGCGCAATGCTCATCTCGGCGCTGGCCTATCTCTATGCCCGGCGTGAGGCGCGCAATCCGCGCTTCACCTTCGGCACCGGCAAGTTCGGTGATCTCGCCGGTTTTGCCAGCGCCATCGTGCTGGCGGTTGTGGCGCTGCTCATCGCCGTCGAAAGTGCGATGCGGCTTTTCAATCCTGTTCAGATCGACTTCAATCAGGCGATCCTCGTCGCCGTCATCGGTCTTATCGTCAATCTCGTCAGCGCCGTGCTGTTGAAGGATGACCACGATCACGGCCATGGCCATGGCCATGGTTCGCATGCCCATCACGGCCATGGCAGCCACGCCCATCACGATCACGGCTCGCACGCGCATCACGGCGAGCACGGTGCGAAGGGCGGCAGGGACAATAATCTGCGCGCAGCCTATCTGCATGTACTCGCCGATGCGCTGACTTCCGTTCTCGCCATTGTCGCGCTGCTGCTCGGCAAGTGGAACGGCTGGTCCTTCCTCGATCCGTTGATGGGTATTGTCGGCGGTGTGGTGATTGCCCGCTGGTCATGGGGACTCATTCGCTCCACGGCAACGACGCTGGTGGATGCGGTTCCGCTGACGGAGGACTTGCCGCAGGAAATCCGTGAAAGCGTGGAAACGGAAGAAGATCGCATCACCGACCTGCACGTCTGGCAGGTGGGGCCGGGGCATCACGCCGCCATTGTCGCCATCCACTCGCAGGTGCCGAAGGCGCCGGCTTTCTACAAGCAGAAGCTTGCAGCCATACATGAACTCTCACATGTAACGGTGGAGGTCAGCCCGGCAAGGGCCTGATCGGAATCAACTATTCGTATTCGGAATAGGCGCTGCGCACCCATTCGGCCTGCGCTTCTGCCTTGTCCTCGGCGGAGGTCGCAGCCTGCGTGTGGGCCGGCGCGCTGCCATTGCCGACGGCCCACAGCACGTTGGCCAGCGAACGGGAAAGAACGGTGCTGGAAACGGTTGGGTTGCCGGGGCCGCGTTTAACGGCCTGTTCCTCGGGCGCGCTCTGCGCGCTGCCGGGTTTTTCGATGTCGCGGACACGAGCCTGATAATTGTATCCGCCAATATTGCTTTCGATCTGCATGCCAGTGATTCCGCGTTCAAAAGTTAACAAATGGTTAACGGCGGCGGCTTGCCCGAAGCTTGCGCTTGCTGCATTGCAATGTCGTTCCCGGCTTGACACGTGGCAAAGGGGTGCTTCGTTTTTGCATGGTTGGATGGAAAGGCGGGCATTGCCGGCCTTGCCCACACTTCGCGTCGTGCTCGCCATGGCGACCCTGTTGTGCCGCTCAAACTCTGGCGCCAAACACCCCAACTCCCGTCATGCCAGCTCTAGGCCGGTATGACGAAAGAGTTTGGACGCGGCCAGGCAACTACGATGTCTTTTGCGCAGCGGGGCTGGGGCTGTTTCGATCCTCTGAAAGAAAGGCAAATCCTGTTGGTGCCGGATTACGCGGTTTCCTTTTCCACAGGCGCCGCCGGTTCCGGGATTTTTACCGCTTCCTCCACGACTGCCACCCCGGCCTCCGTCTCCTGAGGTGCCGGCGTGACCATCGCCGCCACCAGCGTGTCGAGGCCGATGGCGCCGACTGGCTTGCCGTCTTCATCCACCACATGGGCGCTGGTTTCGTTCGCCTCCGACATATCGCGGGCGATGGTTTCCAGTGTCGCGTTTTCCGGCACCGACATGCCCTCGGGTTTCGCCGTCAGCGGTTCCATCACGGTGGTCGCCTGAAGCACGCGGCTGCGGTTGACGTCGCGCACGAAGTCGGTGACGTAACCATCCGCAGGGGAAAGGATGATGCTCTGGCCGTCGCCCTGCTGCACCACTTCGCCGTCTTTCAGAATGGCAATGTGGTCGCCGAGCCGCAAAGCCTCATCCAGATCGTGAGTGATGAACACCACAGTCTTTTTCAGCTCCTGCTGAAGGTCGAGCAGCATCGTCTGCATATCGACACGGATCAGCGGATCGAGAGCCGAATAGGCCTCGTCCATCAGGAGAATATCGGCATCGTTGGCAAGCGCGCGGGCAAGGCCGACACGCTGCTGCATGCCGCCGGAAAGCTGGTTCGGATAATAATCCTCATAGCCGGCAAGACCGACACGCTCCAGCCAGTAACGGCCTTTCTCTTCGCTGTCCTTGCGTGGCATGCCCTGAATATCGAGGCCGTAGACGCTGTTTTCCAGCACGGTACGATGCGGCAGGAGGCCGAATTTCTGGAACACCATCGCCGTTTTGTGACGGCGGAATTTCCGCAGCGCCGAAGTGCTCATGCCGCAAATGTCCTCGCCGTCGTAGAGAACCTCACCTGCGGTCGGGTCGATCAGCCGGTTGATGTGGCGGATCAGCGTCGACTTGCCGGAACCGGAAAGCCCCATGACCACGGTAATCTTGCCGCCCGGCATGGTGATGTTGATGTTGTTGAGACCGAGCACATGGTTGTGTTTGTCGTTCAGCTCGACCTTGTCCATGCCTGATCGCACCGCTTCGAGGTACTTCTCGGGATGCTTGCCGAAGATCTTGTAAAGATTCCTGATTTCGATGCTTTTAGCCATGGGAGACCTCGCGGTATTTCTGCAGGCGCTTGCCGAAAGCCTGGCTTGCCCGGTCGAACATGATGGCGATGGCGACCAGAGCGAAACCGTTCAGGAAGCCCACCGTGAAAAACTGGTTGTTGATGGCCTGCAGCACATTCTTGCCGAGACCGCCGACGCCGACCATGGAGGCGACGACGACCATGGCGAGCGCCATCATGATGGTCTGGTTGATGCCGGTCATGATGGTGGGCAACGCCAGCGGCAGCTGCACATTGAACAGCTTCTGGCCGTTGGAGGAGCCGAAGGCATCGGCGGCTTCCAGCACTTCCCGGTCTACCAGGCGGATGCCGAGGCTGGTCAGGCGGATGACGGGCGGAATGGCGTAGATCACCACTGCGATCAGGCCCGGTACCTTGCCGATGCCGAAAATCACCACCACGGGGATGAGATAAACGAAGCTTGGCAGGGTCTGCATCACGTCGAGCACGGGATTGATGATACGCTGCAACCGTTCGGAGCGTCCCATCAAAATGCCGAGCGGCAGGCCGATGACGATGGCGATCAGCGTGGCGATGGCGACGATGGAAAGCGTCGTCATGGCGTCGCGCCAGAGGCCGACTGCGCCGATCATGAGCAGGGAGATGGCCGTGCCACCGGTGATCTTGAAGCTGCGCCCGGCCAGATGCACGATCGCCAGAATGACCAGCATGGTGACGATCCACGGGGTCTGGATGAACAGCCGCTCCGAGGAGTTGAGAAAGAGCTGCAGCGGATGCACGATCACATCGATCGCATCGCCGTAATTGCGCACGATATCGCGAAAACCGTCATCGATGGTCTTGCGTGCCACACGCATCGTGCCGTTATCGATGGCCGGAAACTTGCACAGCATATCCGGCAGATAGTTACAGAGGGCCATTATTGTTGTTTTCCCTTTGGTTTGGATGAATGGGAGGAAGAATGGAGTCGCTGGAGCGTGCGGGCACCCCCCTCTGTCCTGCCGGACATCTCCCCCTCAAGGGGGGAGATCGGCAAGACGCGCCACATCGCTTCATCCGCTAGGTTGGAGTGGAGCGAGGCCTTGCCGCAGGTCGATCTCCCCCCTTGAGGGGGAGATGCCCGGCAGGGCAGAGGGGGGGTAAGCTACGGATACAAACCCAAGCTTTTCCCTCCTGCGGATGCGTTACATCGAAGCCTTGATCTTCTCCGCCACCTCGGGCGAAACCCACTTCGTCCAGATATCCTCGTTGTTCTCGAGGAAATATTCCGCGCCGTCTTCGTTGGTGCCCTGGTTTTCATCCATCCAGGCCAGAACCTTGGCGACGGTCTCGTTGTCCCACTGCCGCTTGCGGATATAGTCGATGGAAGGGCCGGCCTTCTCGGCGAAGTCCTTGGTGACAACAGTGAATACCTCTGCCACCGGATAGGCGTTTGGCTTGGGATCGGCGCAATCAGGCTTGGCGATGCAATTGTCGTAGGCCTCGCGGTCGAGTGCCACGCCATCGTCCAGTTTCACCATGTCGTACTTGCCAAGAATGGCCGTCGGGGACCAGTAATAGCCGAGCCAGCCCTGCTTTTTCTCATAGGCATTGGAGATCGAGCCATCGAGGCCCGCGGCGGAGCCGGTATCGATCAGGGCGAAGCCCTTCTCGTCGGCCTTGCGTGCCTTGAACAGGTTGGCGGTCGTTGGCTGGCAGCCCCAGCCCGGCGGGCAGCCAAACACGGCACCCTTGCTGGCGTCTTCCGGCGCCGGGAAAAGCTCGGGATGCTTGAGTGCGTCTTCAACTGTCTTGATATCGGGGTGTTCGTCGGCGAGATATTTGGGAATCCACCAGCCTTCAACGCCACCTTCACTCAGGATTTTGCTTTCCTGGATCAGGTTGCCCTTCTTGACGGCGTCCTCATAGGGGGCGCCAAGGGTATTCACCCACATTTCGGGCGCCATATCCGGCTGGCCCTTTTCATTCATGGAGGTGAATGTGGGAGTGGTGTCGCCGCTGATGACGTTGACCGTGCAATCATAGCCGTTTTCCATGATGAACTTGTCGACGTAAGCCGCAACACCGGCGGATGCCCAGTTCATTTCGGCGATGGTGACGCTGCCGCATGTTTCTGCGGCGTTGGCGGAATTTGCTGCACCGGCAGCGATGGTAAAGCCCGTTACGAGAATGGTCGAGGCCAGGAGTTTCTTCATGGGAGACCTCCAAGTCTGATGCAGTGTTTTCAATTGGCAAAGCGGGAGCACTGCAAAGCCCGGATTGCCAAGGGCGAACTGACATGGCGCATGAAAAAGCCGAAAAAATCCGGCGATAAGATTATCCGCAAGACGTGCTGCAGGGTTGCCGCGAGAAAGGCGGCGAAAAGGCGCATGAATATGTCAACGGCCCGGATAATACGGCCGAAAAGTGATATTGCAATGCGAAATGGCGCAACGCAGCCATGCGTTCGATTTCCGGAACATTTTTTCCGGTGGCGTAATACATGGGAATTATTTGCGTTTGCGGAAGATATATTATGAGTTGCAGCAACCGGAAATAAAAATTCAATGTCKATAAAGATGTTATTTAAATAAAAGATGCGTATGATAATTTGTGGAAAAAATATTCAATAACGAGATTTTTGCAGGTATTTTCGTCCAAAATAAGATCGGGCGACGATTGGATCGCCGCCCGTTTCTGCATTCAGCGTGTCAAACGGTGTCCTTGCCCGCGACCTTCAGTGCGAAGGCATATTCGAAGGCAATTTCTTCCAGCCGCTGGAAACGGCCCGACTTGCCTCCATGGCCAGCCGCCATGTTGGTCTTGAGCAGGATCGGGGCTTCCCCCGTCGTCTTTTCGCGCAGTTTCGCCACCCATTTGGTCGGTTCCCAATAGGTCACGCGCGGGTCGGTGAGGCCGGAAAGCGCAAGCAGCGGCGGATAGGGCTTTTCCCCGACATTGTCATAGGGGCTGTAGGCGGCGATCCACTGATATTCCTCTTCCGATTCCAGCGGATTGCCCCATTCCGGCCATTCCGGCGGGGTTAGCGGCAGCGTGTCATCAAGCATGGTCGTCAGCACGTCCACGAAGGGAACCGCAGCGATGATGCCGGCAAATTTTTCCGGGGCCATGTTGGCGACGGCGCCCATCAGCATTCCCCCTGCCGAACCGCCTTCCGCGATGATGCGATCGTAGGAGGTAAAGCCTTCCTTGACCAGATGATCGGCAGCCGCGATGAAATCCTTAAACGTGTTCTCTTTGTCTTTCATCTTGCCGGTTTCATACCACTCGAAACCCTTGTCCTTGCCGCCGCGAATGTGGGCGATGGCATAGATGAAGCCACGGTCTGCCAAAGACAGCGTTGTGGTGGAGAAGGAAGCGGGAATGGTGATGCCATAGGCGCCGTAGCCATAAAGCAGGCAGGGGGCCGAACCGTCGAGCGCTACATCCTTGCGGTAAAGCAGCGAGACCGGCACCAACTCGCCGTCATGGGCAGGCGCCATGATGCGGCGGGTAATGTAGTCGTCGGGATTATGGCCGGAAGGCACTTCCTGCGTTTTCAGCAGCGTGCGGTCGCGCGTCACCATATTGTAGTCGAACAACTGGCTCGGCGTCGTCATCGAGGAGTAGGAGAAGCGGATGACATCGGTGTCGTATTCTGCAGCGCCATGCAGGCCAAGCGAATAGGCTTCCTCGGCAAAGGCGATGGAATGTTCCTCGCCCGTGCGGCGATCGCGGATAACGATGCGCGGCAGGCCGTCGCGGCGCTCCAGCCAGATCAGATGGCGGGCATAGGCATCGACGGAGAGAATGAGGCGACCCGGCTCATGCGGCACGACCTCCTTCCAGTTTTCCTTGCCCGGCGCGGTAACCGGCGCTTCCATGATGCGGAAATCCTTGGCATCGCCGTCATTGGTGAGGATGTAGAAGACATCGCCGCCTTCGCACATCGAATATTCGATACCTTCCTCGCGCTTCGCAACCACGACAGGCTCGGCCATCAGGTCCTTGGTAGAAAGAATGCGGTACTCGCTGGTCTCATGGTCGTGAATGTCGATGAAGATGAAGTCGTCGAGCACGGACGCGCCAACGCCCATGAAGAAGCCGGGGTCCTTTTCCTCATAGACCAGCCGGTCGGCCGACTGCGGCTCGCCGATGATGTGGTGGAAGACCTTCGAGGGGCGGTGGTTTTCGTCCTGTAGCGTATAGAAGAAGCTCTTGCCGTCAGGCGCCCATGCCCCGCCGCCGCCGGTATTTTCCACGACATCGGCAAGGTCTTCACCGGTTTCGAGATTACGGATGCGCAGCGTGAAATATTCCGAACCCTTGTCGTCATAACCCCAGATGCCGTGACTGTGATCGGAAGACTGGTCGAGGCCGGCAAGACGGAAATAATCCTTGCCTTCAGCTTCCCTGTCGCCATCAAGCAGCACGTGCTTTTCGCCGCCATCACGCGGGGTGCGGAAATAATGCGGCTGCTCGCCGCCGGTCACGAACAGCGTGCCATAGGCATAGGGCCCATCATTGACCGGAACAGAGGAATCGTCCTGCTTGATACGGCCTTTCATCTCCTCGAACAGCTTTTCCTGAAGCGCCTTGGTGTCGCCCATTGCGGCTTCCATATAGGCGTTCTCGGCCTCCAGATGGGCGCGGATGGCTGGGTCGAGCAGGGTAGGGTCCTTGAACATGGCCTGCCAGTTATCGGCCCGGAACCATGCGTAGTCATCGGTGCGGGTGATGCCGTGATGCGTATCCTGGACGGGCCGTTTTTCGGCGGTCGGGGCGGCGGGCAGGTTCTTGAAAATCGGCAAGGGAAACTCGCTTTCGTATGATGAACGGCGCTAGGAAAGATTCGTCGGCGACGACCCTAACATTTTTTTGCGCCCCGCCTCACCTCAGATTGGTACTTGTGGTGTCTCGGGTTCTGCTCATCACGAATGGCCGTGTTAGTCTTTCCCTCTCGCAATGTAACCAATACCCACCCTGGGTCCATATTCCGAACTTCGAACCTCGATGCGCATTAGCCAATGCTCCGGCTTGGCCGGCCCGGAAGGCACGCATTTTATCAATATACCGGCCCGCTTTGTTACAGGATCGTAGAGCGGAACAGGGTCATCAAATAGCTTTACAAAAACGTGTAGATCCGGGCAAAGCCGCTTGGCATTGAGGTACATATTGACTTGCTTGGTCAGTCCAACCTGATTTATGTCGCCAATATCTGGATTTTGCTCAATGTTCTTCAACTCCACAACATAATCGCCCAGTTTTCCGAATGTCTTGTCGGCCGGTCGATGAGAAATGGGGTAGCTTGTCGCGATCGCCTTTATATAGGCCTTGTTGAGATTAAGTGCTTTGTATTCAGTATCTGCCGCCGACACCTGCGTGGCGAGGTCTGCACCGAGAGTGACGTTGGCAACGGTCCTTAAAAGCCGAGATTTAGCGTTCTCTTTATCTGTCTGGGTACAGCCGGAAAGCAAAGCGGCAATAATCGTGAAATTAATAATTGTATTTTTCATAATTTACCGAAATTTAAATTAATATAGGAATTTAGTTATTCGAAAAATCAATTTTTTTCTCAAGTTATTCTTTAAATTTTGGGGGATGGCAAGATTTTTAGGACGGTCACTTCAAAAGAATCCCAACCGATATATTCTTCTCCCAGCCGATCAAGTTTCAAATCTCCACAGGCTTGATGGCGTTCGGGCACAATTTCGTCAGTTTTCGATCACATTTTGGCAATATCCGGCAAATCAGCGATGATACGCGCCTGCCACCGGCCTGCCGTGCATCAATAAGAACAAACGAAAACTGACAGGATCCCATGCGAAAGTTTCTTCCCGCTGCTCTTTCTGCGTTTTTCCTTGCCTTGCAGGCATCTACACCCGCTTTTGCAATAGACGCCAACGTCATGCGGCAGCTGAACGTGCTCGCCCCCGAGGAGCGTCTGGAGCAGCGTTGCGACATAGAGGCGATGGAGCGGATCGCGACCGAGCAGAAGGGCATGAAGCCGGATAAGGTCATTGCCTATACCTTCGGTGATCCCGAGGTTGGCAAGAATTCAATCAAGGCGTCGGGTGCAGTCTTCAGAAGCGCCGGTGAATGGTACAAGCTCAAATACAAGTGCCAGCTGAAAAGCGACAGCCTCTCCATCCAGTCCTTCGATTACCGTGTCGGCGACAAGATTCCCGAAGAGCAGTGGAAGAAGTTGTATCTTTATGACTGATCGGAGAATTCTTCGTCCGCGGTCGCCGGTTTAAACCCCGCTTTTCTTGCCGCCCTGCCAATGGGTCTGTAACGCTGTCCTTCGATCGAATTGAGGGGCGAGAACATGGCGAAGCAATTCAAGGGACTTTCGGCTTTTCCGATCACGCCCGCTGACGAGGCCGGGCAGGTGGATAGCCAAGCCTTTTCCGCCCTCGTCGAGCGGCTGGATGCGGCGGAGGTCGATTCCATCGGTATTCTCGGCAGCACCGGAACCTATATGTATCTGTCGCGTGCCGAGAGGCGGCGCGCGGTCGAGGCAGCCCATGCCGTCCTCAAGGGCAGGCGCACGCTGATGGCAGGCGTCGGCGCGTTGCGTACCGATGAGGCCGTGGCGCTGGCGAAGGATGCCGAAGCTGCCGGTGCCGATGCGCTGCTTCTGGCACCCGTTTCCTATACGCCGCTGACTCAGGAAGAGGCCTATCACCATTTCGCCGCCGTCGCCGGCGCAACCGATTTGCCGCTCGCCATCTACAACAACCCGACGACGACGCGATTCTCCTTCAGCGATGAGCTTCTGGTCAGGCTCGCCTATATCCCGAATATCCGCGCCATAAAGATGCCGCTGCCGGCCGATTTCGATTATGCGGGAGAGCTTGCGCGGCTGCGGCCGAAACTGACGGATGATTTCGCCATCGGTTACAGCGGCGACTGGGGATGTGCGGAAGCAACGCTTGCCGGTGGCGATGCCTGGTACAGCGTCGTTGCGGGCCTGCTGCCGGTTCCGGCATTGCGGTTGATGCGCGCCGCTCAGGCCGGGGATGCGGAGGAGACGCGCAGGCTCGATCTGGCCTTCCAGCCGCTCTGGGCGCTCTTCAAGGAATTCGGCAGTATCCGCGTGATCTACGCCGCCGCCAATGCTTTGTCGGTAACGGCATGTGAGCCGCCCCGGCCAATCCTGTCGCTGACCAGCGCAGAGCGCCAGCGGGTGGAAGAGGTGCTGAACGCTCTGTCAACGCTGGAAGCCGCGCCATAATTCGGGCGTTTTGCAGGCGGATTGCCACATCTTACCCTTCGGAAACTGAAAAATGCTGCGTAGCCTGCCCTTTGCCGCTCTCTTCCTGTCGCTCTCCACTGCCGCCTTCGCGGGGACGGGTCTCGTCGAGCCGACGCTGAAAATGACGCCGAGGCATGACGGCAGGGTGCGGGTGGCGATGACTCTGGACGCCTGCATGGGCAAGACCGACCATCGCATTCTCGATACGCTGGTGCAGGAAAAGATACCGGCGACGATCTTCGTCACTGCCCGCTGGCTGAAGCACAATAGCGAAGCGCTTGCCGTAATGATGGCGCATCCGGATTTGTTCGAGATTGAAAACCACGGCGAAAACCATGTGCCAGCGGTGGACAAGCCCGTTGCCATCTACGGCATTGCCGCTGCCGGTTCGGAAGCGGCAGTCGAGCAGGAGGTCGAGGGCGGCAGGCAGGCAATTGTCGCCATGACCGGTTTTCAACCGCAATGGTTTCGCGGTGCGACGGCGAAATATACCGCCTCGTCCATGGCCACCATCAACAGGCTCGGCATGCGGGTGGCGGGTTATTCCGTCAATGGCGATGGCGGCTCGCTTCTGGGCGCGGCCGCCACGGCAAAGCACATCGCTTCGGCCAAGGACGGCGACGTCATCATCTCCCACATCAACCAGCCTACCCACGAAGCGGGTGAGGGCGTGGTGAGGGGCCTTCTGGCGCTGAAGGCGCGCGGCGTTGTGTTCACAAGGCTGGACGACCCGTCGTTTACGCCGCCGGGTAATTGAGCGCGGCGGCTCTCTCCTCATTCCTGTAACAAGCACGGGAACGAGGGAAATGAGCATCCCACATCCACGCCCGTTTTTCGGCGGCATACCGCGCAAATTTGCGCTAGCATCCTCCCATGCTGTTCAAACGCCCCGACACCGAAACCCTATATTCTGCCCTTGTGAACAAGGACCCCGCCTATGAGGGCGTGGCCTATGTGTGCGTGACCTCGACGAAGATTTTCTGTCGCTTTACCTGTACGGCGCGAAAGCCGAAGATCGAAAACTGCCGGTTTCGCGAAACCATCGCCGAATGTCTGGAAGCTGGCTTCCGCCCCTGCAAGCGCTGCAAGCCGATGCTTTCCTATGGCACGGCGGATGAGACCGTCACCACCCTTCTGACGGCGCTGGAAAGCGAACCGGCGCGGCGCTGGCGTGAGGAGGATGTGGTGGCGATTGGCCATGACCCTTCCACCGTGCGCCGCACCTTCAAACGCCGTTTCGGCATGAGTTTTCTGGAAATCGCAAGGTTGCGGCGGCTGGGAGATGCGGCGACAAGCCTTGCATCAGGAGAAGCCGTGATCGGCGCGCAGATCGATGCCGGATATGAATCCGGCAGCGGTTTCCGCTCGGCCATCAACCAGTTCTTCGGCACCTCTCCCGCCGCCATGAAGGGCAAGGGGTTCCTGAAGGGCGACTGGATCGACACGCCGATCGGTCCGATGCTGGTGGTTGCCGATGATCACGCCCTGCATCTTCTAGAATTTGCCGACCGTCCAGCGCTTCCGGCCGAATTGAAGCGGCTGAAGGCCCGCACCGGCGCGGATATGGTGCTGGGCAGGACGCCGGTCACCGGCCAGATCGCAGCAGAACTCGCGGCCTATTTCGCCGGGCACTCGGCTAACTTCGAAACCCGGCTTGCCGGATACGGCACACCCTTCGAGCGCGATGTCTGGCACGCATTGCGGGAGATACCGGCGGGAGAGATCGTCAGCTATTCTTCGCTTGCGACGTCGATGCAACGGCCATCCGCCGTGCGTGCCGTCGCCCGCGCCAATGGCGCCAACCAGATTGCCATCGTCGTTCCCTGCCACCGGGTGCTGGGCGCAGATGGCAGCCTGACCGGGTATGGCGGTGGTCTGTGGCGGAAGAAATGGTTGATCGAGCACGAGCGGCGCATGGCCGATAAGCTCCGCATCCCTCTCGCCTCCTGACCGGCCATCAGGCCGGCAGGTTTGGAACGATGCGGCGTGAAGGAAACAGCTCGCGCGTTACTGTCATGGCGATCAGCGACAGCGGCAGTGCCAGCATGGCGCCCGCAGCACCCCACATCCACGTCCAGAAGATGATCATCACGAAGACGAGGAAGGGGTTGATCTCCATATTGCGGCCCACCACTGCCGGAAAGGCCAGGTTTTCCATCAACAGGTGAATGGTGAAGAAGATCGCGGATGGCAGTAATGCCAGCACCATGTTGTCATGCGTGATGATGCCTGCCACCGCCAGCGACACCGTCATGGCGGTTATGCCGAGAAACGGCACGAAGCTGGAGAGGAAGGCGAAGAGCCCCCACAGAAGCGGCATGGCCAGCCCGCCGAAATAGGCGATCGCCACCATCGTCACGCCCAGCGCCGCATAGATCAGCGCTGCCGTGGCAAAATAGGTGCCGAGCACTTCTTCCACCGAAGCGATGATCCGAATGGCCCTCAGCCGCTGGTGCCGGGCCGGAAAGGCCATGATGATCGCCTTGCGCAGCCGCAGGCGGCTGTAGAGGAACATCAAAAGCGCGGCGAGGAAGATCATGCCCTGAACGACGGCGGGGGTGACGTTGGAACCGAGGAGGGAAATGATCTCGCCGCTGCGCGAAATCAGCGACTCCATTGAAATCGACCCCATGCTGAAGGTCGCTGCCGAAATGTGCAGCCATCGGATGCTTTGAAGATAGGGCAGGAAGCGGTCCATACTGCGTTCGATCAGCGCTGGTCCTTCGGAGGCGAGCTGCGACAAAGGGTCGATCAGCGAATTGATCACGAAAAACATGACGGCCGCGACAAGTCCGGAGAGAATGACCGCCACACCGGCACCGGGAATGCCATAGGAACTGAGCTTTTCCGCCGCGATGCCGAGGATCATGCCCACGACAATCGCCAGCACCACCGGTATGAGGATCAGAGACAATTCATGAATGACCGCCATCATGACGACGAGAAAAATGCCGATAACCGACCATGCAACGGCCACATCGAGCGCTTCTCGGCCGAGCGGTTGCTGGCTGCGCGCGTCGTCACGGTGCGACCCGGACGCCAGACCCTCGAAAGGGTCGGCCCTCGTCGACGGAGCGTTTGAGGCGCGCCGCCCGATATTGCCCAATATGCCGGTTTTTTCCGGCCTGGCATTCTCATTCATCGAACTGTCCCCCAATAAGACATCAAACGTTCGAAAAATGAGGCGGTTCCGGAGCGGCAAAAATTTCTGCCGCCCCGTGGTCTTTACGCGGAAAGCTTCAGGCCTATGCCCCACGGATCTTTGAGAACAATACCGTCGCTCTGCCGTTCCGTAGCTATTTCCAGCCGGTCGAGAGCGGCCATTGCAGTATCGAGCGCCGCACTGTCGTTGAACTTCAGCGAGTAGCCCGAAAGGCCCGTCATGTTGTCCTTGCGGGCCGTGGCGCCGCGGCTGTTCCAGATATTGGCGGCCACATGGTGATGATAAGCGCCCGAGCCGAAGAAGCTGGCACCCGGATAACGCGCCATGATCTTCAACCCTAGGACATCCTGATAAAACTCATCCGCCTGCGGAATATTGCCGACCTGCAGATGCATGTGGCCGATGGCCGTTCCATCGGCGGCGCCCTCGAACGCCGTTTTCGGCGCACTGTCATACAGCGCCTGTAGGTCGAGGCGGAGCGTGGCCATCTCCACCGTGCCGTCCTGCTGGTAGGTCCATTCCGACGGCGACCGGTCGCGATAGACCTCGATGCCGTTGCCTTCGGGGTCGGCCAGATAGATCGCTTCACTCACCAGATGGTCGGATGCGCCCTGAAGCTGGATATTGTTGTGCGCGGCATGGGCCAGCCAATGGGCCAGATCCTCGCGGCGTGGCATCAGGAAGGCGGTGTGGAACAGGCCTGCGGCATTGCGCGGCGCGCGTTCAACCGTGCTGGAGGTGGAAAGTGTCAGCAGCGGCTGGCCGTTGACACCAAGAACCTCGCCGCTCGGGCTTTTTTCGATGACGGACAGGCCGATGATTTTCTGGTAGAATTCCGAAATGCGCGACAGATCGTGAACGACAAGATGAGCCTGACCGACATAAGCCGGCCGCGTCAGGGCGAATTGTTTGATTTCACTCATCATAATCTCCATATTGAATCCGGCGTGCTGACGACGCGGATTTGCGCGTCTGCATCAGCCGACGCCGCTTTGCGGCGTTCATTTGTGGTGAATATGGGCGGGTTTTGTCGTTCAGCAAAGATCGCCATCTGGCGATTGACCGTCCACTATTCGTTGACAATGGCCCTGTTGCTGCTCCGACGCGGCTTTGACTTCAATCAAGGCGAAGAGCGCATCGGCAGGGAAATATGAGCCCGACACGTGAACGGCAGATTACGCCAAAGGAGATAGCCATGTACAAGAAAATCATCGTACCGGTAGACCTCAGCGCCATCGACAAGGGAGAGAAGATTCTCGCCAAGGCCAAGGCGCTGCTGGATGTCGATGGCGAGATCGTCCTCATCAATGTGGTTGAGGAACTGCCCGGCTATATGGCGATCGACCTGCCGGTAGACCTCATCGAAAATGCCATCAAGGATGCCAAGACGAAACTTGCGGATATTCAGGCGAAGGCCGGCTTCAAGGGCAAGCACGAAATCAGAAGCGGCGCGCCGGCGCGTGAAATCATAGCCGCTGCCGAAGAGCACAAGGCCGATCTCATCATCATCGCATCGCATATGCCTGACTTTACCAATTATTTCATCGGCGCCACCGCCGACCGCGTGGTGCGCCATGCCAAGTGCTCGGTGCTGATTGACAGGTAAAGTGAGTTGAAATCTTGGGGTAGCGGGCGATTTTCGCCCGCACCGGCTGGAGGAGAAGACCATGAATGTCGAAAGTTACGAGAAAATCCTGCGCGACCGCCAGCGCGAGCTTTACAGCCGCCTGCACAAAATCGAGGCGGATTTCGAAGAACCGCGCAACCCCGATGATGACGACCGCGCCGCTGAACGCAGCAATGACGAGGTGCTGGATGAAATAGGGCAGGTGGGCCAGGACGAGTTGCGCGCCATCGACGCCGCACTCGACCGCATCGCGAACGGTACCTACGGCACCTGCGTCAAATGCGGCAAGAAAATTTCGGAAGACCGCCTGAAAGCCGTGCCCTATACGCCGTTCTGCCAGGAATGCGCTGCGGCCTTGTGAGGGCGCTCCTTTTTCCCTCCTCATTCCTGTGACAAGCGCAGGAATGAGGGAAACGGCGAGGCCACTACTCAACCTCTCCTTTCGCAACAGCCCGGAACGCAATTTGATCGCCGTTAACCGCCTGCTGTCTTGTTCCTGTCTAATATTGCCGTCATGCTTGGCCACAAGCAGGCAAACGGGAATGGACTATGAGTAACGTGTGGCGGTTTGGTCGCCAGTATGATTTTCACGAGATTGTCGCCGATGGTATCGTCCACGGCGTGGGTATCGTTTTTGCGCTGGTCGGCGCCACGGCGCTGATTTTCTACGCGACCGTCTGGGGCAGCCTCAGCGCCATCGCGGCCGCCTGGATTTACGGACTCGGCCTTGTCGCCTGCCTTTCCGTGTCCTTCACCTATAATATCTGGCCGCATTCCAACGTAAAATGGTTCCTGCGCCGGCTGGACCACTCGGCGATTTTCATCCTGATCGCCGCCACCTACACGCCGTTCCTGATGCGCGGTATCCACGAGCCGCTGATTGCCACCATGCTGGGGCTGATCTGGCTTGCCGCCATCTGCGGCATATTGCTCAAATGCCTGTTTCCCGGCCGTTACGACCGGGTCGCCATAGGCCTTTATCTCGCCATGGGCTGGAGCGGCATCATGGTGGTGCAGCCACTCTCGACGCATCTGGCCCCCGTCACGCTCTGGCTGATTGTCGCTGGCGGTGTCATCTATTCGCTCGGCGTGGTCTTCCATGTCTGGGAAAAGCTGCGATTCCAGAACGCCATTTGGCACGGTTTCGTCGTTGCCGCCGCCGTTGTCCACTATTTTGCCGTGGTCACTTCCTTCAGCCTCGTTCCCATGTCTTCCTGAGCTAGAGAGCACTGGACAGCCATCTGCGTCATCGCCTAATGCTCGCCTGAAGGTCGTGCCCCGGAACGTTGGGGGCGCAATGCAGACAAGTAATGAGGGCGAACGATAATGAGTTTGGAACTGCGCGATGCCACCGTGGAAGATCTTTCCGGCATCATGGAGATTTACAACGACGCGGTCCTGAACACGACGGCGATCTGGAACGAAGTGCTGGTCGATCTGGAAAACCGCAAGGAATGGTTTTCCGCCCGCAAGTCACGCGGCTTTCCTGTGATCGTCGCGATTCTTGACGGCAAGGTTGCAGGCTACGCTTCCTATGGCGACTGGCGCGCCTTCGACGGCTATCGCCACACCCGCGAACATTCGGTTTATGTCCACAAGGACGCGCGCGGCCACGGCATCGGCAAGCGGCTGATGCAGGCGCTCATCGACCACGCCTCCGGCAACGATGTGCATGTGCTGATCGCCGCGATCGAATCGGAAAACGCCGCCTCCATCCGCCTGCACGAAAGCCTCGGTTTCACCGTTGCCGGCCGGTTTTCGGAAGTGGGCACCAAGTTTGGCCGCTGGCTGGACCTGACCTGCATGGAGCTTAAATTGAACTAGTACGCGGGCCGGGATTTCTCTCAGGCGGGGCGCCGGGCGAAGGCCAGCATGACGCCGAAAGCCATCATCATCGATCCGCTGATCCGGTTGACGCGCTTCAGGGCGCGCGCATTGCGCATAAGACCGGACAGTCGCGAACCGACAAAGGCATAAACGGTGATCGCCACCACCTCGAGCAGCAGGAAAATTGCCCCGAGCGTGGCGAAGCTCTGCCAATAGGCGTCCTGCTGGATGAATTGCGGGAAAAAGGCCGTGAAGATCAGGATGGCCTTCGGATTGCCGGAGGCGACAAAAAACTCCTGCCGCAGATAGGTCTTGAGAATATTTCCGTTGTCCGAGGAGATATCGGGAGCGGTGACATCCGCCCTTGAGCGGATGAGCTTGAAGCCGATCCACAGCAGGTAGAGAACGCCGATCCATTTGATCAGCGAAAACATCATTTCGGAAGCCATCAAAAGTGCGCCGAGGCCCAAAGCGGCGATCGCGATCATGCCCGCAAACGCAACCAGCCGGCCGCTCGCGGCCATCACTGCCGTTGCCATGCCGTATCGCGCACCAACCGTCATCGACAGGAGATTGTTGGGCCCGAACGCCATGTTCAGGGCAAAGCAGGCGGGAATGAATATGAGGATGGTTTCGAGCGCCATGATGGTGATCCGGAAGGAGTGAGATCGCGATAATCTCACTCTCCGGTCCGGCTGTCGAGACGGTCATTTTCTTCGCAAGAACGGCCGGAAGGCAACCGGCCGTTACCTGTCTCTCATCAGATGGGTTCGAACACCATCGAATGGCCGTTGATGCAATAACGCAGGCCGGTGGGCGGTGGGCCGTCCGGGAAGACGTGGCCGAGGTGGCCGCCGCAATTGGCGCAGCGGATTTCGGTGCGCACCATGCCAAGCGTCGCATCGCGATGTTCCGTCACCGCACCCGGTTTCACCGGTTCGAAATAGCTCGGCCAGCCGCAACCTGCATCGAATTTGGTATCGGAGAGGAACAGCGGCTCGTCGCAGGCGGCGCAGCGATAGAGGCCTTTCTGGAACGTGTCCCAGTAGGGACCGGTAAATGGGCGCTCGGTGCCGTGTTCACGCAGGATGCGGTATTGCTCCGGCGTCAGCTGCTCGCGCCAGTCGGCATCGCTCTTGTTCACTTTCGGGGATGTCAGATCGCTCATGGAATGATCCTTTCTGTTCCTGCCAGAAATAGGCATCGGCGCTGCAGATTGAAAGAGGGCAGCTGTCATAACGAGTACGTTATGGGCAGGTATGAGAGTCGATTTGGGTTGAGATGGCGGTGTCTATGCCTTAACTGAAAAATACGATTTGAAAAGAACGCCATTCATGGGCGTACAGGGGTAGGGGAAGCCCTGGGAGATGTGAATGACATCAGATGTCACGCAGCTGACATTCCTGTCGCTGTTTTTGCCGTTTCTGGCAGCGCTTGCCGCACCGATGCTGGTGAAAAGATTAGGTCACAATGCCGTCTGGATATTGGCGATCGCGCCCGCGCTGGCTTTTGTCCACTTCGCACTGATGCTGCCGCAGGTGGCGGCTGGCGGCGTGGTCACGGGCGGTTACGTCTGGGTTCCAAGTTTCAACCTCAGCTTTTCGTGGTTCATCGACGGCCTGTCGCTGACCTTTGCACTTCTGATCACCGGTATCGGTCTGCTGATCGTGCTTTATGCCGGCGGTTACATGAAGGGGCATCCGCAGCAGGGCCGCTTCCTGTCTTTCCTGCTTCTGTTCATGGGCGCGATGCTGGGCGTCGTGGTTTCGGACAGCCTGTTGATGCTATTCGTTTATTGGGAACTGACCTCGATAACCTCGTTCCTGCTGATCGGATTCGACCATGCGCGCCCGGCCGCACGCCGTGCCGCCTTGCAGGCGCTGGTGGTAACGGGCGGCGGCGGTCTGCTGCTGCTCGCCGGGTTGATCTTCATCTGGGACATGAGCGGCATGACGCAATTGTCCATGCTGGTGCGTGGCGGCGATATATTACGCGACAGCCCGTTCTATCTGGCTGCGCTGCTGCTGGTTCTCGGCGGCGCGTTCACCAAATCGGCGCAGTTCCCGTTCCATTTCTGGCTTCCCAACGCGATGGAGGCACCGACACCGGTTTCGGCCTATCTGCACTCGGCAACCATGGTGAAGGCCGGCGTCTATCTTCTGATGCGCCTCAACCCCGTTCTCGGCGATACCGCTGCCTGGCAGATCCTGCTGCCGTTCTTCGGCGGGTTGACCATGCTGACCGGCGCGCTGCTGGCCGTGCGCCAGACCGACCTGAAGCTGATGCTGGCCTATACCACCATGTCCTCGCTCGGTCTGCTGGTGATGCTGACCGGCTTCGGCTCGGACCACGCGATTGAGGCGGCTGTGCTTTATCTGGTGGCGCATTCGCTTTTCAAGGGCGCACTGTTCATGGTCGCCGGCATCATCGACCACGAGACCGGAACCCGCGATGTGACGAAGCTCGGCGGCTTGCGAAAAGCCATGCCGATCACCTTCGCGGCAGCACTTGCCGCGGCCATCTCCATGGCCGGCCTGCCGCCCTTTTTCGGCTTTCTCGCCAAGGAAGAGATTTATTATGCGCTGGCGCATGGCAATCCGCGTGCCGTGCTGTTCACCGGCATCGCCATTCTCGGCAATGCGCTGATGTTTGCCGTCGCTTTTGCCGTGGCGCTGAAACCTTTCCTCGGCAAGCCCGTGAAAACCCCGAAACACGCGCATGAGGGACCACTGCTGCTGTGGCTCGGCCCGGCGCTGCTGGCGATAAAGGGGCTGACCATCGCTCTCTTCGCTGGCCTTTCGCATTTTTACATTTCGACGCCGATGGCAAGCGCGATCGCGGGTGAGGCGCGCCCGGTGGAAATCTCGCTCATTCCCCATATCGGCGTGCCGCTCGGCCTGTCGCTGCTGACGATCGCGCTCGGCATCGTCCTCTATATGCAGCTTTCCGCCGTTCGCGGCCTGATGGTGCGCACCTTCAAGGCGCTGGGTGCAGGGCCGGACAGGGGCTTCGATTTTTTCATCGAAACGCTGGTCAAAATCTCGTTCCACGTTGTCAGGCTTATCCAGCCCGGCAGGCTGGAATTTTACGTCACCGCCACTTTCGCCGTCATTGCCGTCGTGCTGCTTGCGCCGCTGTTTCTCTATGGCGAACTGCCGTCCATGCCGGCGTGGCCGCACGACATGAAAATCCATGAGCTGACCTTCATTGGCATCGCGGTTGCGGGCCTTGTCGCTGTCCTCACGGCGTCCAGCCGGCTTACGGCCATCATCGCGCTCGGCATTCAGGGGTTTGCGGTGGCGGTCATCTTCCTGCTGTTCGGCGCGCCCGATCTGTCGTTTACGCAATTCATGGTCGAAACCCTTTCCGTGGTCATTCTGACGCTGGTGATGACAAGGCTTCGCCTGTCGCCGTCAGACCATCGCGGCCCTGGCCAGAAGCTTCTGGACAGCACCATCGCCATTGCCTGCGGAACCGGCTTTGCCCTGTTCCTGATGCGGGCGACGGAGGCGTCGTTCGATAATCGCCTAACCGATTTCTACAACACCTATTCCAAGGTCATCGCCCACGGGGCGAATGTGGTGAACGTCATCATCGTCGATTTCCGCGGCACGGATACGCTGGGCGAGATTGCGGTGGTGATGATAACAGGCCTGGCCATTCTCGCGCTCATCCGCATCCGCCCGGCTGCTGCCATCAAGGGCCCAGCAAAAATAGCGAAGAAGAAGGGAGCGCGGGCTTGAACACGCTTATCCTGCGCACCGTCGCCCCCGTAGTCACCAGCCTCATGGTGCTGTTTTCCATCTTTGTATTGCTGCGCGGCCATAACGAGCCGGGCGGCGGTTTCATCGGCGGGTTGATCGCGGTCTCGGCGCTGGCGATCTACGGCATCGCTTATGGTGTGGCCGCAGTCCGGCGCGCCATCGTGTACCATCCGCTGTCCATTGCCGGCGCGGGGCTGCTGTTGGCGATGTTGTCTGGTCTCGTCTCGATTGCAGCCGGCGTGCCCTTCATGACCGGGCTGTGGGTCTATCCGAGCCTGCTCGGTGTGGAAGTGCCACTCTCCACCGTCATGTCCTTCGACATCGGCGTTTATCTCGTCGTGGTCGGTGCCATCACCTCCATTGCGCTGGCTCTGGAAGAAAGGGATAGCGACTGATGGAAGCTGTTTTCTCCATTCTCGTCGGCATCTTTTTTTCGGTGGCGATCTATCTCATGCTCTCGCGTCACAGCATCCGCATGCTGCTCGGCATCGCCATTCTCGGCAACGCAGTCAACCTCCTGCTGTTCACGGCGGGAAGGCTGACGCGCGAAGTGCCGCCGATCATTCCACCCGGCATGGACACGCTGCCGGCGGGTGCCGCCAATCCGCTGCCGCAGGCGCTTATCCTCACGGCAATCGTCATTTCCTTTTCCTTCTTCTGTTTCCTGCTGGTGCTGACCTGGCGCGCGTTCCAGGAATTGCAGACCGACGACACCGACGAAATGCGCACCGCAGAACCGGCAGGCGAGCCTTTGCCGCCGCTCGGTTATTGAGCGGGGCGGGGCAAAGACACATGGCTTCATCCACCACTTCCGCAATATCAGATCTTTCCGCGGCGCTTGTCACGGCACCCGTGCCGCTAGCCGACTGGCTGATCATCCTTCCCGTCGCGCTCTCAATAGGCGCAGGTGCGGTGCTGATGATGCTGCGCCACACCATGCGTCTGCATGCGCCCATTGCAATCACGGCACTTGTTCTGCTGGTACTGCTCGATGCTGCGCTTCTGTGGAAGGTCGTGACCCAAGGGCCGTTCACCATGGTCATGGGCCGCTGGCTGCCACCCTTCGGCATTGCCTTTACGGCAGATCTGACCGGAACGCTGCTGTCGCTCGCCGCCGCCATCGTAGCGCTGGCCGGTGCCATCCATGCCAGCGCCGATATCGACGCCAGCGGCAGGCGATACGGTTTTTATCCGTTCCTGATGCTGTTGATGGCGGGTGTCACCGGTGCGTTTCTGACCGGCGACCTCTTCAACCTCTATGTCTGGTTCGAGGTGCTGCTGATCTCGTCCTTCGGCCTCATCGTGCTGGGCTCCACGCGCGAGCAGATCGATGGCGCGCTGAAATACGCCATCCTCAACCTCATCGGTACGACGCTGTTCCTGATCACGGTCGGTTATCTCTATGCCATCTTCGGCACGCTCAATATGGCCGATATCGCGCTGAAGGCGACGCAGCTGCGCGGCACGGCTCCGCTGATGACGCTTGCCAGCCTGTTTGCTCTCGCCTTCGCCATGAAGGCGGCGGCCTTTCCGGTGAATTTCTGGCTGCCCGCCTCCTATCACACGCCGCGCATCGTCGTTTCCGCCCTGTTCGGCGGCCTGCTTACCAAGGTCGGCATCTACGCGCTGCTGCGCGTCATGGTCATGCTGTTTCCGGTCGAGCGGGAGGAGCTGAGTATCGTCATCGCCATCTCTGCGGCGCTGACAATGGTGCTCGGCGCCATGGGTGCGCTGGCACAGAACGATATCCGCCGCATGCTCGGTTACATCGTCATATCGGGCATCGGTTACATGATGGCTGGCATCGCCATCGGCACGCCCTCCGGCGTTGCCGGCGCGATCTTTTACGCGCTGCACTCCATGGTGCTGATGACGGCGCTTTATCTCGCCGCCGGCCACGCCGCCCGCCTTGGCGGCAGTTTTACCCTGACTTCGCTCGGTGGCCTTTATCGGCAGGCGCCGTGGTTTTCGGGCCTCGCGCTCGCCTTGTTTTTCGCCGGTTCCGGACTGCCGCCGTTTTCCGGCTTCTGGCCGAAGGTGGTTCTCGTCAAATCGGCGATCGATATCGGCGCCTGGTGGCTTGCCGCCGCCCTTCTCCTGTCCGGCTTCATCGCCACCATCGCCTTCGGGCGGGTCTTCCTCTTATGTTTCTGGCGCCCGGCAGTGGCCTCAACCGGCCAGGCGCCGTCGCTGCCTGCGTCGCCTCTGGCGGCCCCTTCTTTCGTCCCGCTGGTCGGGCTGACATTGCTGGTGGTGTTCTTCGGCCTGTTTCCGGAAAGCCTGCTCAATCTCAGCCAGCAGGCGGCGGCGGGGCTTGGCAACCCCGAAGCCTATATCCAGTCGGTGTTTCCCGAAGGGAGCAGACCATGAGCCGCTACATCCTGTTACTGCTCTTCGTTGGCGTATGGCTCGCCGTAAGTGGCAGCGTCACGCCGGCGAACATTCTCTTCGGCCTCATCGTCTCGGCGCTGGCGCTGGGCCTTATCCGTCACCAGATCCCCAAGGACGGCCGTCATCGGCTGCGTCCGGTCTGCGTGCTGTCGCTGCTTATGCTGTTCTTCAAGGAGCTGGCGCTGTCGGCCTGGAAGGTGGCGGTGATGGTGACGCGGCCGAAGCTCGATGTGCAGCCCGGTATCTTCGCCTATCCGCTCAGGCTGACGACGGATTTCGAGATCACGCTGCTTGCCAATCTCATCACGCTGACCCCCGGCACACTTTCGGTCGATGTTTCCGAGGATAAAACAACGCTCTACGTCCACGCGATCGATTGCAGCAATATCGAAGCCGCCAAGAATGACATCAGAAACGGCTTCGAGAAAAAGATCATGGAGGCGTTTCAGGGATGACGCCGGAACTCATAGTTTCATTTGCAACTGTACTTGCCACGGTTGTACTGTCCGCTGCCTTTTTGCTGACAGTATATCGCGTCGTCGTCGGTCCGACCTTGCCGGACCGAATCGTCGCGCTCGACATGCTGGTCGGTATCGCCATCGGCTTCATTGCGGTTATCGCCATCCGCACCGGCGTCGATCTTTATGTCGATATCGCCATTGCGCTCGGACTGGTGGGTTTTCTCGCAACGGTGGCTTTTGCCCGCTTCGTCCTGTCGCGCGGTGCAGATGGCAGGCGCAGGACAAAGGCTGTTCTGGACGGCGAGCGGGCATCGGAAGTTGTTGAAAAGCCTGAAAAACAAGTATCCAGGCGTGGAAAAAGAAGGGGCGGGCGATGATGGGCTGGATCGTGGCTATTCTGGTTGCGGCACTGACGGTCTCAGGTGCCGCCTTCTCGCTGATTGCGGCAATCGGGCTTAATCGCCTGCCGGATGTCTACACCCGCATGCATGCGGCTTCCAAGGCGGGAACGGTGGGCTCAGGCCTGTTGCTGCTGGCTGTCGGCATTCATTCCACGGAAATATCGACGCTGGCACGGGCACTTGCCGGTTTCTTTTTCTTTGTTCTGACAGCACCGGTCTCCGCACATCTTCTTGCAATGGCTGCACACAAGGCAGGTTATCCACTTGCTGATAAATCGGTAGTTGATGACCTAAAGAAAATTTGAAGTTGAATTACCCCCTAATAATGGGGGGTCTTCGTTTTGCATTACTACTTGGCATAGTATTTTATTACCCGTGATTTTTTGTATTCCAATTAGACTGTTTTGAACTGAAAAAATCATAATAGGAATTTGACTTTTGCTGTTTTGATGCTATCCAAATTAAGTGTAAAATTGCTTATTGCGATTTGCATCTAGCCTCTTCATGGTCGGCATAGGCATTTTATTAATGTCTAATCTATGGTTGATCAGACCTTTGTTGGCCATGTCGCGGGCTACAAGTTGAATCTCGGATCAATTCGTTTCCGGTTTCGCTTGAAATCTAGGGGTAGATTTCACGTTGGTTTCAACAGGGCGAAGGAGGGGCACCGGGTAACTTCACATCGCTCGATGCGGCGTTCATCCGTGTCTGGAGATAAATAACAGGAGATACTTAAATGACGGAAACTGCATACGGTAACGCCCAGGATCTGCTGGTCGAACTGACGGCGGATATTGTGGCTGCCTATGTTAGCAACCACGTCGTTCCGGTAACTGAGCTTCCCGGCCTTATTTCGGATGTTCATACGGCACTCAGCGGAACATCGGCACCGGCATCGGTGGCGGTCAATGTTGAAAAGCAGAAGCCTGCTGTGTCGGTTCGCAAGTCGGTTCAGGACGATCATATCGTCTGTTTGGAATGTGGTGGCTCGTTCAAGTCGCTCAAACGCCACCTGACGACGCATCACAGCATGACGCCGGAAGAATATCGCGAAAAATGGGATCTGCCGGTCGATTATCCGATGGTTGCTCCCGCCTATGCCGAAGCCCGTTCGCGGCTCGCCAAGGAAATGGGTCTCGGTCAGCGCCGCAAGGCGAACCGTTGATTTTCTAAGACGGATTGTGTCGCGGCTGTATTTTCTCCCCGTCCGGGGAAAGATGGCCCGAAGCGCCGGATAAAGGGGACCTTGGCGGCATATTGCTGGCCTTGCCCCTTAACTCGCCGCCGTGACCTTTTCCCTTAGCAGGAGATGGCGGCAGGGCGCGCATGCCCGCTCCATACCAACTTGCACCATAGTGTTATATCCGGCTGGTCCTTAGACCGGCTTTTTTATTGCCGCGCGCAATTTCGACAGAGGAAAAAAATCCTTGTCGAGGCGTCACCTTTATTCAAAAACAAAGCGAAATCAATCGCATGGTTTTCGACGCCAAATTTGCCCTTCCCCGCGTCCATCCTCAGGTGTATGAATTAATTCCTATTCGTAAAGGAGTTGCATATGCCTTCGGACATATCGTCTTTGCCTGCCCCCTTTCGGCCCTGTGTGCAGGTTGCCGATAGCAATTTCCGCCGTTTTCCGCCTTCTGCCGGGCGGGATGAGATTTCCCGGATTTGCCGGCTGGTCCGGCAACTGGCCGGTGAAATGGTGCAATTGACCGGCGATCGTGTGGCTGCGCGCCGGGACAGGCGGCGCACCGAATGCCATATCCGCCAGATCGCCATGTATGTGTGCCATGTGCAGCTCGGTATTCCCATGTCAGATATCGGCCCCTGTTTCGGCAGGGACAGAACAACAGTCGGCCATGCCTGCCAGGTGGTTGAGGATCGTCGCGACGAACCCGCCTTTGACGAGTTCGTCGCCACACTGGAGCGGCTTTCCGGCAGCATTTTCAACGTGATGAAGGGTGTTCGGGATGAGTGAGACAAAAAGCGCTCCATCGATACTTCCCGATCCTGTCCTGTTGCGGCTCCTGCGCTGCATTGCTGCGGGCACGGCTGAGATATCGGAGGATCGCGGCGATATGGTATTGCAGCGACCGGAGGCCGGGAACGGCAGGACAGGGCGTCCGGCGTTGCGGTTTCCGGCCGCTACGGTGCAGCTCGCCCTCTCTTCGGGGCTGATCGAAAGACGCGAAAACACGCTCTCCGCCGCGCCGCCGCTCGCCTCCTATTTGAAGCGCGCTATAGCCAGGGATCGCGACGAGATTTTTCAGGAACAGCACTGGGATTTGCAGACGGTGGTTCTGGATGTCGGCAAGGACAGGCAACCGGCCCGGCGCAACCTCAATAGCTCGCCACTGACAGGCCTTTCACGGCTGAAGGAAAAGGATGGCACGGCATTCTTCCCCAGCGACGCCTTGCAGGCGGGCGAACGCCTCGCCGCCGATTTTCACCGCGCGCAGTTGAACCCAAAGGTGACGGCAACTTGGGAACCGAAAATTGCAAGCCGCACGAAGGGGGAGGCGGGTGGCAAGCTCGATCTTACCGATGCGGCGATTTCCGCCCGGACGCGGTTTTCCCGTGCAGCCGATGCTATGGGGCCTGAACTTTCAGGTGTCGCCATCGATATCTGCTGCTTTGAAAAGGGGCTGGAGGCCGTGGAGCGCGAGCGGCAATGGCCGGCGCGTTCGGCAAAACTGCTGCTGCGGGCCGCTCTGCTATCGCTTGCCCGGCATTATGCGCCGCAAGCGCAACGCAGCAGAAAGACAAGCCACCATTGGGGCGACGAAGATTATCGCCCGCCGATGGCGCCAACGATGGCAACAGAATGAAGGCTCAGGCGGTCAGAAGTCTCGCTTCCTCGCGGATACGTTTGACCATGGAACGCAGGCCATTGGCGCGCTGCGAGGACAAATGTTCCACCAGCCCGATCTTGTCGAACACCTCAATGGCGTCGAGACCGGCGATTTCGGAAGCTTTTTTACCGGAATAGACAGCAAGAACGATGGCGACGAGGCCGCGCACGATATGCGCATCGGAATCGCCCTCGAAGGTCATGAGAGGATCTTCGGCACCATCGCTGTGGCTGACGAGCCAGACCTGGCTTGCGCAGCCCTGCACCTTGTTCTCAGGCGTGCGCTTGTCTTCCGCAAGGTCGGGTAGCGCCTTGCCGAGTTCGATGACGTAACGATAGCGATCCTCCCAGTCGTCGAGGAAGGCGAAATCGTCAAGGATCGTATCGAGAGAGGCCATGTTGCGCGCCGTATCGTTCGTTATTGCCATGCTTTGCTACGATATAGGGCAAGTGCAGACGGTTTTGAACCATGCGGACCATGAAAAAGCCCACGGAAAACAGGTTTCCGTGGGCAAGTTTGGCAGGCAGTCACGCAGGCGGACATATCCGGCTGCAGAGAAGGGGCGGCGCGGCGTCAAGCGGCGGCGCAAAATATCAGGGGGTGGGGCGCTTCTGCGGCAGGGGAATGATGGTGCCGGTCTTCAGCATGTCGGCATTCCCAGGGAATTCGACGCTGATCGCCGGTGCTGCGGCCAGTTTTTCGCTCTCGCTGGCGAGTTCGGCTGCGGGTGCCGTTTTATCACCGGATGCAAGCTGCGCGTCGAGCAATTCATAGGCGACCTTGGCGCCTTCCTTTGCCCGTTCACCGAGCGCGTGGAAGGTTTCGGCGCCCTTGACGCAGACGTCGGGTTTTTCGATGCAGATGGCGCTGACATAACGATAGGCCTCACCGGCTGCCGAAACGGCGCTGGGAATATCGAATGCCGAAGGTTCCTTGGTCGGATCGTTGCTGCTACCGAAATAGGACAGCGCGACCAGCACCAGCGAAAACCAGAATGTTCCTTTGATCAGAAACCACATTGTCAGACTACCCTGCCAGATGATCTTTGTTTTGAAGCCCCGCCCGTTTTGGGTCATCGGCCTTTGTCCCGTTTTTCGGGCTTGGAGAGAAGCTACAGGCGACCGGCGAACAGCCAATTGCAAAAAGCCGCGCAATTTAATTCAAATTGTATCTATTCTCCTCGCATCGGGACCGGCTCCAGCAATTCCGTCGCATTTTAACAGTCCATGTTAAGCATAATTGCGACAGATGCCGTCTGTTCCGGGCAAAAGTGCTCATCCGTGCTGCCACAAAGGTTAACGCGATGGCAAAAATAAAGCGAAATCCGTCGCTTACCCGTCATTAACCATGATTGGCAAAGCTTGGTTGAAATGCTCCGTAATGGGACTGCGGCGCATTTCGCGGCTGTTTGGTGCCGTTCTTTTTATCCATTCCTTAAGCCGCGGGCTTCTATTGTCGGAGCCGTTAGATCCGTCTCAGGGATTCAGGTTTGGTATTGCGTAATATGAGAAAAAAAGCGGTCGCATTGGTCGACCATGCCGCAGGCAGATGGCTTGCGCGTATGGAGGAGGACGCCGAAAGGCGCGCCGGCACCGTTGCGCGCCTGCGCCGCCTGTTTGCCTTCAGCGCCGTCGGCTTTCTGGTCGTTCCCGCCCTGTTCAGCCTCGTCTTCAGCCCCGCCATCGCGCTGCCCATCGGCGCCGCTCTGGTGCTGGCGCTCTATCTGGCCGCAGCCGCCCTGTTGATCGCCTTTTCGCGTCCTGCCCGTGGCGCAGCGTCCCTGTCCGCTCAAGCCGGCGACGATGACCTCGTTGCGGCATCGCAGGTGCCCGGCCTCGTACTCACCATCAATGAAAACGGCCTCGTCGAGCGCGTCTCCGGCCGCGACCTTGAAACGTTTCCAGCCGATCTTCAGGCCTGCAAGGGCCATGTCTTTGCCGAATATGTCTATGTTTCTGATCGCATCGAGCTGATGCAGGCTTTCGACCTTCTGCGGCAGGGCGAGGAAAAGTCCAGCGTGGAGCTGCGGTTCGAAACCGGCGCGAAATCGCGCCAGGCGCAGTTCATCCACGCGCGTATGGAAATGACGGCGATCCGCAATGCGGCCGGCAGGCTGCGCCGCGTCGTCGCCCAGCTCTCCGACGTCACCGAGATGGAACTTCTGCGCCGCGATGTCGCCCGCAAGGCGGCGGAGGCGGAATCGGCCAACGACGCCAAGTCGCGGTTCCTCGCTGCCGTCAGCCACGAGCTGCGCACCCCGCTCAACGCCGTCCTCGGCTTTTCCGACATTCTGGCGGGCGAATATTTCGGCCGGCTGGAAAACGACCGCCAGCGGGAATATGTCAGCTTGATCCGCCAGTCCGGCGCGCATCTCCTGTCGGTGGTCAACACCATGCTGGATATGAGCAAGCTGGAAGCGGGCCGTTACGAGCTGATGATGGAAAGCTTCCCGATCGGCGAAACCATCTCGTCCTGCGAGGCCATGCTCGGCTTGCAGGCGAAGGAAAAAGGTCTGACATTGACCAGCCGCATCCAGCGCGGTATCGGCGAAATCTCCGCCGACCAGCGCGCCATCCGCCAGGTTCTCATTAATCTGGCCGGTAACGCCATCAAGTTCACCGATGCCGGCGGTGTAGTGTCGATCGATGCTGCGCGTGAAGGCAGGATGCTGAAACTGACGGTCAGCGATACCGGCATCGGCATCGCATCCGACAAGATTGAACTCTTGGGCCAGCCTTTCATGCAGGTCCAGAATGAATATACCCGTCGCTATGAGGGCACGGGTCTGGGATTGTCCCTGGTCAAGGGTCTGGTAGCACTGCATGGCGGCACTTTCGCCATCACCAGCCAGCCCGGCGCGGGGACGGTCGTAACGATCATGTTGCCTGCCGACGGTTCCGGCATGGCGGGTGGCGAAAACGCTGAAACCGAATGCATGGTGGAGTTTCCGCCGCGCATCAAACGGCTCGGCGAAATGGCCGCGATTATGAGGAAGGATGGTGACGATGGCCCCGCGAAAGCGAAAATCGCCTAAGAAAACAACGGCCCAGATTGGCGCCGGGATTGTTTCCTTGGTGGTTTCGGCCATCGGGCGCGAACTCCTGCGCCGTCCCAAACTGGTGGGCGGCTCAGGCGCCTTCGTGGTCGTCTTCGGTTTTGTCGCCGCCAACGCGCTCTGGTACCAGCCGGGCGTTCACCCGTCTCCTTTCCTGCGTACCCGCGATGCGGCAAACCCGAACGGGATTGCCGGTTATCGCGCGGCAGAGCCGCTCGGCACGCAGGGTCATGTCACGACCTTCCGCATAGAACGCCCGAGCGAGACCGAAACGGCACAGCAACCGGCGGCCGCAACGGCGACGCCCGCGACATCGGTTGCGGCGGAAAACCAGAAGCCGCAGCAGATCGTTGCCGATATTCAGGCCGAACTTAAAAAACGCGGGCTTTACGAAGGCGAGGCGGACGGCAAGATGGGACCGCGCACGGCTGCCGCCATCATGTTCTTCGAAGAAACGCTTGGCATGGAACAGACCGGCGAACCGACGACACGGGTGCTGGCGGCGCTCAGGATCGACGGCGCAACCGTCGCCGCAATCCCGAAGGATCGGCCTTCCGACGCCAACACCGGCGGCGGCGTTGAGATCGACCCGGTCGCGGCCGCAATCCGCAAGGCTGAAGCGCCTCGTCCCAAGGCCGAACCGGTCTCCTTGAACAGCGCTGCCGCCGCTTCAAAGCCGGTGAGCCGCGATCTGATTGCAAAGATCCAGCAGGGACTGATCAATATCGCCTATGCCGATGTGAAGGTGGACGGTGTGGCCGGCGAGCAGACCCGCAACGCCATCCGCCATTTCGAAAAACACTACCGCCTGCCGGAGACCGGTGAACCGAGCGAAGCCGTGCTGAAGAAGCTGAAATCGATCGGGGCGCTTTAGGGGACTGGGTCTCAACTCTCTCCATTCTTGTGACAAGCGCAGGAACGAGGAAAGAAGAGAGCATAACAACACGGACAGGCAGCGGCCTGCCGCCTCCATCGAAAGCACCCCCAATGCGCCTCAAATCCGAAATCTTCGTATCAGCCCTTATCCGCCGCGTGTTTTCCGCTGGTGGCTTTGCCGCTGTCGAAAAGAAGGGTGCCGAAGAGGCCGGTGCGATCTTCATCCGCCAGCGCCTTCGTGATGGCCGCGAAAACCTCTATGGGCCTGCGCCGCAGAGTTTTGCCGAGGACGAGGAAGTCCGGGCCGAACGCCGTTTCGAGACGCGTCTTGCAGGTGTGGAGGGGGAGGAAAGTGCTGCTCTTCTCGAAAGGGAGCGGCGCTTCGACAGCGATCTATGGGTCGTCGAGATCGAAACGGACGAGATCGGCACTCTCCTGTCGCTGGTGGACCAACCGAAGATTTAAAGCGTGCAGCAGCTTTGCGCCCGGAATTGCTCCGGACGAGGGGGGCCGCCTTAACCCTCACGTCCCCGTTCTGTGAATGACAGGTGCGTTGTGGTTCGGTCGTTCGCGGCCGTGGGTGTAGCTGTCGGCGCGCCGCCAGCTTTCCACCCGCTCTTCGCATTCAATGATTTCGAGGCGGTCAAGCATGGCCTCGGCGCGGCTCATGTCGCCTTCGGCGGCGGCAAGATGCGGATAGAAGCATTGCAATATGAAGGCGGCTTCGGAAAATTCCATGCCGAGCCCGATGAGGGTGGTGGCGAGCTGCGTGCCTGATATGTCGAGCATGATGCGCTCCGACAGCCAGTAGCTGGACGACAGCGAATCCGCCAGCGTCACCGCAAACTGCCGCGCATCACGCTCGCGCGCGAACCGTACGAGCAGCGCTTCCTGCACGTCACTCAGGCGGCGCAGGCCAAGAACGTCGCTTTCCGGGCGGCTGAGCTGATGCGCCATCCGTTTGATGCGCTGGCGCATTTCCTCTTCCACGGCGGTGGATTTGATCTGGGCGTCTGCCGGCTGCGCAATGGCGGGCTCCGGCATGGCGGGAGGCGTCGCGTCATCGGGTCGCTTCAGGTCTTCCATGTGCCGCAGGCCGACTAGCGCGTCGATGACGGTCGGCGACAGGTCCTCGCGCCGCACGATGGCGCGCGCATGGGCGGCCCCTTGCGTGCGGGCAATGGTGATCAGCGTGTCGTCATCAAGGCACTTCGACGAAATCAGGAAGGGGGCGGCAATGGAAATCGGCTGGCAGGCGATGAAGAAGGCAACCGCCGAAGGCACGTTTGGATGCTGGGAAAGCGCTGCAATGGCTTCCCGCTTGGCCTCTTCGGTGGAAGCGTTGAAAAGCGGCATGAAAAGCTCGGCAAACTGCCGAAGGTCCGTTTTTGACGGATGGGGAACAGTCTCAAAATTCGTGACAGTGGCCATTAGCACCACATCTTTCTTCCTCACGGCTCTTGGCCTCTCAAGTTCTCGAAACCGGTCGGTCAACGCACTACCCAACAAAAACGCAAACACAATATCGGTTCAAATTAGAGCAAATCCGTTGACACCCTGTTAACTATGGGGGGTGGCAAGCGTTATTGTGCGTTTATCAACAAGGAAATTTTAAAACCTTCGTGACGGACAAAACGTCATGGAACCTTGCCGTCTCGCCTTTGTTTTCAACGGGTGCAGCTTTATGAAGGATAAGTTGGCGCCCTGCGATTAGGGTTAACGGATCATTAACCTCTGTCTGTTTCTAATTTCATGGGCAGTATTAGGATTCCATGTTATTCTGATTGATAGAATAATTTCGAAAATGGCATGCCGAAGCCTTGATATGCGCACGACACCTTGCAAAATCGCCATCGATTTTTGGGTCGTGCGAAAACCAGTCTGTGGGCTGGATTATGCGCAATGTGATGGTGATGAAATTCCCGACGCAAGACGAGGCTTGCGCGGTTCCCATGGGCAACATTGACTCCCGAAGAGGAGACGAGCATGGCAGTTATTATTCCAATCGCCGAAGCCCGACGAAGCTTGCGCCCGGCCGGAATGCCCGGCAAGGTTATGGGCCCGGCAAAGGTCGTGCTGTTTACCGGCGTGCGTTATGAAAAACGCGATACGGAACCGGCTGGCAAGGATGCGCGCAAGCGCAAGCCTGCACCGGAAACCGTCTTCAAATCCTGATTACGCTTGGTTGACCGGCGCTATTTCCAGGGTGTCGGCTGGCATTTCGCTTCGTTCAGGAACCGTTCCGCTTCTTCCCCGAAGCTCGGCTGCGGCACCATGGTCCGCAACACCACATACCCTTCCGTCTGATCCGATTCCGCCAGAATGGCCTGTGAAAGCGATGGCGGCTGCGCCTTGCGAATGGCCGCGATCTGCACAGAATCCGCCACCAGAATATCCATCACCCCGCCTGCGGACGTGCGGTCGTTCATGCTGAACACCTCGTTCGACGCCTTGTCGTAAACCGCGACCGACCAGAAGGGCACCGCGCCGATGGCCGTCAGCCTGACGGGCTTTTCCTCGATATTGAAGGTGCAGACGGCAACCCGCATGAAGGGATCGCCGCTTCCCAGTGTCTTTTTCTCCGTCGTTTCTTCGAGAAGATGAAACTGATGCGGCTTACCTTCCGCCAATGCGCGGGTATAGGCGTCGCGATTGCTGAAATGAGGTATCGCCAGAAGAATGACGACATGCAGCACGGCAGCGGCGACAAGGCCGGTGAGGATGGCGAGCAGTGTCCTAAGCATTGCCACACCCCAGCTTGCGGATTTGCGGCATGGCGATGTCGATAAGGCCGGAACTGCCGGCAACCGGCGTGTCGAGCAGCGTCATGACCAGCTTGAATGTCTGCCCCTGCGGCACGGCCAGCCAGTTATAGGTCTGGGCATCGGGTGCAATGGTGATGTCGATGCCGCCATCGGCGCTGCGCAAAAGCGTGCGCGAATTGAGCGCAAAGGGTCGTCCGGCATCTTCCGCCAGAACATTGCCCTGCTGGTCTGCGGTATAGAGCGTCCAGAAGCGCGAGGGCGGCACGGCGCCCGCCAGCTGGTAACGGCATTCGCCGGTCAGGCGCTGGCCGTCGCTGTCGACGGAGGCGGTGAAGGCCAGCCCCTCGGCCGTTCCATAAAGCAGCTTGCCGGCATCGGCGCGGTGCGACTTGGCGTAGGGATCGGCCTCGATCGTCTGCGCTTCCGGAAAGGCATCCCATGAGCCGATGCGGATCGAGCCGAAGCCGGATGTCGCCTCAAGTGCTGCCAGCGTCGCGGCAATGCCGCCGCCAAAGGCGATCAATAGGGCGATGCCGACAAGGAATGGAACTCGAAACACGCTGTTTTCCCGTTTTTGAACAGGTCGAGGACTATCACTGATTCCCTGTTTGGAAAATGGTACGCCTTGTTTAGTCTTGATGGAAATGACCAGAAGAGGGATTCCACCATGTCGCGACAAGCCGCCATCGACCACGCCACCCGCTTTTTCGACGATGGCAGGTTCGAGCAGGACTTGGCGCGGCGCGTTTCGCTGCGCACCGAAAGCCAGGATAAGGCGCGCGGTGCCGAGCTGGCGCTCTATCTGGAGCGCGAAATGCAGCCCGCTTTCACCGCCATGGGGTTTTCCTGCACGATCCTGCGCGACCCGGCGGCGGATTTGCCGTTTCTGATCGCCGAACGTTTCGAGGATGAAGATCTCCCGACCGTGCTGGGTTATGGCCACGGCGATGTGGTGCGTGGTCTTGATGACGGCTGGGCAGAAGGCCTTTCGCCTTTCGTGATGTCCGAGCGCAATGGCAGGTGGTACGGGCGCGGCACCGCCGACAACAAGGGGCAGCATTCGGTCAACATGGCGGCGCTGAAAGCGGTGCTGGAGACGCGTGGAAGACTTGGGTTCAACGCCAAATATCTGATCGAGATGGGCGAGGAGAGGGGTTCTCCCGGCTTGAGGGAAGTTTGCCGGGACTATAGCGAGCGGCTGAAAGCCGATCTTCTGATAGCCTCCGACGGCCCGCGCCTGAATGCGGAGCGGCCGACCGTTTTTCTCGGTGCGCGCGGCGGCATTACCTTCGATCTGGTGATCGAGGCGCGGGAAGGCGGGCATCATTCCGGCAATTGGGGCGGGGCGCTGTCCAATCCCGGCGTGCAGCTGGCGCATGCCATGGCAAGCCTCGTTGGCCCATCCGGGCAGATCCGCGTGCCCGAACTGGTGCCCGAAGAACTGCCGCAGGCCGTGCGTGACGCGCTTGCCGATTGCGAGATCGATGGCGGCCCGGATGGTCCGAAAATCGATCCTGACTGGGGCGAGCCCGGCCTTTCCACCGCCGAGCGTGTGTTCGGCTGGTGTGCGCTGGAGGTGCTGGCCTTCGAGACCGGCAATCCGCGCGCGCCGGTCAATGCCATTCCGCCACGGGCATGGGCGCGGCTGCAATTGCGCTTCGTTGTCGGCATCGATCCGGAAGCCGTGCTGCCCGCCATCCGCCGCCATCTCGACCGGCAGGGGTTCAGCATGGTTCGGATCGTACCCGCCGGCGACGAGATTTTCCGCGCCACGCGGCTTGATCCGCAGGACCCATGGGTCGGCTTCACGCTGAGTTCCATGGCCCGCACGACGGGCAAGAAACCGGCACTTCTTCCCAATCTGGGTGGCTCGCTGCCCAACGATATCTTTGCCGATATACTGAAACTGCGCACCATCTGGGTGCCGCATTCTTATCCCGGCTGCTCGCAGCATGCGCCGAAAGAACATCTGCCGAAAGAGATTGCCCGCGAGGCGCTTGCCATCATGGCCGGGCTTTACTGGGACCTCGGAGAGGGAGAAACCCCTCCGCTTTAAGCGCCCATGACCAGCTTGAAGGCGATGGCCCACATGGTGAAGGCGATAACCCCTTCGAGGATGCGCCAGGCGGACGGCTTTTCGAAGATCGGGCGCAGCCAGCGCGCGCCGTAACCCAACGAAAAGAAGAACAGCAGGGAGCCGGTGGCGGCACCCGCCGCGAAGGTTTTTTCAAAGCCGGGAAATTGCGTGGAGATGGTGCCGAGCAACACGACGGTATCGAGATAGACATGTGGGTTGAGAAAGGTCAGCGCCAGGCAAATGGCAAGCGTCTGCCAGAGGCTCGCCTCCCGCCTTTCCGCCACCGAAAGCACCTCCGACGAACGCAGGGCCGAATGTAGGCTTTTCGCGCCATACCAGATGAGAAACGCCGCACCGGCATACCGCATGATGGGATCGAGTGCCGGCATGACGGCGCTTATCCGCTGAAAACCGAAGACGCCGACGGTGATCAGCAGCGCATCGGAAATTGCGCAGGTGGCACAGACGGCAAAGACATGGGAGCGCGCCAGCCCCTGCTTTAGAACGAAAGCATTCTGCGCGCCGATGGCAACGATGAGGCTGAGACCCATCGTCAGGCCGGTGAAGAAGATCTGAATGTCCATGTGCTGGCTGCTGCCTTTTTGTCTCTGCCTGTGCGGATGGATGATGCCACCGCTTCCAGACCGAGTGCTTTGATATTTCCCTCGCATGGTTTAATCAAATTAAACAAACTCAGTTCAAGTAAGTAAAACTAATGACGGGCAAAAGCTATACGACAGGGCGATCATGTGCGGGCACCTCGCCTGACCCTCATTCCTGTGACAAGGACAGGAATAAGGGAAGAGGAGAGTGCTACTGCTACTGCCCGGACGCTTCCCGCCAACCACGCCCATATCAATCTTTACAAGGAGGCCTGTGATGCTGGACTATCCTTCCATGCGCGCCGTGGCGCTCGTGGCCCAGACTGGCAGCTTTGAGAAGGCGGCACAGGTGCTGTGTGTCACGCCCTCGGCCGTTTCCCAGCGTATCAAGCAGCTGGAGGAGCGCCTCGGCGTGGTGCTGATCGTGCGCGGTAATCCTTGCATGGCGACGGAAAAGGGCGAGTGGCTCTGCCGGCACATGGACCATGTCGGCATGCTGGAAACCGAACTGTTCCGGCAGCTTCCGGTTCTTTCGGAAGCGGGCGCGGCGGCAGAGCGTGTCACACTCAACATTGCCACCAATGCCGATAGTCTCGGCACATGGTTTCTCGACGCGGTTTCGAAATTCACCGGTGGCAGCGACTATCTCGTCAACATCGCGGTGGACGATCAGGACCATACGGTGGAATGGCTGCGCGGGGGCAGGGTGCTCGCCGCCGTCACCGCCCATGCCAAGCCTGTGCAGGGCTGCCGGGTCTTGGCTCTCGGTGTGCTCAGATATCACGCCACCGCCAGCCCGGCTTTCATGGCGCGCCATTTCTCCGATGGCGTCACGCCCGCCACGCTTGCCCGCGCGCCGGGGCTTACCTTCAACCAGAAGGACAGGCTGCAGGCCAGCTGGATCAAAAAAGCGCTGGGTGAGGATATATCCTATCCCACCCACTGGCTGCCCTCGACCGACGGTTTCGTGAAGGCAAGTCTTGCCGGCATGGGCTGGGGCCTTAACCCGGTGCAGCTGGTGGGAGAGCACCTTCAGGCGGGGCGGCTTGTGGAAGTCGTTCCCGGCACGCCGCTCGATATCCCGCTTTACTGGCAGGTCAATCGGCTCGCCGCTGAACGCCTCGGCACGCTCACCGCCCATGTGGTGGAAACAGCACGGGCGGCGCTTCTTTCCTGAGGCAGATCAAATAGTCTGCCATTCGCTCCAGTTCAACACGCGCGGAATCTGCGGTTTTGCTTCGCCGCCAAGAAACGCGATATATTCCAGCGAGTGGCCGTCGGGATCCTTGAAATAGACGCTGGCTGCCGGCATCCATGGAAAGACGACGGGCTCGTCGATCTCCTTTTCGCCGTCAAAACCGAGCGGCGTTACGCCGTTACGGCGTAGATAGTCCGGTGCGGCGAGAAGCTGATCAAAATCGACGCTGAAGGCGATGTGCAGTCTCATATTGATGGGTGCGGACTGGATGGACCATAGGCCAAGCATCGAATGCCCACGTTCGCCGGTCCAGAAGAACGCCACATTCCGTTCAGGGAATCGTTGTGCCAGCTCCAGACCGACAACATTACGATAAAACTCAACCGAGCGTTCCAGGTTCGAAACCGTCAAATGCGTCTCGAACAATGCTTTTACTTTCACCATTTCCTGTCCTCAATTGCCTAGCGCTGCGCCTTTCGGGCATTCGCTTTCTTGCAACCGGACTGTGCAACCTCAACCATGATTGAGGTCAAGCACCAAATGTGGATTTTTCTAAAGCCGAGTGCAGGCAGCAGTCTGGAGGGAAAAACGCCTTCATTATGAGCCAAGGTTGCCAAGCCGTCACCGCCGGGCCGCATCCCCCGGGCCATCCCGCAATGACGCATCCGCAACCTTTTGCGTCGTGACGGTCAAAGGCGCGGCTTCCTTCATCTTCTTGGCGATGGAACGGATGACGCGGGTTGCTTCGGCTGAGAGCGAGCGTGGGCGGGTGAGTGCCGGCATGGCGGGTGCAGCGGTGGCGGATGCAGCAGCGACCTGGGCCGAAGGCTGCGGGCGCGCGTCTGTCGGCAGCGGGTTCTGGATGCCGGGAATGGGGCGCAGCTCCATGCCTTGATGGGCGTAGTCCATAAGCCGCTTGAAGGTCATAGCGGGAAGCGCGCCGCCGGTCATGTTGTTCATCGGCGTGAAATCGTCGTTTCCGAACCAGACCGCCGTGGTGTAATTGCCGGTGAAGCCCACATACCAGGCGTCGCGGTAAGCCTGCGACGTGCCGGTCTTGCCGCCGGAAACGATGCCGTTTTCAAGCGCGCCGCGCCGGGCCGTTCCCATCACGGGAATGGTGACAAGCATCTGGTTCATCTTCGAATTGGCCTCTTCGGAAAGCACCCGCTTGGCGGGTTCCTCGTCACGGCCGAAATCGTAGAGAACCTTGCCCTCGTAATCCAGCACCTGCTCGATGCCGTGGCGGCGCGATTGCATGCCATCGGCCGGGAACACGGCATAGGCCGTCGCCTGATCGAGAACCGTCAGTTCCGATGTGCCGAGCGGAATGGTCTTGTCGCTGCGCAGCGGCGTGGCGACGCCCATCGCCTTGGCGGTGTCGACGATCACCTGCGTGCCGAGCACGTCTTTGGCGAGACGCACCGGCACGGTGTTGTAGGATTTGGCAAGCGCCACCTGCAACGTCACCTTGCCGGCGTAGGAGCGGCCATAATTCTGCGGCGACCAGCCGCGCCAGGTCACGGGCGCGTCGGAAATCAGCGTCTCCGGCTTCATGCCCTTTTCCATGGCGGCCGAGTAGGTATAGACCTTGAAGGAGGATCCCGGCTGGCGCAGCGCCGCCGTTGCGCGGTTGAACTGGCTTTCGCCGTAGTCACGCCCGCCGACCATGGCGCGCAACGCGCCGCCGTTTTCGATCATCACCATCGCGCCCTGCTTGACGCGGTAGCCCTCGCCATACTCGCGCAGCTCCATTTCCATCGCCTGCTCGGCTGCCTGTTGCAGCCCGGTATCGATGGTGGTGCGCACGACGACGGTATGGTCCTTGAACCTGCCCTGCGCCGCCAGCCGCTGTACCTCGTCAAACGCCCAGTCGAGGAAATAATCCGGGGCCTTCACATCGGCGCGGTCGATGACGGTGGCTGGATTGCGCCGCGCGCCGATCACCTGACCCTCGGTCATCAGCCCGCTCTGCACCAGGTTGGAAAGCACGGTGTTGGCGCGCGCACGTGCGGCGGGCAGGTTGACATGCGGTGCGTATTTGGCCGGCGCCTTGAACAGGCCGGCGAGGATGGCGGATTCGGCAAGCGTGACATCGGTCAGGTTCTTGCCGAAGTAAAATTGCGCCGCCGCTGCCGCCCCGAACGTGCCGCCGCCCATATAGGCGCGGTCGAGATAAAGGCTGAGGATTTCCTTCTTCGACATGTTGGCCTCGAGCCACAGGGCGAGGAAGGCTTCCTTGATCTTGCGCTCAAGCGAGCGCTCATTGGTAAGGAACAGGTTCTTGGCAAGCTGCTGCGTCAGCGTCGAGCCGCCCTGCACGACGCCGCCGGCGCGGGCATTCTCGCTCATGGCGCGTGCAAGGCCGATGAAATCGATGCCGAAATGGTCGAAGAAACGCCTGTCTTCGGTGGCCAGAACCGCCTTGATGAAATGATCCGGCATCTGGTCGATCGGGACGGAATCCTCATGGATGATGCCGCGATGGCCGATGGTGTTGCCGTAACGGTCAAGGAAGGTCACGGCAAAATCACCGCGATAACGCCAGTCCTTCTTGGTCTCCTCAAAGGCGGGCATGGCAAGCGCCAGAAGCACGACACAGCCGGCCGTTCCGAAGGTCAGCGCGTCGCAGGTCAGGTTGACGAGAAGCTTCTTCCAGCCGCGCACATGCAGTTTGCGCGAGGCAATGGTGACGTCTTCCCAGAAATCCACCAGCCTTGCCGCAGCCGTCCACAGGCCGGAGTCGATAAAGCTATCGATTCTCAGCAGGATGTGCCGCTTTTTGCGACCGTTTTTATCGTCTTTTTCTTCCTGCACCTGGCGATGTTTTCCTGTTCAACGCAACGCGGATTGTCGATGTTTCTGCGCTTCATCCAATTCCGGACGCAAAACCATGACATGGTTCTGCGGGAATTGCTTGACGCGACGGCCTCTCGCGGGTCAATGACCCATTGCCACTCGCCAAAATGCTAAAATATCGTACAAACCAGCCCTTGGCGATACGATATTAAGGATTAGGGATCGGTTAAACCTTGCCCTCCAAGAGATCAAAATGGAACGGAAATGTTAACGATGAATGACGCGCCGTTCTGGAAAACCAAATCACTGGAAGAGATGAGTGGCCAGGAATGGGAAAGCCTGTGCGACGGCTGCGGCCTGTGCTGTCTGAACAAGCTGGAAGATTGGGACACCGGCGAAGTGGTGTTCACGTCGGTCCGCTGTCAGCTGCTTGACGGTGAAAGCTGTCGGTGCTCCGACTATGAGAACCGCCGCGCCACCGTGCCGGACTGTATCCAGCTGGATTTGAAAAAGGTGCACGAAATCGGCTGGCTGCCGCCCACCTGCGCCTACGCGCTGGTACGCGATGGCAAGGATCTGTACTGGTGGCACTATCTCGTCTCCGGCGACGTGAACACGGTGCATCAGGCCGGCATTTCCGCGCGCGGCCGCACCGTCAACGAGCTGGACGTGGAGGTTGACGATTTCGAGGATTATGTGGTGGACTGGCCGCTCACAGTGGGTGAGACGGCGGGCGAAAAAGAGAATAGCTGACGGAAGTCGCCAATTTTCGTGTTGGTCCTATTCCTGCCCCATCGTTTTCTTAAGGCATGTTTCGGAAGCACGGCATGCCTGAAACAAGGGCCGCCGTTCATCCATTCCGGCATATGATCCGCAGAATGCGGACGAGGGACATCAAAACGCATGCGCTATCGGCTGCCCGCCATCGTTCTTTCGTGCATTGCCCTTCAGGGTATTCTGCCGCTTTCCGCCTCCGCCCAGCAATCGCAGGCTTTTGAATGCACGCTGGTCACCTCCATCGAGACCGGCGCTGTCATCAACCAGCAGGGCGCCTGCGATCAGCGCGTGGCGCCGGCCTCCACCTTCAAGGTGCCGTTGGCTCTGATCGGTTATGACGCCGGCATCCTGCTGGATGACAAGACCCCTGCATGGGACTGGAAACCCGGCACGGAGGCCCGCGCGCAGGACCGCAAGACGGTTGATCCGACCATATGGGAGCAGGATTCGGTGCTGTGGTATTCGCGCGAACTCACCCGCCGCCTCGGCCCGGAAAAATTCGCCGCCTATGTCAAACGTCTGGGTTACGGCAATGCCGATGTATCCGGTGAACCCGGCAAGAATAACGGTCTCACCCATTCCTGGCTCGGCGCTTCCCTGACCGTTTCCCCGGTCGAGCAGGTGGGATTCATCCGCCGCCTTCTGGCCGGAAATCTGCCGGTTTCGCGCGACGCGCAGGCAAAGACGCGGGCGATCGTGCCGGTGTTCGATGCGCCGGAGAGCTGGAGCGTGCACGGCAAGACCGGCACGGGCTTCATGCGCGACGAAAAAGGCAACCCCGACCGAAGCCGCCCCTTCGGCTGGTTCGTTGGCTGGGCGGAGCGCGAAGGCCAGCACATCGTCTTCGCAAGGCTTCGCGTTGCCGACAAGCCCTCGAGTGAACCGCTCGGCCCCGCAGTGCGCGACGCCTTCCTGCGCGATATTGCCCGGCTGGCGGTGCACAGATGATTACACGGCTGGCCAGCCCCAAGGAAAAGCGGACATGGCGGATGCCTCCAACGATGTGATCAAGCTCTACACCGACCATGGGGTTGATTTCGACAGGCTGCGCGGTCGCTCCCTCGCCGAAAAACCCTGGCTGGATCGGTTCACGTCGCTTTTGCCGCAGGGCGGATCCATCCTCGATATCGGCTGCGGTTCAGGCGAGCCGATCGCCGGCTACTTCATCGGCAACGGATATGACGTGACCGGCATCGATACGTCATATCCCCTGATAGAAATTTGCCGCACCAGATTTCCGGAAAAGCGCTGGGTGGTCGCCGATATGCGTGAACTCGTGTTGAGTTGCCGCTTCGACGGGTTGATTGCCTGGCATAGTTTTTTCCATCTGAAGGCCGACGATCAGCGCCGCATGTTCGGTATTTTCCGGCAGCACGCCAATGACGGCGCCGCACTGATGTTCACGGCCGGGCCGGGACACGGGGAAGCGACTGGGACCCTTCAGGGAAAACCGCTTTACCATGCCAGCCTCGCTCGCGAAGAATATGAAAGCCTGCTTGCCGCGCACGGGTTTCGACTTCTCGACCACATCGTCAACGATCCCGATTGCGGTGGGGCGACGATTTATCTCGCCAGACGTGTGGCGGCGTAGCCATCGAATTCAGACCCTTGCCAGGCTCTCACGATTGTGCGTGCGATAAAAAATGTCGTTATCCCTTGACCTTCCCATGATGGGAATCCTTACATAGTAGCCATAAACGGGCGAAAGTCGCCCTGAGGGAAGTGGCATTATGAATATCGGACAGGCTTCGGATGCATCCGGCGTTTCCGCCAAGATGATCCGTTATTACGAACAGATCGGCCTCATCACCCCCGCCGCCCGCACCGGCAACAACTACCGGGTCTATGGCGAGCAGGACGTGCATAATCTTCGCTTTATCAAGCGGGCGCGCACGCTTGGCTTCTCGCTGGAGGAGACGGAAACGCTCCTGAAACTCTGGCAGGACAAGAGCCGCGAGAGTTCGGCGGTGAAGGACATTGCGCTCGGCCATATCGCCGATCTCGAACAGAAGATTGCCGAGATGAAGGGCATGGTGAAGACGCTGTCCCACCTTGCCCATTGCTGCGGCGGCGACCACCGGCCGGATTGCCCGATCCTCGATGATCTAGCGGCAGGCGTCGAAAAGGCCGTCCACAAGCCTGCGAAGGCCCACTGACGGCCGCATCCCGCCTCGCCGCCAGTCCCTAAACCTCGTCGAACGCACCGCCTTCGCGCGAGGGATTGCGGTCGATCACGCGCTCTTCCGCGTCATCGGGAAGGGCCTCGTCGCTTTCCTGATAGGGGTCGTCCTCGCTCTCGGCCTCTTCTTCCTCGATTTCATGTTCGATGGACTGCGGAATTTCTCCCTTTGCCGGAAGGGCGTCGATATCGAGATCGAGCAGTTCCTCGTCCATGGCGTCTTCGTTGAGAGGTGTGATTTTATTGCGGTCCATGGTGGTATCCTTTCTGTCTGGTCATTGCGCAAACGACCGGGGAGGCAGAGGGTTCCTGATGCCTGCAAGTTCGCTCGAGCGGAATAGGTGAAAAGGCGCCTTGACCTCAATGGTGCTTGAGGTTCTAGTTTGCCCGCCGTATCGCAAGAATGGAAAGGATACGGCTTTGACGAGTATGGAAATGACGGAGAAAAATAGCTGGTCGGAATTGCTTGGTGGGGCGAACCTCTCGCTTCTGACCGTCATTTCCTCCGGTATCGGCCTGCATGCCTTCAACCAGTTTGCAGTAGTCACGGCCCTGCCGGTCGCGGTGCGCGAGATTGGCGGCGCGGCCTTCTATAGCTGGGCCTACAGCCTCTATTTCGTCGGTTCCGTGGCAGGCGGTGTCACCGCCGTTCTGTTTCGCGAGCGTTTTGGCGCGCGCAGCGTTCTATTCCTGTGCTGCCTTATCTTCTCCTTCGGCTCCGTCATGTCGGCGCTCGCGGACAGCTTTTTATGGGTCGTCATCGGCCGGGCGTTGCAGGGACTTGCCGATGGCTTGATCGTGGCGGTGTGTTACAGCCTCATACCTGCCGGCTTTCGCTCGGCTCTACTGCCGAAGGTCTTTGCCATCGAGGCGGCCATCTGGGCGGTCGCGTCCTTCGTCGGGCCGCTCACCGGCGGGTTTGCCACGGAGCACATCTCCTGGCGCGCCACATTCCTGCTGTCTGCGCCGCTGATCGTGCTGCTGCTGGCCTATACGGCGATTGCGGTTTCGGCAGAACGGTCGGTCGCGACCTCGCGCAAGCCGATGGTGCCGCTGCTCCTTTGCCTTGTTGGCGCATTGGCTTTCTCCGCACCCTCCGCCTTTGAGGATGCCGGTCTGCGCATCATGTCGCTGCTGGTTGGTGCGGCCCTGTTGTGGGCATCGCTGAAGGCGGGCATCCAGCCTTCCACCGGCCTGTTCCCCAGGGATTCCTTCCGGTTGAAGACGGTACTTGGCAGCGGTTTCTGGGTGCTGTTCCTGATGTCCTATGCCCATGCACTCGGCAGCGTCTATCTCGCTTATGTCGCCATCAATCTCTGGCACCATGAGCCGACCTTCGCCGGTTTTATTGTCGTGACGATGCCGCTTGCCTGGAGCTTCGTGGCAATGCTGATCGGCAGCCTGCGTTCGGGCCGCCTGCGGCAGCTTTGCCTGCATTACGGACCCTACCAGATGGTGCCGGGTTGTGCGCTGCTGGGGCTTGGGCTGGCGACGGGGAACTGGCCGGAAATGCTGATCGGGCAAATATTGATCGGTTCAGCTTTCGGCATGTCCTGGGCAGGCATCAGCCAGGCAGCCATGGAAGCCGCGCCGGAAGAGGAACGCAAGATGACGGGCGCGCTGCTGCCTACGGTCGCGACGCTGGGTGCCGCGGCCGGTGCGGGCGCAAGCGGCACCGTCGCTGCCGCGAGCGATCTCGTTCTGCAGATCGATCGTGCGGATGTGACGATACCGATGCTCTATCTCTATGGGCTGGGTGTCATCGTCTCGCTTCTGGCGATCCTGACAACCCGCGGCTTGCGAAGCGGACAGCGCTGACGCCTCTGCGGCGTGTGTGCGGTTAAGACTGTGTGGTGGCGATGGTGATCGCCGCCAGATAAACCACGAAAGCCATGATCGCGACTGCGCCAATAATGATGACGACACCCTTGCCCGCGCGTTTTTTCTCGGTCTTGTTTTCGTTGGCTTCTGTCGGAAACAGGATGGGATCGCGGGAATCGCTGATTTTTGTCATGCCGTTTCTCCTTTGAGCGGTTGCTGCTTATCAACAGCAGATCCGCCAAAAGGTTCCTCACGGACGCAGCGCCCAGCTGGTGGCGTGCACTACAGCCCCCGGCGCTGCCTTGAGGAGCGCTGAACGCACGGGCTCGAAACCCTCTATGCGTTTTGTTCCCACATACCGGCCCCGGTTGGCGAACACTTCGATGGATCCGTAGTCCAGAAAGACGCGGATGTGCGAGGCCCTTGCCCCTCTGGCGATATAGTGCGGCGAGGGGCCATCGCGCCCGTCATCATGGCGGATCCACAGGCCCGTTTCATCGGCGATGAGGCCCAGTGTGACCACGGGATGATCGAGCACCAACTCGAACGGTGTGCCGGGCGAAGCAAGCTCGATCAGCATCTCCACCGCACCGTTGATGAAGGTGACGCGCTCCCCGGCCGCCAGCCGCGTGCGATCGACAATATGGCTTCGCAGGCTTTCCGCCGCACCGATGGGCGGGGTCAGTAGCTCGCCGTTCGAATAGTGGATCCGGCGCGGCAGCGTCATGGATGTCGGGAAATCGATCTCCGGATTGGCATCCGCCCAATTGGCGAGCCAGCCGATGCCGATGATGCTGTCGCCATCCAGAAACGCCTGGAAGGCGTAATTGTCGGTGCCGAAATCCAGCTCCTGCCCAAATTCCTTGGTGAAGACCTTGCCGTCGAACCAGCCGACATCGGCCATGGTCAGGTTCTTGCGGCCGGTTTCAGGGTCTTCTGAATGCATCAGCCCATAGACCAGAACCCAGCGCGTGGATCGGGCATTGGCCGGGCCGTCGAGCGGCAGAAGGCAGGGGCATTCAATGGCAGTGGTCTTGTAGCGCGTTTCCACCCAAAGCTTGCCCACATAGGTCCAGCCTGACGCCGCCGTCGGGTCCAGCGTCTCGTAAAGCAGGATGACGCCGCCACCGTCGCTCTGACTTCCGAGCAGCATTTTCCAAAGTCCATCCGGGCCGCGAAAGACGTAAGGATCGCGGAAGTCCGGCGTCAGCCCCTGTCCGTCCGGGCGATGGCCGAGAATGACTTCGGCCTGTCCGGCCATGATGAGATCGGAAGAAGTGGCGGTGAGCTGGATCTGCTGTTCGGGAATGCGATCCTGCACCTGCTCGGTGAAGAACACGCGGATGCCCGAACCTTCGACCAAAGGAATTGTCGAGCCGGAATAAGCGCCGCCGCGCTTGTCCGGCCGCGTTGTCAGGTCCTCTGAAGGGAAGAGGAAGATCGGCAGATGCCGCCAGCGCAGGTAATCGGAGGAAACCGCGTGGCCCCAATGCATGGTGTTCCAGCGCAGCCCGTGTGAATAATGCTGGTAGAACAGATGCGGCCGTCCTTCGAACCGGCCAAAGCCGTTCGGATCGTTCATCCAGCCGAAGGGCGGGCGGAAGTGATAGCTGTCAGGCAGTTCCGGTGCGGCATTGTCCGGCTTGGTATGGACGACGGTTATGCCGGTTTCCAGCACGTCGGCGGCGGTGAACCAGTAGATGACGGAAACGGCTGTGGTAACCGTGTCGTAGCTCAGTTCCACATGGCCGCCGCCGAACACCTGATAGATTCTAAATCCGAACTCTTCCGTGTTGAGGCTTGAAACCTCAGCGAATTTTCCATTCGCATTGGAAAAGGAGACGGCGCCGGGTTCCGCCGGTTTTTTCGCCTTGAGCCACACATGGAAAGTGGCGTTAACAGGCAGATCGGTGTGCAGGATGCGGATTGCGCTTTCCGGCTCGGCGGCTACGGCTTCAACGACGGTCATTCCCGTTCCTTTCGTTGCGGCTACTTTGGTTCAGGAAACGCAACGAATGGGACGAAAGAAAGTTCAACCGCCAGAGGTTTCGCCGTCGCCAGCCTCATATTTGCCATCCAGCTCGAACAGCAGCCCGTCTGGATGATAGAAGGTGCGGCCTTCGCCGGAGAAGTAAGCCGCAACGATCTGGTTGGTCAGCCGCGAGCCGAAACCCGTACGCGTCGGCGTCCTGACCGCAGGTCCGTTCGTCTCGCGCCAGCGCAGTTCGAAGTGGTCATCCTCGTCCAGCGTCCACACGATTTCTATTTTGCCGCTCTCGTTGGAAAGTGCGCCATATTTCAGCGCATTGGTGGCCAGTTCATAAATGGCCAGAGACAGGCCCAGCGCCTGTTGCGGCGCGATTTCCATGTCCGGTCCGGAAATCGTTACGCGCGCCTTGTCGTCAAGATGCGGATAAACGGAATCGCGGACAAGCGCGGAGATGCTGGCCCCCTTTCCCGAAGCGTGAATGAGGTTCTGGGCGTTGCCGAGCGCTGCGATACGCCTTTTGATGGTGTCGCGCGCATCCTCAAGCGTCTGCGAGTGGCGCAGGGTGGCGCTGACGACCGCCGTAGTGATCGCCATCGTATTCTTGACCCGGTGGACGAGTTCGCGTCGCAGAACCTCTTCCCGGCTGCGGCTCTGGACGCTGTTCGTGGTATCCACCGTGATGTTGATCAATCCAGCCACCTTGCCTGCATCGTCATAAAGCGGGCTGTAGGAAAAGGTCCAATAGGTGTCCTCGGGATAGCCGTTGCGCTCCATGACGAGGTGCAAGTCCTCTGCAAATGTGCCCCTGTCTGAAAGGGCTGCGTCCACGAACGGTTTGACATCGTCCCAGACATCGGACCAGAGAATGTGAAACGGCTTGCCGAGCGCATCCTGTTCCTTCAGCCCCAGAAGCGGGCGGTAGGCATCGTTATAGATGATGTTCAGGTCAGGACCCCAGAACAGGCAGATCGCATGACCTTGCTTGAGAATCATTTGCACGGTGGCTTTGAGCGATACCGGCCATGTTTCTATCGGTCCCGTGCTTGTCGACGCCCAGTCGAAGCGGCGGATGGCCTCGCCCATTTCACTGTCGTCATAGGGGAAGTCTGGCACGAATTTATCCTGCTTGCACTGCGGCTCATTCATTGGATGTTTGTATGTTCAAATATACCTGTAGTTCAAATTGATTTTTCCAAACTTCGCTGCGGCTTCCCGTAATTGTGGCTATTCACCCCTCGCAACCGGGCGGAAAAAGCGCCATATCAGGCAAAAGCAGGGAGTTTACCCGTGATCACATTCGACAATTCCTATGCCCGCCTGCCGGAAAGGTTCAGCGCCGCCGTATTGCCGACGCCGGTGAAGGCGCCACGCCTCATCGCCTTCAACCGCGCGCTGGCAGACGAGCTTCTTCTCGACGTCTCAGGCCTCGACGACGAAAGGCTGGCGGGAATCTTTTCCGGCAATGTGGTGCCGCAAGGGGCCGAGCCGCTGGCCATGGCCTATGCCGGCCACCAGTTCGGCGGTTTCGTCCCGCAGCTCGGCGATGGTCGTGCCATTCTTCTCGGTGAAGTCATCGACAAACACGGAAAACGCCGCGATATCCAGTTGAAGGGCTCCGGCCCGACGCCGTTTTCGCGAAGGGGCGACGGGCGCGCAGCGCTCGGCCCGGTGCTACGCGAATATATCGTCTCCGAGGCAATGTTCGCGCTCGGCATTCCCGCGACAAGGGCGCTCGCCGCCGTCCTGTCCGGTGACAGGGTGCAGCGCGAGGTGGGTCTGCCGGGCGGGGTTTTCACCCGTGTTGCGGCAAGCCATATCAGGGTCGGCACCTTCCAGTTCTTCGCCGCGCGCGAGGATGATGAGGGGATCAGAAATCTCGCGGATTATGTGATTGACCGCCACTATCCCGAAGTGAAAAACGCGGACAATCCCTATCTCGCCCTGTTGCAGGGCATCGCTCAGAGGCAGTGCGAACTCATCGCCCGCTGGATGATGGTTGGCTTCATCCACGGCGTGATGAATACCGACAATATGGCGATCTCCGGCGAGACGATAGACTTCGGACCATGCGCCTTCCTTGACGAGTACAATTCGAACAAGGTGTTCTCCTCCATCGACGCACAGGGGCGCTACGCCTTCAACAATCAACCGGGTATCGCCCAATGGAACATTGCAAGGCTGGCGGAATGCCTGTTGCCGCTGCTTGACCCTCAAGTGGAGAAAGCAGCCGAACTCGCAAACGCCGTGCTCGCTGATTTCGCCGCCGCGTTTCCCAAGCGCTGGCTTGCCGGCATGCGCGAAAAGCTTGGGCTGACGGGCGAAGAGGAGGGCGATATCGAGCTGGTGCAGGCGCTTCTTTCGCTGATGCAGGCATCGGAAGCCGATTATACGCTGACCTTCCGGCGTCTTTCTCACGCGGTAGAGGGCGATGCCGAGCCGTTTCGCGGCATGTTCATCGATATCGCGGCGGCGGATGCATGGCTGGCGCGCTGGCAGGAGCGGGCCGGGCGGGATGAAGTTTCTGCCTCCGAGAGGTCGCGGGCGATGCTCGCCGTCAACCCGGCCATAATTCCCCGCAACCACCGCATCGAGGAACTGATCGAGGCGGCGGTGGAAGACGGCGATTTCGAACCGTTCCACGCCATGCTGGCGGCGATTGCCACGCCATTTGAGGAACGGCCGGACAATTTCGTCTACATGCAGCCGCCGATGAGCGATGAGAAGGTGTTTCGGACCTTTTGCGGGACGTGATTTGGGAGAGGCATTCCGCCGCTCGTCGTCATGCTCGGGCCTGCCCCGAGCATCTGCTACCTATCGATTTCGTGAGACGTTAGATCCTCGGGACAAGCCCGAGGATGATAGTGTCGGGGCCGATTGCTCCCGTTAACTCACCCAACCCGGGCCAGCGGCTCATGCGCGCCGTAATATCTTCCAAACCGGTTTTCCAGGAATTTCGGCAGGGCCACTTCTTCCTGCCGGACAAACCCCTTCTGCGGCAGGGCGCATTCCGCAAGCAGGTCGAGAACGGTGCAGATACCGGCTGCGGTGGTGATCTGGATTGCGCTCATCATCCGGCCGGAAACGGGGCCGGCATAGACCTTGTTGGCATAGGTTTCCTGCAGGAAACGGCCGTTGCGGGTGCCGCAGACGGTAACGAAGACAATGACCACGTCCTGCATGGTGCCGGGCAGGGCGTTTTCGAACAGGTCCTTCAACACATCGCGGCGGTTGCGCAGGTTGAGGTCGTTCAAAAGCGCCTTCATGATTGCGACATGGCCGGGATAACGGATGGTGCGGTAATTCATCGTCCGCACCTTGCCTTCCAGCGTCGCACATAGCGTGCCGAGGCCGCCCGAGGTGTTGAAGGCCTCATATGTCACGCCGTCGAGCGAGAACTCTTCGCGCTCTTCCAGCGCCGGAACGGCGGTGAGGCGGCCTTCGACGATGGCTTCGCAGGGCTCGATATACTCGTTGATCAGCCCGTCCGTGCTCCAGGTAAGGTTGTAGTTGAGCGCATTCGACGGATATTGCGGCAGCGCGCCGACACGCATGCGCACGCTGTCCAGCTTGTCGAACCGGGCGGCAAGATCTGCGGCGACGATGGAGATGAAACCGGGGGCGAGGCCGCATTGTGGAATGAGCGCGGTCTCAGCCGTTTCCGCCAGTGCCTTGACCTTGCGGGTGGATTCGACGTCTTCAGTCAGATCGAGATAATGCGTGCCGACTGTAACCGCAGCTTCCGCAATGCCCGCCGTCAGGTGGAAGGGCGCAGCGGAAAGCACGGCGAACTTACCTTTCAACAGCGCTTCCAGCGCCGGACGGTCGCCAATGTCGACGATTTCAGTGTCGACACGCTCATGCGCCGGCACATTCGTCAGCTGGTCTGCCGAGCGATCGGCAACCGTGATGCGATAATCGCCGGTGACAGCCAGCATCCAGGCGATGGCTGAACCGATATTGCCCGCGCCGATGACGACGATGTTTTTCATGTTTTTGTTCCCCGCAGTAAATTTATATGCCTCTGCGCACCGGATGCGCTTCATAGACAGAATGCCAGCTTTTTTGGACGATTCGCAGCTTCACTATGTGCGGATAGCGGGTTAATATTGGACAATTAGACGACAGGATTGGTCATTATGACGATTGCCGACAAGGACCGGGCGCTGCTGGCCCTGCTTTCCGAAAACGCCCGCATGCCGGTGGCGGAACTGGCCCGCAAACTCGGCCTTTCGCGCACCACCGTGCAGGCTCGCATCGAGCGGCTCGAGGCCGAAGGGGTGATCGCCGGTTATGGCCTGAGACTTTCGGAAAGCTATCTTTCCGGGCTGGTGCGCGCCCATGTGCTGATCACCATCGGGCCAAAGGCGCTGCCCGGCGTGACGGCGGCGCTCACGGCCATCAAGGAGGTGACAACGCTGCATTCGGTCAGCGGCACTTTCGACCTGATCGCCATTCTGGCAGCACCTTCCATTCTCGACCTTGACCGGTTGATCGACAGGATCGGCGCGCTGGACGGCGTGGAACGCACGCTATCGTCGATCATTCTTTCCACGCGGATTTCTCGGTAGGTGTTGGAGGGTTTGGCAGGTAAAAGGTGGACGAGTGCCCGCAATGCTCTCGTCTCCTTCATCCCTTTGACAAGCAAAGAAATCAGGAAGGCGGGGGTCTGCCTTACCCTAACCCACCCCTCTCGTCATAAGCCTTCTGCGCCGCCAGCACCGCGTCCATGTTGCCCTCCGCCCAGTGGGCCAGTGCCGCAACCGTGTCGGTCAGCGTGCGCCCGAGCGGCGTCAGGGAATATTCGACCGTGACCGGCACAGTCGGAAAGGCCTGCCGCGAAATCAGGCCGTCGCGCTCGAGCTTTTTCAGCGTCTGAGACAGAACCTTCTGCGAAATGCCCTTGATTTCCCGCCGCAGCAGGTTGAAGCGCACCGCGTCCACCCGAAGCTTGTCGAGGATCAGCAGCGCCCATTTGTCAGCGATCCTGTCCAGCACCATGCGTGTGGGGCAGCGATCCTCGTAAACGTCATAGACAAGTTCCATGGGTCTCATCCCGCTCTGAAAAGCCCGGGTCGGTTTCCTTGAGGATACCAGATAACCGGAAAGTGCTCTCTTTTCCTGATTTCGAATACGCAGTACGTATGTTTTCGAAACATGGTTTCTACTAGATACTACGGAGATTTGAGATGACTGGCAAGATACTCGTAATCGGCTCCACCGGCACCATCGGCACGCCGCTGGTAAAAGCGCTTCTGGCCAGGGGCGAAAGCGTGAAAGCGGCCTCGCGCACCGGCAAGGCAGCCGAAGGCGCGGAAGGGGTGCGCTTCGATTATACCGATGCCTCGACCTACACGGATGCCTTCGATGGCGTCGATCGTCTGTTTCTGATCCTGGCTGGCGGGCGTCTGGATGCAATCGACGCTCTGACGCCGGTTGTCGAGGAAGCTGCCCGCCGCAATGTGAAGATCGTGTTCCTCAGCGTCTTCGGCGTCGATGCCGACGATTCCATTCCCTATCGCCAGGTGGAACTGAAGATCATCGCTTCCGGCGCGCCTTACGTCATTCTGCGCCCCAACTGGTTTGCCGATAATTTCCACACCTACTGGAAGGCCGGCATCGAACACGGCCAGATCGCCGTTCCGGCAGGCGAAGGCAAGTCGAGCTTCATCGACGTGCGCGATATCGCCGACAGTGCAGCGGCAGCGCTGACCTCGACGGCTTTCGACAATAAGGCGTTCAACCTGACCGGGCCGAAGGCTTTGAGTTACGGCGAGGCGGCCGCGATCATCTCGCAGGCCATCGGCAAGCCGGTCGGCTATAGCGCGGTTTCGGACGATGTTTTCATCGGCATTCTGACCGGCGCTGGCGTTCCGAAGGATTACGCCGCCTTCCTCGCGTCGATCTTCTATCCGGTGCGCGAAGGCTGGACGTCGGCGGTCACCGGTGATGTCGAGACTTTGACCGGCCACGCACCGCGCTCGCTGGAAACCTATGTGGCCGACCATGTGGCCGCGCTGAAGGACTGACGCTCAGAAACGACACGCCCGTCGCGTCACGCCGGATCGGCGGAGCCGCGGCGGGCCTTGAACAACATCTTGAGCCGCTGGATATCATCCGCATTCCAGCCCTGCGGTGCGGTTACCTCCATCCACGCATTGATATAGTGCTCCGGCGCATAGACATGGCCGTAACCGATCGGCGCCGTGGTGGCGGCGGCAACATCAAGACCGAGCTGCAGCAGGGTCACGACCGGGAACCAGCGGAAGGATGTGGAGACGTCAGGGCCGTGATGAACCATCCATTGCGGTCGCCGGTAAAGCGATGCGGCCTCGAAGAAGGTGATCGGGTCGCTGGCATATTGCAGATAGACGATGCGCATCGGGCCCCACTTCGCATCAGGCATATGCGCGGTGGTATATTGGTTGGCGAAGCGGATGACCGAGGAATCGCGGAAACGCGGCAGCCATTCCGGCGTACCCGCCACGCGCCCATTGGTGGCCATGCGCCATGTGGGGCTGGAAAAGGGCGGACCGCTCCACAGCGCACCCTGGAACGGGTCCGAGAGCACGTCGTAAAGATCGGATGATTTCTGCGAGTTCAGCGAACCGAGGCTCAGCCCGTGCAGATAGAGTTTCGGGCGCGTCTCCTTCGGCAGGGTGGTCCAGTAACCGTAGACGGCCTGAAACAGCGCGCGCGCCGTTTCCACACCGTAATCCGGTTCGGTCAGAAGCGCGATCCAGCTGGAAAGATAGGAATATTGCACGGCAACGCTGGCGATATCGCCGTCATGCAGATATTCGACCGTATCAAGCGCTTCCGGATCGATCCAGCCGGTGCCGGTGGGAATGACGACCAGCAACACCTTGCGCTCGAACCCGCCAACCCGCTTCAGCTCCTCCAGCGCAAGTGCTGCCCTTTCCTCGGGCGTTGCCGCAGAATTCAGGCCTGCATAGACCCTGAGCGGTTCCTTGGCCGGGCGGTGGGTGAAGGCGGAAATCTCTTGTGCCTCCGGCCCGCCGGCCACAAATTCGCGGCCTCTGCGGCCAAGCGATTCCCATGTCATCAGGGAAGCGCTGCTGCCGGTTTTGAGCGCATCGGAAGGGCGCGGTACATCCGGCTCGATCAGCGCATCCACCTGTTTCAGCGAGGAATCGGCAAACTTCAGGCCGATATCGAAGATCAGACCGTTCAGCAGCATCCATGACAGCACGATGGCGGCGGCTATACCGAGCACATTGGCGAGCCGGCGCGGCAGGAAGTGACGGCTGCGCACCGAGAAGAATCGCCGGATGAGCTGGAAAAGCCGTCCAGCGCCGATGAGGAGGGCGGAGACCAGCACCGCAACGCCGCCAGTCTTGGTGGGGTGGGCGCTGGACAACGGATCTAGCTCCATCAGGATACGGATGGAATTCTGCCAGTCTTTCGCCTGCCAAAGAAACGCGATCGCCGTTATCGCGCTGGCAAGGGCGATGAGAAAGCGGATGCTGCGCCGGTTATGGCGCGAGGGGTGGGGCAATTCCAGATAGGTCCAGATGGCGGTGAGCGCCACGCCGATCAGATAACCGATGGCAAAGGAAAATCCGCACAGCACACCCTGCATCAGCCATGTGCGCGGCAGAAGAGACGGCGTGAGCGAAGCGCAAAACAGAATAGTGCCAAAGACGATGCCGGTTGCCGAAAGACCCGCAAACAACCGCCCAACCCATTGTTTCAACAACTTGACTTGCCCCTTTTTCCCGCCGTCTGGCACGAGTGTAGTATGCGGCGGGCGAGGGTGCAAACCCTGTTCGCAGGATAAAAATCACAAGTATAGGAAAATAATCCTTTACAGCGTGACGGTGGTTTGATAGGTTTAGGTCACAGTCGGAGATTTGCGGCTGAGCGGCAAAGGTCGGCTTAGCCGATGCTTTTCCGCGACACGTCATTCTCTCGCAGGTCCACCTCATGGCAAATATCCGCAATTGCGATCTGGCGCTCCACGGCGTCTGGCAGGAAAGCTGCGCTTATGGCGGCGAGGGCAGGCTGGAGGCCGCACCTGAGATAAAATCGCGGGCCGACAAGCTGGCTGCCGAATATGCGGCGCGCAATGGCAATCTGCGGCAATTGCTGAACGAGCTGACGGTGGAGATGCGCGAACAGTTCTGCATGTACCGCAACCTGCGGCAGACAAGCGAAGCGGCATTTTTATCAACGGTGGAGGATGCCTCGGGCAAACAGGCGCGCGCCGACGTGAAGGCCGCAACGGATCAGCTTTCGCTGATTGTGCGCACACTGGAACGGATCGATGCCCTGCAACGGGTGCTGGCAGAAGAGAGGCAGGCTCTTGCCGGCGAGGACGAAGCCGATACCGAAGATTACGAAATGGCGGTGGCGCATTTCCTCAAACGCATCGACGAACTGGCGGAACAGAAATGCCGCGCGAGGCTGGAGGCAGATCTGGCTCGTAGTCCATCTACAGAAGCTGACACATGACGGATGTTTCGAGCGAACCCCAACTGCAAAAGCAGGTCTTCACCCTTCTGCGCGACTGGCGTTTCATCGGCAACCTGCCGCAACAGCCGCCTGAGGGTGACTGGCGGACGTGGCTTCTGATCGGCGGGCGAGGATCCGGCAAGACCCGCGCCGGGGCCGAATGGGTGCACAGGATTGCGTCCGCCGGCAAGCAATCTGATCTGCGCATCGCGCTTGTTGCGGAAACCCTGGGGGATGCCCGTGAGGTGATGATCGACGGCATTTCCGGTATCTGCCGTATCGCCCGCCGTTGCCGCCCCGCCTTCGAGGTATTGCGCCGCCGGCTCATCTGGCCAAACGGGGCCATGGCGCAGGTGTTTTCCTCTGAAGACCCAGAAAGCCTGCGCGGCCCGCAATTTCACATGGCTTGGGCCGATGAACTTGGAAAATGGAAATATCCGCAGGAAACCTGGGACATGCTGCAATTTGGCCTGCGTCTTGGTGAGGCCCCACGGCAATTGGTGACGACGACGCCACGGCCCATTCCCCTCCTGAAGGCGCTTCTCGCCGACCCTTCGAGCCGGGTGGCCAAAATGCCGACGGCGATGAATGCGCAAAATCTCTCACCGGGTTTCCTGAAAGCCATGCACGACCGTTACGGCGGTACGCGGCTGGGGCGTCAGGAAATCGGCGGCGAACTGATTGATGAGCGCGAAGGCGCGCTGTGGAAACGTGCCGATCTGGAAGCAATTGTGGAAACCGACCATGAGTCGCTGGCGCGGATCGTGGTCGCGGTAGACCCGCCCGCCGGTATCGGTGAAAATTCCTGCTGCGGCATCGTGGCGGCCGGGCTTGGCATATCAGGCAAGTTGGTCGTGCTTGCGGATTGTTCGGTGGAAGGTGAAACACCGGGCGGCTGGGCGCGGGCCGTTGTCGCCGCCGTTCGCCGCCATGAGGGCGACCGGGTGGTTGCGGAAGTCAATCAGGGCGGCGAGATGGTGCGGGCAATGTTGCAGAGCATAGACGCCAATCTGCCGCTGACCCTGGTGCGGGCAAGCCGGGGCAAGTTCACCCGCGCCGAGCCGGTGGCGGCACTGTACGAACAGGGCAGGGTACGCCACGCCGCACGGTTTGAAAAACTAACCGACCAGATGGCGGATTTCGGACCCGACGGTCTTTCATCCGGACGCTCGCCCGACCGGCTCGATGCGCTGGTTTGGGCAATAACGGCGTTGACGACGACTGTGGCGAGTGAGCCGAGGGTGCGAGGGATGTGATGTCCGCGATTATTGGCCCCATGAATGAGAGCCAATTGCCTATCTAGCCGATGCATATTGGTTCTTCTCCCCGGCGGGGAGAAGAAATCCGGGTCGCCGTTAACGCCCAAAATCGGACGTCTGGCAGATCCTACTTCTTCGGAGACTGCGCGGGTTTCGGCTGAGAACCGGTTTCGCGCATCTGGCGCCACTCGTTTTCGAGCCGGTCATAAACGGTCTGGGGGATTGTCGCTGTCATGGTGGCATTCCTCCTTGAATGGTCAACGCTGCGGAAGTGCGCGGTGAATGGAGTTAGCGCGCTAAGGTTCCGCAACTCAAGGAATTTTTTACCTCAAAACCCCGGTCAGCGGATTAAAATCGATTAGGATTTTTTCAAATCGATTTAGTTCTGACGGCCGTCATGTGGAAAAAACAAAGGGTGATATCGCCCACGATTTTCAGGAGCCGGCTGTGGCCTATGACGAGGCGCGATTCTTCGCGTCGGTGCGAATTTCCATCTACGGTGGTCGCCTGCGAGCTACACAGCTTGACGGGACGAAGGCGATCCTGGCCGGCTTCGGCAAGGCCCTGCCGGGCGGTGATCCCCGCTGGCTCGCCTACATGCTGGCCACCACTTTTCACGAGACGGCTGCGACCATGCAGCCGGTGCGCGAGACATTGGCGGCAAACGATGCCGAGGCGATCGCAAGGCTGGACCGGGCCTTTGCGGCAGGCAGGCTGCCCATGGTGCGCAAACCCTATTGGCGGCCAGACGCCGACGGCAGAAGCTGGCTCGGGCGCGGTTTCGTGCAACTGACGCATCGCCGCAATTACGAGGCCATGTCGCAGCTGACCGGTGTGGACCTTCTGGAGCGTCCCGAGCGCGCCATGGAACCGGATGTGGCAACCGCGATCCTGATCCACGGCATGATAGCCGGCAGCTTTACCGGCCGGAAACTTGCCGATGTCTTCGAGGGCAAGCGTGAGGATTGGGAGGGTGCGCGCGCCATCATCAATGGCCGCGACCGGGCGCGGCTTGTCGGGGACTACGGCCGGGCATTTCATCGCGCACTTTTGGCGGCGCGGATTGAACCGGCGCGGGGCAGATGATAACCCGTTAGCAAGCGCCGCAAGGGCCATATTCGAATTTTGCATGACAGGTGACACCGTGATCCGCCATATCGTTTTTTTCACCGTTCCCGAGGAAAACCGCGACGCCGTGCGCAAGGGGCTCTCCGGCCTCACCGCCATACCGCATTCGCTGAAGCTCGAAATCGGCGAGAATGTGAAGAAGGACCAATGGGGCAATTCGGTCGATTTCATCGTTTATGGCGAGTTCGAAAACGAGGCGGCGCTCGCGGCCTACAAAGCCGACCCCGCTTATGATCTTTCGACGCGTACGGTGAAGCCGCTGCGCGAGACGCGGGTTGCCGCTGATTTCAACAGCGATACGGCAGTGAAAGCGCCAATCCGGTAAGTTTCGTCAAGACTCGGGCCCTCCACCCTCATTCCTGTGCTTGTCACAGGAATCCAGCCGACGCGCGTCTGCGCGGCGAAAAGAGTGCTTTCAGTCCAAAGACTTGGGCTGGCTGAATCCCTGTGACGAGCACAGGGATGAGGGCCTGGCGGGAAACTGAGCCCGCATTAAAACAAGGACAATTCCATGCGATTTCCGTTTTCCCTGCCGTGGCGGCGCCCGGCGGATGGCAGAGCCGTGCCTGAACGCAAGACAGCGGCGGGCGGCTTCATGGCGGTTGCGGCGCAGGGTGGGCAGGCATTCTGGTCCGGCCGCTCCTATGCCGCACTCGCCCGCGAGGGCTTCATGAAAAACCCGGTAGCGCACCGCGCCGCCCGCATGGTGGCAGAAGCCTCCGCATCGGTGAGCTGGCTGCTTTACGATGGCGATGAGGAGATCGGCGATCATCCGCTGCTCGCACTTCTAGGCAAGCCCAGCGCTCATATGGGTGGGCCGGACTTTTTCGAGACGCTGTATGGCCATCTGATGTTGGCTGGCAACGCCTATATCGAGCCGCTAGTGGTCGGCGAACGACTGCGCGAGCTGCATCTTTTGCGGCCGGACCGGGTGAGCATCATCGAAGGCGCGGATGGCTGGCCCGTGGGTTACGATTATCGTGCCGAGGGCCGTGCCATCAGGCGCATTGCCGCTGAACGTGACGGGCTGGGGCTGCTTCACCTCAAACTTTTTCATCCGCTGGACGATCGGGCCGGGTTCGCTCCCCTTGCTTCGGCGGGCGCGGCTCTCGATCTCCACAATGCCGCAAGCCAGTGGAACAAACGTCTGCTCGACAATTCCGCTCGCCCTTCCGGTGCGCTGGTCTATCAGCCGAAGGAGGGTGGCAATCTCTCCACCGAGCAATATGAGCGGCTGAAGCGCGAGCTGGAGGAAGGTTATCAGGGCGCGATGAATGCAGGCCGGCCGCTTCTTCTGGAAGGCGGTCTCGACTGGAAGGCCATGGGGCTTTCGCCGCGCGATATGGATTTTCTGGAAGCACGCAACGGTGCGGCACGCGACATCGCGCTTGCACTCGGCGTACCGCCGATGCTGATCGGCATTCCCGGCGACAATACCTATGCCAATTACCAGGAGGCAAACCGCGCTTTTTATCGTCTCACCGTGCTGCCGCTCGTCAACCGCACGGCGGCACGGCTCTGCGGCTGGCTATCGCCGATTTTCGGCTCCGGGCTGCGGCTGGAACCGGATCTTGACAGGATCGCCGGTCTTGCCGGTGAGCGGGACGCCCTGTGGACAAGGATCGGCGCAGCATCGTTTCTGACCGACGAGGAAAAGCGGGAGGCGGTGGGGTATTAGCCTCCGTGCTTGAGCCACCGGGCTGCGTCTTCGACCAATTTCTGAACCAGCGGAATCGTTTTGTGAGGTTCGCCGTTCAAGTGATTCTGAAGACTCGCGAAATGGCGTTTTGAAACTGCACACCCGACCTGCGGGCGACGCGGCGCGTCTGTCCGATTTTTCACATCCTAAACCGGAATGATTACCCATGTCTGAATTCGCCAACGAAGGCGGCATCTGGGCCGCCCGTATCACCGGTGCCGTCGCAGGCGCGGGTGTGTCGCTCGTCTACCTCCTGCCGAAAAGCAAACGCGAGGCGGCGAGCCGTTTCGTGACCGGCGTCTCCTGCGGCATGATCTTCGGCGGCCCCGTGGGCCTGTGGATCGTGCAGCAACTCGAGATTGCCGGCGCGCTTTCCGGCCGGGAAATCATGGTGGCGGGCTCCGCCGCTGCCAGCATGGTGGCCTGGTGGGGGCTTGGCCTGCTGGTGCGCGTGGCCGACCGTTACAACGCCCGTCCGCGCGCTTAGCCTCCACGCGGCACCCCATTTTCACATCGCAGGAGTTTCCCATGCACGTCTATCGCGGGCCGCGCCCCGCCACGCGCAAATTCGCCAATCTGGAACTGCGCGGCATAGCTGGCGACGGTACGTTTTCCGGTTATGCCAGCGTCTTCGGCGAGGTCGATCTCGGCCGCGACGTGATCGAGCGCGGCGCTTTCCGCCGCTCCATCGAGGAACGCGGTGCGGGCGGTATCCGGATGCTCTACCAGCACGATCCGGCCGAGCCGATCGGTGCATGGCGCACCATCCGCGAGGATGAGCGCGGGCTTTACGTGGAAGGTGTTCTCGCCCCCGGCGTCGCCCGCTCGCGAGAGGTCCATTCGCTGATGAAGACAGGCGCGCTGGACGGGCTTTCGATCGGTTTTCGCACGGTACGTTCCAGCAAGGAGGGGCGCTCCGGCAAGGCGGCACGCTCTGGCGTCAGGCGCATTCTTGAGGCCGATCTCTGGGAAATCTCTGTGGTGACCTTTCCGATGCTGCCGTCCGCGCGGGTATCGGATGTCAAACACGCCCGCTTCTTCCGCGACCGCGAAACCGAGCTGGTGCGCACCATGCGCCGCGCGGCGCGTTCGCTTTTCGACACAGCCTTCAAACGCTGACTTCCTCCCAAACACTTCCGAAAACAAGGATGGCGACATGACAGACCAGATGACCAAACCGGCCGCAATGACGGTCGCGCCGCAGGTGAAGGCCGTGCCCGATACGATGACGGCGGCCTTCGACGAGTTCATGGAGGCCTTCGAGGCCTTCCGCGACACCAACGACCAGCGGCTTTCCGATATCGAACGCAAGATGGGGTCCGACGTCGTGACCCGCGACAAGCTCGACCGCATCGACAAGGCGCTCGATGACAACCGCAAGATCATGGATGATCTGGCGCTCAAGAAAGCGCGCCCGGCGCTCGGCCGCAAGCAGGCGCATTCCCTCGATACGGATGAGCACAAGGCCGCCTTCGAAGCCTATATCCGCCGGGGTGAGGAGGGCGCGCTGCGCGATCTGGAGGCCAAGGCCTTTGCCGGATCGACAGGCGCCGATGGCGGTTATCTGCTGCCCACCGAAACGGATGGCGAGATCGGCCGCCGCATGACGGCGATTTCACCGATCCGGTCGCTTGCGACTGTGCGGCAGGTTTCCACTGCCGTGCTGAAGAAGCCGTTTTCGCCGGGCGGATTTGCCACCGGCTGGGTTTCTGAAACTGCGGCTCGCCCCGAGACGACAACACCGAAGCTCTCCGAACTTTCCTTCCCGACTATGGAACTCTACGCCATGCCTGCCGCAACCCAGGGGTTGCTGGATGATGCGGCCGTGGATATCGAGGCCTGGATCGCCTCGGAAGTGGACATTGCCTTTGCAGAACAGGAGGCAGCGGCGTTCATCGCCGGCGACGGTACCAACAAACCGAAGGGTTTCCTCTCCTATACGGCCGTCGCCAATGACAGCTGGAGCTGGGGCAATATCGGTTATGTCGCCACCGGTGTTGCGGGTGGCTTCGCCTCCGCGGGGCCAATGGATGTGCTGCTGGATGCCGTCTATGGACTGAAGGCAGGCCACCGCCAGAACGGCAACTTCGTGATGAACCGCAAGACGCAAGGCGCGCTGCGCCGCTTCAAGGATACCAGCGGCGCCTATCTCTGGCATCCGCCCGCTGCCGCCGGGCAGCCCGCCTCGCTGATGGGCTTTCCCGTGATGGAGGCCGAAGACATGCCGAATGTCGCGGCAAACAGCTTCGCCATCGCTTTCGGTGATTTCCGCGCCGGTTACCTCGTGGTGGACCGCACCGGCGTGCGCATCCTGCGCGATCCCTATTCGGCAAAACCCTATGTGCTGTTCTACACCACCAAGCGCGTGGGCGGCGGCGTGCAGAACTTCGAGGCGATCAAGCTGGTGAAGTTCGGGGTGAATTGACCACAATCTTCCCCGTCACCCCGGACCAAGTCGGGGGTGACGGCGTGCGGATGCTACATTTTCGCCAAACGCTTTCGGCCGGAATTCTTTCTGTCCCATATCCGGAGACCCCATGACCTATGCCCTCATTCATCCGCCACAGGCGGAGCCGCTGACGCTTGCCGAGGTGAAGGCGCATTTGCGTCTCGACGGCGGCGACGAGGATGCGCTGCTGGCTGCGCTGATCCGTACCGCCCGCGAGCATCTGGAACGTACGACAGGACTTTGCCTGATACGCCAGACCTGGCGGCTCTATCTCGACCGGTGGCCGCCGAGTGGCATGATTCTGATTGGTAAGGGACCGGTGCAAACCATCGAAACGATTCTGGTTTTTGACGGTCAAGGGCGCGCGGCCGACATCACAGCCGCTGACAGATTGCTCGACGGCGAGGCGCGCCCGGCGCGGCTGTGGCTGCGCGACCCGCCAGCACCCGGACGGGTGATGAACGGCATCGAGATCGACTTCATTGCCGGTTACGGTGAGGCGGGAACCGATGTGCCCGATACGCTGAAACGCGCCATGCTGATGCATGTGGCCCAGATGTTCGCCTTCCGCGGAGCCGTTGCTCTGGAAAATCAACCCGCAGCGGTTCCGGCCGGTTACGAGCGGCTGGTGTCTCCGTTCTGCCGTGTTGGGCTCTGAGCCATGAACCTCGTTTTTCTCGACCCCGGCAAGCTTACGGCGCGGTTGGAGCTTGAGGTGCGCAGCGAGGTAACGGACGGGCAGGGTGGGGCCGCGGAAAGCTGGAGTGTCCTGCGTTCGCTCTGGGCTGCCATCGAACCTGTTTCGAATGCCTCGCATGAGCGGGCCTCGGCTGAGGGCGTAACAATCACCCACCGCGTCTGGCTGGTCTGGCGCAGCGACATTGCCGCCGGCATGCGCTTTCGCAAGGGACGGCGCATTCTGGCGATCCGGGCCGTGATGGATCCGGACGAGACCCGCCGTTTCATCGTCTGCCGCTGTGAGGAGGAAAGCCCGTGAGTGCCGCAAATGTGCTTCTACAGGCGATTTTCGCAAGACTTTCCGGCGACGCTGCTCTGATGGCGCTTATCCCCGGCGGTATCGTCGACCGGCTTTTGCCGCGCGCCGTCCTGCCCTTGATCGTTATCGGCGAACTTGAAAGCCGCGATTACTCCACCGCGACGGAAAAGGCCGAAGAACATTTTCTGTCGCTGGACATCTGGAGCGATGCCAATGGCCGCAGGTGCGCGGGTGAGATTGCCGGGCGGGTGAAACCCCTGCTCGACGATGCCGCCCTTCCGCTTGTCGGTATCTCGCTCGTCAATCTGCAGCTTCTCTCCAGCCGTTCGCGGCGGGAGCCGAAGACACGGAACTTCCTCGCAGAAATGCGTTTCAGGGCGGTAACGGAATAGGGTCGGTTCAGGAATTCTGTTTGCGCACGGTGCGCCAGAGCACGATCAGCAGCAGAAACGAAATGCTGATCAGCACGGCGGCGATGGTGAGCATGGCCGCCACCCCGCCGCGATCCAGCGCCAGCGTGAAAATGACGGGCGCCACGGCAATGGCAAGGTTCTGCGGCAGGGAGATACGCGCGGCCTGAAGGCCATATTGTTCCGGTGAAAATACCGCGAGCGGCAACACCGCGCGACTGACGGTGAGCACGCCCGCGCCAAAGCCGAAGAAAATGATGAAGCCGATGAAAGCGGGCATAGCCGGGGCAAAAACGAGCAACAGCACGAAGGATGCGAGCAGCATACCTAAGCCGATCATGCAGGTGACGAAAGGATTGCCGTGTTTTCCAAGCAGAAAATCCAATCCGCGCGCCATGATCGCAAGCACGCTGCGCACGGCTGCCAGTTGCACGGCGAGCGATTGCGATGCGCCGGCATGGACCAGCAGCAGAGGCAGGAGCGGCGAAAAGCCAAAGGCCGTGAAGGCGCTAAGCGTCGTCATTGCCGCCAGAAGCAGAAAGGCGCGCCGCGTATCGACAGGCGATGTCGAGACCGCAGCGCCTTTCGAAGTGCCCTGAGTATTGCTCGTCCTTCGTCCGGGAAGGACAAAAACATAGAGTGGCAGAAGCACGAATATCTGCAGACAGGCATATACCAAAAGGGTGCCGCGCCAGCCCAGGTGCTGATCTGCGACGGTGGTGACGGGCAGGAAAACCGCTGCCGAAAGCCCGGTAAACACCATCAGAAGCGTCAGCGACCGGCCACTTTCCGCGCCGACACGTTCCACCACAGCCGTATGGGCCGCCGTCGTCAGGCCGCAGGTCGCGGCCAGACCCATCACGACCCAGCCGAGGACATAGCTGATCACGCCGCCCGCAAAGGCGAGCACGACAAAACCCGCCGTGAACAACAACGAACCCGCCACAAGAACAGGGGCGGCACCACGGCGCACGAGAGTTCTTCCCAGAAGCGGGCCGCAGAGGGCGCTGATCGTCATCATGACGGTGAGACCGGCAAAAACGACCTCGTTTGCGATGGCCAGTTCCTGTCCGATGCGTGGCCCCAGTATGGCCAGCATGTCGAAACCGGTGCCCCAGCTGACGACCTGCCCAACCGCAAGCACGCCGATAAGGCGCGCGCGAGACGTGAAGGGGGTGGCATCAGACATGATGAAAATCGCGGGTGCGAGATGCGGGAATGCTTTTGGTAGCAGGCCAGTTGCGACCCGGCAACATCAAACGAGACGACATCAATCGAAACGAGAGGGAGAACACCATGGTGGCGCAGAAGGGCAAGGACCTGCTGCTGAAGTTCAACAACGCCGGCTCCTATGTAACCGTGGCGGGGCTCAGAACCAAGCGTCTGGCCTTCAACGCGCAGGCGGTCGATATTACCGACGGCGAAAGCGCCGGGCGCTGGCGCGAGCTTCTGGCCGGCGCCGGCGTGCAGCGGGCATCGCTGACGGCGTCGGGCATCTTCAAGGATCAGGCAAGCGATGCCCTGGTGCGTGGCGCATTTTTCGCCGGCTCCATTCCGGGCTGGCAGATCGTCATTCCTGACTTTGGCACGATCACCGGGCCGTTCCAGATCGTCGCGCTCGAATATTCCGGTCGCCACGATGGCGAAGTGCAATTCGAGACCGCGCTGGAATCGGTCGGTTTCCTTAATTTCGGAGCACTGTGATGCCGCAAGGGTTACGTTACGGGCGGGCGAACCGCCATCGCGGCGAGATCGAGGCGCTGATCGATGGCGAAAGGCGCGTTCTTTGCCTGACGCTCGGCGCTCTCGCCGAACTCGAAACCGCCTTTCAGGCCGATGATCTCACCGCGCTAGCCGAACGTTTCGTAGCCGGACGTATGAAGGCGACCGATATGATACGGGTGATCGGCGCAGGTCTGCGCGGCGCGGGCAACGTGTTTTCCGATGAGGACGTGGCCGCAGCCACGGTGGAAGGCGGCGTTGCCGGCCACGCCGCCATCGTCGCCGATCTCCTGACAGCCACCTTTGCCGGTTCGAGGGGCACACCGCCGGACCCTTGAGTGCCGCAGCAGGTGAGGTGGGCGATCTGACGCCGCGTCCTTTTCCCTGGGAGGCGGTAATACACACCGGTTTCCACCTGCTGCGGCTTTCCTCCGAAACCTTCTGGCGGCTGACGCCAAGGGAATTCTTTGCCATGATCGGCGGCATCCGCACCGCTTTCCACACCCTCGACCGCCCGGCGATGGATGCGATGATGCGGCGGTTTCCGGATGGGTGAGTGTGGTTTGCAATTTTTGGGGGACGTGCATCTTTCGTGAAAACGACCAGGCAATTCAAACATCTACGGCTCCGTTTTGAATCAGAAAGGCAAGCGTGATGGCAGGCGAAGTATCGATTGCGGACAGTCGCGAGGAAGCGGAAGCGCTCTCGGAGGTGATGGGTGATCTCGAACGGCGTTCCGAGCGGTTCGGGGCGGCGTTGACTTCTGCCATGCAGGCCGCGGTGACGGGCGGCAAGGGGTTGGATGACGTGTTGCGCGGGCTTGGCGAACGGCTCTCCGGCATTGCGCTTTCCGCCGGGCTGAAGCCGCTTGAGAACATGATCGGCAATGCCGTGGGCGGGCTTTTGAATGGCGGCGGTTCGCTGTTTGCCTTCGCCGATGGCGGGGTGCCGGGACGCAGTATCACGCCCTTTGCCGATGGCGGTGTGGTCGCAAGCCCGGCCTTCTTCCCGATGGGCGGCGGGCTTGGCCTGATGGGCGAAGCGGGTGCCGAGGCGATCCTGCCGCTGAAGCGTGGTTCGGATGGGGCGCTCGGTGTTGCCGCACCGGTGGGTGGCGGCGGCGCGCAGATCGTTTTCAATGTGACGGCGACGGATGCGGCGAGCTTCAGAAAAAGTGAAGGCCAGATCGCCGCCATGCTGGCGCGCAGCGTCGGGCGTGGCCAGCGCGGCCTGTGACGGATTGGACCTCCTCCCTGCAAGACCTCTGTGTCGAGCGTGATCCTTCCATCTTTCCCAGACTATCAAAACGAATCCAGGAACAACGACATGGCGGCATTTCATGAAGTGCGGTTTCCGCTGAGGCTGGCGCTTGGCGTGAGCGGCGGGCCGGTAAGGAGAACCGATATCGTCAACCTTTCCAATGGGCGGGAGAACCGCAACCAGCGTTGGAAGAATGCCAGACGCGCCTATGACGCAGGATCGGGCATTCGCTCCGTTGCCGATCTTTACGAGGTGCTGTCCTTTTTCGAGGCGCGGCGCGGTGAACTCCATGGTTTTCGGTTTCGCGACCCGGTGGATTTCAAATCATGTCCGCCGGGCCAGACACCTGCTGCAAGCGACCAGAAGATTGGCACGGGTGACGGCACGACGACGGCTTTTCAGCTGGTGAAGACCTATGCCGATGCGGGCGGTTCTTTCACCCGGCGGGTGGAGAAGCCGGTCGAGGCTTCGGTCATCATCTCAGTCGATGGGGTGAAAGCCGTCTTGTCGGATTTTTCGGTCGACCATGCGACCGGTACGGTGACGTTTCGCGCCGGTAAGGCGCCGCCTACCGGTGCCGCAATCCGGGCCGGTTTCGAATTCGACGTGCCGGTGCGATTTGCAATCGACCGCATAGACGTGAACCTTACCGCCTTCGAGGCGGGCCGCATTCCCTCCATTCCATTGATGGAAATCCTGCCATGAAGACCATTCCTGCCGCATTTGCCGAGCATCTGGCGTGCGAGGCCACGACTACCTGCCATTGCTGGAAAGTGACACTGAAGGACGGCGAGGTCATCGGTTTTACCGACCATGACGGGACCCTTTCCTTCGCCGGTACTGCCTACCTGGCCGCAAGCGGCTTTGGTGCGAGTGACAGCGACAGCGAGGCCGGACTTGGCGCGAGTGCGGGCGAAGTGACGGGCGGCTTTTCCAGTGAGGCGATTTCCGAAAGCGATCTGGCCTCCGGACGTTTCGATGGTGCGCAGGTGGCGCTCTACCTCGTCAACTGGCAGGTGCCGGAACAGCATGTGCTGCTGAACATGCGCGAAATCGGCGAGGTGACACGGGCGGGCGGAGCGTTTCGTGCCGAGCTGCGCAGCATCGCCCATCGTCTTTCCCAGCCGCAGGGCAGGGTCTATGGGCGACGCTGCGATGCCGCCCTTGGTGATCGGCGATGCGGCGTCGATCTCAAGCGATTTACCGGCACCGGCAGCGTTGCGGGCATGGACGCGGCGGGCAACCTGCTGGTGACAGGGCTGGACGCTTTCGCCGATGGTTTCTACAGCCGTGGGAAATTGCAGTTTCTGAGCGGCCAACTTGCCGGCAAGGGTTTCGATCTCGACGGCCACGAGAAACGCGATGGCGGCACGGTTCTGTCCTTGTGGCTCGCTCCGGAGCAACCGCCGCAGCCGGGTGATGTCTTTTCCGTCATCGCCGGTTGCGACAAGAGTTTTGCGACCTGCAAGGCGAAATTCGCCAATTACCTGAACTTTCGTGGCTTTCCGCATCTGCCGGGGGCGGATTTCGCCTATTCCTACGCCAGCGGCGGCCAGACCCATGACGGCGGGGCGCTGTTTCCATGAGCAGTACCTCAGAAAAAGTGCTGGCGCTCGCGCAAGGCTGGATCGGCACGCCATACCGGCATCAGGCGTCGTTGCAAGGCGTTGGCTGCGATTGCCTCGGCCTTGTCAGGGGCATCTGGCGCTCGCTTTACGGCGAGGAACCGGAACTGCCGCCGCCCTACACACCAGATTGGGCCGAGCGGGGCGGCGAGGACCGGTTGCTGGAGGCCGCGAAACGTTATTTTTCGGCGGTGCCTGATATGGAAGAGACGATGCCGGGCGACCTGCTGCTGTTCCGCTGGCGGGCCGATGCAGCGGCGAAACATCTCGGCATTCTCGCCGGGCCGCAGCATTTCATCCATGCCTATGAACAGGCGGCAGTGGTGCGCTCGGCGCTGGTGCCCGGATGGAAGCGACGTATTGCCGGCGTCTTCCGTTTTCCCGAACCCTGACATTTTTCGAGGCGACCATGGCGACCATTCTCTTTCAGGCGGCGGGTGCAGCACTCGGCGGCGTTTTCGGCCCCGTGGGTGCCATCATCGGCCGCGCGGCTGGCGCGCTGGCGGGCAATGCCGTCGACCGCGCGCTGCTTTCGAACGGGCGGACGGTGTCCGGCGCCCGGCTTTCCACAGCGCGTATTCCGGGTGCGGACGAAGGCGCGGCCATCAACCGGCTTTACGGCACGGCGAGGATCGGCGGTACGCTGATCTGGGCGACGGGCTTTGAGGAAAGCGTCGAGGTGACGCGTCGTGGCGGCAAGGGCAATCGCGGCCCGAAGGTGGAGACCTTTCGCTACTTCGCCAATCTCGCCGTCGGGCTGTGCGAGGGCGAGGCGGCCATGGTGCGGCGCGTCTGGGCCGATGGGCGGGAACTGGACCTGAGCGCCATCGAGATGCGCTTTTATCCCGGCAGCGAGACGCAATTACCGGATCCGCTGATCGAGGCAAAACAGGGCGTAGGCAATGCACCCGCCTTTCGCGGGTTGGCCTATGTCGTGTTCGAACGCCTGCCGCTTGACAGCTATGGCAACCGCATTCCGCTGATGCAGTTCGAGGTGGTGCGACCGGTCGGCCGGCTGGAAAAAGCCATCCGTGCCATCACCGTCATTCCCGGTGCGACGGAACACGGTTACGCCACGGCGCAGGTTTCGGAACGAACCGGCATGGGCGAAAGTCGCATCATGAACCGCAATTGCCTGACGGCCTTAACCGACTGGCAGGCCGCGATCGACGAATTGCAGGCGCTGTGCCCCAATCTGCAAAGCGTGGCGCTGGTGGTGAGCTGGTTCGGCACCGACATGCGCGCGGGCGAATGCCGCATTCTGCCGGGTGTGGAAGTGGCGGGTCGCGACAGGGAAAGTGCGGCATGGTCCGTCGCCGGTGTTTCGCGTGGGCAAGCGCATCTCGTCAGCCATCACGGCGGCGGCCCGGCCTATGGTGGCACGCCGGATGATCAAAGCGTTGTGCAGGCGATAGCCGACCTCAAGGCGCGTGGTCTGAAGGTTTGCCTTTATCCATTCGTGATGATGGATGTGCCAGCCGGCAACGGCTTGCCGGACCCCTACGGCAAAGGCGAGCAGGACGCCTATGGCTGGCGCGGACGCATCACCTGTTTTCCGGCACCTGGCCTGGCAGGTTCGCCCGACCGCAGTGCAGGCACGCGCACGGAGATTTCCACCTTTTGCAACCGCACTGAGGGGTATCGCCGCATGGTGCTGCATTATGCGGCGCTGGTGGCGCAGGCGGGTGGGGTGGATGCCTTCCTGATCGGCTCGGAGCTGCGCGGGCTGACAAGCCTGCGCGACCATAACGACGCCTTTCCTTTCGTGGAGGAACTGGTGCGGCTGGCGGCAGATGTGCGCGCCGTTGTCGGGTCGGCAACGAAACTGACCTATGGCGCGGACTGGAGCGAATATTTCGGCTATCAGCCGGCGGACGGTTCCGGCGACGTGTTCTTCAATCTAGATCCGCTGTGGGCAAGCCCTGATATCGATGCCATCGGCATCGACAATTACATGCCGCTTTCCGACTGGCGCGACGAGGATGCCACAAACGGCAATCCTGATGGTATGAGCGGCCCGGACGATGCTAGCGCCTTCCGTTATGCCATCACGGCGGGCGAGGGTTTCGACTGGTATTACGCCAGCCATGCCGACCGCGCGGCGCGGCGGCGCACGCCCATCACTGATGGTCTCAAGGGCAAGCCGTGGGTATTCCGCTACAAGGACCTGCGAAGCTGGTGGCAGAATGCCCATTTTGACCGGGTGCGCGGTGCGGAGAAATTGACGCCAACCGCATGGGTGCCGGGGTCGAAACCGATCTGGTTCACCGAACTCGGCTGCCCGGCGGTGGACAAGAGTGCGACGCGCCCGAATGTCTTTCCCGATCCGAAATCGGCGGAAAACGCTTATCCCTATTTTTCCCGCAGAAGCCGCGCCGACAGCCAGCAGCGACGGTTTCTGGAGGCGCATCTCGACCATTGGAGGGGGAAGGGGGATGCGGCGATGGTGGATCAGAACCGCGTCTATATGTGGACCTGGGATGCGCGGCCGTTCCCCGCCTTTCCGCAGAACGGCGCGGCCTGGAGCGATGGGGCCAACTGGCGTACCGGCCATTGGCTGAACGGCCGGCTTGGGACTGCCACACTTGCCGATACCATCGCCGCGATCCTGACGGAACATGGATTTTCCGGCTTCGACGTCTCCGCCGTCAGTGGCGATCTGACGGGATATGTGCAGGGCGACGTGACCTCGGCCCGCAACCTCCTGGAGCCGCTGCTGGCGGCGTTTCAGGTGGATGTGGCCGAGGACGGCGGAACCCTGCGCTTCCGCTCTCGCAACACGGCGTTTCTGCCCGTGCGTGACGCAGCCGTGCTGGCCGATCTGGACGACGAACCGCTGTGGTCGGAAAATCGCGGACATGACAGCGATTTCGCCGCAGAGGCCGTGCTGACCTCGTTCAATCCGGCGCTGGACTACGAGCAGGCGAGCGTGCGTTCGCGTCGTATCGACAATGCCGGCAGCCGCGTCATGCGGCTCGACCTTAACGCGGCACTCCCGGCGGAAACGGCGGAAGTCGCGGCTGAGGCCCTGTTGCGTGACAACAGGCAGGCACGGCGCACGGTGCGTTTTGCCCTGCCGCCCGCAGATATCGCTCTGGAACCCGGCGATTGCATTCGTCTCCCGCAGAATGTGTTTTCGGAGGCTCCGGCAGGGAGGTTTCTGGTCAGCCGGATTGAGGACGGTGCTGTACGGCAGGTGGAGGCGCGCGCCTTTTCCGCGGCATCCGTCGCCTTTGCGGGCGCTGTGGATGAGCGTCGTGTTGGCGGGGCAAACGGCGCGGAAGGTTTTGCCCCGGAGGTGCTGTTTCTCGACCTGCCGCGCCATGACGGCACGGCGTCTGAAAATTCGGCGCGGATTGCCGTTTTTGCACGGCCATGGCGGCCAATCGTCGTTTCGTCCTCCGCCGGCACGGAAGGCTACCGGCAGCGCGCCGTGCTTGACCGGCCCGCGATGATCGGCACGTTGGCCATGCCGCTGACATCAGGCCCCTCCGGCCGTTTCGACCGGCAAAACACCATCCTGATCGATCTGCCATCCGGCGAGCTTTCCTCGGCCACGGAGCTTTCGGTGCTGAACGGCGAGAACCGCATGGCGGTGAGGGCGGCAAACGGTGTTTGGGAGATCATCGCTTTCGCGCGCGCAGAGGAAATTGCGCCCGCGCGCTGGCGGCTTTCCGCTTTGTTGCGTGGGCTTGGCGGCACGGAAGATGCGTTGGCCATTGGCGCGCCGGTGGGCGCCCCTGTTGTGGTGCTGGACGCGGCGGTGCAGCCGCTCGGTCTTGCCGCGACCGAACGCGGACGGCGGCTGAACTGGATCGCCGAGGCGGCGGGAATGGCGGGCGCCCCGGCCGGTCCTTTTGTCTTCGAGGGTGGCTTGCGGGCTGAAACGCCGCTTGCGCCGGTGCATCTTGCGGCCGAGCGGCGCAGGGACGGCATTTTGCTGCGCTGGGTGCGCCGAGGCCGGATGGAGGCCGATGGCTGGGACGCGAGCGAGATACCGCTGGAAGAGCCGTTCGAGCGTTACCGCGTGGAGGTGCTGGATCGCGAGGCCGTTCGACGCACGGCAGAGGTCTCCGAACCCTTCTGGCTGTACCCCAAAGCGGGCGAACTCACAGATTTCCCGACCTTGCGGGATCACATTTCCGTGCGTGTCCGTCAGCTCGGCCGTGCGGTGCCTCTGGGAGTGGCGGCGCACGCCGTTCTCCCACTCTGACAACCACCTGAAAAACAACGCAAAGGACGAGATTATGGAGAGTACCAAGGCATGGTATCAATCGCGCACGATATGGGGCGCCCTAGTTGCGGTTTTCGCACCGCTTTTCAGCGTCGCTGGTCTTGATCTTCCCGCCGGCCTGCAGGGCGAGCTGGCGGAGGGACTGGTGACCGTTGCGGGCGGAATTGGCGGCCTCGTCGCACTTTACGGCCGTCTTTCGGCAACCCGTGCCATCCGCTGACGCCACTAGCGCCCATACCGTCCCCGCCGTGCGTCGTGGCGTCGGGGGCGGCATTCATTTGCCATTCAGACGCTTTGCGCTACATATTCGGTCACAATACGGTTCGAGACGCAGCCGATTTTTTTGGAAGATTTGTGCAATGGCATCACCTCTCATCATCGCGACGCTTGCAGCCGGGCTTTCCGGTTTCACGGCGCCCGAGGCTGATTTGCAGGGCCATTACATTCTGGCTGCAAGCGATTGCGGCGCGGCCGTTGCCCGCGTGGTGCGCGAAACCGGTGGTCAGCTTCTTTCGGTCTATCCCTCCGGTGACGGTCAGTCCTGTGTAGTTACCGTTCTCGTCCAGGGTAATGGCGAGCGCCCGCGCAAGGTAACGATGCGCGTGCCGATGTAGCCTTGCCCGCATCGCCGAAATATCGGAAAACAATCCGACACAGTTAGCATGACCGGCGACGCGCGCGCGGGCCGGGACGTAAGGAAAGGGCGGATAATGCGTATTCTCGTGGTTGAGGACGATGCCAATCTCAATCGTCAGCTGACCGACGCGCTGAAAGAAGCCGGTTATGTTGTCGATCAGGCATTTGACGGCGAGGAAGGCCATTATCTCGGCGATACCGAACCCTATGACGCTATCGTTCTCGATATCGGCCTGCCGCAGATGGACGGCATCACCGTCGTCGAGAAATGGCGCGCGGCGGGCAAGGCCATGCCGGTCCTCATTCTCACCGCCCGTGACCGCTGGAGCGACAAGGTGGCGGGCATCGATGCCGGTGCCGACGATTACGTGACCAAGCCCTTCCATGTCGAAGAAGTTCTTGCCCGCGTGCGTGCGCTCATCCGCCGCGCCGCTGGCCACGCTTCCTCCGAACTCGTCTGCGGACCGGTCAAGCTCGATACCAAATCCTCCAAGGCAACGGTCAACGGCGTGACGCTGAAGCTCACCTCGCATGAGTTCCGCCTGCTTTCCTATCTCATGCATCACATGGGCGAGGTCGTCTCGCGCACAGAGCTGGTCGAACATATGTACGATCAGGATTTCGACAGGGATTCCAACACGATCGAGGTGTTTGTCGGACGTTTGCGCAAGAAGCTCGGGGTTGATCTGATCGAGACCATCCGTGGCCTCGGTTACCGGATGCAAGCGCCGGCAGATGCGAAGTAGCTCTCTTACCGCCCGCGTTCTTCTTCTCGCCTCCGCCTGGTCGGCGCTGGCGCTGGTGGTCATTGCCGTCGTGATCTCGACGCTCTACCGGCAGGGCGTAGAGCGGAGCTTCACCGATCTTCTGCGGGCGCAGCTTTATAACGTCATTAATTCCGTGACGATTTCGAACGAGAATACGCTGGCCGGCAGCCCGCAGCTCGGCGATCTCCGGTTCTCGCAGCCCGATACCGGCTGGTACTGGGTGGTGGAGCCGCTCGGCAATTTCCAGACGGCACCGCTGGTCTCCTCTTCGCTCGGCGTCGCGTCCTTGCCGGTGCCGAGCATTATCGATGCTCCCTTCGATAACAGATACGAGCGTTTTTATGCCGTGACCGACGAGGCGGGCAACAAGGTGCGGGTGGCGGAAACGGAAGTCGTGCTGGATGGTGAAGGTCGTGCGGCGCGTTTCCGCGTTTCCGGCAACCTCAACGTCGTTGAAGACGATGTGCGCAATTTCTCCAACAGCCTTTATCTGGCGCTCGCCGTCTTCGGTGTCGGCAGTCTGGTCGTCAATGGCCTTGCGATTCTCTACAGTCTGCGGCCGCTCGATCAGGCCCGTCTGGCGCTCGGAAAGATCAGGGGCGGGGAGGCGGAAAGCCTCGAAGGCGAATTCCCGCGCGAAATCCAGCCGTTGGCGAACGAAGTCAATGCGCTGATCGACAGCAACCGGCGCATCGTCGAGCGCGCCCGCATGCAGGTCGGCAATCTCGCACATTCGCTGAAAACGCCGATTGCCGTGCTTCTGAACGAGGCCCGCACGCTGGAGCCGCAGCATGGCGATCTGGTGCGCGCGCAGGCTGACGCCATGCAGGCGCAGGTGCAATCCTATCTTTCGCGCGCCCGCATCGCCGCCCAGCGCGGCTCGATTCTTGCGCGCGTGGAAGCGGAGCCGGCGCTGGAACGGCTGGTGCGCGTCATGCGCCGCCTCAACCCCGACAAGCAGTTCGAGCTGAATTTCGAGCATCCGGGGGCGGTGCTGGGCATGGAACAGCAGGATCTGGAGGAGATCGTCGGCAATCTTCTCGAGAATGCCGCGCGTTTTGCACAGACCAAAGTCGTCGTCACGCTTGCGACCGGCACTCACCCGTCCTCCGACCCCGAAATGGGCCGGCGCTCATGGGTGGAGTTGATCGTGGAGGATGACGGGCCGGGGCTGGAGCCCGGGCAGATAAGCGAAGCGATGAAGCGCGGTAGGCGGCTGGACGAAAGCCGTCCGGGCACCGGCCTCGGATTGTCGATCGTTTCCGAAGTGGTGTCTGAGTACCATGGCCACTTTTCCCTCTCGCGCAGCGGGATAGGTGGCCTGAAAGCCGATCTGATTTTGCCTGGCCTCTCGAAAGAGCTTGCGTGAGGCAAGAAAAAAGGCAAGAAATTCAATGCCGATATATAACGCGCGGTGCGGTAAGGAAAAGAGGACAGGGTTTGGTTGACGTGTATGATGGCTGCCGCTCCGTGACGATGCGTTCGCTGGTGTCACGCCCGGCACTTCTCTCGATCCTGTGCGTATCGATGCTGAGCGCCTGCACCACCACGGGCACCCGCTCGGCCGGTGGCAGCCTGTTCGGCGGTTCGGCACAACCTTCGACGCCGTTCCTTGCCAACATGCAGGGCGGCATTGTCGGACGAAGCGGTCTGGAGCTCGAAAAGGGCGACCGCACCAAAGCGCTGGAGGCCGAATATCGCGCACTGGAAAGCGCCCCGGTCGGTACGCCGGTGACATGGACCGGCGACGATGCCAGCGGCCAGGTGGTTGCCAATGCGCCCTATCAGGTGGGCAACCAGAATTGCCGGCAATATTCCCACACGCTGACTGTCGATGAAAAGGAAACCCGGGTTCGCGGTGCGGCCTGTCGCAATGCCGATGGCAGCTGGTCTCCTTTGACGTAAATCAAGGTCATGGACCTTTCCGAGTGACAGGAAGGGCTATAGCGGTGCAGCTGGACGCCGGGCGGTGCGGCGTGATGTCTCAAATTCGCGTCATCTCCGCGCTTCATGTTTCCATGTGCCGTGCATTCGAGTAATTGAGCCTTATGTTCTGGATTGTCGTTGCGATATTGACGGCGGCTGTCGCCATCGTCCTGATGTACCCGCTGATGCGGAAGACCGAGGTGTCGCAGACGCGCCGCGACGGCGAGGTTGCAGTCTATCGCGACCAGCTTGCCGAACTGGACCGCGAGCGTGCCGCTGGCCTGATCGGCGAGACGGAGGCGGAATATGCCCGCGCCGAAATCGGCCGCCGGCTGCTTGCCGCAGCCGATACCCGTCAAGACGCTGAAAGCAGCGACCGGCCGCTGCGTCACAATCTCGCCGTAACCCTGATTACCGTTTTACTGCCTGCACTTGGCCTCTGTCTTTACATCTGGAAGGGAAGTCCGGAAGTGCCGGACATGCCGCTCGAGGCGCGTCTGGAGCAACCCGGCAACGACATGAACCTTCTGGTCGCCCGTGCCGAGCGGCACCTGGCCGAAAACCCCGACGACGGTGCAGGCTGGGATATCCTGGCGCCGATCTATTTCAAGACGATGCGGCTTGGCGATGCCGAGCTTGCCTATCGCAACGCGCTTCGTCTGCAAGGGCCGAGCACAGAACGGCTGACGGGACTTGGCGAAACACTGGTGGCGAGCAATGACGGCATCGTCATCGAGGCTGCGCGTGAGGCCTTTGCCGAAGCCGAGCGGCTGAGACCCGGCAATCCACGCGCCCGCTTTTATCTGGCGCTGTCGCTGGAGCAGGCGGGCAAGGCGCAAGAGGCGCGTACGGCCTTTGCAGCACTGGCGGCGGATGCACCAGCCGGTGCGCCATGGTTGCCGCTGGTGCGGGAACATATCGCCAGAACCGGCGGCGAGGCAGCGCCCGGCCCGACCGCAGGCGACGTGGCGGCGGCGAAAGACATGACGCCCGCCGACCGGCAGGCGATGATCGAGGGCATGGTGGCGAGCCTCGACGCCAAGCTCAAGGAAAATCCCGGTGATTTCGAAGGCTGGATGCGCCTCGTGCGCGCTTATTCCGTCTTGAACAATGCAGCGAAGGCGGGCGAGGCACTGAGAGCCGGTTTGCAGGTTTTCCCGCCTGAGGGCGAAGAGGGTAAGCAGCTACTGGCGCTGGCGAAGGAATTGGGAGTTTCCGCCGGACCCGTTCGCATGGACGGGCAAGGGCGCGCGATGCCGCAGGGAGTGACGCAATGACCCGCAAACAGAAACGGCTCGCAATCATCGGCGGCGGCATGAGCTTCATCGTCGCAGCCGTGCTGCTCGTCATGTTCGCCTTCGGTCAGTCCATAGCCTATTTCTACATGCCGGCCGATCTGGAGAAGACGCCGGTCAATCCCGGCACCCGCATCCGCCTTGGTGGGCTGGTGGCGGAAGGCTCCGTCAAGCGCGGGGAGGGCCGCACGGTGAGCTTTACAGTGACTGACGGTGAAGCAAACGTGCCCGTCAGCTATACCGGCATTCTGCCCGATCTTTTCCGCGAGGGGCAGGGCGTGGTGACGGAAGGCGTTTTCGATGCAGCGACCCATGGCTTTGTTGCCGACAGCGTTCTGGCCAAGCATGACGAAAACTACATGCCGAAGGAAGTGGCCGACCGGCTGAAAGACAAGGGCCTGTGGCAGAACACCGGAGAGGGCGGGCAACCTTCCGGCGCAGCGCCTTCTCCTGCGGGGGCTTCAGCCGACAAGACCGGAGCGATAAAATGATCAATGAGATCGGCCACTACGTTCTGGTTCTGGCACTCGCCGTGGGGCTGATCGTCTCGACGCTGCCGGTGATCGGCGCGCGCCGCAACGACCGGGCGCTGATGGATATCGCCTCGCTCGGCTCCGTCGTGATGTTCCTGCTCGTGGCCTTGTCCTTTGCGGCGCTGACGCGGGCCTATGCGGTCTCGGATTTCTCCGTGCGCAACGTCTGGGAAAACTCCCATTCGCTGATGCCGATGCTCTACAAGTTGACCGGCGTCTGGGGCAACCATGAGGGCTCCATGCTGTTGTGGCTGCTGATCCTGGTGTTTTTCAGCGCGCTCGTTGCCGTCTTCGGTCGCAACCTGCCGGAAACGCTGAAAGCCAATGTGCTGTCCGTGCAGGCCTGGATTTCCGTCGCGTTCCTGCTGTTCATCCTGCTCACCTCCAATCCGTTCATGCGTCTGGAGCGGATGCCGGCCGAAGGGCAGGACCTGAACCCTATCCTTCAGGACTTCGGCCTCGCGATCCATCCGCCGCTGCTTTATCTCGGTTATGTCGGCTTTTCAGTCTGTTTCTCCTTCGCCGTCGCTGCACTTCTGGAGGGCCGGATCGATGCGGCCTGGGCGCGCTGGGTAAGGCCGTGGACGCTCGCCGCATGGACCTTCCTGACGGCAGGTATCTCCATGGGATCTTACTGGGCCTATTACGAACTCGGCTGGGGCGGCTGGTGGTTCTGGGATCCGGTTGAAAACGCCTCCTTCATGCCATGGCTTGCGGGCACCGCACTGCTGCATTCGGCACTCGTCATGGAAAAGCGCGAAGCGCTGAAAATCTGGACCGTGCTTCTGGCGATCATGACCTTTTCGCTGTCGCTGCTCGGCACCTTCCTCGTGCGCTCCGGCGTCTTGACCTCCGTGCACGCCTTTGCCACCGATCCGAGCCGCGGCATCTTCATTCTCGGCATCCTTACCGTTTTCATCGGCGGAGCTTTCGCGCTGTTCGCATGGCGGGCGCCCTCGCTGAAGGTGGGTGGATTGTTCGCGCCGATCTCACGCGAAGGGGCGCTGGTCCTCAACAATCTGATCCTGACGGTCTCGACCGCAACGGTACTGATCGGCACGCTCTATCCGCTCATTCTCGAAACGCTGACAGGCGAAAAAATCTCTGTCGGCGCGCCGTTCTTCAATCTCACCTTCGGCCTCCTGATGATCCCGGTCCTGATCGTCACGCCATTCGGGCCGATGCTCGCCTGGAAGCGCGGCGATCTTCTCGGCGCTTTCCAGCGGCTTTATGTGGCGGCCGCCATTGCAGCCCTTGCCGGGCTGACGCTCTGGTACGTGGAAAATGGCGGCCCGGTACTCGCCGCACTTGGCATCGCAGCCGGTTTCTGGCTGATCTTCGGGGCGCTTGCCGATCTCTGGTATCGGGCCAATTTCGGCAAACTGGCCTTCGGCATCGCTTTTCGACGCCTCAAGGGCCTGCCGCGTTCGGCCTTCGGCGCCGCACTTGCCCATATGGGGCTTGGCATCACCGTGCTCGGCATCGTCACCGTCACCACCTTCGAGACCGAAACCGTTCTTGAAATGAAGCAGGGCATGGAGGCGAAGGCGGGCGGCTACAGTCTCACCTTCGATGGCATCCGCCATGCCGTCGGCCCTAATTTCACCGAGGATCGCGGCCATTTCACCATACGCAAGGCGGGTGTGGAAGTGGCCGACGTCTGGTCCTCCAAGCGGCTCTACACCGCACGGCGAATGCCGACCACGGAAGCGGGCATTTTGACCTTCGGCCTCAGCCAACTCTACGTCTCGCTCGGTGACCCGATGGCGGATGGCGGCATGGTAGTGCGCATCTGGTGGAAACCCTTCATCCTGTGCATCTGGGGCGGCACGCTGTTCATGATGGCCGGCGGTTTGATATCGCTCTCCGACAGGCGGTTGAGGGTGGGCGCACCGAGCCGCAAGGCGAAGCCGGCAAAAACGGCCGCGATGCCGGAGGCGGCGGAATGAGGGAGGTTGTGGCGGGGCTCACGCTCCTTCTCGTTCTCATGTTTACGTCATGGCCGGCCTTCGCCTTCAACCCGGACGAGGTGTTGAAAGACCCCGCACTGGAACAGCGCGCCCGCAATCTCACATCTCAACTGCGCTGCATGGTCTGTCAGAACCAGTCGATCGATGACAGCAATGCCGAACTGGCACGGGACCTGCGCGTCCTGGTGCGGGACAGGCTGGTGGCAGGCGATAGCGATCAGGCTGTAGTCGACTACGTCGTGTCTCGTTATGGCGAATTCGTGCTGCTGAAACCGCGTTTCAGCATGCGCACCGCACTTTTGTGGGGCGCGCCCATCGTTCTGGCGCTTGCGGGAATATTCGCCATCCTCGTTTTTTCGCGTCGGCGCGCCACCCAGGAGCGGCCGGAAAAACTGAGCGCGGACGAAGAAGAGAGAATTCGTAATCTCATTGAAAAATAACCGATTTTCATATCCGTCCTCGGTTCTTTTTCAACATTACGGTTTTTTCATTCGTCAGACACTTCGCTGTAAGGTGTCGCCTCCTATATCTTCATCATCCACCGCTTCTCCCCCGGTCAAACGGGTTCCAGTCTGAATGAAGAAAGAAGGTACACCATGTCTCACTCGCAAAACGGACGCTCCTCGCTGAAGACGGTTCTGAAGGCAACGACCGTTGGCGGTCTTGCCGCGCTGATGCTTTCCACAGGCATCGCCGCACCGATCGTTCATTCCTTTGCCGCTCCGGTCGAGGTGACTGCGCCGCAGGTTCCGAGCTTCGCCAATGTGGTCGAGGCGGTTTCGCCCGCCGTCGTCTCCGTTCGCGTCCAGTCGAACGTGCAGCCCGCTTCCGATGATTCCAGCAACTTTTCCTTCAATTTCGGCGGCCGTGGTCTCGACCAGCTGCCGGACGACCATCCCCTGAAGCGCTTCTTCAAGGAATTCGGCGGCCCCAACCAGGACCGTCCCGACCGTGGTCCGAACCGTCACCGTGACGGCAAGGGTCCGCTGCGCCCGGTCGCTCAAGGATCCGGCTTCTTCATCTCCGAAGACGGTTATGTCGTCACCAACAACCACGTTGTCGATGACGGCTCCGCCTACACGGTGGTGATGAATGACGGTACCGAACTCGAAGCCAAGCTCGTTGGCCGTGATCCGCGTACCGATCTGGCGCTGCTGAAGGTCGATGTAAACCGCAAGTTCACCTATGTGCAGTTTGCCGACGATAGCAAGATTCGCGTCGGTGACTGGGTCGTAGCCGTCGGTAACCCCTTCGGCCTCGGCGGCACCGTAACCTCGGGCATCGTTTCTGCCCGTGGCCGCGATATCGGCTCCGGCCCCTATGACGATTACCTGCAGATCGACGCCGCCGTGAACCGCGGCAACTCCGGTGGTCCCGCCTTCAATCTCAACGGTGAAGTCGTTGGCATCAACACCGCGATCTTCTCGCCCTCCGGCGGCAATGTCGGAATTGCTTTCGCCATTCCGTCGTCCGTTGCCAAGGACGTGATCGCCGACCTGCAAAAGGACGGCAAGGTCGAACGCGGCTGGCTCGGCGTGCAGATCCAGCCGGTCAGCAAGGACATTGCCGAGTCGCTTGGTCTTGCCGAAGCGAAGGGCGCGCTCGTCGTCTCGCCGCAGTCCGGTTCGCCGGGCGACAAGGCTGGCATCAAGCAGGGTGACATCATCACTGCCGTCAATGGCGATCCGGTCAAGGATGCCCGCGATCTGTCGCGCCGCATCGGCAGCATGACGCCAAACAGCAAGGTTGAAATCTCGCTCTGGCGCGGCGGCAAGTCGCAGTCGGTCACCGTGACGCTTGGCGATCTCGCAAGCGACGATGCCTCCAAGGCAACGCCGGGCCAGGAAAACGACAGTGGCAGCAAGCCTTCCAGCGCAAAGGTGCTGTCGAGCCTCGGCCTGACGGTTGCGCCCGCTGACGACGGCAACGGCCTTGCCATCACTGATGTCGATCCGGACAGCGACGCCGCTGCCCGTGGCCTGAAGACGGGTGAGAAGATCACCTCCGTCAACAACCAGCAGGTGGCTTCTGCCGCCGATATCGAGAAGGTTCTCGAGCAGGCGAAGAAGGACGGACGCTCCAAGGCGCTGTTCCAGATCCAGACGGACAGCGGCAGCCGCTTCATCGCACTGGATATCGACCAGGGTTGATAATCTGAGATGCGACGCCGGTTCTTCTTCGAGCCGGCGTCGCTCGGGACTGTCTCTCACCTTGAGGGCGGGACAGAGTATGTGGAACGCGCGTGCCGCTTGTTTCTTCTCCGCTAGGGAGGAGAAGGTCGCGGCAGCGGGATCAAGGGCAAGGCCAGCGATAGACCGCGCCCTTGCCCCCTTATCCGACCCTTCGGGCCACCTTCCCCCCGGCGGGGGAGAAGACAAGGACCCACAAAGCCGGTCCAGTCAGCACCGAGGAGGAAATCTCATGGAAAACAAGGTTCAGGAAATGTCTGTCGCATCTGTTTCCGGTTGTGCGGAAAAGGGCGAGGGCGCTATTGTCCCGCACATGAAGATTCTTGTTATTGAAGACGATCTCGAGGCTGCGGCCTATATGACCAAGGCGTTCCGGGAAGTCGGTATCGTTGCCGACCACGCGAGCGATGGTGAAAGCGGCCTGTTCATGGGCTGCGAGAATTCCTATGACGTGATGGTGATCGACCGCATGCTGCCGCGCCGCGACGGACTTTCCGTCATCAGCGAGCTGCGCCGGCGCGGCATCGAAACGCCGGTTCTCATTCTTTCGGCGCTTGGGCAGGTGGACGACCGCGTGACCGGCCTGCGTGCCGGCGGCGATGATTATCTGCCCAAACCCTATGCCTTTTCCGAACTTCTCGCCCGCATCGAAGTGCTGGGCCGCCGCAAGGGCAAACCCGAACAGGACATGGTCTACCGTGTCGGCGATCTCGAACTTGACCGGCTGTCCCACGATGTCCGTCGCGGTGGCAAGGAAATTCTGTTGCAGCCGCGTGAGTTCCGCCTGCTGGAATATCTCATGAAGAATGCCGGCCAGGTGGTGACCCGCACCATGCTTCTGGAAAACGTCTGGGATTATCATTTCGACCCGCAGACCAATGTCATCGACGTGCATGTGTCCCGCCTTCGTTCGAAGATCGAAAAGGACTTCGAAAAGCCGCTGCTGAAGACCATTCGCGGCGCGGGTTACATGATGAAGGATGAGGGCTGATTGGCGAAAATGGTCCGCCTCAGAATATTGTTCCGGTCAACAGCGGTGCGCCTTTCTGCGCTCTATATCCTGCTGTTTGCGCTCTGCGCCGCCTTTCTGGTCTTTTATGTCACCGCCCTTTCCGAACGGCTGCTGAACCAGCAGACGCGTGACGCGGTGCTGCAGGAAGTGTCGGATGTGCAGCGCATCTACAATCGCGGCGGCATCAACCCGCTGTTGCGGATGATGGAGCGCCGTGCCCGCCAGCCGGGGGCGAGCCTTTACATCATCGCCGGCCCCAATGGCGAAATCCTTGCAGGCAACGTCGCTTCCGTGCAGCCCGGCGTGTTTGACAAGGAGGGCTGGACGGGTTTCCCCTTCCGTTACGAACGTTATTCCGAAAGCGGCGACAGCGTGCAGCATATGGCGACCGCCAATGTCTTCATGCTGGACAACGGCCTGCGCATCCTGATCGGCCGCGATCTCGGCGAACCCACCAAATTCCGGGCGCTGGTGCGCAATGCACTGATGGTGGCGCTTGCCATCATGAGCGCCGGTGCGCTGCTCATCTGGTTCGGCATCGGCCGCAATGCCTTGAAACGCATCGACCGCATGTCGGCAGCGACCAAGAAGATCATGGCCGGCGATCTTTCGCAGCGCCTGCCGCAGGGCCGCTCCGGCGACGAGTTCGATCGGCTGTCCGGATCGCTCAACGCCATGCTCGGCCGTATCGAAAAGCTGAACGAGGGCTTGCGGCAGGTGTCCGACAATATCGCCCACGACCTCAAGACACCACTGACGCGGCTGCGCAACAAGGCAGCCGCCGCCTTGGATGACAACGACGAAACGAAACGGCGCGCGGCACTCGAAGGCATCATCGCCGAATCCGACCAGTTGATCCGCACCTTCAATGCATTGTTGATGATTTCCCGCGTCGAGGCCGGCTCCATCGCCGCCGAAATGACCGATGTGGACATGTCGGCAATCGCCGCCGACAGCGCCGAACTTTACGAACCGGTGGCCGAGGACGCGGGACTTACGCTTGAGGCCGAGATCGAACCCGGTCTTTCGGTGCAGGGCAACCGTGAGCTGATCGGCCAGGCGCTTTCAAACCTCATCGACAACGCCATGAAATATGCCTGCGAATGCGAGGGCGACAAAAAACTCATCGTGCGTCTGGTGAGCAAACCGGACGCCATCGTGCTGTCCGTCTCCGATAACGGCCCCGGCATCCCCGCCGACAAGCGCGGCGAGGTGCTGAAACGTTTCGTGCGGCTGGACGAAAGCCGCTCCAAACCCGGCACGGGGCTCGGCCTGTCGCTGGTGGAGGCCGTGATGGAATTGCACGGCGGATCGCTCGCGCTGTCGGACACCGACACTACGAATTCCGTCTGCCCGGGCCTGACCGTCTCGATGATCTTTCCCGTTTCGACCCAGTAAGCCGCGCTGTCCAACGCCGCCGACACCAGCACCGGCTGGTCACCGCTATTTGTGCGGAAATTCGTTCACCTCCGAGAAATAATCGTCTCCCGAGATTGAATTGAAAGATGATCGGAAGAATATCCTATAAGGTTCTACAGCTGCACTTTATGAGGGGATCGCATCGCGATCGGCAAAAGGACTTATGACCGATGGCAAACATGGCCCCCTTGGTCGGCGACCAACATGGACCGATTATCCTGTTCGATGCCGAATGTGTGCTGTGTTCGGTGAATGCGCAATTCGTACTGCGGCATGACAAGGCCGGATATTTCCGGCTGGCCTCCATGCAGGGAGCCGTCGGCACGGAAATCTACCGTCGGCACGGAATGGACCCCAAAAATCCGGTCAGCCTGCTCGTCGTCGATGGCGAGAGGGTGCGACAGGACAGCGACGGCGTTCTTGCTATCTATGAGGCGCTTGGCATGCCCTGGCGGCTGCTTGGCATGTTGCGCATAATTCCTGCATTTCTGCGCGATCCCGTCTATCGTTCTGTCGCCCGCAATCGCTACCGTTGGTTCGGAAAACGCGCGCAATGCTGGGTGGCGCCGCCGGAATACAGGGACAGGATTCTCTGAACTTAGCGACGATCCTCCGCCCAGGGCAGGCGACAATTTCAGGCGGCGGGACAGACACGTGACGGCGTTGCGGAGATGCTTACGCATCCCCGCAACGCCACGTCGCCATCGGCTCAGAACGTATAAGCCACGCCAATCATCGCGAAGGGCTGGATGTCCTTCTTGGAGAGCGGGCTGTCCTTGGCATCGCCCAGCAGGAAGCCAACACCGCCGGCGCCGGTGATCGACCAATTCTCGGTCATAAGATAAGTGAGGGAGGCGCTGGCGTCGATGCGCTTGAAGCCTGCCTTGGCGTCATAGCGGCGCAGGCCGGAACGGGCGGATTGGGCTGAGGTGACGCCGAAATAGGATTTCATGTGCTTGTCGTCCGCCCAGGTGGCGGAGAGGTCCGCGCCAAGGATGAACTGGTCGACTTTGTGCGAAACGCTGGCGCCGACGGTTGCGGTCAACCCTTCGCTGCCGCTGATGGTCTTGTCCACCTTCGCATAGACCTCGAAGGGATCGATGCCATAAGCGATAACACCGCCGACCACGCCGCCCGCCTTGATGTCACCCATTCCGCGAAGATTTTTCTTGTCGTCCTTTTCCTTGCGCCCTGCTTCCCAGCCGCCCTTCACGCCCAGTCTGAAGCCGTTGCTGTTCAGCAGGTTGACGGTGACGCCACTGAAATCGATGCTCAGCGTATCTCCATACTCAACGGAAACCAGGGGAACCGCGCCTGCTTCCAGCTTGTCCGAGCCCTCATATTTGGGAGCGTAGGCAGCACCCACGCCAAGTGTGATTTTCCACTCACTGGAACTGCTGTAGCGGGCATTGTCGAAATTGCCCTGCGGTTCGGCGAACCTGTCCGATTTGCCGAGATCGGCAGCGAGGACGGGCGTGCAGACGGCCTGCGCCAAGGGCAGCGCGGTCAGGCACAACGCCATTGCACGCAGGTTCTTTTGCCATTTCACTGTAAAAATCTGTTTCATGATCATATCCGTTGCAGCATCAAGCGTTGCAAAACCTGGGAGTCGGGTTTCGTTGAGCAGGACGCTACGTGGGCATAATTGCGGAGACATTACGCGAGATTGCCGGCCACGACTGAAATGGCGCTTCCTCAGGCCAGACCTCGGAAAAGATCGGCAAAAGCGGTTTTCCTGATCGCAAAGCGCCACGCATTTGTTACAACGCGGAGTGTATGCGCCCGGAAGCTTCGACAATGCGTGGCGGCAGGACGATTTTGCGGGGAGCGATCCTTCCTGAGAATCAGGCACGGTCGAAGCGCAAGGATGGGTCGCTCGGGAGAGGGAGAGAGACAGTGACGAAACGGGAAACCGCTGAAAGGCGGCTGAGCGAGGTTCTGCCGGGAGTTATCCGCCCCTATACGCAGACGGAACTGAAATCCGTTCTCTCCACGCTGAAGGATATCGCCAAGGGCGAGCCAGCTGTGGCCGCGCTTCTTGCCGCCGAAAGCCCGCTGAAGGACTTCATCGCTGCGGCTTTCACGCTGTCGCCCTATCTGCGCGACATGGCCGCGGCGGATGAGGGGCTGCTGACGCTCGCGATTTCAAAGCCACTGGAGCCACTGCTGGCCGCTCTCGTCCGTGAAGCGCGCGATTGCTGGAAGCCGGGGCAAGAGGGCGGCGTGCCCGTCGAAAACGAGGTGATGTCGCGCTTGAGGATCGCCAAGCGTCGGCTTTCCTTTGTCGCAGCGCTTGCCGATCTTGCGCGCATCTTCACCGCCCGCGATACCACGCGCTGGCTGAGCGACATGGCGGATGCTTCGCTGTCGGCCGCCATCGACCACCTGCTGCTTGTCGGCCATGAGACCGGCAAGCTCAAACTGAAGAACGTAGCCGCGCCAAGCGAAGGTTCCGGCCTGATCGTGCTTGGCATGGGCAAGCTCGGTGCGCGTGAACTCAACTATTCCTCGGACATCGACGCAGTGGTGTTCTTCGAACCCTCGGCTGGCATTATCGACGATCCCTATGCTGCGACGGAGAATTTCGGCCGCATGATGCGCCGCCTCGTGCGTATCATGCAGGAACGCACGGCAGACGGTTACGTCTTCCGCACCGATTTGAGGCTCCGGCCAGACCCCGGCTCGACGCCGCTCGCCATTCCCGTGGAAGCGGCGCTGCTTTATTACGAGGGCAGGGGCCAAAACTGGGAACGCGCCGCCTATATCAAGGCGCGGCCGGTGGCCGGCGATCTGAAGGCCGGCGACAATTTCCTGCGCGAACTGACGCCTTTCATCTTCCGCAAATATCTCGATTACGCGGCGATTGCCGATATTCACTCCATCAAGCGGCAGATCCATGCGCATAAGGGCCATGGCGCGATTGCGGTTAAGGGCCATAACGTCAAGCTCGGGCGCGGCGGCATCCGCGAGATCGAGTTCTTCGCGCAGACGCAGCAGCTGATTGCCGGCGGACGTATGCCGGCGCTCAGGGTCCGCGCGACGCAGGAGGCGCTGGCGGCGCTCACCGAAGCGAAATGGATCGATGCCGAAACGCGCGATAGCCTGACTGAAGCCTACTGGTTCCTGCGCGAAGTGGAACACCGCATTCAGATGGTGCGCGATGAGCAGACCCACGTGCTGCCCGACACCGAAACCGAACTGAAGCGCATTGCCTTCATGCTTGGTTTTGAAGATCCCAAGGCGTTTTCCGAGAAGCTGGAAAAGGTGCTGCGGCTGGTGGAGCGCCGTTATTCGGCGCTGTTCGAACAGGAGACGAAACTCTCCGGTGAGGCAGGCAATCTGGTCTTCACGGGCCAGAAGGACGATCCAGATACGCTGAAAACCCTCTCAGCACTTGGTTTTCAGCGGCCGGAGGATATTTCCCGCGTCATCCGCACCTGGCACAATGGCCGGTACCGGGCAACGCAATCGGTCGAGGCGCGCGAGCGGCTGACGGAGCTGACGCCGGATCTGCTGCGCGCCTTTGGCGAAAGCAAGCGGGCGGATGAGGCGCTGCTGCGCTTTGATAATTTCCTCTCCGGGCTACCGGCGGGCATCCAGCTCTTCTCGCTGCTCGGCAACAATCAGGCGCTGTTGTCGCTGCTGGTGACGATCATGTCGTCGGCCCCGCGCCTTGCCGAAATCATCGCCGCCCGCCCGCATGTTTTTGACGGCATGCTGGACCCGGCGCTGATGAGCGACGTGCCGACGCGCGAATATCTTGCCCAGCGCATGGGCAATTTCCTCTCCAATGCCCGCCACTACGAGGATATTCTCGACCGGCTCCGTATTTTCGCCGCCGAGCAGCGCTTTCTCATCGGCGTGCGGCTTTTGACAGGCGCGATTCGTGGCGAGATCGCCGCCCGCGCCTTCACCCATCTTGCCGATCTGGTAATTGAAGCGGCCCTGAATGCCGTTCTCTCGGAGATGGAGACGGCACATGGGCCATATCCGGGCGGGCGCGTGGCCGTGATGGGCATGGGCAAGCTCGGCTCCTTCGAGCTGACCGCGGGTTCGGATGTCGACCTCATTCTCCTCTACGATTACGACGATGCCGCCCATGAATCGACCGGCGCAAAACCGCTCGATGTGGTGCGTTACTTCACTCGCGTCACCCAAAGGCTGATTGCCGCACTATCGGCACCCACAGCCGAGGGCGTGCTTTACGAGGTGGACATGCGGCTTCGCCCCTCCGGCAACAAGGGGCCGGTGGCGACGCGCATTTCCGCCTTTGAGAAATACCAGCGCGAGGAAGCCTGGACCTGGGAACATATGGCGCTTTCCCGCGCTCGCCTGATCTGTGGCGAAGCCTCGCTGATGGAAGATGCGCGCGGCATCATCGCCTCGGTATTGTCCCAGAAGCGCGATGTGGCGAAAGTCTCAGCCGATGTGCTGGAAATGCGAAGTCTCATCGAACAGGAAAAGCCGCCGGAAAACATCTGGGACTTCAAGCTCATCAATGGTGGGCTGATCGACCTCGAATTCATCGCCCAATATCTGGCTTTGGTCGGTCCCGCCAAGGGTCTCCAGCCGCACGAACCGGGTCGCAACACGGCAGAGGCATTGCAGGTGCTGGCCGCCCCGGTGATGGAGCAGCAATCCTTCGACGACTGCATGGCGGCGACGGCGCTTTACACCGAGATATCGCAGATCGTGCGGCTGTGCATCGACGGTGCTTTCAATCCGAAGGAAGCGCCTGCCGGTCTTATCGATCTGGTTTGCCGGGCCGGGGATTGCCCGGATATTTCCACGCTGGAGGGCGAGGTGAAGCGGCTGGCGAAGGTCGTTCGCAAGGCCTTTGTGGCGACGGTGAAGAATGGCGGGTGATGGTGGGTATCGCGCGTTCTGCCGTCACTTACTGCAACGCAGCGGGCACAGCCCGATATTCCTCAATGCACCGTGCCACAGCACCCTGCCGCATGCGGGATGATAATCGTCACCACCGTGCCTCTGCCTTCGCAGGAGCGGATTTTCATCGTGCCGCCATGCAGCCTGACGAGCGAGCGCGAGATGGCGAGCCCGAGGCCTGAGCCGCCCTGGCTTTTGGCGTATTGGCTCTGCACCTGCTCGAAGGGCTGGCCAATCTTGTCGAGCGCCTCGGCGGGAATGCCGATGCCGGTATCGGCGATGGTGAGGATCATGGCGGCCTGATGCACATGGGTGCGCAGCGCTACGCGGCCGCCATTACCGGTGAACTTCACGGCATTGGACAGAAGGTTGAGCATGATCTGCTTCATGGCGCGGCGGTCGCCCTGCATCGTCAGCCCGGCGCAGACCTTCTGCTGCACGGTGATGTTCTTCTGTTCCGCCTGGATGGCGGTCAGCCGCAGGGTTTCCTCGATCAGCGGCGCGAGATCGATTGTCTCGCGGTTGATCCGCATATGGCCCGCTTCGATCTTGGACATATCCAGAATGTCGTTGATGACATTTAGGAGGTGCTTGCCGCTGTCGTGGATATCCCGGGCATATTCGGAATATTTCGGCGAGCCAACCGGCCCGAACATCTCGTTTTGCAGGATGTCGGAAAAGCCGAGAATGGCGTTGAGCGGCGTGCGTAGCTCATGGCTCATATTGGCGAGGAATTCGGACTTTGCGAGGTTTGCCGCCTGGGCGCGCTCTTTTTCGGCGAGATAATTGGCGTTGGCGTCTGAAAGCTCCGTCTTCTGCCGCTCCAGCTTATGCTGCGAGGCGGAAAGATCGCCGATGGTGGCCATCAGCCGGCGTTCGGAGTCACGCAGGCGCTCCTGATGGCGTTTCAGAAGCGTAATGTCGGTGCCGACGGAGACGAGGCCGCCGTCACGGGTGCGGCGTTCATTGATCTGTAGCCAGCGATCATCGGCAAGCTGCACTTCCGTCATGCGCGAAAGGCCGGACTGATCGGGGTCCGCAACGCGCCGCTCCACGACCGGGCGCGCCGCAGCCGCCTGCACGGCGCTCTTTTCGGTGCCCGCTACCAGAACGCTGTCCGGCAGGCCGTAAGCCTTCTGGTAATGGGTGTTGCACATGACGAGACGGTCATTCTTGTCCCACAGCACGAAGGCTTCCGAGGTGGATTCGATGGCGTCTGCAAGGCGCTGGTCTGCCTCGGCATAACGTTGCGCAAGGCGGTGCTGCTCGGTCACGTCCATGGCGATGCCGATGACGCGCGGGCCGTTATTGGTGCGGATGACCTGGGCACGGGCACGCAGCCAGACATAGTGGCCTTTCGCGTGGCGCATGCGGAAGATCTGGTCGATCTGGCGCAGATCACCGCAGCCGACAGCACGAGCAAGCTCGTAGAGGTTTCCATCTTCGGAATGCATCATGCGCGCCGCATCCGAAAAGGACAGCGGTGCGGCCTTCGGCGGTCTGCCGAGGATTTCGTAGAGCGAGCCCGACCAGAACATGCGCCGCGTGGAAAGATCGAAGTCCCACAGGCCGCAGCGGCCACGTGACAGCGCCGTCTCCACCCGCAGGTTCGATTCGGCGAAGATGTCGTCGGCATCGCGGGCGCGTTTGACCTGCATGTAATAGGCGTAGAGTACGACGAGAAGGATCGAGGAGATTCCGGCAAACAGCGTCACGTTCATGGCGATTTCGCTGCGCCAGAAAGAACGGATCGGCTCAAGCGAGCGCGCCGCGATGACCATGCCGCCATCGTCGCCGAAGGGGATCATCGTCGCATAATGCGGCTGGTTGTCGATATTCGTTTCGATGGTGCCGGGCGCGCCGGGAAAACGCTGAACAATGGCGATTTCGGGAAGCAAAGCCGGCAGGGAGGTGCCGATATAAAGCGTGGCGCCCTTGCCGGCGCCGGCGAAAATCCGGCCGTTACTGCCCGACAGAAGCACCATGGTGCCATCAGCAAGGCTGCCCGAAGGCAGCGCTGCGGCAAGGCTCGCCTCTGCGCGGGTGCGCTCTTGCGAGGCAAAGACAATACCGTTGTTGATAAGGGCTGCTTTGGCCGTCAGCGCTGTCAGTGCGGTAGAGTGGCGGGCTGCCTCTTCCATGCGGCTATATTCGGCAACAATGCCCAGCATGCGTGACGCCGCGATGACGACGAGAAATGCAAGAATGAGAATGGGAATGAGGCGCTTCAGCAGGGTCTCGACCTGCGGCATCGGGCGGTCGGAGCCGTTCATCAAACCCATCAGGTCGCTGGAAAGCCTTTCGCCCCAGGCCGCAAGATCAGAAAATTTGGCATACGGCCGCTCATCGCCCGCAGTCGCCCGCCGCACGTTCGTCATTGTCCCGCCTTCAAGATATCCCCACTGATTCGAAGCGCCGCCGCTCGAATAGGCATAGTGAATCAAATGCGATTCGCCGTGTCCAGAGGCAAAAGTTAAAAGAATTTTAACCCCTTGAACCGACTCCGTATTTTTTCGGGACAGCGCGTTACGGTCTGCACAGCGGCGCCAGGCATTGGAAAAACCGACACCCCGATAGTCGGTCTGGGACGTTCCGGTGTGTTACGGCCGGTGGTTCTCAAGCCTTGTCGAAAGCTTCGAGAGCAGGTCCAAGTGCGCCGAGAACGCCGTTTCCGGCGGCAGGAAGCCCGGTCAGCACCGCGCTGATGATATCGTCACGACTTGCGCCATGCGCTTTGGCTTCCAGCACATGAAATGCCACACCCCCTTCAAGCCGCAGTGCGGCGAGAATGCCGATATAGACCAGGCATTGCGTCTTGGCATCCAGCGTGGACGCCGCACCCAGCCCCTGCACGGCCTGAAGCCAGACAGCCTGATGGGCCGGGGCTTCGGTGATGAAACGCTGGAACGAATTGCTGGTGTTGGAAATATCCGTCATTTGAAGTCCCTTTCCGCTTGCGGCCGCGTTCCGGCCTGTCGCTGACGATTGTGTCGCGCAATGCGTTGCGCCGCCTTGACGGAAATCAAGACGGCGCACAGGCATTGTCCGGAATAGGGGAGTTGGCGAATGTTCGCCGGGTATTATCCTTTCAGAATACGCCCGACGATATCGCTGACATCCGTCGAAAGACCTTTTGCTTCAGCAATCGTCGAAAGTGCTGCCTTGGCGTGTTCGGCGCGGCTTGCTTCCATCGACCGCCAGGAGCGCATGGAGGTGAGAATGCGCGCGGCAAGCTGCGGGTTACGCTTGTCGATGGCTATGATCTGCTCGGCGAGGAACCGGTAGGCGGCACCATCGGCGCGGTGGAAACCGGTCGGGTTGGAGAAGGCGAGCGTGCCCACCAGCGACCGTACCCGGTTGGGATTGGAGGCGATGAAGTGTTTCGACGTCATCAGCGCCTTGATACGTTCCAGCGCGCCGTCGCCGGGAATGGCGGCCTGCAGCGAGAACCATTTGTCGAGAACCAGCGCATTGTCGGCAAAGCGGGCTTCGAAGGCGGCAAGCGCCTCCTTTGTCTCCGCGCTGTCGGGGAAACGTTGGGTCAGCACACCAAGCGCATGCGCAAGATCGGTCATGTTGGTGGCGCTGGCATAGGCCTTTGCCGCCCTGTCAGGCGTTCCCTCGGCAAAAGCAAGGAAGCTCAACGCGCCGTTGCGAAGCGAACGCCGTCCGGCGCTGTCGGCATCGGGGCTGTAGGCTTCACCATTGCCGTCGCTGTCGGCGAGCCCGCGGAGCGTCTCGATACCGGCAGTGGCAATGGCCTTGATCGTCGCGTTGCGGGCCTTGTGGATGGCGTCCGGGTCGGTATTGCCGCCCAGTTCGCGAGCGATGTCCGTTTCGCTCGGCAGCGCCAGCGCCTGTGCGCGGAAAGCGGGTTCAAGCGACGCATCGCCGACGATTTCGATCAGCGTTGCGATGAGGTCGGCGTCCGAGCGTACTTCTTGGCCGTTCTGCACGGCCCTGGTAGCGGCAATCAGCGCCGGCAAAGCGAGATCGGTAAGCGCCTGGAACCGGGCAAACATATCCGTCTCGTGCCGGGCAACCTGCACCAGATCGGCAGCACTCTGTTCGAAATGCAGGTTGATCGGCGCCGAGAAGCTGCGATTGAGCGACAGCACTGGGCGCGATGAAATGCCGGAGAAGGAGAATGTCTGGTTGCGTTCGGTCAGATGCAGCACGCCGTCGCGGTATTCTCCGCCCGTAACAGCCTGCGGCTCGGCGATCTGGCCATTGTCGAGAATCAGCGCCAGCGACAGCGGAATATGACGCGATTGCTTCACCGGTTGGCCGGGCGTTGGTGCGACGGTCTGTTCCAGCGTCAGCCTGAAGGTCGCCTTGGCGGCATCGTAGGCGGAGGAAACGGAGACGAGCGGCGTGCCGGCCTCGGTGTACCACAGCGAAAACTGCGACAGGTCGCGGCCGCTGGCATCGGCAAAACTCTTGACGAAATCCTCAACAGTCGCCGCTTCGCCGTCATGACGTTCGAAATAAAGGTCCATGCCTTTCTTGAAGTCGTCTTCCCCAAGGATCGTGGCGATCATCCGGGTGACTTCGGCGCCCTTTTCATAAACGGTCGTCGTGTAGAAGTTGTTGATTTCGCGATAGGTATCGGGGCGTGGTGGATGGGCCAGCGGACCGGAATCCTCTGGAAACTGCTCCGATTTCAGGTGACGCACATCGGCGATGCGCTTGACCGGGCGCGAGCGCATGTCGGCGGAAAATTCCTGGTCGCGATAGACCGTCAGGCCTTCTTTCAGGCACAGCTGAAACCAGTCGCGGCAGGTGATGCGGTTGCCGGTCCAGTTGTGGAAATATTCATGCGCGATGATGCGCTCGATATTGGCGTAGTCCGCATCGGAGGCAGTTTCCGGGTCGGCCAGCACGAATTTGTCGTTGAAGACGTTGAGACCCTTGTTCTCCATCGCGCCCATGTTGAAATCGGACACGGCGACGATCATGAAGATATCGAGGTCGTATTCACGGCCGAAGCGTTCCTCATCCCACTTCATCGAGCGCTTCAGCGCATCCATGGCATAGGCCGCGCGCGGCTCCTTGCCATGCTCGACATAGATCTTCAGCGCCACTTCGCGGCCGGAAAGGGTGGTGAACGTGTCTTCCACCACGCCGAGATCGCCGGCGACAAGCGCAAAGAGATAGCTGGGTTTCGGGTGCGGATCGAACCAGGCTGCAAAGTGGCGGCCTTCATCGTAATTGCCGCCGCCGAGGAAGTTGCCGTTCGACAACAGCAGCGGATTGCCCTCCTTCGCGGCGATGATCGTCACCGTATAGGGTGCCAGAACATCGGGCCGGTCCGGGAAATAGGTGATGCGGCGGAAACCTTCCGCCTCGCACTGGGTGCAATAAACGCCGTTGGTGCGGTAAAGCCCCATCAGCTGCGTATTGACCTGCGGATTGATGTAATTGGTGACACAGATCTCGAAGGGCGTCTCCGCAGGCAGATCGCGGATCGTCAGGCTATCGGGCGTTGCGTCATATTGGCTTGCGGGAATGTCCACCTGATCGAGCAGCAGGCCCGAAAGCGTCAACTCGTCGCCATCGAGAACGAGCGGCGCTGACACATCGACGCCCTCTCGGCGATGAAAGATCAGACGGGCTTCGACCTTGGTATTCTTGGGGTCGAGTTCGAAGGTGAGATCCACCCGCTCCAGAACGAAATCGGTGGGGCGGTAATCTGCCAGGTGAACGATCTGGCCCGTGTCTGTTCGCATGACTGTTCCTGAATAACTTTGTCGTTGTCCTCCGGGCATCATGTCGTCATAAGGCCCGGATGTAAAATAGGTAGAGTATTCGTCACAATCATGTGCGCATCGGGAGGACGTTCTGTCCTGCCATGGAAGGCTTTGCCGGCCCTGCAGACGATCCTGCCGCTGCCGGACCTGCGGACCATGCCAGCAAATGTTGAACGATTGCTGAAATTGTATTTTATTTTCTTCAAATTTTAGCGCGTGTCGCTTTTGGTCTGATTCTCACGTCGCCATCAGGGCTGAAGGCCTGAACAATGGGGGTGAGGAGGCCCCAAGCCTGGGAAAGCAATCCTGCGCCTCACCAGATCAACGGAATTCATGGGTAAATAACATTTTTTGTTGTAAAGCGCTTCGGGAATGCTCTAGCCTTGTGCAAATCCAATTCCCCCGCGTCGTCCTCCCCCGCATGAACAATCTCCCGATGGCGTGTTTGCGCAGCCGATATGAGTAACTGCCGATGAACGCCGAACCGACAAATCCCTTTCGGGGGATAAGCCTGAAGCTGATTTCGGTTGGCTTTTTTCTGGTGATGCAGACTTGTATCAAGGCCTCCGGTCCCGATGTGCCGGCCGGTCAGATCACTTTCTTCCGCTCCGCTTTCGCCATCATCCCCATCGTCGTTTATCTTGCCTGGCTGCATGCGCTGACGAGCGCGCTGCACACCAACAATCTCATCGGCCATTTCAAGCGCGGGTTTCTCGGCATTCTCTCCATGGCCTGCGGGTTTTACGGGCTGACGCTGCTGCCGTTGCCGGAATTCATCGCCATCGGTTATGCCTCACCGCTGCTGGCCGTCGTGTTCGCCGCCTTCATCCTGCGCGAGAAGGTGCGCATCTACCGCTGGAGCGCGGTTTTCGTTGGCATGATGGGCGTGCTGGTTATCCTGTGGCCGAAGATGACCCTGTTGCGCGAAGGCGGTTTTGCTGCGGGCGAGGGGCTGGGCGCGATTGCCGTGCTCTGCGGGGCAGCACTTGGCGGTCTCGCAATGATCCAGGTGCGGCAACTGGTGGAAACGGAAAAGACGCCGACCATCGTTCTCTATTTCTCGCTCACGGCCACCTTGCTGTCGCTCGTCAGCGTACCCTTCGGCTGGAGCGCTCTGGATACCAAGCAGGCCGTGCTGTTGATCACCAGCGGCATTTGTGGCGGCGTTGCACAGATCTTCCTGACGGAGAGCTATCGCCACGCGGAGGTCTCCACTATCGCGCCCTTCGAATACAGCTCCATCGTTTTCGGGATAGCGGTCTCCTATATCCTGTTCGGAGACATTCCCACGCTCACCATGCTGATCGGCACGGCAATCGTGATTTTCGCCGGCATCTTCATCATTTTCCGCGAGCACCAGCTGGGCCTGGCGAGACGCGCGGCACGCAAGGCCTCCACGCCGCAGGGGTGACGCACGAAATTTGGCGGAGGTCGCAAACATGCGGCATCGTCGGCGCCAGAGCCGTTGTCGTTTCGGCGCCTAGTCCCGCAAATGCAAAAGGCGCCTTCCCGAAGAAAGACGCCAGCGCGCAATCAAAGATATGGACCGGTTTTACACCGGCCTGAGTGCTCTCAGCGCTCGCGGAAATCCGCAAAGACAGCTGCAGGACGTGTGACGCGAACCTGCTGCATGGCAGCACGTGCGGTCATCTGTTCGTTAGCGGCAGCGCCGAAACGATGGTAACCCTGACTGGAGCGAGGGCCGAGGCCCGCCAGTCGGAGCGTTTCAAAGCCGGAATGTACCGGACGGAAGCGAGTGGTCATTGCCTTGGTTCCTTAAACCGAATTCCTCCCAAGACACAGGCTGGCTTATCGCAGTGCAGCATGGATTCGGCAAGCAGGGTCAGCGCGCCGCTGTTATGCGTAATACGCATGGCTTTTTTCATACTTCATTTACTCTGAGTAAGAATCAGGCAATCAGCCTTCGGAGATTTTTGCCTGAAACGCCAATAAATCCTGCCATGCCAATGACTTACTGGCAGGTGCGTTTAGAAGTTCCTGCGGATGCAGGCTCGCCAGCGCCGGTAAAACCAGGTGCCCGGCTGCGACATCACGCCACTGTCCGCGCAGCGTATGGATCGTTCCGGTGCCGCCGAAAAAGAAACGTGCGGTCAAGTTGCCAAGAAGCAACAGGTGTTTCGGCTCCGCAAGTGCGATCTGGCGCTCGATGAAGGGGCGGCAAATATCCATTTCGGCCTGAGTCGGCGGGCGGTTGCCCGGTGGACGCCAGGGCACGACATTGCCGAGCATGATGCGTGCGCGGTCAAGGCCGATAGCGGCCAGCATACGGTCGAGCAGCAGCCCGGTCTTGCCGGCAAAAAGCTGGCCCTCGCGGTCGTCATCCGCATCCGGCATCGGGCCGATCACCATGACGGCGCAAGCAGGGTCGCCTTCGGTGAATACCGTGTTGCGGGCGCTGTTCTTGAGGTTGCAGCCGCTGAAACCCTCAAGCGCGATTTTCAGTTCGGAAAGCGACCTTGCGCTTTCAGCCGCAAAACGGGCAGCCGCCACGGCCTGTTCGTCCGGCATGGCAACATTCTGCTGAAGTGCCGGAGCAGGCGGCGCGCCTCTCGTCGGCGCGCTGCGACCTGCCGTCTGCCGCTGCGGAGCATCGGCACGACGCTCCGTGCCGCTGTCCATCTGGTGTGCGGGCGCAGAGCTTTCCTGACGCGCTGCCGGTCGGGCAGGGCGGGAGGCGGCAAATTCGGCGAAACGGTCAACAGGTCCGTCTTCCAGCAACCAGTCCACGCCCGCATCCGCATGGAAATGCAGAAGCGCGGCGAGTTCGGCCGGGGAGAGGTCGTGAGCGGCGATCATGGGGTGAAATTATCCCATGTTCCCCGCCCGGGGAACCCGTAAATCACGCTGTCCAGCGCTGAATGTCACCGCTTTCGCCGATCATGGCCAAACCATGGGCAATCGAGAGCAACTCGCCGCCGGTTTCGATCCGGTCCGCGTCGAAACGACGGGTGAAAAGCTCGCGCACCGCCGGCACGAAGGAGGTGCCGCCGGTGAGGAACACCTTGTCGATTGCCTCAGGCGCGACTTGCGTCTTCTCCAGAACCTCGTCCAGCGCGCCCTCGATCTTGGCGAGGTCGTCGGCGATCCAGTTGTTGAAGTCGCTGCGCTTGACCATCTTGCGGCCGGCCTTGCCGAGCGGCGCGAAGTTGAATTCCGCTTCTTCGGCCGAGGAAAGCGCCATCTTGGTGGCGGAAATCGACTGATAAAGCGGATAACCCTCGTCATGCTCCACGAGATCGATGAAGAGTTCGAGCTTGTCCGGCTCCAGCGCCGAGCGCACCAGCGATTTCAGATCGGTGAATTCCTTCGAGGTCTTGAAGATAGACAGCTGGTTCCAGCGACCGAAATTCACGTAGTAGCCGGAAGGCACGTCCAGCACCTTGTCGAAGCTCTTGAACTTGCTGCCCTTGCCGATTTCCGGCGAGACCAGATTGTCGATCATGCGGAAGTCGAAATGGTCACCGGCGACACCGACGCCGGAATGGCCGATGGGGGTGGCGGAGAGCTTGCCGGCATGGCTCTCGAAGCGGATCAGCGAATAGTCGGTGGTGCCGCCGCCGAAATCCGCCACCAGCACATTGGCGTCCTTCTTCAGGCTCTGGGCGAAATAATAGGCGGCCGCCACCGGCTCGTAGACATAGTGGATTTCCGGAAAACCGGCACGCGTCAGCGCTTCGTTGTAGCGGGAGAGCGCCAGCGTCTCATCCGGATTGCTGCCGGCGAAACGCACGGGGCGACCGGCGATGACGGTCGAGACGTCGCTTGGCCATTCTGCGCCCGCATAGGTTTTCAGCTTGCGCAGGAACACGTCCATCAAATCCTCGAAGCTCTGGCGCTTGGCGAAGATCAACGTACCCTGGAAGAGCGGCGAGGCCGCAAATGTCTTGATCGACTGAAGGAAGCGGCAATCGCCCGCATTGTCGATGAATTGCCTGATGGCTGCGTGGCCCGCTTCCACGTGCAGGGCAGCCGCACCAAGGCCCGAATCCTTCATGAAGGAGAGCGCGGTGCGCATGCTGTCATCCGTGCCCGCGCTGCTGGTAAACTGCATGGAGCGGCTTTCGCCGCCGCCGTCGGAAAGAGCCATGACCGTATTGGTCGTGCCGAAATCGAGGCCCAGTGCCCGCTTTTGCGTCATCGCCATATCCTTGTCGCCGATAGAAATGCTCGCCCGGCCCAAAGGCGGCCCGGCGTGAGAATAAGGGACGCATTTGGCATCCCGATGTCAGAGGAGGGCGGTTGATTGCACAGGCCCGGCAGAATGGCAAGCGCCACGTCTCGGGTTATTAAAACATTAGAATAAAGTAATTTTCCGTTATAAATACAGTTTCGCCATGCAAATTAAATATTTTTTCGCAATCGCAAAGTATAAATAAAGGCTATATCCTCAGGGAGCTTTCTTAATTGTAGCTGTCGCGTTGTAACCCGGAAGTCCAGATGTCCCGCAAGCAGGCATGTTCCGCCCTCCAAGATGTGCCGCCCGGGCCGGAGGTCCTCGTTCGCGGCGACGTGGAAATTTTCCATTCCCAGCTTATGAACCTCATGGCGTCATCGCAGCAGGGTTATGCCCTTTTCGATGGCAGCGACGAGTTGCGCTTTGCCAATGCGGCCTTCCGCGAGGCGCTGGGCATGGCTCCGGACGGTTTTCCGAGCTGGATGGAGCTGATGCGCGGCGGGTATCGCAGCTCGACAGGAACGGCGGTCGAAACCACCGATTTCGAACTGTGGTTGCGCTCGGCGCGGACAAGGCGCGGCAAGTTGCCTTACCGCACCATCGAAACCAGCCTGAACGATGGACGCTGGATGCTGACGACGGAAACGACGCTGCCGGGCGGCTGGATGTTGTGTGTCGTGACCGATGTTTCCGAGCTTGGCATCCAGTTGCGCGATCTGCGGCAGGAGCGCGACAGGGCGCTGAAATCGGCGCTGAGCGACGAGCTCACGGGCCTCGGCAACCGCCGCTATGCCATGGATATCCTCAACCAGATGCTTGGCCCCAACAAGGCGCAGGCGCTTGCGGTGATCATCATGGATATCGACCATTTCAAAGCGGTGAACGACCGTTTCGGGCATGCCTGCGGCGATCTCGTCCTTAAGGATTTCGCCACCCGGCTTTCCGCCGCGATCGGCCGGGACGATCTGGTGGGGCGGATCGGCGGTGAGGAGTTTTTGCTCGTTCTCAGCGGGTCGCGAATGCTGAGCGCGGAAAGCACCATGCAGAAGCTGCTGGCGACGTTGACCGAGGCATCGCCGCTGAGCGATGTGCCGGATTTCCGTTACAGCTGTTCGGCCGGCATTGCCTTTGCCGATCCCGGCGAGAGCGCGAGCGATGTGCTGCGCCGCGCCGACACGGCACTCTACGAAGCCAAGAATACCGGCAGAAACCGCTTCGTAGTCTACGGAGCGGCCTCTTGACCGCTCCGGCGTCGCACCGGCGTCAGTTCGATTTCGCCGCGCCGCCATCCACCCGCAGCATTGTGCCGGTGATGTAGCTTGCCGGAACCGAGCAGAGGAAAGCCCCGGCGGCGGCGAATTCTTCCACCGTGCCAAGCCTGCCTGCCGGAATGCTCTTGACCGAAGCCTCGCGGATTTCCTCCATGCTTTTACCCAGGCGCTTGGCATTGGCGCCATCCAGCTCGTCGATGCGGTCGGTATGGATGCGGCCGGGCAGAAGAAGGTTGGAGGTGATGCCGAAACCGGCCACTTCGCTCGACAATGTCTTGCTCCAGCCCACCAGCGCCCCACGCAGCGTGTTGGAGAGCGCCAGATTGGGGATGGGTTCGAACACGCCGGAGGAGGCAACGGTCAGGATGCGGCCAAAGCCCTGTTTCTTCATCTGCGGCAGCAGCGCATTGGTGAGCGTGATGACGCGCAGCACCATCGACTGGAAGAAGCTCTCCAGCTTCTCGGTCGTGATCTCCTGCGCAAGACCCGGCGTCGGGCCACCGGTGTTGTTGACAAGAATGTCAATGCCGCCGAGCTTGTCGTTCACGGCCTGAACCATGGCCTCGACGAAATTGTCGTCGCCAAGATCGCCCCGCACCCAGTCGGCCTTGCCCTTGCCGAGTGCATTGATCGTCTTGCAGTTCGCGTCCAGCTTTTCGCTGCTTCTGCCAACGAGAAGAACATGCACGCCTTCATTCGCCAGCGCCGTGGCGATGCCCAGCCCAAGGCCGCGAGAGGAGGCGAGAACGAGGGCGCGTTTGCCGGAAATGCCGAGATCCATGGGTTTTGTCCTGTCTTGTTTGCAGCAGATCAAAGAATCGAAGCGTGACTACAGGCGAAAACCGTCCACAGTTTTCGCTATCCCGCTCCATCTGTGCTGTTTATAGGAAGGCGGCGCCCGCTTTTGAAGGTTAAATACGCGTCATGACCGAACAATCTCTGCTGAAATTCTCAATTGCCATCACGGTTCTTCTGGCCGCGTTCGGCATTGGTGCAGGCCTGTTTTCCGGCTCTTTCGCGGTGGTGTTCGATGGCGTTTATGCCCTGACGGATGCCTTCATGACGGTGCTGGCGCTACTGGTGGCGCGGCTGATCGCGGCTTCCGCCGCCCCACGGCCCGGTGGCCGGCTGGCAGAGCGTTTTACCATGGGCTTCTGGCATCTGGAGCCGATGGTCCTCGGCCTCAACGGCACGCTTTTGATGGGCGCTGCGATCTATGCCCTGATCAACGCCATCGACAGCCTGATGGACGGCGGCAGATCGATCGAGTTCGATTACGCCATCATCGTCACCTTCGTCAGCTTTGCCGTTTCGTTCATCATGGCATGGTTCGTCAAACGCCAGAACCGCAGACTGAAATCGGCCTTCGTGGCGCTGGACGCCAAAAGCTGGCTGATGAGCGCGCTCCTGAGCGCGGCCCTGTTCCTCGCCTTCGCCATCGGCTACGGGCTGACGGGAACGGCGCATCAGTGGATCGCGCCCTATATCGACCCCGCCGTTCTGGCGCTGGTCTGCCTCATCATCATTCCCATGCCGCTCGGCAATGTGAAGCAGGCGCTCGCCGACATCCTTCTGGTGACGCCTTTTGAATTCAAGCAGCATGTGGACAGGGTAGCGGCCGAAACCGTCGAAAAATTCGGCTTCGCCTCGCACTATTCTTATGTCGCCCGCGTGGGGCGAGGCCGCCAGATCGAACTCTTCTTCATCGTCCCGAAAAACTGGCCACCCCGGCGTCTCGAAGAATGGGACGCGATCCGCGACGAGATCGGCGATGCACTCGGCGGCGAGGGGACGGATCGGTGGCTGACGATTGTGTTTACGACGGATGAGGAATGGGCGGTTTGAACGGGATGTTTGATTTTAGCTGCTTGCGGTACTCATCCTGATTCGCAAGTAGAGGACTCTCGTAATTTTAGACAAAAAGAAATAGGTGCCCGAAAATCGGCGTTCTGAGCATTTTCCCGGTGCTAGTCGTTTCCAGGTAACGGCCGCGGCCTTTAGAACAGGCGACGGCTGATCGAAATTGAGCGAAAGCTCAAAGATAGCACACGGGAGACACCAAAATGAGCAATCAGATTGAACGTGCAGAAAAGTTTCGAAGCTTGCACATTCCGGGCGATCCCATCGTCCTTTACAACATCTGGGATGCAGGAAGCGCGATGGCCGTTGCCCGCAGCGGTGCGAAGGCCATTGCAACCGGAAGCTGGTCCGTTGCTGCCGCGCAAGGCTATTCGGATGGTGAGGAGATGCCGCTCGATGACGCACTGGCGGTCGTCGCTCGAATAATGAAATGCATCGATCTGCCTCTCACTGTGGATTTTGAAGGCGGTTATTCGAGTGATGCTGCAACGGTCAGGCGCAACGTAGGTCGTCTGCTCACCCTCGGCGTCATCGGATTGAACTTCGAGGATCAGGTGGTGCACGGGACGGGCCTCTATGATGTCGATTATCAGGTGGACCGGCTTCGAGCTATTCGCAGCGCTGCCGAAGACCACCGTGTCCCGGTCTTCATCAATGCGAGAACGGACGTGTTTCTCAAGGCAGATGAGGGCATCGATCATGCGGTCTTGCTGGATGAGGTGCTCGCTCGCGGGGCAGCCTATAAGGCGGCAGGAGCAGATGGTTTTTTCGTGCCCGGGCTAAAAGACAAAAAGCTGATCAAAGAAATATGCGACCGCACGACTTTACCGGTCAATGTTATGATATCGGGCGACCTGAAAGATATCCGAGAGCTGGCAGACCTTGGTGTGGCCCGGATCAGTTTTGGCCCCACGCCATACATCAAAGTTGCCGGAGACTTGGAAAACAGCGCACGCGTTTTTGCCTGAAAGCAACTCTTGTACTGACCTGATCTCGTCATTGCTGAGGTCAGAGTCGGAAGAGCGGCGTTAGCCCGGCTGGGTCGGCCTTGGCGGAAAAACACTTTGCAGCTCGAGTTTTCGGCCGACTGGATGGCTGGGAGTGCGAGCTGCAATGAACGGCGGGAAGCGTCCTGACCGCCCTGGCGACTTAGGCTCGGTGCAATCCTTGGAATTGGCAATCCTTTGCCATCAAATAATGACAAACCTTGACGCCCACCCACTCAACTCCTATTCTCAATCTTACGTGCACGTAAAAGTAATAAAATACTCATCAGGTTGTCTGACAATTGAGTGGCGTGCGACATGTTTTGCCGCTATGGAAGCTCGACAAAGGCGTCGTGCTTTGCGAAGACAGGCTAGGGCGAATGTGTTGTCGCAGACGGGCTTTTCGGCCAGTGCAGGCAACACGGTGCGAATGCCGGAAGCGGATATAACAACAGCCGGATGGGACCGGCGAGGTGAGAGGACAAGATGACGGAAGCGATGGAACTGCCGGAACGCGAAGCGATGGAATTCGACGTTGTGATCGTCGGTGCGGGTCCTGCGGGCCTTGCCGCCGCGATCCGTCTGAAGCAGGTCGAGCCGGAGCTTTCGGTCGTCGTTCTGGAAAAGGGTGCTGAAGTCGGCGCGCATATTCTCTCAGGTGCCGTGGTTGATCCCATCGGCATCGACCGGCTTCTGCCCGGCTGGCGTGAGGAAGAGGGGCATCCCTTCAAGACCGAGGTCAAGGACGACCAGTTCATGTTCTTAGGCCCTGCGGGCTCCATCCGTCTGCCGAACTTCATGATGCCGCCGCTCATGAACAATCACGGCAATTATATCGTCTCGCTTGGGCTGGTCTGTCGCTGGCTGGCGGAAAAGGCGGAAGCGCTCGGCGTCGAGATCTATCCGGGCTTTGCCGCCACCGAAGTGCTTTATAATGAAGAAGGCGCAGTGATCGGTGTCGCCACCGGCGATATGGGCATCGAGAAGAACGGTGAACCCGGCCCCGCCTTCACGCGCGGCATGGAGCTGCATGGCAAATATGTGCTGATCGGCGAGGGCGTGCGCGGTTCGCTCGCCAAGCAGCTGATTTCCAGGTTTGACCTTTCGAAAGATCGCGAACCGCAGAAATTCGGCATCGGTATCAAGGAACTCTGGCAGGTCAAGCCGGAACACCACAAACAGGGCCTCGTGCAGCACTCCTTCGGCTGGCCGCTCGGTTTCAAGACCGGCGGCGGCTCGTTCCTCTATCATCTGGAGGACAATCTCGTTGCCGTCGGCTTCGTGGTGCATCTCAATTACAAGAACCCCTATCTTTATCCTTTCGAGGAATTTCAGCGCTTCAAGACGCATCCGGCCATCCGCGACACTTTCGAGGGCGGCAAGCGCATTTCCTATGGCGCGCGCGCGATTACCGAGGGCGGTTACCAGTCGGTGCCGAAGCTGACTTTCCCTGGTGGCGCGCTGATCGGCTGTTCGGCCGGTTTCGTCAATGTGCCGCGCATCAAGGGCAGCCACAATGCGGTGTTGTCGGGCATGCTGGCGGCGGAAAAGATCGCCGCGGCTATTTCCGCCGGTCGCGCCCATGATGAAGTGGCCGAGATCGAGGCGGAATGGCGTGACGGCGATATCGGCAAGGACCTGAAGCGTGTGCGCAACGTCAAGCCGCTGTGGTCGAAGTTCGGCACGCTTGTTGGCGTCGGCCTTGGCGGTCTCGACATGTGGACCAACCAGCTGTTCGGTTTCTCCGTTTTCGGCACGCTGAAACACGGCAAGACGGATGCGCAGAGCCTTGAGCCGGCCTCCAAACACAAGCCGATCGCCTATCCGAAACCGGACGGCGTTTTGACCTTCGACCGGCTGTCATCGGTGTTCCTGTCCTCCACCAACCATGAGGAAGACCAGCCGGTGCATCTTCAGGTGAAGGATATGGACTTGCAGAAGCGTTCCGAACACGACGTCTATGCCGGTCCCTCGACGCGTTATTGTCCTGCCGGCGTTTATGAGTGGGTGGAGAAGGACGGTGAGGAAGTCTACGTGATCAACGCGCAGAACTGCGTGCACTGTAAGACCTGCGATATCAAGGACCCCAACCAGAACATCAACTGGGTTCCGCCGCAGGGTGGCGAAGGGCCGGTTTACGCCAATATGTGATGGTGATGCCGGTCTGCCGGCAACCTTCGTCTTGCCCGGGCTTGCCCCGGGCATCTGCAACCGATTGATTTCACGATACGTGGTTGGATCCTCGCGACAAGCGAAAGGATGACGTCGCGTGCGCGAGGCATCGAAAGTCTCGTCCCCCCTAGTATTTGTGGATTGCCCTTCGATTTCTTACATATAGGATGTTGGGGTGTTGTAGCTTTGCATGGTCCATGGATTGTGGGTCAGGAATGCGATAACGCCTTGAATGTGCATATGTTGCGTTTGGGCCGTCGCCCGGCGGCAGGAGTGATGGAATGTCCGGCTTTCAGAGGCTGAATATCGTGCGGAATACAAGGATCGTCGCCGGTCTGGCGGCAGGTATGGTAGTTGCCGTTTCGCTCAGTGGCAGCCCGCTGATGGCCGCCAGCTGCCGCGCCGACGCCATGGCCGGCATCGACTGGCGCGAATGCAACAAGCGGCTCCTGATGCTGGGCGGCAGCAACCTCGATTCGGCGATGCTGTACGGCACGGATTTCACCTATACGGATTTGCGCGGCTCCTCGCTGAAGGGCGCCAATCTTGAAAAGGCGAAACTCATCCGGACGGCTCTTGGAGAGGCGAACCTGCAGGGCGCCAACCTGACGAAGGTGGAAGCCTACCGCAGTGACTTTTCCGCCGCCGACGCCACCAGCGCAAAATTCATCAATGCGGAAATGCAGCGGACCAATTTCAACAAGGCCAAGCTGGACGGCGCGGATTTTACCAAGGCTGAACTCGGGCGTGCCGAGTTTCAAGATGCCAGCCTGTCCGGCTCGAAATTTTCGCTGACCAATCTGTCGCGTGCCAGCTTCCAGGGCGCAAAGCTCGGCGGCGCAGTGGATTTTGCCAACGCCTTCCTGCTGTTGACCCGCATAGAGGGGGTCGATCTTTCCGCCGCCACCGGCCTTGAGCAGAAACAGATCGACATCGCCTGCGGCGACGCCAAGACAAAACTGCCGAGCGGCCTGACGACGCCTGCCGCATGGCCATGCCCGGAAGATCCGGAAGACGATTGACCGGGAAGGGCGCGCTTTATCAGGCGCGCACCTCCCACTTCGTGTGACGTGTAGATCAAAAGCCCGAAAGCACGATCTTGCCCTTGGCCGTGTTGCTTTCAATCAAGGCGTGGGCCTTGATGAGGTTTGCGGCGTTGATGGTGCCGAAAACCTCGGTCAACGTCGTCTTGATCTTGCCGGCATCAACCAGTTCCGCAACGTGATTGAGCAGCTTGTGCTGTTCGATCATGTCGGGCGTCTGGAATACCGCGCGGGCAAACATCATTTCCCAATGGATTGAAACGCATTTGCGCTTGAACGCCATGGCGTCGAAACCGCCGGCCGGATCGTCGATCAGCGCAAAACGGCCCTGCGGCGCAATGGTCGCCACGCTGTCTGCAGCGTGAATGTCGCTATGGGTGGTCGAGAATACGAAGCCCGGTGCACCAAGGCCAAGCGCTTCCACCTGCGGGGCAATCGGCTTGCTGTGATCGACGACATGATGCGCGCCGAGGTCTTTGGCCCATTGCATCGTTTCCGGCCGCGAAGCCGTGGCAATGACGGTGAGATCGGTCAGTGCGCGCAGAAGCTGAATGGCAATCGAGCCGACGCCGCCGGCGCCACCGATCACCAGAACGGCGTTTGCCGCACCCGGAACGGGCTCTGTCACCCGCAGCCGGTCGAACAGCGTCTCGTAGGCCGTGATAGCGGTCAGCGGCAGTGCCGCTGCTTCCTCGAAATTCAGCGACTTGGGTTTGGCGCCGACGATGCGCTCATCGACCAGATGGAATTCGCTGTTGGAGCCGGGGCGGTTGATGACACCAGCGTAAAACACCTCGTCGCCGGGCTTGAACAGCGATACCTTGTCGCCGACGGCTTTCACCACGCCCGCCGCATCGAAGCCCAGCACGCGGGCAGCACCGTTTTCCGGCGCCTGGTTGCGGCGAACCTTGGTGTCAACAGGATTGACCGAAACGGCCTTCACCTCCACCAGAATATCATGCCCCGTCGCCTCCGGCTGCGGCAGGTCGAGGTCGATAAGGGCATCCGTTGCGGTGATGGGCTGGCTCGTCTTGTAACCGATGGCGCGCATGAACAGTCTCCTTTGCTTGTTTGCGTGCCTCTTACTTGATACATATGAACATCGATCGCAAGAATGCACATTTTGTGATGATACATACAAAAAGGATACTGTGATGTCGCGACCGCGCGCCAAGCTTACCGGCAATTTTCCGGGCTGCCCGGTGGAGTCTGCCTTGAGTTTTCTCGACGGCAAATGGAAAGGCGTGATCCTCTATCACCTCATCAACGAGGGCACCCTGCGCTTCAACGAGTTGCGCCGCCACATCCCAAGCGTCACCCAGCGCATGCTCACCAAGCAGCTGCGGGAACTGGAAGAGGCGGGCCTGATTTCGCGCACCGTCTTCCCGGTGGTGCCGCCGCGCGTGGACTATGCGCTGACGCCACTTGGCGAAACCATGAAGCCGGTGATCTCGGCGCTGAAAAGCTGGGGCGACGCCCATGTTGTGTGCAAGAACGGTGCGAAATACACCCTTCATCCCGAGGCTGCGGAGAAGGCGGCCTGAAAAATAACGGGTAAAACCAAGCCCTCCGGCACTTCTTTTTCATGGTGCGATGCAACACGGATTTGCCCGGTTTGATGCATAATGCTGCGAATTCGATTCGCAGCAGGGACATCAAATCACATGAGCATCGGTTGGTTGGAGGCCGGATTTCTCGGCCTTTTGCAAGGACTTACGGAATTTCTTCCGGTTTCTTCAAGCGCGCATCTGAGGATAGCCGGGGAGTTTCTGCCCTCCGGTGCGGATCCGGGTGCCGCCTTCACGGCGATTACGCAGATCGGCACGGAAGCGGCGGTGCTGGTCTATTTCTGGTCCGATATCATGCGGATCGCCGCCGCCTGGTTCCGGCAGAACCTTCGCCTCGGACCCTATGACAAGTCCGATGCGCGGCTTGGCTGGCTGATCATCGTCGGCTCGGTGCCGATCGTGCTGCTCGGCCTGTTCTTTAAGGATGCCATCGAGCATTCGCTGCGCAATCTCTATATCACCGCCGTAATGCTGATTGTCTTCGGCATCATTCTCGGCGTCGCCGACAGGATCGGCAAGAAGCGCTACAAGCTGAACCAGCTGATCTGGCGTGATGGCATCCTGTTCGGTTTCGCGCAGGCCATGGCGCTCATCCCCGGCGTCTCGCGCTCGGGCGGCACCATCAGCGCCGGCCTGCTGTTAGGCTACACGCGCGAGGCGGCCGCACGATATTCCTTCCTGCTCGCCGTTCCCGCCGTCTTCGGTTCCGGTTTCTACCAGCTGTTCAAAAGCATCGGCGAGGAGAACCCTGTAGGCTGGGGCCAGACGGGGCTTGCAACCCTGATCGCCTTCGTCGTCGGATACGCCGTGATCGTTGTCTTCCTCAAGCTGGTCTCCACCAAGAGCTACATGCCCTTCGTCTGGTACCGGGTGGTCATCGGGGTCATTCTTTTGGGACTTCTCGGAACGGGCGTTATCAGCGCCGGCGGTTGAGGGGTGGTTGCCCTGTCGAAAACGCTGCAAATGAAAAGGCCCGCTCGAAAGAGCGGGCCTTTTGTGTTTCAGAGCAGCGTGCCGCTGAGGATAACCAGCGCCACCGAGAAGTAGATGACGAGGCCGCTGACATCCACCAGCGTGGCGACGAACGGCGCAGATGCGCTGGCTGGATCCAGCCGCAGACGCTGCAGCAGGAATGGCAGCATGGAGCCGGCCAGCGAGCCGAAGGTGACGATGCCGACGAGTGCGGCAAAGACGGTAGCGCCCACCAGCAGCCAGTGGTCGCCATAATCATAAAAGCCTGCCTGCTGCCAGATGGTCAGACGCAGGAAGCCGATGGCGCCGAGAATGCAGCCGAGCGTCAGGCCCGTCGGGATTTCCCGCAGCAGCACCCGCCACCAGTCCGAAAGCTTCAGTTCGCCGAGCGCCAGCGCCCGGATGATGAGCGAGGTGGCCTGCGAACCGGAGTTGCCGCCTGATGACATGATGAGCGGAATGAACAGCGTCAGCACGACGGCTTTTTCCAGCTCGCCCTCAAAATGCTGCATGGCGCTTGCCGTCAGCATTTCACCCAGGAACAGGGCAGCCAGCCAGCCTGCGCGCTTGCGGATCATGTCCGGAAAGCCCATTGCCATATAGGGCTTGCCGAGTGCTTCCATACCACCGAACTTGTGAGCGTCTTCCGTGGTGTCGGCGATCATGGTGTCGATCACGTCGTCGACCGTGACGATGCCGAGAATGTGCGAATGATCGTCAACGACGGGAAGCGCCAGAAGGTCGTGTTTGCGGATGAGCCGGGCAACATCCTCCTGCGACATCAAGGGGCTGGCACAGACGATGCCTTCCTTCGATGCGACGGAGAGAATGGAGGCGCCGGCCTCGCCGGTCAGAAGGCGACGCAGCGTCACGACGGTGGACAGCGTTCCGTCCTGCGCCAGCACATAGATGGCATAGACCGTTTCACGCGACCGCTCGACGACGCGGATGTGCGAAAGGGTCTGTTCCACCGTCCAGTTATCCGGCACGCTGACGAATTCCGTGGTCATGATCGAGCCGGCGGTGCGCGGCGGATAACCCATCAGATGTTTGATGGAGAGCGCGGTCGTGCGATCCAGCCGGGAAAACAGCTTTGCGCGCGGCTCTTCGTCCATTTCCGCCATGACGTCGGCAACGCGGTCGTCAGACATCAGGTTGACGAAGCGGGCGGCCTGGTCAAGCGGAATACCGGCAATGATGGCGGCTGCGTCATGCAGTTCCGGCCGGTCGAGAATGGCGACGGCCTTTGCCTGCGGCATGGCGAGCAGGGCGGCGACTGCCTCATGCGTATCGAGTGTGTTGAGGTGCTCGACGCGTTCTGCAATGGTGGTGGAACCGGCATTTCCGCTGCGGAGAAGACGTGCGGCCTTGCTGGCTCTCTGGGAGAGGGTGTGGAAGTTCATGATTGCTCACCTTTCCGTCGATTCGCCGATTACGACGAACGCGGTGGTGAGCCGACAGGTGCCGGATCAGTTCCCGTTCGCCGCTTTCGGCAAAGGCAATCGACTACTACTGTCGCTAGACATCAAATGATGCTCCGTTAAAATCCGCGCTGTGCCGGGTCACGGCCTGCGCGTAACGCCGTGTTGCGCCCGAAACCAAAAAGAGTCAAGCGAGCCGATCGTGAAATTTCCGTAAGGTTTATTGCAGGTGCCGGAACGGGTGTTCCGGCCGCTGAAAAACCGGCTTTCAGCCGGCTTTTGCGCGCCGTTCGACGGTGACGGACACAAGGAAAACGCCAAGCCCGAGAAGCGAAAGAACAGCGCCCACATAACCGGTGGAGGCATATCCATAGCCCATGGCGATGACCATGCCGCCAAGCCATGCGCCGAGCGCGTTGGCGATGTTGAAGGCGGAGTGGTTGGAAGCAGCCGCAAGCGTCTGCGCATCCGCTGCCACATCCATCAGCCGCGTCTGCACGGCGGGGCAGGCGGCAAAACCGCAGCCGATCAGGAAGACGCAGAGACACATCATGAACGGGTCCTGCGCCGTCATGCCGAACACGGCCATGACCACCACGTTAAAGGCGAGCATGCCGCCGATCGTGCCGTTGAGCGAGATATCGGCCAGCCGCGAGCCGACCACATTGCCGACATTCATGCCGATGCCGAAGAGGGCGAGGACCATGGAGACGGTGGAAACCGGCATCATCGCGACGTCGGTGGTGGTCTTGGCGATATAGCTGAAAACCGAGAACATGCCGCCGAAACCGACCGACGCGATGGCGAGCGTCAGCCATACCTGCACGCGGCGGAAAGCCCCGAGTTCACGCCAAACGCTGGCACCTTCCTCTACCCTGTCGCGCGGCTGGAACAGCCACAGCAGGGCGACGGTCAACAGCCCGATGCCGCCGACCAGCATGAAGGCCGCGCGCCAGGAAAGCATCTGCCCGAAGAAAGTGGCAAGCGGCGTTCCAAGCAGCGTGGCGATGGTGAGGCCAAGCATGACGCGGCCAACGGCGCGGGCACGTTTGTGGATTGGCGCCATGGAGGCGGCCACCAGCGCTGCAACGCCGAAATAGGCGCCGTGCGGCAGGCCGGTGATGAAGCGCAGCACGGTGAAGCTCAGGAAATCAGGTGCGACGGCGCTCAAGATATTGCCGAGTGCGAAAAGTCCCATGAGCCCGAGAAGCAGGGTGCGCCGCGTCATGCGTGCAGCCAGCACCGCGATGATGGGAGCGCCGATGACGACACCCAGCGCATAGGCCGTGATGACGTAACCTGCCTGGGGCACTGTGACGCCATAGGTCGTTGCGACGTCAGGCAGCAGGCCCATAATGGCGAATTCGCCGGTGCCGATGCCGAAACCGCCGGCCGCAAGCGCCAGTTCGATGAGTGCGACGGCAAACGGCGTCAGTGCCACGGCAGGCCTTGCCGCAACAACGGTTTCACTCTCCGCCTCGAGGCGGGCTTCCGACAAATTCGAATGGCTCATTGCGACCTGAAAAGGGGGAGGACCCCACAGAAAAAAGGGCAAGACCGTATGGGAACGGCCTGCCCTGACTGGAGATGCGCGGTCATGAAAATGACCTTAAGTGATATCTAACATGAAATGATGCATTGCGGTAGAGCGATTCTCGGCAAAAGAGCATCTTCACGCGATGGTGTTTGGAACCCTATATAACCCCAAGCATTTACGCGCGGCTGCCTCACAGGATCAGGTTGGAAATATGAAGCTCATTGCAATTTTCAATCGTGACGGCGGCACCTTCCGCACCACGGATATGGATGCCTATTGCGACCACGCCCACGAGGTCTTTTCCCGCGCCGGCCACACGATCGACTGCCGCGTGGTCTCCGGCAAGGAAGTTGTCGAGGAGATGGAACGCGCCGCCGATGAGCCTGATATCGAAGGCATCATTGCCGGCGGTGGTGATGGAACGATTTCGGCCGCTGCCGGTATCGCCTGGAAACACGGCATCGCGCTCGGTATCGTACCGGCCGGCACCATGAACCTGTTCGCCCGCTCGCTGAAGCTGCCGCTCGATATCCGCCACGTCCTGGAGACACTGGCGAATGGCGAGATCGCCAATGTCGATATCGCCAGCGCCAACGGCCGTCTTTTCGTCCACCAGTTTTCCGCAGGCCTGCATTCACGCATGGTGCGCTATCGCAACAACCTCGCCTTCGCCTCCCGCCTTGGCAAGATCAAGGCAAGCGTCCGCGCCGCCATCAGCGTCATTCTCAATCCGCCGGTCTTCGAGGTGGAATATACGGTCAATGGCAAGACGCAGCGCCGCAAGGTGTCAGCAATTTCCGTCTCCAACAATGAATTCGGGCAGAACTCGCTTCTGGTCGCGGATAATGTCTCGGGCGGCCATCTCGGCTTCTATCTCACCGATCCCCTGCGCCCCTCGGGCGTCGCAAGGCTCGCTTTCGACATCCTGCGCGGCAAGCTGAAGGAAAACGCTGCTGTAACGGCCACGACCGTCACGGGTGTGGAACTTCATTTCCCCAAGAAGCGCCATGACGTGCGTTGCGTCATCGATGGCGAATTGCTGCCGATGGAGCGCGACGTGGCACTTGAAGTCCATGCCGGCGAATTGAAGGTGCTGGTGGGGCGAGGGGTCTTGGCGTAGCGCACCACCTCCATAACGCTGGAATCGAACCTGCTTAAAGGTAGCGGCGCATTTCTTCTCCCCGGCGGGGGAGAAGACACAAGCGGCAAGGCCGACTCATCGTCTCGATCCCCCAAAAAACGCCAGTCTTGCCAAATCGAAGCCGCCCGGCCATGTTCGGTTGGGTGCGGCTCCGGAAGGCGCCGTCGTCTTTGCGGGAGTGCGATCTGTCATGAATGAAGTCTCCAAGCCGGTGTCCAACCTTGCCGCTATCGATGCCGCCCATCACCTGCACCCCTTTTCCGATATGGGTAAGCTGAACGCGAGCGGCACCCGCATCATCGAGCGTGCAGAAGGCGTCTTCATCTATGACAGCACCGGCAAGAAGTATCTCGACGCCTTTGCCGGACTATGGTGCGTCAATATCGGTTACGGACGCCGCGAGATCGCCGATGTCGTGCAGCGCCAGATGAACGAACTGCCCTATTACAACGCCTTTTTCGGCACTACGACACCATCAGCGACACTTCTGGCTCAGAAGATCGCTTCCCGTGCCGGGCCGAAGATGAACCATGTGTTCTTCACCAATTCCGGTTCGGAAGCCACCGACACCTGGTTTCGCATGGCACGGGTCTACTGGAAGGCGCTCGGCCATCCGACGAAGACCAAGGTGATCGCTCGCCGAAACGGCTATCACGGCTCTACGGTCGCCGGCGCTTCGCTCGGCGGCATGAAGTGGATGCACGAGCAGGGCAATCTGCCGATCGAGGGTATCGCCCATATCGGCCAACCCTATTGGTATGCGGAAGGCGGCGATCTCTCACCCGCGGAATTCGGCCTGAAGGTGGCCCGCGAACTGGAAGCGAAGATAGACGAGCTCGGTGAAGAGAATGTCGCGGCTTTCGTGGCGGAACCCATTCAGGGCGCCGGTGGGGTCATTGTGCCACCGGAAACCTACTGGCCGGAAATCGCCCGCATCTGCAAGGCGCGCAACATTCTGCTGGTGTCCGACGAGGTGATCTGCGGTTTCGGCCGCCTCGGTTCCTGGTTCGGCTACCAGCATTTCGGCGTGGAGCCGGACCTCGCGCCCGTCGCCAAGGGCCTGTCATCCGGTTATCTGCCGATTGGCGGCGTCCTCGTTTCCGACCGCGTGGCGGATGTGATGTTGTCCGAGGTCGGTGATTTCAACCATGGCTTCACCTATTCCGGCCACCCCGTCTGCGCCGCGGCTGCTCTGGAAAATATTCGTATCATCGAGGATGAGGGGCTGGTGGAACGGGTGCGGGATGATATCGGCCCTTATTTTTCGCAAGGCTGGAAAAGCCTGACCGACCACGAGTTGGTGGGTGAGGCAGTGAATGTCGGCCTCATGGGTGGCCTGCAGCTTGCGGCCGACAAGGCGACCCGCAGGCGTTTTGCCAAGCCGGATGACATCGGCACCGCCGTGCGCAACCACTGCCTGGCAAACGGCCTCGTCATGCGTGCCACCGGCGACCGCATGCTGGCCTCACCGGCGCTGACGATCAGCCGCTCGGAGGTGGACCAGATCATCGAGACTCTGCGCAAGGGGCTCGATCACCTGCGCGATACACCAGAGCATTTCCAATAAAGCGCGTAGTTGTTTTACGTCCGGGAAATGCGACAAAAAACTCTAAGGGAGAAATGAAATGGCAGGACAGGAACATCACTATGCCGTTCAGGTGAAGTGGACCGGCAATCGCGGCAAGGGTACCTCGGGCTACCGTGACTATGAACGCGACTACACGATTTCCACGTCCGGAAAAGCGGATATCGCCGGCTCTTCAGATCCCGCCTTTCGCGGCGATGCCTCCCGCTGGAACCCGGAAGACCTGCTGGTTGCCTCGCTCTCGGCCTGCCACAAGCTATGGTACCTGCATTTCTGCTCCGTCAACGGCATCATCGTTGAAGACTACATCGACAATGCCGAAGGCACGCTGGTTATGGAAAAGGACGGCGCAGGGCAATTCAGCGAGGTGGTGTTGAAACCGGTCATCACCATCTCGAAGGGTGATCTTGCGCGGGCTGATGAGCTGCACCACGATGCCCACGACAAATGCTTCATCGCCCGGTCGGTGAATTTTCCCGTGCGTGTGGAGGGGACGGTGAAGGCGGTTTGAGACGGGTGTAGGTGCTTCCCCAGCGCGCGTAGCGGATTATTTTGCTCGGCCCGAATTCAACGTCATCCTCGGGCTTGACCCTAGGATCCATAGTCGACCGGTGGTGGATCCTCAGGTCAAGCCGGAGGATGACGACGGAGAGGTTTCCAGCCTTTGCAGCGCCTCAAGGTGTCTGAGCAACATCACCACCTTGAGGACATGGATGCGCAAATTTACTGGAACGCCGTCTCGTAGAAGCTTCTGAGCTTGCGCGAATGCAGCGTTTCCGTTGGCATGGCGGCGAGTTTCTGCACGGCGCGGATGCCGATCTGCAGATGCTGGGCAACCTGCGTGCGGTAGAACTCCGTCGCCATGCCCGGCAGCTTCAATTCGCCGTGCAGCGGCTTGTCGGAGACGCAGAGGAGGGTGCCGTAAGGCACGCGGAACCGAAAGCCGTTGGCCGCGATGGTGGCCGATTCCATGTCGAGTGCAATGGCGCGCGATTGCGACAGGCGCTTGACCGGGCCCGCCTGGTCGCGAAGCTCCCAGTTGCGGTTGTCGATCGTGGCGACGGTGCCGGTACGCATGATGCGCTTCAGCTCGAAGCCCTCGTAACCGGTGACTTCCGCAACCGCACCTTCCAGCGCCAGCTGCACTTCCGCCAGAGCCGGGATCGGCACCCAGACCGGCAGGTCGTCGTCCAGAACGTGATCCTCACGCACATAGGCGTGTGCCAGCACATAATCGCCAAGGCGCTGGCTGTTGCGCAGGCCGGCGCAATGGCCAACCATCAGCCAGGCATGCGGGCGCAGCACGGCGATATGGTCGGTGATCGTCTTGGCGTTGGAAGGGCCGACGCCGATATTGACCAGCGTAATGCCGGCATGGCCCTTTTTCTTCAGGTGATAGGCTGGCATCTGCGGCAGGCGGCCAAGCACCGCATCCGTATCCGGCCTGTCGGAGCCAGCGGGGGTGATGATGTTACCCGGCTCCACGAAGGCCGTGTAGCCTTCGCCACCATTCTTCATCAACTGCCGCGCCCATGCGGCGAATTCGTCGATATAGAACTGGTAGTTGGTGAACAGCACGAAGTTCTGGAAATGGCTGGCGCTCGTTGCCGTATAATGGCTGAGGCGGGCCAGCGAATAATCGATGCGCTGCGCGGTGAACGGCGCAAGCGGCGCGGGTTCGCCGGGCACCTGATCATATTCGCCATTGGCAATGAGATCGTCGGTGTTGTTGAGATCGGGCGTGTCGAAAAGATCGCGCAACGGCACGTCGGACAGCGAGGATGCCGCCGCCGCCTCGACATAAGCGCCTTCGCCAAAGGCGAAATGCAGCGGAATGGGCGTGGCCGATTCGGCAACCGTCACAGGAACGCCGTGGTTCTTGATCAGAAGCCCCAGCTGCTCTTTCAGGTAGTGGCGGAAAAGCTCCGGCCGGGTGATCGTCGTCGTGTAGACGCCGGGGGAGGTGACATGGCCATAGGAAAGGCGCGAATCGACATGACCGAAAGTGGATGTCTCGAGGCTGACCTGCGGATAACAGGCGCGGTAGCGGCCGGTAATCGGCGCACCCTTGGCAAGTTCGGTGAAGGAGTTGATGAGGAACGCCGTATTGCGTTCGTAAAGCGCGGTCAAAGCCTCAACAGCTTCTTTCGGGTCCGTGAACGTCTGCGGCGCGAAAGGCTCGGGGCTGATGAAGGAGAAGGGCGGAATCGTTCGTTTTGCTATTGTCATGGCCCATTATAGGAGGCCTATTTCGACAGGCAAGCGACAGAAATACGAAGAAACTGAAAAGAAACGGAAAAATGGCTGCGGCAAAGGGCGGGCGATTAGATATCAGCCGAGCGCGCCGCGTTGCAGGCTCATAAGCAGCACGAAACCGGCGCCTTTGGATGCCGGGCGGGGATCTGCCTTGTAAACTGCAAGTCCCGCCACCGGGCCTAGAAAGATCGATGCCACCAGCACCAGTCGCAGTGCGGAAAACAGGCCGTTGGAAAAGCTCGTCGTCATCGGCCGGTCCTCACAGCACGACGGGGCAATTGGCGGCGGGTGCCGGGCTGTGCTGGCAGGCAAGCGCCGCACCCGCATTTACCCGCTGAAAGCTGCGGTTGGGATTAACGACGAGCGAGGCGAAGGACATGGCGAAGATCGCCATGAGAAACGCGAAGATTGCCAGCCGGCTGATCAACTTTGTCATGTCCATTCCCCTTTATTGGAGTTCATGGACAGAGTTTTGCCACACTCGGACTGAACGGACCCTGAGACCCCGGTTCATATGGTGTTCAGGGAGATTAACGGGATACTTCCAGTGTGAATTAGGGCGGTGGCTGGCTTCAGCGGCCTCAAATTGCCTGCTTTTGCATCACGCCGGAGAGGCTACCGCACGGGCTGTGAGTTCGTTGACGAGGCTATCGAATGCTTCGGGATTGGCGATGTCGACGATCGGAACGTGATGGTGTCGCGCGGATGCCAGCATTTCGGTATTTTCGCGCAGGGACCGCTCAATGAAGGCGTCCATGATCCGGCGCTGGCCCGCCGTCGCATCTTTATATTCTGCATGCGCGCGCATTCTGTCGGAGAGAAAGTCATTCTGTGCGTGAAGAAAGACCCCGGCAACCGTTCTGCCCAGCAGGGGCGCTATAAATTCCGGCCGCAATGCCGCGCCCTCGAAGACGACGATATTGCCGGTGGCTGTCTTGCTGTCGATCAGCTTGCGCACAAGCGGCCAGATATTCTGGTGATGCACCTTCAGAAACCAATGGATCGTTTCTGCCGACAGCTGCCTGTAATATTCCTCCACAGGCGCGGGTATGCCCGGCCATGGCCTCCCGGGGTGGCGTGCCAGGCTGTCGGTTGAAATTGACACGCAGTGGAGCTTTTCGCTTAACAGGCCGGCTAGGGTGCTTTTGCCGACATGGGACGTACCCGAAATCAGGATTATGGAAAGGGTGGCAGGCATGCGTCGCTCTTAAGAGTGTTCGTTCGGGCCGCGACGATACATCAACGGATATATGCGTTACACACGACGTCCGTCTGCGACGACGGACAGGCTGTTACAAGCCTGTCCGCCGCATCTTATCTCACAACCGCGTCCAGGTCTGGGATTTGCACAGGATTTTCAGCACGCAGCCCTTCATACTCAGCGAATTGCCGGAAACGGTGCCGGAGCCGCTATAGGTCTTGTCATTGGCGGGATCGGTAATATCGCCCGAATAGCTGTTTCCCTTGCCGGAAAGCTTGCCGATCTGTTTTCCCGCATGTTTGCCTGTCTTCAGCGTCACGCAGAAAGCTGCGCCGCAGGGGCCGATTACGGCTGTCTCGCCGCTCGCCGTCTTCCAGTTGCCTTCAATGGGCTCAGCAGCAAAAGCAAGGTTGCTGCCGATCAGCAGGCCTGCGGCAATCATCATCACACGCTTCATAAAAACTCCTCCGTCCATGTCGCGCTTTCTTTGCCCGTTTCGTCCTCCGCACGGGCATGCGGATAGTATTTGACGTTCACGTAAAAGGAAACAGAAAATTCCAGCTGCGAGACGGCATTTGCGTCGGTCAGGAGAGCGGGAGAGGGGCAATTCAAAAAACCGTTGTTTGGATCGTGGTGAATGAAGGGTTGAAATCCAATTCTAAAGTTTTCGTAAAATTCGCTCGAAAGTCCTTAATTTCCGCACCTCGTGATATTTAACAAAAACCCAATTTTACCAATCGTTTGCAGTTTGTTTGCGGCCCATTAATCATGCCTTTTAAGCGCCCGTTGAAAGCCTCATGACATATTGGGGTCATCAAAAGCGCAGGGAAAACCTGCCGGCCGGAAGAACAAAAAAGCCGCAAAAGACGGCAGTTCCAAAGGTTAGCCTCGACAAGAAGGCACTTGATGAAACAGGCGAGAAGACAGGGATTAAAACGATGGCACGCTTTGAAATTCGCGATATCGAAATGGCAGTTGCCGGTGGCGAAACCCGCGCCGACACCCTTTGCAATCTCGGCCTGGTCTATGCGACCGGCCGGGGATGCAAGGTGGATCTGGTCGCGGCCCACAAATGGCTCAACATCGCCGCGATCCGCGGATCGGAAAGAGCCGCTTCGCTGCGAGCAGATCTTGCCCGCAACATGACCAAGGCGGAACTGGCCGAAGCGCTGCGTGCCGCACGCGACTGGATGACGATGCACTGACGCACCTTATCCGCGACAGAATTTCCGGTCCGGTTCCCTCCAGTCCCGATGACCGGTACAAACGAAAGTAAACCCGAAGGGGAATGCGGCGAGGGCTTTGAAAAGGAGCTTTTGCGCTGACACATCAAACCGCGACCGGCAGGAACAAGGCCGGCGCGGTTTTCTTATGTCTTGCGATGTCGGTTGATGGAAAACGATTCGCGAACAGGGGTTTGTCAGAGGATGTTGAATCGATGCACGCAATGTTCGATCGCGCTATATGCCGCCTGGCTCGCCACCCTCATCCCTTTGCTTCTCACAGGAATCTGGCCGGCAGACGTCCGTATGGCGAAAGATTCCTTTCAGCCCAAGGACTTGGGCTGGCTGGATTCCTGTGACAAGAACAGGAATGAGAAGGCACGCGAAACCTCAACCCAGCGCCTTGATGACCTTCGGCAATGCCTGTTCAAAAAGATCAAGCTTGTCATCAGGTCCCACACTCACACGAATGCAGCGGTTGAGCGGCGCCACGCCCGGCATGCGGATGAACACGCCATGTTCCATCAAGCCGTCGACGATGGCGCGGGCGTAAGTGCCGTCGCGCTGGCAATCGATGGTGACGAAATTGGTTGCCGACGGCAGGGGCGAGAGGCCGTTATTGCGGGCAATCGCGGAAATGCGATCTCGAGCCACCGCAATTTTTCCAACGACGTCATGCAGATAGGCCTGATCCTTCAGCGCCGCCAATGCGCCGGCGACCGAAACGCGTGCCATGCCGAAATGATTGCGGATCTTGTCGAAGGCTTCGACATTGCCGAGCGTGCCGATGGCATACCCCACGCGGGCGCCAGCAAGCCCGTAGGCTTTCGAGAAAGTCCGCATGCGCAGGATGTTCGGCTGGCCGATAAGGGCGTCGATGCTTGGCACGGCGCTGGCAGGTGCGGTCTCGCAATAGGCCTCGTCCAGAATGAGCAGGCAGGTTTCCGGCAGCGCACGGGCAAAGGCCACGACCTCGCTTGCCTCCCACCAGCTTCCCATCGGATTGTCGGGATTGGCGAAATAGACCAGCGGTGCATTTTCCCGGATGACGAGATCGAGAAGCCCGTCGAGGTTCTCGTGATCGTCGACATATGGCGTGGTCACGAGTTTTCCGCCAAAGCCGTTCACATGGTAATTGAAGGTAGGATAACCGCCGAGCGAGGTGACCACCGGCGTTCCCGGCTCAACGATTAGCCTGGCGATCTCACCCAGCAAACCATCGACACCGCCGCCAATGGCGATATTGCCACGCGAAACGCCGTGGTGGATGGCGAGTGCTTCCTTCAGTTCGAAATTTTCCGGATCGTTATACATCCAGGTCTCGGCCGCAGCATCCCGCATGGCCATAAGCACGGATGGGGCAGGACCGAACCCGCTTTCATTGGCGCCTATCCGCGCTTCCACCTTCAGGCCGCGGCCCCGCTCGATGGCTTCCGGGCCGACGAAGGGAACGGTTGAGGGAAGAGAGACGGCTAGCGGCGTAAGACGTGAGAAAGCGGACATTGGCTGAGATTTCCAGTACCTGTTTGAAAACCCGGCACACAATAGGTGCAAAAAAACCGGACGCAAGTCGCGCCCGGTTACCGGATGGCTGTTTTGGAACAGTTTTTTCCACCGTCGCGCCGTGAGAGAAAAACTCGGCCGCTAATCGGTCGATGCGGCTCAGACGCTGGTCTCGAAACTCAGCCTGCGCACATGGTGCAGGAACTCCGCGTCGATCAACATGTTGAATCCGATGGTGACCTTTTCCTCTTCCCTGCGGATCAGGTTGCAGCCGATCTCATCGCGAATGCCGAGAATTTCCAGATAGAAGTTGGTGGGCATCTCCAGATGCGGGCTGACCTCGATCTCTGCGCCAAAAAGCGAGATGCTGCGCACCAGGCAGCGCATGGTATCCTTGGCGCTGAGGTGATGCCCGATGAAGGTGATCTTTCCGGGCCGGTCGATCTGAAACTTCTCGTATTGCTCGTCCTGCGGGACGCTTTGACGGTGATCAATATGTAAAGCCATGACAACCTCCCGGATTGCCTTTTCCTGATGCCGATTTTAACGCGGCTTCCTTGCCAGTGCGTGAAGGAAATCCGCGCAATTGTCTGTTGTGCGTCTCGACATGGGCCAGACCGCCTGTCGGAAGCCGATGTTTCCCTTGAGGAAATGCATCCGGCTCCTTCCGGTTGCAAGGGTGTCGCAGTCTGGGGTGATAATGTGTCATGCTTGCACCGGGCTGGTGGCGCTGTACGGTTGACGCGGGCCGTACTTGGCGTTACGCCTGATCCCGCAATATGGCTTCGCAGGGTGCGGCAAATCTGCCCATTGGCGATTGTTCTGGGAGTGAAATGTGGCGGGAAGGCTGGTAATCGTCGGGGCGGGGCAGGCCGCTTTCGCGCTGGCGGCAAAGCTCAGGGCGCTGAAGGATGAGCGCCCCATCACCATCATCGGCTCGGAGGATGCCTATCCTTATCAACGGCCGCCACTGTCGAAAAAATACCTTTTAGGCGAGATGAGCTTCGACCGGCTGATGTTTCGCCCTGAGGAGTGGTACGCGGAAAACAATGTCGATATCCGGCTCACCACCTTCGTGGAGGAGATAGACCGCGCTGCCAAATCCGTTCGCATGCAGGATGGCAGCACGCTTTCCTACGACAAGCTGGTACTGGCGACCGGTGCTGCACCACGCGAGCTGCCCGCCAGCATCGGCGGCGATCTCGAAGGGGTTCTGACCGTTCGCGACAAGCGCGATGCTGACCGGCTGTTTGAGGAAATGAAACCCGGCCGCAGGCTGCTGGTTATCGGCGGTGGTTATATCGGTCTGGAAGCGGCAGCCGTCGCCCACAAGCTCGGTCTCGAGGTCACGCTGATCGAAATGGCCGACCGCATTCTCCAGCGCGTGGCGGCAAAGGAAACCGCCGATATCATGCGCGGCATCCATCAGGAGCACGGCGTCTCCATCCGCGAAAAGACCGGCCTCGTGCGGCTCGTCGGCATGGATGGCCGGGTGGCCGCTGCCGAGCTTTCCGATGGTTCGGTGCTTGACGTGGATTTCGTCATCGTCGGCATTGGCGTAACCCCGAACGATCGCCTTGCCCGCGAATCGGGCCTCGATGTCGGCAATGGCATCGTGGTGGATGAACACACCCGCAGCTCGGACAAGGATATCCACGCGGTGGGGGATTGCGCGTTGCTGCCGTGGCGGAGCCAGCTTGTGCGTCTCGAATCAGTCCAGAACGCGGTTGATCAGGCCGAGGCCGCCGCTCACGTACTGGCAGGCGCTGAAGTCGCCTATGATGCCAAACCCTGGTTCTGGTCGGATCAATACGAGGTAAAGCTGCAGATCGCCGGCTTCAACCTCGGTTATGACGAGACGGTGCTGCGGCCCGGCGCGCGCGAAGGCAGCTGGTCAGTCTGGTATTTCCGCGACGGGCGATTCGTGGCGGTTGATGCCGTCAACGATGCAAAGGCCTATGTTTCCGGCAAAAAACTGCTCGATACCGGCGCTGAGCCGGATCGCGCCATCCTGGCGGACCCGTCCGCCGATCTGAAATTACTGCTTTCCTGAGGACATCATGCCCGCTCCCGAAAATCGTTTCAAAACAGCCATCCACGCTGGCAGGCCGCAAATCGGCCTCTGGCTCGATATGGGTGAGGCCATCACGGCGGAAATTGCCGGAACAGCGGGTTTCGACTGGCTGGTCATCGATGGTGAGCACGGCCCGAACGATCTTCGCAGCATCATCGACCAATTGCGCGCTCTCGCCACATCGCCCGCCGAACCGGTGGTGCGTGTGCCCGTTGGCGAAAGCTGGATGATCAAGCAGCTGCTGGACGCAGGCGCCCGCACGCTTCTGGTGCCCATGGTCGATTCGGCGGCGCAGGCTGAAGCTTTGGTCAGTGCGATGCACTATCCGCCGCGCGGCATTCGCGGCATGGGGGCGGCGGTTGCCCGCGCCTCAGCCTTCAACACCATAACCGATTATGCCGACAGTGCGTCCGACAGCGTGTGCCTGCTGGTGCAGGCCGAAACGCGCGCCGCGATCAATGATCTCGACAATATTCTTGCGGTGGAAGGTGTGGACGGCATTTTCATAGGCCCGGCCGATCTTGCTGCGGATATGGGCTATCTCGGCAGGCTGGACGAGCCGGAAGTGCAGGCCGTAATCGAGGCAGCGATCGTCAAGATCGTCGCGGCCGGCAAAGCTGCGGGCATTCTCACCTTCAACGAGACCTTCAATCGCCGTTATCTGGAACTCGGCGCATCTTTCGTGGCTGTTGGCGCCGATGTCACGGAGTTTTCCAATACACTGCGTGCGCTATCCCGTCGCTACAAGGGCGGCGCAGCGCCTGCGCCATCCAAATCCGGATATTGAGTCTTAGTCATCGTTGCTGGCGTTCAGCTTTTCCGGCGGAATGCCTTCTTCGCCGGAAGCGAGATAACCGCTATTGATGAGTGCGGCGCGGACGATGCGCTGTATAGCCTCATCCCTGTCAATGCCGTGATCTCTCGCGAAATCCGACAATGCTTCTTCAAGATCGCTGCTGAACACCATTTCCGCCCCCCGTTCGTCAATTTTCTGAAATAAATGCGAACAGGCAAGGCGGAACGTATCCCGCCTTGCCTGAATTCTAGCCTCTAGTGCGGCAATCAGCGCCAGCGATAAAGGCTGCTGTTCGAAGAACTCTGCTGAGTACCAGCGCCGACCGCATAACCGATCGCAAAGCCGAGTGCGCCGACGATCGTCAGCAGCGAGGTTGCAGTGCCGGGGTTTTCCTTGACTGCTTCCACAACGTTCTGGCCCTGGGCGCGCACATTGCTTGCCGCCTTGCGAACGCGGCCACGAGCCTCGTCCAGAAATTCGGATGCATCTTCACCAACGCCTTCCGCACGAGCGGAAACGGACTTGGAGAGAGACGAAATCTGCGAACGCAACTCCGCAATCTGGTTTTCGATCGTATCTTCGACAACATTCAGTTTGGTCTGAGCCATTAGAACACCTCTTTTTGTTACCGAAGCCAGAACGTGCCGGAAGAGAAGAAGTTCCCCAATGGCCCGCAAAGTTTCGCTGGCGGGTGTTCGGCCAACAGGTTTTTCAGCTTCTTGGCGAAAAACCCTTGCATTCATTTTTTTAAAGCAATAATCAGGCCGCACCGGAGAGGTGGCCGAGTGGTCGAAGGCGCTCCCCTGCTAAGGGAGTATACGTCAAAAGCGTATCGTGGGTTCGAATCCCATCCTCTCCGCCATGACGCTTGTTTTCATTGCATAATTTGGATCTTTTCGCCGCTTGTCATAACTTGGCCGGCGCGTTTTCCGCTGTGGATGTGTCGTCCAGATAGCGAAAACCCACCAGTTGGTGATTCTGGCGGGCCTTCTTGGCGCTGTGGTGGCGTGGAATCAGGTAGCGCTTGCGGCCTGCACCAGCATCATTCCAATCAATAGGCCGCCGAGTAACGTCGCCGCTCCTACCATTGTCCACATACTCGCCTTTACCGCTGCGCCGTCCGGGTGGGCGTCGGCAACCACCAATATCATCATCAAGATTGAGGCTGCGAAAAACACGGCGATTGCCATGCACAGGATGGCTGAAATCATGAAGGTCTCCTCGGTTATTTGATTACCACCCCCGGCCCGCGCAGTGGCGGAGCGCGTGGTGCAGCTGGTGAGGCCTCTTAGGCCGGGGGCATTGGCAGCTGGAATAAAGGACCGGGTGCAGCCCGAAGGCGCACACCGGCAAGGTGGCCAGCCCGAAATGCGGATGGCTGGCACAGGGAACTGTCAGGAGCGGCGTTTCGCTGCCTTCACGGCTTCGGCCCATTCCTCTTTGCGAAGACGCTGTAGGCCGTTCAGAGCGGCCGCGATTGCAGGCTGTTCATCTTGGTACTCTCCGTGGGGGCACTCAACCAGCAGGGCTGCATGCCGTAGTTTGCCGGCAACGTCCGCCTCACAGATGACCGGCGCGTCGATGATGGCCCTAGAGACGATCCAGTGGGCTTCAGTTATGTGATCCATCGCATCATCCGGCATTTCACCGACGCGCTCACCGATCGTGTGAAGCTCAGCGAAGAGGCGGGTCATGCGGGAGATGAAGGACTCGTTAACCGTATCTGTTTGGGACTCGCTAACCATATCACGCGTTCCTTGTTGTGTCATTTGTATCTTAGTGATACCTTTAGATCAATTAACCTTGTTTGTCAACACTAAAAGATTAGAATGATACAAATGGATCAAAACCGTTTATCTGGCCGGCAGTTGGCGGCAGCAAGAACGCTGATTGGGAAAACGCAGGCTGAGATTGCGGCAGCGGCAAGAATATCGATACCCACCTTGAAGAGAATGGAGGCGAGCGAAGGCACTATCAGCGGTATGACTAACAACGTCGCTGCTGTAGTGCAGGCCTTGCTGGATTTCGGAATTATCTTCATCCCGTCTAACGGCAACGGACCAGGCGTCCGGTTGCGCGATCGCACTTGACCAGCCCTCATGCCTCGATCATTTTGCTACCCTGAATTTGGGGGTAGGCTATGAACAAGACAATCAGCACCGTTGCGATATTGCTCACTACGATGAGCGGGTTAAGCACCGCAGCGTTGGCTGAGACAGACGAGGAATGCGCTGCTGTAGGCAGGATAGCGGAAAATGTCATGGAGCGCAGACAGGGTGGCAAGTCCCTACAGAGCACCCTGGACGTCGTTATACCAAAGGGCAACGATAAGGTCGGCCCAGGTTTTCGAAAGATGATAATGGACGCCTACGAGGTCCCGTTTTTCAACATGCAAGAAAGCAAAGATCGAGCGATCGGCGTGTTCCGCGATCAGTGGCAACTAACCTGCATGAAGGGGTAACTTTTCGCTGAGATACGCAGGTCAGACAGCTTGACCATGCCGCCAGGCTAAACCATCTTGCTCTCCAAAGTCGGGGGACAAGAATGAAATTGCTGTTGGCGCTCGCAGTGATCGTTATCGCATCTATAGGAATATGGCTGGGCGGGTTAGGATAATCGTTGTTCAGCCAATAGGCGCGCTTCCTGAGGGCGCAACAATCGTTGTTGCCGGCGTGGGCAACATTCGATTGATTGATAGCCCAGACGCCATATGCAATCGGCACCAAGGTGGAGTAAGTCTTCTTTGTCGAGCCGGAGCGCTCGGCGCGATAGCTGAGAATGGTAAGATCTTGCTGCGCCTACCTTATAGCGAAACATTGTTCAGGATCACTGGTGGCCCCTTCCGCGAGGGATAGCGCCTACACATCAGGGTGCTTTGTAGAAGCAGGTCGGGCCCTTAAAGCGGCATCAAGGATGGTCGGCGGGTCTATGTCGGCGCCGCTATACGCACTAGTTCAATTGCTAACGGGCCGCAAAGAGCCGTCGATTGGTTTGCTGAGGAAAATGCACGTAGGCTAGGTCTTTCCTAGGCAGGCTTTTTTGAGTTCGTGATAAATGAAGCGCCGCTAATAGGTCCCCTGTAGAGTCCTTCATCGAGGAAATGCATTGTAAGCGGCAAGCTGACGCCGTTCAGGCCTTGTAGCTCCACGGCATAAGAGTATGGATTTCGCTGCTAGGCCAGCCATTTGCGAGGCGCTCGAGCGTCTGCGTCAGCCAAGCCTGGGGATCGACAGAATTCATCTTTGCAGTCTGCAGCTCGAAGACGTCACGACGCTTGATCGAGTACCGTAGAGCTTCGGCGAGTTTGGATTTGCCTGATACTCGCGGCAAAGTCGTCTGCCAGAGAGTGAAGAGGTCACGGACTATCGCCGCCGAGCGTTCTTGTCGGGCAGCGACACGCGCCTCAGGGCTTTGACCACGGACGGTATCTTCTATTTCCCAGAGCGTTGCCATTCGCTCGAGGGTCTCTGTTGCCACCTTGGAGCTTTTCGCGATATGCAATTCATAGAACTTGCGACGGCTATGTGCCCAGCAGCCAGCCAGAACAACGCCGTCGTTGCCGCCGTCCTTGCGGACAAGCTTGCTGTAGGCCCCGTACCCGTCAACCTGCAGAATCCCGCGATAGCCGCTGAGGTGCCGTGCCACGCAGTCGGTCGCCCGACTGTCTTCGAAGCGATAGGCCACCATGGGCGGGCCATTGCCTCCGAACGGTCGGTCATCCCTGGCATAGGCCCACAGCCATGCGGTTTTCGCCGACCCGGACCCAGGCGCCAGTGTCGGCAGGGTCGTCTCGTCGGCAAATATTCGTTCCGCCTTCTTGATTTCGTTCAGGATGTAATCGGCGAGGATGTCGAGCTCGAACCCCAGCTTTCCCATCCATTGAGCCATGAGCCTGCGGTCGAGTTCGACCTTGTCGCGGGCGTAAATCGCCTCCTGCCGATAGAGTGGTAGGCCATCGGCATATTTGGACACGGCGATCTGAGCCAGAAGCGCTTCTGTTGGAATGCCCGCCTCAATGATATGTGTCGGGGCCGCAGCCTGGATCACGCCGTCTTCGTTCTTAAAAGCGTATTTGGGACGGCGCGTAACAATGACACGGAACTTCGCTGCAACGACATCCAAGCGTTCGGATATGTCCTCTCCGATCAGGATTTTGGTCTTACCCGCATGCTCCGGCAAATCTTCCGGCTCGATCACCACCTCGATACGCTCCAGATGCGCCGCAAAGCCCTTGCGTGGCCTCGGTTGACGTTTGCCATCTTTGTTGATGCCACTCGTAACCTTGGCCCTGATCGCCGCAATACCGGTCTCGATCTCCTCAAAGACAAAAGCATGCTGCTCGTCATCAACACTGGCCGCTGCAAGTTTCTCTGAACGCCGTCCGAAGCGCGCGCGGTCAAAAGCTTTCAGGATCTGTGTCAGCCGCTCGATGCGCTCATCGGCATCAGCATTTCGGGCCTCGAGATCATCGACCTGCTTTTCCAAAGCCTCGACGCGAGCGGCCTTTTCGGCCATGGCAAGAACCATGGCCTTGAGTGCCTCTACATCATCCGGGAGCTCTATATCGGGTCGCGTCATGGGTATGATCAGAGCATATTTTGCTGTGATCCGCCCGCAGTTTCAGGTGCATGATTCAATTCGCCGCAGGGGTTTTACCCAACAATCTCTGGTGGCTTGATGGGTGTTGATCGAACGCGTTTCCAGTCCATTCCATCCACCAAAGCCAGAAGCTGGGCATTGTTGAGCTGGACCCGGCTGTGTCCGATGCGCGGCCAGCAGAACTGGGCTTTCTCCAGCCGCTTGGCGTAAAGGCAAACGCCGGAGCCATCCCACCATACGATCTTGATACGGTCTGCTCGTTTCGCCCGGAAGACATAAAGAGCTCCGTTGAACGGATCACTGCCAGCATCTCGAACCAGTGATAGCAAGCTGTCAGGTCCCTTACGGAAGTCGATCGGATGGCTCGCCAGAAAGACTTTCACGTTCGACGGGATCATGCCGACCGCACCGCTCGGATCACGCGACTGAGGTGTGCTTCATCGGCATCCACCCCCGCCCGGATAATTACGTCGCCGATAACCACCTCGATCACCGCCCGCGCGCAAACCGGCCCCAAATCCGCCTCGACAGACGCAGGCACCGAAGAGCCCCCTTGTTCGGCGCGAGCATCACGACGCCAGCCGAATAATTGTGATGGATGTATGCCGATGCGACGCGCAATTGCCGAGACACTCGCTCCAGGCTCCATCGCCTCAGCCACCGCTCGCTCCTTGAAATCATCGGACCAACGCCGCCGAAACTGCCGCGGCGCGCCCTCAAAACGTTCCGGAACGGCCTCGATCATATGAAAGTTTCTAGTTCCAGAGATAGGCGCAGACATAGAAGCTCACAGCTGGTGAATAGTCATTACTCAATAGCTGAGCCCGCGCTACTGACGCCAGATGGGGTCAGCTTGCCGCTTACACGAGGCAAACTGCACGTTAGTATCTGTTCTATCGATCCTCGGATTCTTTCCGGGGATCGCAATGTCGCTGTATGGAGGTGGCGACGCCTCGAGAATACCGCGTATCTCTACGGGACTAAGCTCCCCCTCCAGCTTGTTGAAGAGGGATATACGCGATTCTTCTTCTCGGGAATTTAGGATAACAGCTCGAATGAAATCAGCATTGTAATCCCCCGGCGCAATAGGCAAGCGATTTAGGACAGGAGCTATCGATGCGGCAACTGATGGATGGCTAACCACGAAACTTGGATCAATTTCGGAAATGACCTGAAGTTTTTGTGCGTCGGAAATGGCTTCTTTCAAAAGATCTTCGCGGAAGCTATCGTCTACTAAGAGGTCTTGGCGTTTGCTCCAATAGCTGTCAAAATTTGTCGCTATGAAAAGAACGGAAAGGCGTTTCTCCATCTTTTCATAATTTTCTTTCGAGAAAACGAGCTTGCGCGCCCTTATCAAGATTTTGACTTTCTCAGATCTGACTGCCGGGAGTTTTGTGAACGGTTTCGGAAGGTTGCGAACGTACGAATTGTACACCTCATCCTGCAAGCTATCGCTATCGATCAGAAACTGTCGAAGTTTGAACCATTCCGGTCCATCTGGCACTTGCGTTCGGGAAAGAACTTCAGCAGGTTCACCGGGTTGCAAATAAGCGGTTAACACTTGTTCATCAAACGCCTCACTTGAAAGGTAAGTCAGGCAATTTTTCCAAGTGCTTCGGATTTTACGCCCATTCAGCAGTAAGTCATAGAATGCTTCTGGGACTGCCTCGAGCGAGTTAAGGACAGTGGATTGCATTTCAAGAAACTGGGCCCGACTGTCGAAATCCGTTTCCTCTCGGCTCAGTACATCGATCACTGACGCCTCATCTTCTAATTTGTTTGATTCCAACTGTAGCAATACATCAGTGAGATAAGTTTCAAAATTTGCCTCTATGTGCGTCAGAAGTGCTTTGTCATTCGCTCTGCGTATCGAGGTGAAGTTTTGCGTTTCAAGGCCGGTGAGTTCAGGGTACACAACAACGTGTTGCATAACATGCCGGATATTCTCGATAGATATTTGATAGAGTTGCTCGGCTACGACGAAAGAGGCGACCTCCTTAAAATCAGCCAAAGTTGAAAGATCGGCTACGCAAACTTCGATCGCCTTTAGACGTTTAAATTCGAAGTAGACTTTCTCATGGAGAACAAAGCTCAGGTTTTCAGAGAGAAACCGAGATAATGCTACACCGGCAGGGTTCCGTGGAGCGAACAACTCTTCGGGAGCGAATGCGAGCATTCTAGCTGCGTGAGCCGCAGCTTGCGAGCTTTTCAAAGCGACGGCAGGGAAACTGGGCCACTTGATCACAAGCATCGACACAAGCTCGGCAATGAGTTTACCTCTTGTATAGTAGCTTGAGAAAAACTCGTCGCACTCGCTCAAATGGTCCTTGATAAATTCATTCGCTGCCTCAATACGCGTAGTATTCTGTTCATAATTCTCCAGCAGGTAATCCATGATGTGCCGGTTTAACACATATTCTCGGCCGAAATCATCCTCGCGCATTGATGAAATAACTTCAGAGACATTGTCCAACTGGAAATCTGGACCGGGGTTCGTATAGCTGCGGATTTGAACAAGAAATCTATGGTCGTAAGGGGAGAGGCGTTCGCCATGGAAGAGTGAGATGTACTGGTAGTAAGTATCATCAAGATGCCCTTCCAGAATAAGATATCTCAGCAAGTCTCTGTTCTCACCGACTTCCGCAAACACCTCTTCGCTGAGTTCGGAGCTTTCCCTGACGACTTCATTAAACTTCTTCATTCGCAACAACGAAATATCACGCTTTAATCTGCGTGTCTCTTCAGCCATTTTCTCCTTGAATCCTGCCGACTGGTGCTCAATCGCGTTCTTGCGCTGGGTGTATGTTGCTGTGGGATCGACTGACGCTTCCAAGCCTTGCATCTGGACGGTAGCCTGATACCCATTCAGATTGAGCGTAGGTATCGAAGTCATCGCAAGCAATTTTTCGAATTCTGGGTGTTCTGGGATTCTGCCAAGCGGAATTTGGCCAAACTCTGTATTGAGGAGCGTCATATTTGCAGGAACGCGCGCGACGATGGCCATGGCGTAAATTCTACGAAGATCCTCGACGTCCCTCACTTTATGAGCTTCTGCACGGTCGACTTCAGCTTGGAGTTCGGCCAGGTTGGTTCGTATTTTGCTTTCGGCTCTCGCAATGAACTCTTCGTAACGGCTCAAAATTTTGGCAAGCACACCGTCTTGGCGGTGAAGATCCGCAAAATCCTTCGGCATGACGTTTTTATAGATCAGTACGGCGAGCAACTTGTTGGTATCAAGAACACCTTCGCCATCCGTACTCAGATTTTCGGAATAGATGACGTACTCGTTAAAGATATTTCCGATCAGCCTCATGTCGTCCAGATATCGCGAAACCTCCCGCACAAAACGAGGCTCGAGACGTTTTGCCAGACCAGTGCGATTGATATGCGCCAGAACTTTATCGACCGAATTCGAGTGATTTATTATCGGAATAATCGGAATGATAAACTCAAAAAACTTCGTTCGGTCTGTGTTAACGAAGATATCGTCGCGGAGAGCATATAGAAATCGAACGCGGCGATGCACGCCAGCGTTCGCGTTCACCAGTCCGTTGATTTCGCGCAGCGTAACAAAGATATCCGGATTTTCGAATCGATCCAAATCTTCGATCACTACGAGATCGTACTCCGTCGATTGAAAGAAATAGATGATCTCATCGAGATGCCGGTTGAGAATTGACTCTTGGTCAGCGGCATTTGGAGCAATCTGTATGTCTTTCAGCGACACGCTCTTAAGCGAGACACCAAAGCTCTTAACGTAGACTCCATGAACAAGCCACCACAGACAGGTCGTACCAACGAGGAAAGCAAGGTAGTTGAACCATTTCGACCATTCGAGTGGCTTAAAATACGCGCCGGTCGTTACGTCTGATATGTTTGTGAGAAGGTACCAGATGGAGAATACGCCGACACAAAGCCCCAAAGAGCTGAGAGCCGACCACTTGTTTGGTGTCTGTATCCGCTTGAAGCGCGAGTGCGGTAGCCTATTAGCATCGGCCCCGTATAAGATCTGCTGCAGGATACTTCGCTCAATCTCCTGTTTGCTTGGCCCTTTTCCCGGCGCTTCGCCTTCAGGAATAAAAGAAGCGAGCGATAAGGGCAGTGCTTGTCTAGGATATGACTCGAGAAATGATTTAATCACGCTGCTTTTGCCAGATCCGTACGGCCCAGTGAGAGCGATATTGAAAACGCCTTTCTTACCCATCGCAGCATTGAGGGCCGCAGCGTATATGCCGCTCCGATCAGCATTGTTCGTGGGAGCTAGGTCAACAAATCTGGTATCCGGCCTAACCTTGGATGCCGACCAAAAACGTTTGACTAGAGAGTTGCTGAAAAGGGTCAATCGGACTACCTGCTCTTAAGTAACAACGATCTCGGCCGACACATGCCTAATCGTAGAGAGTGACAAGTTTAACAACATGATTGGGGAATACACGCTGATTCAAGGCATCCTGCAACTCTAATGCTCGGTTTATCCAGCAATAAATCTTTGCCTGACTCTCCTTATGAAAATCGCTCGACAGGCAACCCTGCCCCACCCAAGTAAAAAGTGTCGTTCGGGATTACTCACACCTCCGCGTTATCCTGTCGTTCCCTAAGCCCCTTGTAAGGTGCGTGGCGTAGCTTTCGATCTGGCGTCATCTGGCGGAATTCGATTTCGGCAATAAGAGTCGGCTGCATCCAAACGACCTCACGCCGGCCGGCATAGGCCACGGGCGGCTTTTTCTTCCGCCACGATAGTTTGTCGAACACCCTCCGCAGCTCGTTTGCCGCGCGCTCTTTAAAGCCCGTGCCAACACTTCCAACATAGCGCAACTCGTCACCGTCATAGGCGGCCAGCAACAGTGATGCGAACCCGCCGTTGGCCGCCATATAAGGTTCATATCCAACGATGATGAACGGCTCTGACTGAACGCATTTCGCCTTAATACAGTCTCCGGTTCTTCCGCTTCGGTAGGGGCTGTTTCGATCTTTGCCGATGATCCCTTCCAGCCCGAGGCGACAAGTATGTTCCAACATCAAACCGGAATTGTCGCTATCGACTTCTTCCGACGTTCTGATAACTGGCCAGCATTTCTTCAAGCAGGTGGCGGCGGCTCCTGTACGGCAGCTCGCGCCCGTCGAGGAGAAAATCGAAGGCGTAAAGCAGGGCGTTGCCGGCCGTCTTATTGCCGCTATCCTGAGCGCGAATTTTGTGAGAGCCCCAGCACCAGAACAGTGCATTCATGCCATCAATCTGGCCCTTACGTAAGACGGTCGCCGAAAGGCGCGCCCATTATCTCCTTTAGTCGATGATTTGCCATCGTAGAGCTTGCTGAAAACATCGGTGGTGAAGGTGCCATTCGCGCCAAATCTGTGCGTGGCTGTGTCGATGATGTAGGGCACGCCATCGAGGGCCGGTCGAATGCCGGCGTATTGCAGCGGAGCGCCGGCGCAGATCGAGGTATCAACGATGACCGTGACCAATGTGCTGCCCTCGCCAAGCTTGAGGGCTTTCGCCTGCGCCGCCTTGTCCGCTTCATCCGGCGAGGAAAACGAAAGTGACACGGACTTAGAGCAAGAGCGCTGTACGAATGTCCGCGTCTGCGAGACGCCGCCCACTGGATTACCACGAATTTGGGGCAAGTCGTCCACACCGGCGACAGCTACTTCCCTATAAATGCAATTCCTTCCACTATTGAAGATTTATCTCAGTGGTTTGCAGAAGCCCACGGCTTAAATCAGTTTCAGCTTTGTTGCCAATGCGGTTGTCTGGGGGAGGGTAACGGTCTTAAGTTTCTGTCGAATGTTTTTCATATGAAAATTGACAGTATGGTGTGTCATGTTCTCAAGGAGCGCTATCTCCTGGGTCGTTTTTCCTTCGGCGGCCCACTTGAGCACCATTGACTGCCGCGCCGTCAGTTCGATGGCCGGTGCTCTGATCGATGCGGCCTCGGTTGCCTCCACGCACATGTGGAGTAATGCCACAGCGTTTGCACTCAGAACAGGCTGTAATTGGTATTTGTGGGGCAATGTTACGTCGCCGGTGAAAAGTGAGAGGGTGAACAAATCGCCGAAAGGCGCCATCACGGGCATGCATATGCCGGCCCTGATGCCCGCCTCGTCGGCACTGGAATAGAAGGTCTGGTAGGCTCCGCGCGCGACTTTTCCCTCATGCTCAAAATCAAAGACGAATGGTGCCATTATTTCACGTGTGCGGTCCAGGATTGGATCGATCCTGTCGAAATGCCCCTGCCGATATTGGTCCAGCCACGCCTCGGGAGCATTCGACAAGACGGAGTTCCTAAACCCGGGATGACGGACAGTCAGCGCATGATAATAGTCAAACCCCAGCTCTTGGGCCAGGTGATCGAGTAGTTCTGCAGCCGCTCGGCTTGTTTTCATCATGGAGGTTGTATCGATCAATTTGTGTAGCCAGAGTTTCATCCGAGGTATTTTCCTCCCATCCGTGAGAGACACGTCTGGCTGCGGGCTGCGTTGCAGGTCCAGAAGATCTCCGTTTTTCTAAGAGGTTTGATGTCGTCCGAGCCTTGAGGCGTTTGCCCTGCGGCCGCTTCTGACGCCGCTGGCAAAAATCGCCTGTATAGAGGTTGCGCAACCCGAAGGACTGTTCGCATCTGATTGAGAGTTTCGTCTGAAACGGCGAACACGCCACAACACACCGGGAGCCGGCCGTAACCATCGGCACGGCCAATCTCCGTTACTCTCAATCCCGCTCGCCGGTATACTCTCTCCATTGGCGGCTCGTAGTTCGACACAAGTGTTTTGATGCCATGCGCGAAGGCGCATTCGAACAGGGCCAGCAAAAGGAACCCAAACGCTCTAGATGGGCTGAGCGTCGGTTGAGACGCTCTGAGGAGGTCGACATCAAGGCACATTCGTGTGCCTTCCCATGTGGCTGGAGACACCAGATCCTTTGCCGGCAAAGTTCGCCTGAACACATCATGCAGCAATGTCGGCCCTGTCGTCGGCATGAGCCGTACCGTGCCATAGAGATGGTGCGCGTCCTTGTCACACCAGACCAGGTAAACGGCTCCTAGACCGTCATAAGCGTCCCGTTCAAGGCCGTGATGCACATCAACCTGCCAGCCAAGACAATCGTGAAAAACCCGCTTCCGCAATCGGAACGACTGCTCCAGCAGGCCTGCGTACCGATAATACTGATAGGGTTGGATAAGAAGGAACACGAGCCAATCTCCGATCATGTGTCGGAATAGGATGCACGTAAATCCCAGGTTGCCCATTGCTACAGATGGGCACAATCAATTGAGGTATTGCGCCGAAAATTGAAGGTCTATGGTTGTTGTGCCACGAGGGTGAAAGTCCGGGTTCGTGCTCCTACATCAGATGTTGATCAGCCTGAACTTCATCGCCTGGACCGCGGCGGATGAAATAGTTGCACATCCGAGCTTTAACCGGCCCGACTTGAGGTAGCTTCTTGCCGTATGCTCGGAAATTCCGAGAATGAGTGCAATATCCTTATGATCTTTTCCGCGTGCTACCCATGACAGGCACTCCCGCTCGCGTGCACTTAGACCCGGAACAGGGTCTTCTCCGCCATGAATCTCCGTGATCGCCTTCATATGGATCTGATAGGCGATTTCGATCCAGTCTGACCGACTACCTGCAACAAGTCTGTCCCAGCCTTTCGGGTCGTGCTCCGCACTGAGGGAGAAAATCGCCCGCCGGCCGACCCTGTCAGTGATGGGGATCGAATAACCGAACTCTCCGACGCCATGCTGCCGGGCATCATCAAAGAATGCTGCGATTTCGGGCGTCATTTCGAATTCACGCCAGTCGAATGGAAGCTGCCGCAAAAAGCCCTGTTGCACAACAGGATCGACCTGAACATATCGCTTCAGGAAATACCGTGCGATCCATTCCGGACTGTAAGTTGATTGAACAAACGGCGCATCAAGGTCGCTGATCACAGTTGCGGTGAGATGATAGGTGACGAAATCGACGTCGTAAATTTCCTGAACACATAAAAGAGCCTCATAGACTGTGGGGGCATCTGTGATTGTCTCGATAGCCTTGGCGAGATTCGCAGACACTGATTTCATGCCGTAATCCTTTTCGATGTGAGGTGAGTCTCACGGCGCAGACGACAAGCACCTCGTTCCCCATGGGCGCTCAACGACAACGCGCCAGCGTTTTAGACGACCGGCATCCTCATGATTTTGCCGCTCGTCTTTCGGTTGAAGCCGTGGCAGGCTGTACCGCGTCCAGACTTATTGTTCGGCTATCGGCTCGACGTTGGAGGAACGATCGCTTCGAAACCGACACCTTACCAACATTTTTCTAGCTTTGGTCAGCGTCCCGCGCGGTCGCCGATAGCTCGCCCGTCAGGAGTCACGCCGAGCGACCGTCTTGGTTTGGCAGCTGCATCTTTCCGTTGCGGGCTATGTAGCTTCCAACCAGACCGCAGCGATGGCGTGGTAGCCCGAATGCCTGTTGCCCGTTGGTGGAGGCATCAACTTCGGCAACATAGATAGCCGTTTCGCACAGCCGTTTATGGCTGCTTGGATGATGCAGTGAAAATTTAAATGTAACGACGCCACGTTTCCGATCTCGCTGCCAAGCGTTCGATACGAAGCCATCCCTGGTCTTTCCGCTCTTCGATGTGGTCAAATGTCCGTCCCTGCAATGATCGTCCTGCGAGTAGCCAAACTGTGTCGGCGGCCACCGTCTCCCCTGATAACAAAGATAAATTTCAAATTTGCCACAACGCGCCACGTTTGGCGACTACTACTTCTAGTAGTCGATTTCACATCGAAAATGGGAGAAAGTAGTGTGTCGATTGTAGGTATGTTGGTTCGATGCAGGAGATAACAGCCCTGCTTTTGTAGGGTGCTGCCGACGCAAAGGACATTTGATGAAAAAATTGATCCTGATCGGTTCGGTTGATGCGGACTTCTTCCTCCTCCTTTCACATATTCTGGGAGTTGAGGGTTATCAGGTTCGGATGGCCAGAGGCGTGGAAGAGATGTCGCACCTGGCCGACGATCACCAGGTCATGGCTATACTGCTTGACTGCAGACCTGATCCCTTTCCCGCGGTTGAGGTCTGTGACAGGATCAAGGGAAATCATCGCACGGCGGGCGTCCCCGTGCTCGCAATCATTGGTGCGGGCGCCGAGGGGCAATATGTCGATATGCAGCGCGCCGGCGCCGAAGAATGTTTCGTCCGGCCATTTGCGCCGGTCAAGCTGCTTGAATATCTGCGCAAGCGTACGCTCAGCCGGGCACTGCCTCGAGCGCGATCAGGCCAGTTGTCCTATGGCGGCATTGAGATTGATTTCGAGCATCATCGGGTTTCAAGAAACGGTCTAAACGTTCATTTGGGACCACTGGAATTTGCTGTGTTGTCGTACTTAATGGAGCGACCGACCGAAATTTGCCGGCGGGCGGAGCTCATGAGTGCGGTGTGGCCAAGTCTGCATCATGTAGAAGAGCGCACACTGAACGTCCACATAGGCCGATTGCGAAAGAGACTGAACGGGAACGGGCAACCCGATCTTATCCGCACCGTCCGGGGTGTCGGCTACATTCTGGAATCCCCTGCGCATCAGGCTCCAGACGGTTTGGGGGACGATCGTAATGTCTCATAATCGGCTCGACAGGATCATACGCGGTGCTTCCGTGATAACGGGAGATGGCGCGACATTTCATGAAAATGCATCCATCGGTATCGGAGAAGGCCGAATTGTTTTCGTCCAGCCAGGCGATATATCCTTCAATCCTGATGAGATCGACGTCATCGACGCTCACGGCCACACGATTATCCCGGGCGTTATCAATGCGCATGCCCATGGCTGCGTGTGCGGGCCATCTATGCCGAGCGGGTCGTCTCCTGTCGATAGGGACGTGATCGTCTGGAACAGGAACAGGCACCTTCTCGAGGGGACGTCGACATTGTTGAATGTATGCGGGTTGGCGTTGCCTGATGAGGCGTTTGAGGTCGATCCACATCCGCTTGATGTCCATATCTCCACAGCGCACACCCCTTCCAATATCGAAGCCGCCTTGGCAATCGATGGCGCCGGTCTTTCCGAACGACATCGACATGCATCCATCGATGATGCTTTGTCTCAAGGAGCAAAAGCCCTTGGCGAGGTTGGCGGGGGCCAGACACTGGGAGGCGGTGCACAGGAATATCGGTTCATTCCCGAGGCGATGAAACGGGCGACGGGACGGGAGGTATCACCTCTGGTTTCACGCCAGTTGCGAAATGCCGTGGTCGGCCGATACCTGAAAGTCGAGGATGGAGTTTCCGATCGCGAATTGCAGGCGATACTCAACGAATGCGGTCTGTCCGATGTCTGCAGCACGCGAACCGTACGTCAGGTTATTCTCGCGTCCGTAATGCCACCGGTCGACCTCGCGCTGAGAGGCTTTGAGGAAGTGGCGCGAGAAGCCGCGCGAGTGGGCTTCCCGGCGATTTTTCACAATTCTGCGCCGTCGGTCCAACGTCTGATCGAAGTCGCTGAGAAATACCCCCACACAAACATCGTCGCGGGTCATACGAACCATCCGATGTTTCTGCCTGATGAATCCGTATCATTCGCCCACGAACTGCGACGGCGTGGCGTCACCATCGATGTCTCAACGCTCGACAGCATCCAGACTCGTTGGCGCAATAATCCGGCAAATTTCGACGCCCTGATCGAGGCCGGATGCGTCGATACGATCTCGACTGACTATGCCGGCGGCCATTGGGACAGCATCCTCGTGGCAATCCAGCGCATTGTCAACATGAAGCAGATGTCACCGGCTGCAGCTGTCGCATTGGCAACCGGGAACGTCGCACGAGCCTTTCCACAACTGGCAAGCGATCGCGGTTTGATCGAGAAGGGCAGGCGCGCCGATCTCGTGATCGTCGATCGCGTCAACCTGGGCCGCGTCCGTCACGTCATTATCCATGGCAAGGTGGTGGTCTGGAATGGAACGATCAAAGGCAATGGTTCGGGCGCTTCTACGGCCAAGCGAAGCGATCAATAATCACGGGTCGGCCGAAATCTCTCGCAGGAACGGCAGAGGATCACCATACTTGAGCTGGTCAATCGCCGTGTCGAAAACGTCCTCACGCGCTGCACTCATTTTGCCCTTGCACACCTCATGGAACTTCTCCCTAAGGTCGTCCCAAAGCATCGGTCGGCCCGCATCGCCACGCGGCATAACGGTGGTGGAGGTTATTTCGCCCGAAGGAGTGGTTAATGTCACTCGCGCCAACGTTTCTGACGGAAATTTTTCGTCGATCTGTTCATCGAGGGCCAAGGTAACGGCGCCGGCAAGGGAACAGATTTCCCGGTCATCGAGAAGTCGCTCATCGATGGGCGCGAGCGCAGAGGCGCCACGCCGGACGGCCGCTGCCAGACAAAAAGGCAAACTGTATTGAGCCTCCACGAGAGTTTTCGGTATGACTTTGTTTTGCAGCCGCTGAGCCCACTGGAATGTGTGGACCTCGATTGACAGTACGTCTTTCGGCTCGAGTCTCCGGCTTTGCATGAGGTCCAGCGTTGCATCGATGGCGGGATGAATATAGCGACAACAGGAATACGGCTTGAAATAGGTCCCCAGGATTTGCCAGGTCAGACCAAGCCCGTTCTCGATACGATCCCTGTCAAAATGGGAGGCGTGATCGAGAATATCTTCTGGACCCGTAAACCCCGTTTCGGCCAATTCGAGTGCGGTGAGGCCAGTGAGGACGCTCCACGGGATTCCTTCTTTCGCATGATTCCCGGTGAGCTTCGAATAGCCGGAACTTCCATTTGCCGCCTGATTGGGGGCCCATACACCGTTGATCGCCAAGGCTTGGGCAAGATGATCACCGCGTGTGCGATTGATACTGCCGGCTGCAGCGACCGCACCATAGCCGGCCCAGAGACCGCTTTGGCGACTTTTTATGTTCTCAGGGTTTTGTGCGGCGGCGATCCGGATGGCTATCTCGTAGCCGGCGACGATCGCCGCGACGAATTCGTCCGCGTCGATTACTCCGTCAGCGGAGGTGGCCAGAACAGCAGGGATCACCGCAGCACCTGGATGTCCGCGCGCGGCACGATGACCATCATCAAAATCAAGGGCGCAAACAGAAGCCGAGTTGGCGAAGGCGGCGCCGATGGTCGATAAGCGATGCTCCGAAAACCAGAGGGCCGCGTTTCCGTGACCGAAAATTCGGCTGGCAACCAGTCTGACGCTCGTCGATCCGGTGGTGTATTTGCCGGCGAGAGCGCAGGTCGCGGCGTCGAGCAGGCAGCACAGTGCCTTATTCCTCACCTCTACCGGCACGGTATGGAAAACACCGTCAGCAATGCATTCGGCGAGGAGCTTCGTCATATACATGGGAGCATCTCTCAGTGGGGCGCTTCAACAACCGTCGCTCCGCCGGCGTTATCATCAGTGACGCCTGACAAAGCCTCATAGACATGTGCGGCCACATAAAGGTCCAGCATGGGCAAACCGACACAGGTGATGTGGACAGGTTTTTCCTGTGCGATCTCCAACGGATCCAGGATCGCCGTAATTGACCGGATGCCGAGAAGTGGTCCCAATTGCTCCAGCGTCGTTCCTTTCCGCGAGAAGTGAAGCGCGAGGCTTTGCGAACCACGACGCGAAACCATCTCCACGTCGTCACACAGAACGCTACCGCACCGCAGCGCCCGTTCCAAATGTCCCGCGGGTGTTTCATCTCCACCCAGATGAAGCACGGGAGCGTCGCCTATCTCACTGGCCTCGAAGACGGGAGCTTTGGCGTTTGATGCAGTAATCACAAAATCGCATCCACCGAGATCGGCGTTGTCCCGAACAGGAATGATGTCGAAGGTTACCGTCTTTTCCAGCGATCTCGCGAGCCGGTTGGCTGAGTCAACTGTGCGGCTACGGATAAAGACTTCGCAAATCTTTTCCCCGTGGCATCGATCGAGTGCCAGAACGATTTTTTCAGCAATCGGTCCGGCGCCGAACAGGAAGATAGACATATCTCGACGGCGCGCGAGCAGTCGTTCAAGAACAAGCGTCGCATAAGTCGCCGTCCTGGCGGCGGAGATGTCGGTTCCATCGAGCAGGCAAAGAGGAAGGAGGGTAAATTTGTCCAGGAGGACAATCGTGGACCGTGACCGTGGAAGACCGAGCTGGCGATTGAGGGCGTTTGCGCCAACGATTTTCACTGCCCCATAGCGGCTGTTGACGCTTGAAAGGCAGGACAACTTCCAGCCAAGACGCTCCTCCAGCGATACTGCATCCTTGATCAAGGGATGCCTGTCAATCTCTCCGGGGGTGATGGAGAGCACGGATTTCGTGCCGTACGCGGAACCGCGCGCAATGTCGTCCCATGCTTTGCCGGCAACCTCATGGACGATCTTGCCATCGAGGAGGGCCTCGTTCCCGGCGATATCTGTCGCGGAGTAACACGGTATGTCTGACAGGCCTGGACTGATAATTCCTCCACTCATGCAAGTTCCTCCTCGAACATCCGAACGAGAGGATTTCAGCAGGAATCAGCGGGAAATAAAGCCAAGATTACCTATCTTTTATGCGACAATATTCATTCCGGTTACATAGGACTGTCCATGGACTGAGGCACGCCTCTTGGTGTGCGGATCGTGTCCAGCAGAAACAGCAGGTCGTCTTTCAACTCGAGCTGCTTGAGGAACTGCAGCATTTCCAGTTTTGCGTTCCCATGCAAACGCCCCGCCGACAGGCGCAAAAACTTCTTCTCCAGAAACGAAGGCGAAAGTGGATTGGCAGCATCGCCCTTTGCAACCTCGACATTGGCCTCCACCACGCGGCCGTCGAGCAGGTGAAGACGGACCTTTGCCCCGTGATGATGGCTCAATCGATCCGTGGGTTTCAGCGGAAAGAGCCGGATTTTTGACGTCAGCTCGCGCACTGTTTGATCCAGGAAACGGGAAGGCTCGAACCATTCCGGACCGGCAGCGTGTCCGAGCACGCCCATGGCGATTGAAAAAGGTGCGCTGAACTGGGCCGCCCAGATGTCGCGGGGTTGGGGATCATTGAACGGGGGACGGCAGACGATCTCGGAAGCGAAGACCTCGACTTCCCTGACGTCATGACCCTTGCCGTGAACAGCCGCGACGGCGAATGCCTCAACAGCAGCTTCGACGCTGCTTTGAATGATCCTGCAGCAGCTGAACGCCTTGAAGCCGACGTCATGTATTTCATAGCGAATACCGGGCCCGATTTTCAGCTGCGACAGGTCGACGCCATCGGCTCCCGCCATCTGCCAGAAACCGGTGTCTCCTTCGAAAACGTCAAGAGGCCCTTCAAATCCGGCACGAGCAAGAAAGGCTGCGTTGACGCCGCCCATTGCTGCGGTCGCAAAATTGTTTTTCGCCATTGTCGGTACGGCCCCGTAAACGGTCTTCATGACCGACGCCACAGGTGCATTGACAGCCGAGATTGCCAGGGCATGGGCCGCTTGCTTATGATCGAGTTTTAGCAGTTTCGCCGACGCGGCGGCCGCGCCGAATATTTGCCAGGTGCCATGGCCATGGACGGTCTTGCGCGGTCTGTTGTGGCGGAGCGACATGCCGATGCGGCATCCCACCTCGTATCCGGCGACGATTGCAGCAATCAGGTCGCGCCCTGTGGAGCGCGACCGGTTGGCAACCGCGAGAGCGGCAGCAACCACTGTCGCCCCGGGATGCCCCTTCCAGTAGATGTCATCGAGGTCAAGGGCGTTGGCCAGAGTCGCGTACCGAAATGCGTGCCAGGCGGGATCCGGACGGGGAGGGTTAGCGGAACCTCCGGCGATGCCAGCCGAAATCCGTTCCAGGCCCGAAGCGAGCGGGGTTTGGTGACCGCCGAAAAAGCATCCGACCGAGTCCATCAGGCAGAGCTTTGCTTTCTCTACCACGTCCGGCGGAAGGTTCTCAAAACACGCATTCACGAGGCATTCGGCAAGGGTCTGCGTTGCGGGGGTCGTCATGGCGCTCTCTCGACTATTCACACGAGGCAGGCAGGTCTGTCTTGCTGCGGCAAGTCGAACATAGCCCGTCGCAGGCAGCATTTTCGACTACTAGATGTTGAGCTGTTGGTGACGGCGTTTCAGCAAGACCTGCCCGGGATGCTGCGCTTGGAAACTGCTGACGATGGCGCTCCATCGGAATAAGCCGGCGCACGTCATTTATTCGTTGGCTGTCCAGCCGTGCCGTTGCAATGCCGGTTCCATCCGAGGCGCGGGCGATGACTTGTCCCCACGGATCGCAAACCAGAGAGTTGCCGAAACACTGCCGGGTCTCGCCGCCGGCAGCAAGGTAACTGCCCCATTGGCCGCACGCGGCGAAATAGACCTGGAACTCGATGGCGCGTGCCCTGCAAAGGACCTCCCAATGATCCTTTCCGGTCTGCATCGTGAAGGCAGCCGGCAGAATGACCAGATCGACCTTGTTCTCGGCAAGTTGATCGAACAGGCGGGAAAACCGGAGGTCGTAGCAGATGGCGGCTCCGATCCGGAAGCCGCCAGCCTCGTAGACAAAAAGGTCGTGCCCCGGTGCGACCGTGACGGACTCGCGATAGGCCTTGCCGTCGGGAGCCACAATGTCGAAAAGATGAATCTTGCGATAGCGGCCGACTTCCCTGCCTTCGGGATCGAACACAACGGTGGTGTTGTATATTCGCTCTTCCCCGGGAACACGCTCGAGCATGCTGCCGGCATGGAGCCATAATCCGTGCCGGCAAGCAAATTCCTGCGCCATCCGGTAAGCTGCACCACCGGGCATGTAGTCTGCCGCCGCCAGCTTTTCCGCGGCGGTACCGCCTGACCAATCGAAATGTTCCGGCAGGACTATCAGATCCGGCACCTCCTCCTTGACGGCCTTGAGCATCAAAGCCTGCGCCTGACGCAAATTTGCCCTGCGGTCCGGCTGAGAGTTCATTTGAATAAGCGATATTTTCATTGGGATTGCCCCTCATCGTACGCGAAGATTGAATAGCCTGCCGCAAGATGGGCACGCAGCCGAGCGGACCGTTCTTGACGCTTCAGTGCCGCCTCAGCCAGGCTCCGCATCCGTGAACGGTCTGCGACGAAGATCCCGGAAGTGTCTGCGAGGACCGCGAAACCGGGAAGCACCGCGGTGCCGGCGCAGGCGACGGGAACATTGATGGAGCCACCAGTCCGGAATGCCCGGTTCGTCGTTTTTGCCGAAACTCCGCAACACCAGACCGGCAGGCCTGACGCGACGATTTCCTCGACATCAGTGCATGGTCCGTCCACGATAATTGCAGCAGCGCCACGCGCTTTTGCTGCTGTCGCGACGCCGCCACCGATACAGGCGATATCGTCCCCATCAACCCGCGCGATAACGAGAATATCGCCGGGCCGGATGAGGTCGATCGCCTTATAGATGATCACTCCGTCGCGGCCTGGTGCCGCGACGGTCAATGCCTGCCCGATGACCTTCGCAGGAAGGACCGGACGGATGCCTGTGTTGAGAAAGCCAATATGCTCGGTATGTCCGATCGTTGCAGTTTCAACATCCTGCAGCAGGACACAAAGGTCCGTTGGAAGGGGAGCCCCTCCCTTTTCTATCCGGTACTCTTGCATGATTAAGGTCGCTTTTCTTAAGCTTGAGACGATCAGACCGGACGTTCGCCGAAGGTCGTGGTCCGGTGCATGATCCGGATCGTGTTGGGATCAAAAGAATCCCGGCGATGCATGGTGCAACGATTGTCCCACATCATGATGTCGCCTCTCGTCCACTTCTGGACAAAAACCTCGCTTGTTTCGGTCGTGTGCTGCCACAGGCGCTTCAGCAGGTCATCGCTTTCATCAAGTGGCATCCCGACGATCCATGCACCTTCAGCCGTTCCACCAAGATAAAGCGCCTTGCGACCGGTTTCCGCGTGAGTGCGCACCAGCGGATGGACAATACCGTTCCATTCCCGGAAATCCTTGCTGGCAGGCTTCACCTTGCCGAGCCGCAACTTCCCGGTTTTGTCGTAGACGTTCTGGAAGAATATCTGCCTGCCATCGATTGCCTTGCGAAACTCTTCCGGCAATGCATCGTAGGCGCGATAGGTGGAGAGAAAGTAGGTGTCCCCACCTTCCGCCGGCACCTCCACCGCACGCAAGATTGCACCTGCTGGTGGGCGCTCGTAAAACCAGGTATCCGTGTGCCAGGTCGCCTCGCTGTTGCCCATGGCACCGGAAGGCTTGCCGTCTTTCATGGTATTGGCGATAACAAGGATTTCCTTGTGTGTCGGATGTCCACCCTCCTGCAACTGCTTGGGGTGAATGACGAACTCGCCGAAGTGACGGGAGAAAGCGACTTGCTGCTCGTCAGTGATGTTAGCGGCCTTGAAACGAAGAACGCCGTAGTGCAGCCAGTATTTGCGAACTTCCTCAATGTCCCTTTCGTCATAGTTGTTGAAGTCGAACCCGACGATGTCGGCACAAACGTTGCTTCCGTCCTGTACGGCCGATATTCTTTGAGTGTTAAGCATTTCCTGTTCCTTCCTTGAAAATTTCCATCTCTGCAAGGGAAGAGTAGCGTTACTGACCTTCGTATCTCCAATATCAATTTCAGTTCATTGATAGTAATACGCGATCAATTCAATCTTCAAGCAGCTGTACAGCCTCGGGATCAATTGAGAGAAGGACAGGATGACCGACCCTCAAATCGGGCAGCCGCGTCGATCGCACGAGTGACTTGAGAACGGTCCCGTTCGTGAGGGTGACGAAGCAATCACGATACGCCCCGAGGTTGACGATCCGGGTTACGGTTCCATTGAACGTATTGGTAGGGGAGGGTAATTCGGTTCCCCGGGGCGTGAGACGGACGGCTTCCGGTCGCAGGCAACAGTACCGGACGACATCGGGATTTTCCGGCGACACGACGATCAGTTCAAGACCGCCCTCGACAACAGCAATCGTCGCTGCTTCATCCCGTCTCAGGGATACGATCGGAAGCAGATTTGATTTCCCGATGAAATCAGCGACAAAACGCGACTGTGGACGGTCATAAATATCGTCCGGCTTACCCTCTTGCGCCACAAGGCCACCATGCATGACCACGATGCGGTCAGACATCGCCATTGCCTCGTCCTGGTCGTGGGTGACATAAATGAAAGTCATTCCGAGCTCCTCCTGGATTTCCTTGAGCTCAATACGCATCGCCTCTCGCAGTTTGAGGTCCAGGTTGGACAAGGGCTCATCCAGAAGAAGGAGCGACGGTTTCGGCGCGATCGCTCGGGCAAGCGCAGTGCGTTGTTGCTGACCGCCGGATAATTCCTTGGGATATCGCTGTTCGAAACCCTCGAGATGCACACGTTTCAAGGCCGACTGCACCTCGGCCTCGGTTTTAGCTCTTGGGCAACCTTTCATTTTCAGGCCAAAGGMGACATTTTCGGCAACCGTCATATGCGGGAACAAGGCGTAGTTCTGAAAAACCAGTCCGATCCCGCGCTTTTCCGGGGGGACACCCAGCTGGCTTTGCCCCCGGATCCGGATATCTCCGCTGGAAGGATCCGAGAAGCCCGCGATCATGTTCAGGGTCGTTGTCTTGCCGCAACCGGACGGACCCAGGATGCTGACGAATTCGCCTGCCGGGATCGAAAGATCAATATTGTCGACGACGCGGTTGGCACCGTAATTCTTGGTGATCGCGATCAGTTCTATGTCCATTGTGCTCATTTGCTTCCACCATGTATCTGTGTCGAAAAACCGCCGATCCGCTCGAAGAGAAAGACGGCCGCGAGGATAAAGAAGAGGGAGGTGACGTTGACTGCCGCCAGAACCGGATCGAGGCTGTATTCAAGGTGATTGATAACGGTAATGGGAAGTGTCGTTTCGCCAGGCCGGACGAGGAAGACCGACAGGGGAATGTTGTTGAAGGAGAGAATGAACGCGAAGGTCATTCCTGAAAAAAGGCCGGGCTTGATCAAGGGCAGCAGGATATAGCGGATCCTTTGCAGCTTGCTTGCACCCAGAACACGCGCCGCAAGATCAAGCCGTTTGTCGAAATTGAACATTGCACCTGCGATCATCCGCACAACGAATGGCAAGGTGAGTATGACGTGTGCGATGATCAGGCCGGGCGTTCCGAGAAGACCATAAAACCCGGTCGAGGAAAGGAACAGCACGATTGCCACCCCCTTGACGATCTGCGGGACGGAAAGCGGAGACAACAGGAAGGACATGATAGCGGCATGGCCCGGGCATTTTTCGTAGGCGACCGCGAAGGCTGCCAGAAGCCCAAACAGTCCGCTGAGAACCGTTACAATCAGCGCGAGCTCGACGCTGAGCAAAAATGGGTCGATCCAGCGGCTGGTCAAGAGCGCGCCATACCACTTCGTTGTCCAGAGCGATGGTGCAAAAACGATCTTTGCGGTCGGGCTCACGGATGCCACCAGCACGACCAGGAGCGGGAGCGTGATGAATGCAAGGATGAGCGCCAGCGAAGTCTTGAAGGTAATCGACAAAAACCGGTTCACGTCATTCTCCTAGAGATGCAGCTTGTTATGGAGGCGCGCTTCAATGCGAGAGCCAATGAAGACTGCGACAAGCATTGCCGCCAGCAACACATTCGCCATCACCGCAGCGAACGGCCAGTCGATGTAGAAAAGGACCTGCTCGTAGACCATCGTTGCGAGTACCTTGAAGCCCGCACCGCCGAGGAGTGCCGGGGTCGCATAGGCACTAGCAGCCATCGTGAAAGCGATGAGCAGCGAACTGACGATGCCTGGAATGGAAAGCGGCAAAACGATATGGCGGAGTACGGCCGGACGCGAGGCCCCCAGGACTTGCGCGGCCTTTTCGAGATTGGGATTGATGCCTTGCAGGCTTGTCAGCAAGGAAAGAACCCCGAAGGGCAGAACGACATGCGTCAGACCAGCGACGACGCCGAACATGCTTCTCGACAGTGGCAGTGGGTCAGAGATCAACCCTGCCCATATCAGCATCGAGTTCACAAAGCCGTGGTCCTCCAGGATTACCAGCCAGCCGTAAGTGCGCAGCACAACACCGGCAAGTTCCGGCGCAATCGCAAGTGCAAACACGACTGTGCGCCAGCGTGACGTCGAACGTGCCAGGTAATATGCTAGCGGATAGGCCATAACGGTTACGCAAATGGCAACCAGACCGGACATGAGCATTGTCCGGCCAAGACCAGCCAGCATCAGATCGTCGGAAAAAAACCGCTGATAGTTGGCTGTTGTCCACGCCTCATCATCGGCTCCTTGAAAGCTCATCCCGACCATCATGCCCATTGGCACAGCAAAGAAGATCAAAAGTACCGTTGCAGGAGGCACTAGAGAAAGATAGGGCCGCAGCGCAAAGGCCCGGCGTCGCGCAGGTTCAAGTGGCGACAGGAGTTCCAGCGTTGTCATTGTGCCCTCCCTTATCTCGCTGCCGCGATCACTTCACGCTCCCAGCGAGCTCCCCATTCCGGCAGTTTGGCTGCGACGGTGGAAAGATCAGGGAGAAGAAGGGTCTTCAGATCGTCTTCGGTGGTGATCTGACGGGCGCGGACGTCATCGGGAACATCGATATCAGTGCGGGCGCTGCCGACATTATAGCCCGTGACCCACGCCTCCTGGCTGGATTTCTCGAGAAAGAAATTGACGAATTTGTTCGCCATTTCTTTATTGCGGGCGCCAATCGGCACATTCAAGGTCGCAACGAGCGGGATCGTCCCTTCCGTGGGCCTTACGTAATCAACCGGCAAACCGCTGTCGACGAGCAGCTGCGCACGCCCGTTCCAGAATGGCATGGCCCAGACTTGGCCTTCTTTCATGTAATTCTCCATGATTGAGGAAGACTGTTCGAAGCCGATCGATTGTTTTGCAAGTTTGCCCATCGCCTCGAAGCCGGGATCGACGTTGTCGATAAGATCGCCACCGTTCGCAACCGACATGATCTCCATGAGATAGGCAGCCATGATGTTCTGGAACGTTGGAAGGATAACCTTGCCCTTCAGTTCCTCGCTGAAAAATGCCGACCAGGAGGTTGGTGTGGATTTGAGCTTGTCACTACGCCACAGAAGCGACAGGTACTGAATTTCGTGGACAGCACCGCAGGGGCCGGCGATCCTGCTGATTTCAGGGTTGAGTTTCGCAATATTGGGTACGTTTTCCGGCGAAAACTTCTCCAGAAGCCCATCGCGGCAGCCATCAAGCGACTGCGAGGCAGTCATGACGACGACATCGAAGCCCGGTCGTCCACGCGTCGCCTTGATTTTCGCAAAGTCTTGCGACGCGGATCCAACCGCGTCGTAGATAACCTTCACGCCGAATTCTTTTTCGAAGGGCTCGATGATCCGGTCCCGGATGATATCTTCGTAAGGTCCACCGTAGCTGTTGACGATCAACTGCTCTGCGTCTGCAGATCTGACCAGGCCGGTTGCTGCTACAAATGTAACAAACAGGATTCCACGTTTCATCGTTCGCCCTCGTAATGGATTGATTTTTCGCAATTTGCTGGCAGACATTGGCTACGCTGCCGCGCCAAATCCAATATTAGTTTTTTATTATTGATCGTATTTCGCGAATAATTGCGTTTCCGACATGCCGGGATTTGAGCAGCACCGAGAGGCAGTCACACCTGTTCTCCGCGGACGGAATTCCGGAGCGCTCAGAAATTCCTGGAATTTTGAAGGCTGGTGGCAACTGAAGAGAGAAGACCGGGGACGCCTTGCGAAGATCGCAAAAAAGACCAAACCAGAAACGATAATGGTCATCCTTACCGTCGCCACGTGCTTCTATGGCGCACCATGCCGCGGCTGTCGCAGCATAAACCCCATAGTGATCACGCATCACCTCAAAGGCGACAGCGGCGTGTATTCCGTCGCAGGTTTCTACACGTACGAACGGCAAGGACGGCGTTGCAAAAGATTGTTCCGACATGACGACTCTCCAATGAGAGTCCGGCCGAGTTTAGAAGTTGCTTGTGGCCGGACACTGCCTTGGCGACCTTCGCCGTCCGGATGCACACAGCCTGTCATGTTTGCACAGCATAGGACAATTCTTCAACAGGGTGAAGCCTGTATGCGCCTGTCATGTGAGCCAAAGTGATCGGATGCCCGTGACTAACATGGATACTCCCAAGTTTTGAGGAAATTTTGCCTCGGCAGCCTTCATCGCCACGCCGCTCACTTTTGCCCGGCTCAGAAATGATCGAAGCGGCTGCGACATAAACCGTCACGTTGATGTTGTAGTTCGTCGGTCAATCCAGGCCCCCTGGAGCCGCCATGACTGTCGGAAGGCTACGGCGAGTGTTTTTTGTGTCGGGTGCCATCTCACGCTCGGAACGGGAGGGGGGAGACGTCAGAGGGGAGGGCGACTTTACAGCCAGAATCAGTGCGATCGTTAAGGCTGCGCTTGGAATATCGGTATCTAAACCGGTTGAGATCCGCCAGCATATCGGTCCATATAGGACGAAGCAGAGATCGAAGAGCCATGGTCCTTTCACTTTCCGGCATCAAGAAATCCTACCAGACAGCCGAAGGCATTATCCCGGTCCTGAACGGCGTCGACCTTTCACTGGAAGCCGGCGAAAGTCTTGCCCTGACGGGGGAATCCGGCAGCGGAAAGAGTACGCTTTTGCATCTGGCCGGCGGCCTTGATTTGCCCGACAGTGGCATCATCACGGTGGGGGGGCGGAAAATAACCGATCTCGACGAGGCCGGTCGAGCGAGCTTCCGACGCCGGGAGGTGGGATTGATCTTCCAGCAGTTCAATCTCATTCCGAGCCTCGATGTCGGATCCAATATCTCGTTTCATGCCCGGCTGGCGGGCCGTTTCGACCCGGTCTGGGAAAAAAGCCTGGTCGAGGCGCTGGGGATCGGAGAGCTGCTTGCACGCTATCCCGAACAGCTCTCCGGCGGTCAGCAACAAAGGGTGGCGATCGGACGTACGCTTGCGGCAAGACCGCCCCTCATTCTTGCCGATGAGCCGACAGGTAATCTCGACGAGGCGACGGCTGATATCGTCACCGATATTATGTTGAGACTGACAAAGTCCGCGCAGATCACACTCCTCCTGGTGACCCATTCCAGCCGGCTGGCGGTAAAACTCGATCGGCGTATCGCGCTGAGTGGTGGAAAGGTTTCGTAATGAACTGGACCGCTTTCCGGGCGCTGCTCTCACACTGGCGCTACCGACCGCTTCAGCTTCTCACCCTCATTGTCGGCGTCACGCTTGCAACCGGCCTCTGGTGCGCCGTCCAGGCAATCAATGCCGAAGCCAGAGCAAGTTATGACCGGGCGGCCTCGGTCCTGGCGCAAAACCAGCTGGATCAACTGGTGGCAAAGGACGGCGGCAGAATTTCCTCGCAAACATATGCCCGGCTTCGAAGGGCGGGTTTGCACGTCTCTCCGATCATTGAAGGCGATTACAGGTTTGGTACGACGCGTATCAGGCTTATCGGCATCGACCCCCTGACCATGCCATCCGACGGAATGGTGCCTGCACCATCTGATCCGTCCGGGCTGGTGGAATTCGTCCAGACGCCCGGACAGATGATCGTTTCGCCTGCAACGGCTGCCACATTGAAAGATACCTCTGGCCTTTCCCTTAAGGCACGAGCGGATCTCCCCGACGGCGCAGCATTTGTCGATATTTCCACGGCTGACCGCCTGTTGAAACGCAATGGTGACCTGAGCCGGCTTATCGTTTCGCCATCGCAAGACCCCGATCTTCCGACGATCGGAAACATAGCCCCTGAACTTTCCCTCGAACAGGCAAAAAGCAGGCCCGACGTCGCAAGCCTCACGGACAGTTTTCATCTTAACCTGACGGCTTTTGGTTTTCTTGCCTTCGTTGTCGGTCTCTTCATCGTGTATTCCGCAACGGGCCTGTCGTTCGAGCAACGGCGTGGCACGTTCAGGACCATACGGTCGCTCGGGGTCTCGCTTCGCTCCTTAACCTTGATGCTGGTTATCGAAACCGCGCTCTTTGCACTGGTATCGGGAGCGCTCGGCATTGTTGTCGGATACGTGGTCGCATCGGCTCTGTTGCCGGGCGTGGCCGCGACCCTGCGTGGCCTTTACGGGGCCAGTGTTGCCGGTTCACTCTCGCTGCGGCCTGAATGGTGGATCGCCGGCCTTGCAATGGCGCTGGTGGGGACCGGGCTCTCCTCGCTTCAACATCTCCTCCGCGTCTGGCGGATGCCGATACTGTCCACGGCACAGGGCAGGGCGTGGGCGATGGTGTCCACGAAAAGCCTCCTCCATCAGGCGGCCGCCGGGATGGTTCTGCTTTTTGTATCTGGCGCGCTTGTGCTGCTGGGCGGCGGTCTCATTTCAGGTTTCGCAGTGCTTGCAGCGCTTCTTCTGGGCGCTGCACTCATTCTTCCAACCTTGCTGGCACTGGGCATGAGAGCGGCCGAACACATCTCCGGACACGGACTGACCCGCTGGTTTTTCGCCGATACGCGCCAGCAGCTGCCAGGTCTTTCCCTTGCGCTGATGGCATTGCTGCTCGCTTTGTCGGCCAATATCGGGGTCGGCACCATGGTCTCAAGCTTCAGGCAAACCTTTGTGGGATGGCTCGATCAGCGCCTGGCCGCAGAGGTCTATGTGACGGCCCGTGACGAGGCTGAAGCTGCGCGTCTGCGGCAGTGGTTTCCACACCAGGCAAGGGCGGTTCTACCCATCTGGAGTACGGAAGGGGAAATTTCGGGGCAGAAGGTCCGCATCTTCGGGGTCGCTGACGATGCGACATACAGAGATCATTGGCCGTTGATTTCGGGTTCGCCCGCAACATGGGACGAGATTGCGAGCGGGAAGGGTGCACTGGTCAACGAACAGTTCTGGAGGACAGGCAAGGCGTCGCCCGGCGCAGAGATAGAAATGCCAGGTGGCTGGAAAGCCCGGGTCGTCGGGGTGTTTTCCGACTATGGCAATCCGAGGGGCGAGATCATCATTGGTCTTGATGCCCTCGTCCAGCACTACCCGGACATTGAAAAGCTGAGATACGGCCTTCGCATGGAGCTACAGGAGGTTGCGGGCTTCAGACAACGCCTCATGACGGAGTTCGGCCTGCCCGAAGCCAATATTGTAGACCAGGCCTCGCTGAAACGGCAGTCTGCTGCAATCTTCGAACAGACGTTTGCGGTCACCGGCGCGCTGAATGTGCTCACGCTCGCGGTGGCGGGTTTTGCCATGTTTTCGAGCCAGCTTACGCTCGCTTCGCTTCGATTGCCGCAGCTTGCTCCTGTCTGGGCACTTGGACTTCGTCGCCGCGACCTTGCGATGCTGGAGGTGCTGCGAACTCTTGCACTATGGCTTGTGACATTCATTGCTGCCATTCCTGTCGGGCTGGGACTGGCCTGGGTTTTGCTGGCAATCATCAATGTGGAGGCTTTTGGATGGCGACTGCCGCTGATCCTGTTTCCGCTGGACTGGCTGAGGCTGGGTCTTGTTGCCCTGCTCGCCGCCATCATTTCGGTCCTGATCCCTGTTCGACGGCTTGCTAAAACCGCGCCGGCCGATCTTTTGAGGATATTCGCCAGTGAACGCTAAAGCCGTCCTCCTGCTCCTTTGCGCTTCATGCACTTCCTTGCCCACGCCGGTCATAGGGCAGGGCTTTGCGGGCCTCGGGTCAAATGCCGAAGGCTTCAGTATTCCCACACGAGGCGTTGAACTCGTCTTTCCAAAAGACCACAAGGCACATCCCGGTTTCAGGATCGAGTGGTGGTACGTTACTGCAAATCTGCGGACGGCCGATGGACAGCGCATGGGCGTCCAATGGACACTCTTTCGTTCTGCACTTGAACCTGTCGAGCGCCCCGGATGGTCCGACCCTCAAATTTGGATTGGCCACGCAGCCGTGACGACTGCGAGCCGCCACCATGTTGCCGAACGGCTGGCGCGGGGAGGCGTGGGGCAGGCGGGGGTCAAAGGCGAACCCTTCGAGGCCTGGATTGACAATTGGCAAATGAAGGCAGGAACTGACGATGCACGGGACGACCTCGATCAGCTTGATTTGAACGCCAATGGCGAGAGCTTCCGATATCGTCTGAAACTTCAGGCCCACGGGCCTTTGGTGCGTCAGGGGGACAACGGCTACTCCGTTAAATCGGCAGAGGGCCAGGCAAGCTATTATTACTCCCAGCCATTCTACAGTGTCAGCGGCAGCGTCTTTCTTGATGGTGAAACCCATGAGGTAACGGGCGAGGCGTGGCTCGATCGGGAATGGTCGTCGCAACCGCTAGCCTCGAGCCAGACGGGATGGGACTGGTTTTCCCTTCACCTTGCATCCGGCGAAAAACTCATGGCCTTCCGTCTGCGTGACGACAAAAGCGGCTACATCTCCGCCAACTGGATTTCCGCCGATGGCAGGCCGTCTCCCGTCGATCCGAAAGACGTCTTGCTCAGTCCGTTGCGGACCGCGGATATCAACGGAAAGAGCATTCCGGTCGAATGGAGCGTGAAGATACCCAGCCGTGGTCTAGACATAAAGACGAAGCCGCTAAACGAGAAAGCCTGGATGGCGACGTCAACCCCCTACTGGGAGGGGCCAATAGAGTTTGATGGAAGCACCTCAGGACAAGGTTATCTGGAGATGACCGGATATTAGCCTGTCCCACTGTCCCAGACGAGATATCGGCTGGAACGGTGCCTGAGCTTACAGACGCCGTCTTATTCGGGTAGGCGCGACACCCCGGACACGCTCCGAAGTAGCCGTCATGTGATGACAACCCATTGTTCGGCTTCGTCCCAGTTAGGAATAAGGCAACGCGGTGGATCGTGCATCTGCGGACCGAAGTCTTTTCCCTTGGTGCTCAATACATCGATGATGTTTTTTATGTTCTCGACCGGAACTGCGCTCGGCGCAGCCGTACGCGGGACAGGGGCTACCTAGGGTATCGGTGCACTGGCGCATACAGCAAAGCTGGGCTGGTCGGCATCGTCTATACCGCTACGGGTTACGACTAGTCTTTCTGCGATCGGTACCCAAGCTTTTCAGAAAGCGCGTTGGCAGTGGTGCGAAGCTCCTCACCAAGGCTAGCGATTTTTTCGTCGCTGGCTTCGCTGCGGATCAGACTGATTGCAACGCCGGCAGATGCGGCTCCCGAGTAATCGCGTATCACTGCGCCAATGCAAAGCATACCTTCGCGGATCTGACCATCGTCGATGGAGTAGCCACGAGCGCGCGTCAGAGCCAGTTCCTCTTCAAGCTGCGAAAGGCCAGCAACGCTCCTTGATGTCAGAGGCTGTGGAAACTGAGAAAACAGCATCCTCAATTCGCCGGGCCCCAGATCGGACAGGAGGATCTTCCCGGTGGCCGTAAATGGCGCCGGCAGACGCATACCGATCCGAAACGTGTGTCCAAGCGGCTGAGCCGAGTTGCGACAGCCGATGTAAACGACTTCGCCACCCTCGCGGACGGTGAGGGTCACCGTGTAGGGATCGAGGTCGTGGCGCTGGGCAAGATGGTCGTTGAATGTCGATACGATATCGAGGTGCGATAGAAAACCATTCGCCCATCTGAGCGAGTGGGGTCCAATACGCAGGGTTCCATCGGCAGATCGCGCCAGAAGATCAAGCTCAGTCATCACCGCAAGCAAGCCATGCGCGCTGCTTTTGGGCAAATCCAGAAATCGTGTCAGCTCGGCGGCTGTAAGGTCCCGCGGCGAACCTGCCACAAGATCCAGAATACGCACGGCGCGTCTGAGTGCCGGTACAGTGTCTGATATTTGCGACGATTGTTGATCTTCAGCCATGCACCTTCCTTGACACACTTGGCCGCTTTGGCCCATAGTTCACTCTAATGATTCAAGTTCAATTAGCTGAACTATAGTGCGGGAGAGGTCGATGATCAAGCTAAAAAATGCGGCGCTGTTGCGTGATGCCTGCCTGGTGAATGGTCGCTGGCTGAAAGCTGCGGATGGCAAGACGATTGCGGTGGAAAATCCCGCCAACTCGATGATCATCGGTCACGTTCCTTCATTGTCGGCAGATGAGGTTGAAGCTGCAGTCGAGTCAGCAAACAAGGCATTTTCCGAGTGGAGCCGCCGGGCTGCGAAGGACCGCGCTGCCATATTGCGTCGATGGTTTGATCTCATGGTGGCGAACGCTGACGATCTTGGTGCGTTGATGACTGCCGAGCAGGGAAAGCCGTTTGCGGAAGCAAGGGGCGAAGCCCTTTATGCGGCATCTTTCGTGGAATGGTTCGCGGAGGAAGCCAAACGTGTTTATGGCGATACAATTCCTTCGCCGACCACGGACAAGCGCATTACCATCCTGAAGCAGCCGATCGGTGTCTGCGCCGCGATCACGCCATGGAACTTCCCGGCCGCGATGATCACCCGCAAGGCGGCCCCGGCACTTGCCGCAGGCTGCACGATGATCGTCAAACCGGCTGAGCAGACCCCTCTCACCGCACTTGCTCTGGGTGTTCTTGCCGAAGAAGCGGGCGTTCCCGCCGGTGTCTTCCAGGTGGTTACGGGCGCCGCACGCGATATCGGCAAGGTATTTACCGAAAGCGACACGGTGCGAAAGATCTCCTTTACCGGATCGACTGAAGTCGGTCGTCTGCTGATGGCGCAATCGGCCCCGACGATCAAGAAACTGTCGCTGGAACTTGGTGGCAATGCGCCGTTCATCGTCTTTGATGATGCCGATCTGGATGCGGCTGTTGAGGGCGCGATCGTTTCGAAATACCGCAATGCCGGACAGACCTGCGTGTGCTCCAACCGGATCTATGTCCAGGATGGTGTTTACGACGCATTCGCGGAAAAGCTGGTCAAAAGGGTCGAAAGCCTGTCCGTCGGTGAGGGCACCGAACCTGGTGTTCTGATCGGTCCACTGATCGACCAGGATGCCGTGGCAAAGGTCGAGGATCACGTTGCTGACGCCCTTGGCAAGGGAGCAAAGATCGTCACCGGTGGAAAGCGCCATGCTCTTGGAGGCACATTCTACGAACCAACGGTTCTGACTGGTGCAACCCAGGCCATGAAGGTTGCCCGTGAGGAGACCTTTGGACCCGTCGCCCCGCTCTTTCGGTTCGGGACGGAAGACGAAGCGGTCGCCATGGCGAACGACACCGAATTTGGTCTGGCGGCCTATTTCTACACCGAGAATGTCCGCCGGACATGGCGTGTCGCAGAAGCGCTCGAATACGGCATGGTGGGCCACAATACAGGCCTCATCTCCAACGAAGTCGCACCATTCGGTGGCGTGAAGCAGTCCGGCTTGGGCCGCGAAGGCTCGCACTACGGCATCGATGAATATCTTGAAATCAAATACCTGTGCTCGGCCATCGGCTGAGATCACGCTGGGAGGATCAGATGACCATCAACCCTTTCGAATTCCGCACCGTTCCCTCCATGCAGGTTGCCTGGGGTGGCGCCCAGCGCCTCGGAGAGATTCTTTCCGGCAGGTTTCAGGCGCGCAAGGCGCTGCTGATTACCGATGCAGGTCTCATCAAGGCCGGCCTCATCAAGCCGATTGCTGACGCACTTGCGGCCAGCGGCTTTAACGTCACGATCTTTGACAAGGTCGTTGCTGATCCGCCAGAGCACATCGTTGCCGACTGCGTCGAGTCCGCAAGGCAGATCGGAGTCGATATCGTCATCGGTCTTGGCGGGGGCTCATCGCTCGATATCGCCAAGCTCGTGGCTGTCCTTCTGGTTTCCGACCAGACGCTTGCCGACATGTACGGGATCGGAAACGTTAAGGGATCACGCCTGCCGCTCGTGCTGGTGCCGACCACGGCCGGTACAGGTTCGGAAGTCACAAACATCTCGATCATCACCACGGGCGAAACCACCAAGATGGGGGTCGTTTCCCCGCAGCTTTACGCTGATTTCGTTCTTCTGGATGCTGAACTGACGGTGGGACTGCCGCAGGTCCATACGGCTGCCACCGGTATCGATGCCATGGTGCATGCCATCGAGGCTTACACCAGCAAACACAAGAAGAACCCGCTATCAGATGCTCTGGCGCGAGAGGCACTGCGGCTGCTCGGTGCAAACCTGATCGCCGCCTGCAGGAACGGGGCCGACCGGAAAGCCCGTGAAGGCATGCTTTTGGGTGCGACATTGGCAGGTCAGGCTTTCGCCAACTCACCGGTGGCCGCCGTCCACGCGCTCGCTTATCCGCTGGGCGGCCATTATCACGTGCCACACGGGCTTTCCAATGCCCTGATGCTGGGGCCGGTTTTACGCTTTAACGCGAAGGCTGCAGCGTCGCTTTATGCGGAGCTTGCCGACGTGCTGGGTGTTCCGGGTGAAGGGGATGCGGCAACCCGTTCGGATGCGTTCGTTCAGCATATGGAAACGCTGATGGACCAGAGCGGCGCGCCGCGGCGTCTGCGCGATGTCGGCGTGACGGACAACACGCTCGCCATGCTTGCGTCCGACGCAATGAAACAGAGCCGTCTGTTGGTCAATAATCCGGTCGAAGTCCGCGAAGAGGATGCGCTTGCGCTCTACCGCGAGGCGTTCTGACCCATTTCTTACAGCAATATCTTCAGTCCCAAGGGAGGAAAACGAGTGACCGATATCAGACTTTACATGCTTCAGTCGGGTACGCTGAAATGCAAGGTACACAACATCAAGATGAACCAGGGGAACGGTGCGGACTATGAGATCCCCGTTCCGTTTTTCCTGATTACCCATCCGGCTGGGCACACCGTGATCGACGGCGGCAACGCGATTGAAGTTGCAACGGATCCGCGTGGCCATTGGGGCGGCATCTGCGATGTCTATTGGCCAGTGCTGGATAAGGACCAGGGCTGCGTTGACCAGATCAAGGCGCTTGGTTTCGATCCGGCCGATGTCAAATATGTTGTGCAGTCGCACCTGCATCTCGATCATACCGGCGCCATCGGTCGCTTCCCCAACGCAACCCACATCGTGCAGCGCTCTGAATATGAGTATGCCTTTACGCCCGACTGGTTTGCTGGCGGCGGCTATATCCGCAAGGACTTCGACAAGCCGGGTCTGAAGTGGCAGTTCCTCAACGGTAGGCAGGACGATTATTACGACGTTTACGGCGACGGCACACTCACCACGATCTTCACGCCCGGTCATGCACCCGGCCACCAGTCCTTCCTGGTGCGCCTGCCAAACAGCAAACCGCTTCTCCTGACGATCGATGCTGCCTACACACTGGACCACTGGGAAGAGAAGGCTTTGCCTGGCTTCCTTGCCTCGACCGTTGACACGGTCCGTTCTGTTCAGAAGCTCCGCACCTATGCCGAAAAGCATAATGCAACAGTCGTCACCGGCCATGACCCTGACGCCTGGGCGAACTTCAAGAAGGCTCCCGAATTTTACGCGTAAATAGAACGCGCAAGTCAACGGCCAGATACGGCGAGGTTGCATGCAGCCTCGCCGATTTTTATCATATGAGCCAAGGGCACCGAGCCGAGCGGGACCGTGTATGTCGGCGCATCGGCTTTTTTCCGGATATACGCCTTCGTTCAGGTCGCTCGCGTTGTCGCTTCAATTGCCTGAAAGCTATCCTCTAGCTGCGCGAGTGTGCTCATGCGACGTTTTTCGCCCCGGCGTTACGTTGAGCCATGAGGGTTCGGGCTGACAATTTGCCAATACCGGATGGCTTAGAGTAAACTTGTCTCTTTGATCCAAACGGTCTGCAAATGGAGCAGATTATGGCGCTCACTTAGCGTTCCCTACGTGTCGGGCCAGCCATGCTCCCCAAAACAGGCTTGCAAAAAACCGAAGCGGTTCGTTGAAACCAACGGCTTCCAGCAATGAAATGACCTCGTCTTCCGATCGGGGTGGCTCCGCACCCTGCAGAATCTTGCCCATTTTGGCCTGGACCTCTTCTGGCCCGGCGCCGTTCATACGCCAGCGTGCTGCCCAGGCTGCGGGACGCGCCTTAGAGCAGGCAACGCTTCACAGCGGCGTAACACGTCACCTGTGCGCCGATACTGTTGAAAAACTCCCCCAGCATCGGTAAGGGCGCGCCGCGCCCGGATCGTTAGGTATAGTTTTCTGACGGTGCAGCAAAGCTGAAACCAAATTGCGCCTAAAGCGCTGGGGAGCGTGGCAGCGCAATATTACTTCAGTGGGCCCGAAGGGAAAGCCGCCTGTGGGAGTTTTTCAACACTATCCGCCAACAGCGGACATCGAAGCTGGCTTACGTCGTCGGCCAGAATTCAAACGACTACCACGGGAGCGTGGCGACAGGTCAAGTCGATGGGAACAAGCCGCCATCGTCGGCATCAACGTCGATAGTCATAGATAGATGACGGGGTCTAGTCAGTGCGAAAGAAGCAGCTTCAACAATGTCACGGCTGGTCGCGCGCTCCCCCTTCTGGCGCCCGCTTGCATGGAGCCAATCTTGTTGGTCGGGTCGGGCATCGTCCAGGTAAGGCGGATTTATTAGGATCGATCGGAATTTACTGCCAATGAAGGTCTGCCTGAGCCCCTCTGCGAGTGCCACTTGTCCACGTTTGGCCGCATAGAAGGGCACAGATACGGACTGCAACGCTGCATTTGGCAAGCCGCTGATCGAACCGATCGTCACGATATCTGGCGTCGGTGACGTTAGCATAAGGGGGCGAAGTCCCTGCACAAAAAGGTAGGTTCCAGTGATTGCGGCGTTCACAACCGCCAGAACATCGCTCTCTGCATAAGGTTCGATACTGCTTTCGAGCCACATCGCGCCATTATTGATGACGATATCAACTTGGCTCTTCAGCGCAGCGATATTAGACGCTGCTTCATTCACAGAAGAGGTATCGGCAAGGTTTAAGGTAACGATATCGGCCCTTTTACCGCCCCTCTGCATGATCAGATCAGCGACCTCCTGAAGGTCCGACTGTCGGCGGCCACACAACACGAGCTCACAGCCTGCATCGGCCAATGAAAGCGCAAAGGCCGCTCCCAGACCTCGACCAGCGCCAGTAACGACAACAACTTTTCCGTTTAGTGAATTCATGTCTCTGCTCCTGCAACTTGAGACGCGTCCTACCTCAATTTAAAACGTGTGCAAGGTGCAATATGGACGCGGCTCTCGTAGACCGAGACCCGAATGACCGTTTCGGGCAAAAAGCAGCCATCACAGTGTGAGTAAGCGCGTGCAAAGGAGATTCAAAGCCCTATCGGAGGGTCGACTATAATGGCGAAAGTCCGACTCCTATCAAGACGACGCGATTAGGAAAAATTCTCCAGCACGGCCAGGAATGTATGTCTATCACCCTGTCCCTCAGTCAATCGTACGCGGCCCTCGATGTCTGCAAGGTGATGGTCCATCAGTTGCTGCGCCTTTGCGAGATCCTTCCCTTTCAGGGCTGTGACTATCAACCGATGGTGATCGGCGCCGCAGTCGTCTTTACGCTCCTCCTCGTACAGAGACATGACGAGCGAGAGGCGCGCGACGATCTTTGACAACACCTCCGTCAAGACGGCATTGCCACCAAGCTCCGCCAGAACGACATGGAACTTGCCTGACAGCACCGTCTTCGACTTCTCATCACCATGGTTATGGATGTGTTCTTCCTCGTCGGTCAGCTTTTCAAGCGCGTCCAACTGATCGGCAGTCGCGTGGTCGAGGACAAGCTCCAGGATGACGTGCTCGAGCTTGCGACGGGCCTCGAACAAGGCCTTGGCCTCTTCAATGCCCGGTTCGGCGACGAAGGTGCCACGGTTTTTCTTGCGTTCCAGAAGATGGTCGCTTTCCAGAACGCCGAGTGCGCCGCGCACGACCGTGCGACTCACGCCGAAGTGGTCGGCGATCGCATCCTCAAGGATCTTGACGCCGGGCTTGAGCGCGCCTTCACCAATCGCCGTGGCAAGCGTGATCCGGATGCGTTCAGTCACGTCGTCATGAGCGTTTTCTGCCGCATCGACCGAGCCGTTGGCCTTCGGCGCGGTCTTGGTGCCTTGACGTCGTGTCGTCCTCTTCATTTCCCGCTCCAGCTCCGATCAGGCGACCCAATTATTTTCATGATAATATTCCTGCGTATATGCGCTTGGTGCCAAAAGTCGAGAGGCTCCGAATGTTATAAGGAGCACCGGAGACATATGTCGCCGGTGCTGAACCTTTGGCATGTCAGGCGGCTCGCTGCTTCGTGGAAGGTATCGAGATCGAAATTCCGTTCTGTGTACAGATATCTTCAATGTGCCGTGCAGAAGCCTTGACGAAGGTCAGCGCTTCGTTGAAGCCATAGGACTGGTGCTCATAGGACGGATAGCCATACTGGCTCGCCTCATAGGTCTCCCAGTCCGGTATTTCTCCGCTGGCCACACGTTTTTCAAATGCGTCCACCAATCCGAGATAGGCTTCGAGTTCCTCTGCCGTCAGGTCTGGATGGCCGGCACGCCAAATTGGGTCATCGATCTCGATGCATTGGCGGGGATTGGCCTTGCGTGGCTTGTCCTCGACGGAGGCCGCGACCTCCAGGGAGAGGTTCAAGTCGGGATTGGCTTTGGCAAGGATAGGGATGATCGTGGCGAAATCGACAATGCCGCGACCGACGGGGCGGGTCTGGAAATCGAGGCCGCCCGTGGCATGACCGACATAGGCATCCTTGATGTGGGTTTGGCGCACATAGGGAGCTACCCGTTTTGCGGCAAAAACGGGGTGCTCGGCGCGTTGCAGGCCGTTTGCCGTGTCGAACACGACACCCATGCAATCTTCGCCAACCTTTTCGATCAGCCGGAGGATTTCGAAAGAGGTGATCTCGTCATGGGTTTCCATATTGAGATGAACGCCGTTTGCGCGCGCAACCGGCGCGAGCTTCAGTAGGACCTTTTCGATGCCCAGCAACTGCTCATCCCAGGTCACATCGGTGCGAAAGCGGTCATTGGCCAGCCGTCCGCGATATTCCGACTTGAAATTGCCCGGCGACACCCAGAGTTCGCGGCAGCCGATGGCCGCACTCGCTTCGATCATTCGGGTAAAACCGAGGATGACGTCGCCACTGCCGATCGCGCGAAACTCCGGAGCCTCTGCGCTGCAATAGGGGTTGATCTTACCGACGCCCGCTTCGAGGTAAAGGCCAAGCTCATCAGCCTTTACCCTGATATCGGCCAGTTCGCCGTTGTCCAGTGTCTCGCTCATGTCGAGCACCGTGCTGAAGAAGATGCCGCCGAGACCGAGTTCCTTGACGTGTTCGAGGCTTTTGAGAGGGCCGCGCTTTCTGGCTTCTGGCAGTTTTTGTCCGTCAATGCCTAGCTTCATGATCTGCTCCTTGATGTTTCCTGATTGGATTTGCTGCAATGGCATTTCCGTTTGATTGGTGGTTGAGGTGGTGGCGCTTCAGGCGCGGCGTCGGGTATCTTTCTGCGCACGGGCATCTCGACCTTTTGGCGCGAGGTGCTTTTCCAGAAAATGCTGGCCGACTGATGCGACGGTGGTGATGAGCAGGTACCAGAGCGAGGCAACGCACAGCAGTTCGATGACAAGGAAGTTGCGCGCGTAGATGGCCTGCGCTTGGGTCAGCAGGTCCTGCATGCCGATGACGGAAACGATGGCGCTGGCTTTCAGCATACCAATCGCCTGGTTTCCGGTCGGCGGGACAATGAGGCGGATCGCTTGAGGCAGAACCACGGTCCGAAGCGTTTGAAGGGGTTGCAAGCCAAGCGAAGAGGCTGCCTCACGCTGACCGCGATCGACGGCGGTCAATCCGCCGCGAATGATCTCGCTCATATTGGCCGCTTCGTGCAAGCCAAGCGCCAGAAACCCGGCGAGGGCAGGGGTGACGAGGTTGTTGATCGATATGGAATAGGTGCCGATGCCCACCATCGGAATAAACAGCGCGATGTTGAACCAGAAGAAGATCTGGACGATCAGCGGCACGCCGCGAAACCACCAGACGAAGGCAACGGCAATCGCTTTCAAAACGATGTTCTGGCTTGTGGCCATGACAGCGACGATGCAGCCGAACGCGGTGCCGAACACCATGGCGCCCGCCGTCAGTTGCAGGGTCAGAACTACGCCGTCGATGACGACTGGATCGACCATATAACGGGGAATTTCGCCCCATTGAACAGTCTGGTTTCGTGCGACTGTGAGGATGACGAGTGCCAGCGCGACGATCGCGCTGGTACCTGTGGTGATCTGCCCCCACCGCACCGGCTTGCCGAGCGGAGGTGCGATGGCCATGCTGACGGGTTGAGCAAAAAGGGACATGGCTCAATTCACCGGCATGCTGGCGGCGTCGTTGAACTTCACGGTCTTCACGGCAAGCGGACCAAGGCCCCATTTCTCCATGATCGCTTTGTAGGCACCGCTATCGACCATGTGCTGAAGCGAGGCGATCACCGTATCTCGCAAATCCAGATTGTCTCTCGATACCAGCATGCCGAGGTAGCCGACGGCGAGGCGGACGTCTGGGAGTGCCTGCAGGCCGACGCCCTTGCCGGTCTGGTTTTCGGTCGTGTAGACGCTGGTCGCATAGCCATTGACAGTCGCGTCGGCGCGGCCGGTGCGCACGGCCTGAAGGACGTCGGGCATTTTCGGGATGGACATGATGTTCATCGGTGTCGTGCATTTGGCCGATGCCGTTTCCACCAAACGCGCCTGGAACGTGCCGACCGGCACGGCAACATTCTTGCCGCAGAGGTCTTCCATACTCTTGATGCCGAGCGGGTTGCCCTTGATGGTCATGATTGTCGTGGCGTCAAACATGTAGTCGATGACATCGACCTGCTTTTCCAGCTCCACATCATCGTTGATGCCGGAAATGGTCATGTCGAAACGCTTGGAGAGGACGGCGGGTACGATTGCAGCACCTGCGCCGACATTGGTCATCTGAACATCAATGCCGAGAATGACACCCAGTGCTGCGGCGATATCGGCATCGATCCCGATCAGCTTTCCATCCTCCGCCTGGAAGCTGATCGGCGGCGTCAGGTCCGTCGCCACCTTCAGGATCTTCTTGTCCTTGATGGCAGTGGGCAGGCGGTCCGCCAGTGTCTGGTTAAACGCGATGCCCGGCAGTTTGGCGATGTCTGCATCCGGCACCATCTTGATGGCGGGACCTTCTGCGGCATGGACCGATGTGGCCAGCAGCGCGAACGCGATACCGGTAAGGCCGTTTTTGAGACTTTTCGTGAAGCTGCGCATGCGATCCCCTTTTGATTTTTATCGGAGTGAATTCACAGGGGCAGCGATGCAATCGGCGTGCCATTCTGATCGGAACTTCTTAGGGGACTGTTTTTAAACGAGTATTTTTCCGACCCGGCAAATTTCCACTTCTCAACGAAAACATTCGCATGAATTTGCGAAAGCTAACTGATTAAAGAATCAGCTCTCGCATCAGTCACGGTTTGTGAATTGACGATTGATCGTCTAAGTTTTTGCTTTGGCTTGATATTTCTCTGAATTTCAATTTTTGGGGATCGTGATATGCGGCGATTTAACCAGAAACAATCGCCAATAGATCCCAATCCAAGTCGGGAATGCTGCTCAATATATGATCTTCACCCACGAATATTGCACATTTTTTATATTCGCAAGAAATTAACGTTGAATATTATGCAGAATGTTCGAAACGATAGAAACCTGATATAAGTTTGTAATTTCCGTGGTTTAGATATTTTTTCGGTTCGAAATCGCAAACTGGCACACCGCTTGCAACTCCCTTGCTATGACCCACACTAAACTTAACATCGTCGAACGACCGCATCTCTGCTTGATGCCGCCAGGCGCTAAGCGCTTTGACGTTACGGCGCAACCGAAGGGGATGTTCATGGCAGAGGCGTCGAAGTCAGGAGAGGGCAAGCAGCTCAGCGTCCGGGGTGTGACCCACAGCTATGGTGGGCAGAACGCGATCAGCGACATCACGTTCGAGGTCGAGGCCGGCGAGATCGTCGCGCTTCTGGGGCCAAGCGGCTGCGGCAAGTCCACCGTCCTGCGGGCCATCGCCGGGCTGATCCAACCAAAGAGCGGTGCCATTCAACTCGGTGGCCAGGATCTCGCCAATGTGTCCGCAAGGTCCCGTGGCATTGGCATGGTGTTCCAGAACTACGCCCTTTTTCCGCATCTGACCGTGGCCGAGAACATCGCCTATCCGCTGGCCTGCCAGCACGTGCCGCGGGCTGAGCGCAGGGAACGGGTGGAGGAAATGCTCTCGCTCGTACAGTTGAAGAACTACGGCAACCGCCTGCCGCGTGAACTCTCCGGAGGTCAGCAGCAGCGTGTGGCCGTTGCCCGCGCCATTGCCGGGAGGCCCTCGCTTCTGCTGCTGGACGAACCCTTCGGTGCTCTTGACCGGGCGCTTCGTTTCGACTTGCAGGTCGAACTCCTGCATTTGCAGAAGACGCTCGGTATCACGACGCTGATCGTCACCCATGATCAGGAAGAGGCGCAGAGCCTTGCCGGGCGTCTGGTGCTGATGAACAAGGGTAATATCGAGCAGATCGACACGCCGATGGCCGTTTATGACCGGCCGAAGACGCTGTTCGTCAACACCTTCATCGGTCAGGCCAATCTGCTGCATGGCACGGTGCAGGGCTTGGATGCCGAGGCAACGACGATTGCGCTTGCAAATGGCAAACCACTCGTTCTGCCGCGTCGCCTGAATTTTACGATCGGCTCCAAGGTCACCATCACTTTCCGTCCCGAAGACGTCCGTCTGTCGACGGCCCCCCGTGGCTTTTCGTTGCCGGCACGGCTGACCGTGTCCGTCCCCCTTGGGCCGACGCTCGTCCATGATCTTCTTCTCGAGGAGGGCATGGGCCTGCGCGCTTCGCAGGTCCGCGGACCTTCCACCTTCATTCCCGAGTCGGGAGCTCAGCTCTTTGTCGAGATTGACACCACCAGGTGTCACGCCTTTCCGAGCGAACCGGAACCATCCAGTGAATGAACAACAACAATAGAGGTGAACAGATGAAGGACTTTAACATCACACGACGTCATTTCGGATTGCTTGCTGCCGGTGCGGCTGTAGCGGTCTCCGCCCCCTTCGCTGCTCGTGCCGCTGGTGGCACAGCCGTTGCCGCGACCTTTCCCGGCAGCTGGGAAGACGGCTATCGCACCGTACTGACGCCACTTGTTAAGGAAGCAGGTTTCGACCTGACGGTTGCGCCAGCTATGGCGCAGGATCAGCTTGCCAAGGTCATGGCAAGCCCCGGTAACCCGCCTTACGACACACTGCTGATGTCACCCGGCCAGATGGCGGTCGCTATCGAGAATGACCTGATCGAAAAGATCGATCCGTCGAAGCTGAAGAACTGGAGCCTGCTCGATCCGGCGTTTCAGGGCGAGTACGGCCCGACCGTGACCGTTGAAGTCAACGGGATCGCCTATAACCCGGATCTGGTGCCCGCACCGAAGGGCTATCGCGACCTGTTCGAAAACCCGGCCTACGAGGGCCTCGTCTCGTGGACGGGCTTTGCCTCCAATACCGGCGTCATGGCCTATTCCCAGATCGCCAAGATCTTCGGCTCAGGCCCGACCGACATGGATGCCGTTTTCAAGCTGTTCAAGGAACATCCGGAGCATCTGAAAGGTGTTGTCGCCAGCACCAACCACCAGATGACACTATTCCAGCAGGGCGAGATCGCTGTCTTCATGTGCTCAACCGGCAATGTCGCGAAGCTGAAGGCATTGGGCCTGAGGGCTGAGTTCGTCCAGCCCGAAACAGGCTCTCCGGCAGCTCCGGTCAACATCCACCTGACCAAGGGCGCCAAGAACCCGGACGCGGCTTACGCCTATATGGATGCCGCGATCTCCAAGGCAGCGCAGGACAAGCTGAAGATGCCGCCGACCGAGATGTTCCCGACCAACAGGGAGGTCGAACTGACGCCAGGCATCGAGGCCTATGTGAAGCGCGAACAGCTTGCGTCTCTGGTTTATCCGGACTGGGCGGCGATCAACAAGAACCGTGCGGAATGGATCCGCCAGTTCGACGCTCTTGTCGCCGGTTGAGGGTCATAAAATGAAAGCGAGCGGCTTCCCATACGTTCTCCCGATGCTTGCGCTATCGGTGGCGTTCTTTGCGACGCCGCTCGCCGTTCTCGTCGGGTTCAGCTTCATCGGCCCCGACGGCCCGTCCTTTCACAACTACGCGCGCTTTCTCGGCGATGCGTTCAATTACCGCGTTCTGGTCAACACCGCCACGCTCGGTCTGCAGACCATTGCCAGCACCACCTTGCTCGGTATTCCGATTGCACTTCTCTATTGGCATAGCGGCAAGACCGCGCGACAGGTCATCATATTTCTGACCCTAATCCCGATGCTGACCAGCAACGTGGTGCGCACCTTCGCCTGGATCGTCATCCTCGGGCGACAGGGCCCGATCAGCGAGACCTTCGTGGCGCTCGGACTTGCGGAGCGCCCGTTCACCCTGATGTCCACCGAACTCGGCCTCGTCTTGGCCATGTGCCAGATCGACTTGCCGCTGATCATTCTGCCGCTGATCGCCATCCTGTCCCGCACGCCAGTCCAATTCACCGAAGCGGCACAGGTCTCGGGTGCCGGTCCGTGGCGGATCCTCGTGACCGTTCTCTTGCCGATGATGTTGCCGGGGCTGCTGGCGGGCTGGATTCTCGTCTTTGCCAGCACCAGCGCTTCCTTCGTCACCCAGGCTGTCATCGGTGGTGCGCGCAATGTGTATGTGCCGCAGCTCATCTACCGCGAGGTCGGCACGCTGTTCGACTGGCCGATGGCCTCGGCCATTGCCGTTGTCCTGCTGTTGTCGACCGGCATCCTTCTCGTTGCCATGACCATGATTTCCCGCCACAGGAGGCTTGTCGGCCATGCATAGTCCTCGCGAAAACCCGATTCCGACCCTCCTCTACAAGGCATTTGTCTTTGGCTTCGGCAGCCTCAGCCTGATCTACTTGGTGGCGCCGATCGTCATCGCAATCACCATGTCCTTCACTGCTGGCCAGACGCTCAAATATCCGCCCGAGGGTTTTTCGCTCCGCTGGTACGAGGCGCTCCTCGATCCCGTCCGCTCCGGGACAGAGCATATCGCAGCCGGCAATTCGCTGAAGATCGCGGGCCTTGCGGTGCTCGGATCGCTGCTGTTTGCCGTCCCTGCCACCATCGGCATGGCGCGTATGAGGCGTAGCACGGTCAATGCGCTAGAGCCGTTTCTATTGGCCCCACTCGTTCTGCCAAGCCTCGTTTATGGTCTGGCGGCGTTGATCGTAGCGAACTTCGTCGGCTTCCAGCCGTCGCTCTGGCTCACCGTTATCGGCCATGTCGTCGTGTTCGGTCCTCTGATGTACCGGGCCGCATCCGTCGTCGCGCAGGGCATCAATCCGTCGCTGGCAGAAGCCTCCACCGTCATGGGCGCGACCTGGTACACGACGCTGAGGCGCGTGATCCTGCCGCTGCTGGCGCCCGGCATTCTGGCCGGTGCCTTTCTCGTTTTCATCCAGTCGCTCGACAACGTCTCTGTGTCGCTCTTCCTGGCTGATGCGCAGACGACCGTGCTGCCGCTTCGCATGTTCGCACTGATCGAAGAATCGCTCGATGTCCGCGTCGCGGCAATGTCGGGAATTCTGATCGGACTCACACTCATCGTGATGCTGGTAGCGAGGCGCGTATTGGCGCCGGCACGGCAAGCTGACCAATAAAAATACTCTGGAAGGAATACCCAATGAATAGACACGCCACCAAGGCAGGCGACTACCGCATCGGATCGCTGCTGGCCGATTTCCAGCCGGATTTCGACTTTGTCGCACCGCTGCCTTTGCCCGTCGAAGAGTTCGAGGACCGTCTCCGGCGCATTCGCCGCCAGGCTGTCGAAGCTGGCCATGATGCGCTGATCGTCCACACCGGTGGGGTCGGCTGGTTCCATACCTCGAACGCATATCTGCGTTACATCTGCGACTGGATGCGCGAGGGCGTGCTGATTATCCCGACGGACGCCGACAAGCCGCTGACGCTTCTGTCCTTCTTCACTCAATCCGTGCTTCTGCCGCCGGGCGGCGAACCGGTTCTCGTCGAGGATATCTGGCAGATCGGCCCGATCGGTCGCGAATATGCCGACCGACCGGGTGATAGCGTCATCAAGACGGCTGAGAAATGCGTTGAACTTCTGGCCGGCATGGGACTGTCGAAGGCGCAGATTGGCCGGATCGGTGACCGCACCTCGCTGACCTTCTGGGCAGCCCTCGACGAGTTGATGCCAAAGACAAAGTTCGTCGCCGACAATGCTATTCTCGACCGGATGCAGAAAGTGCGCTCCCTGCGCGAGATCGAGATGTTCCGAGCGGCAGCCCAGCTCGTCAGCATCGCTACGCAGGCGGCCTATCATGTCGCCAAGCCAGGTGTGACCGATCACGAAATCTATGCCGCGTTCACGCAGGCCCAGCTTTCCTTTGGTGGTGAAACGGGTGATGGCTATCAGATTGGCATCAACGAGTTCGGTACCCATTGCGGAAAGCCTTATGGCCATGTCGTTCGTCCGGGAGATCTCATCAATCTCTACGTTTCCAACATCACCTACCGCGGCTATACCGCCCAGACCGCCCGTATGATCGCAGTTGGCGACATCACCAAGCGGCAGGAAGAGGTGCTGGCGGCCTGCACCGAGGGCGTTAAACGAGCCGAAAAGCTGATCCGGCCCGGTGCCCTGATGCGTGACGTCAACAACGCCGCCTTCGAGCCGATGATCGAGCGCGGCATGCTGTCCTCGCCCGAAGCCCGCACCATGCCCTACAACTGGGCGCCGATGGACGATGGCAGCGCCCGTCTAATCCCGCGCCAATATGTGAAGAATATCGACTGGGAAGCGCAGGGCCGTACGCTGATGCACATTTACCCGGCAACCCATGGTCCGCATAACCCCAATCTGGGTCACTCGGTTGGCTTGGCCGGCGGCCAGAACAGTTTCAACATCTCATCCCACAATTATGACCGGATGGAGGAGGGCATGGTGTTCGTTCTGCACACGCAATGGCTTGAGCCGTTGTCGGCAGGCTGCAATGTCGGCGATATGTATGTCGTCACCAAAGACGGGTTCGAGAACCTCGCCCGCCACACTCCCCTTGAAACCCACCGCATCGCTGCCGAGGCCTGATATGACCGACCACACCCATTTTGATTTCGCTAAGCTCAATGAGCGGGAACGTTACAAGATTCTGATCGGAACCGTCATTCCACGTCCAATCGCTCTGGTAACCACGGTGAGCAAGGACGGGATACCAAACGCTGGCCCTTTCAGCTTCTTCAATGTCCTGACCCATGATCCGGCCATCGTCGCCATCGGCGTCGAGAACTATTCCGACATGCGCTTTAAGGACACCGCCCGCAATATTCGTGAGACAGGAGAATTCACCGTCCACATCTGCGACAATGCGCTGGTCGAGAAGATGGAAATCTGCGCCATCAAGTTCGGGCCCGAAGTTGACGAGATGGAGGAGGCGGGTCTTGCCACGGCACCCGGCCAGACGGTGAAAAGCCCCCGCATCCTCGCCGCCCCCGCCGCCTTGGAATGCCGCCGCCACACCACGCTTCAGGTCGGCCCGGCCCGCGAAATCATCCTCGGCGAAGTCGTCGGCGTCTTCGTCCGCAGTGATGCGGTTAATGCTGCTAACCTGCATATCGACCAGCAGCTCATGGATGCGGTCGGACGCATGGGTGGGCACACTTATACCCGCACACGCGACCAGTTCGATATTGAGACGCTGACGCCGCAGGAATGGGAAAGCCGGAAGGCGGATGAGAAGGTGGCGGCGGAATGAAGTCACTTAATCTTTAAAATCAGAGGCGTATCTGATTTGGAAGAGCTAAACTTTGTTTGGTTACGGTACAGATCCGTTCGCGAGCTAGGAGCGATCAAAAGCGTCAATTTTTACGTGTCACGGCTGCAATGCACCAAAAGCAGTCATGCGATCTGTATTAACGTCGGGATCCCCCGATTGAGGGAGTTGGCGACTGTGCACACTGACCACGCATGATCCATCAAGGCTTTCGGATCGGAGCCGTCCGATGTCTCACACTTTACAGATAGCACGGCTTTGGTGGCGACCAGCGGTTCACCTTCTAGGTCAAGTGTCACTGTTACGGCGATTTGTTCGATCTCCACGCCACGTTCATGGGCGACATAGCGTAGGTCATTACAATAGCAGCCTCCGATTGCTAGAGCGAGCATTTGGCCGCCATTGAAACCGAGCCCTAATCCCCCGGCCTTGCCTTCCGGCCGATCGATCACCACCGTATGGCCGCCAGCCCAACCCATCGCTGCCTCAGTGCCGGCGACGTTCCGCAACTCGATGACCGACCGCACCATCATATAACTCCGTCCATGTCTGAGCGTTGCAAGGTCGTGGCAAACGTTGGCCTCGTCAACTGTGTTTTCGAGCCTGTTCTTTAAATAAGGTCTGAAGACGCTCGGGGCGGCGGCCAATTTGGCGAGAGCGCGCCAACAGCGGACATCGCGCAAATTTTGCAATACTATTCTAGCGTTTGCTGCTTACGTTCACATAACGGAAATGCTTAATACCGGCGATGACAGAACCTACGCCAGAACAAATCGAACAACTCGCTTTCGCCTTTGAGCGCTTTACGCGTCGTTTCAAGGTCTCCGAGGCAGCGGCAGTCATGCAACATTCGCTCAACGCTCTCGACATCCAAGCACTCCTTTTCATTGACGAGCATCCTGAGTGTAACTTGGGAGATGTTGCCCGGCACCTTCAGGTCGCTCTAACGACGATGTCATCTTCAGCCGACCGGCTGGTGCGTCGTGGCATGGTTGAGCGACAGCGGCCGGAGGCTAACCGCAGGTCGGTGGCTTTGACGATAGCAGCCAATGGGCGGCAAGCGGTTGAAGGCTACGTTGATGGTTATCGCGCCTCTTGCAAAGCAATGCTTCAGGCTCTCGATCCCGTTGACCGGAGGGAATTCCTGCGCCTGACCCAGAAAATTGCAAAATTCGAGAGTTGAATATTACGAAATTCGTAGTATGTCTCTGCCGTCGCAACGATCAGGGATGTCATCATGGCTCACAACTCACTCACCGCCCTCATTACCGGGGCAAATAAGGGTATCGGCCACGCCATTGCGCAGCAGCTTGGCGCTGGCGGACACATGGTCTGGCTGGGGTGCCGAAATATTGCACGGGGTGAGATGGCAGCTCGCGAGTTACGCGGCATAGGGATTGATGCTCGTGCTGTGCAACTCGATGTTACGGACGGCGCTAGCGTTTCCAACGCCGCCAAGACTATAGGGAGCGAAGTGGATCATCTGGACGTTTTGGTCAATAATGCCGGACTCATGTTCGGCCCGCCGCCTTCGCTTGCCGAGGAGTCGATTGAAGAGATGCAGCGGATGTTTGATACAAACGTATTCGGGGTGATGCGCGTCACTCAGGCCTTCTTGCATTTGTTGCGCAAATCCAAAGCTGCTCGGGTCGTCATGATGAGCAGCGGACTGGGTTCGCTGACAGACGCCCTGGACATGCGGAGCGAAACATGGACGGTAGGTTTCGGCGGATATTCCGCCTCCAAGACGGCCCTCAACATGTTGACTGTCAAACTGGCGAAGGAGCTTGATCGGGAAGGGATCAAAGTAAACGCTGTAGACCCCGGCCTGACATCGACCGATATGACAGGCAACGGACCGGGGCATTCGCCTGAAGATGGCGCTCGTCCTGCATTCACTCTTGCAACGACGCATGCATATGGACCTACAGCAGGGTTCTACGCTTGCGCTCCATCAGGCGAACTTGTGCTAAAGAGTTGGTGATACGTATTCAGCGATTGTTGGATGCGGGCCGACCGGTTCGCATCTCATTGTCTTCTACGGAGCGCACGCTGTCGTCCACATCGCGCCATTTGCGGTCATTCGCTTGAGGCGATGCATTGTCCAACTTGGGACCGGAAGCTGCCGTGGCGACGATGCGTTAAAAAGTGGCGTTTGCAGGCTGATCCTGCCATTGAGCGTAAGTACAATCTTCTACAACAGGGCAACCGCATGAAAAAAGACGATGCAGGCCCAGCAGACTATCTCATTTTCCTGGACCAAGTAGCAGCATTGCTGGATTCGGATTTCCTGCGTGAGGCAGAAACATTTGACTATGGGCAATGGGAATTACCCTTTGAGGCGGTGCTGTTGAAGCTGATGGAAGAGTCGCCGAAAAATGAAGGTATCGACATCGGCCTTGCTAAAAAACTGGCAAAATATGCGGGGTTGTTGGACGAGGGAGTGCTTACTCCAGATACTTGGCAGAGGTTCATTTATTGGTACGGCGCACCTGCAAGGTAGATGACCGCATAGGGCCGACAGGAGACGCTCTGCTGCAAGAAGGCTTGCCGTCGGCTTTTCCGTCATCCCCGTTGCTCGGTTTTTCGCTGAGTGTGTGTTGAACCTTACATCCTGCGCTCGGTACTCTTAAGTGAGCTGGAGAGCCCGGAAACGCGACTGGCCTCACGCTGCTGCAAGACGTGCCGGGATTCGGCCAGTATCTCGCGATACCTTTGGATCTTGGTTGCTTTCATCCTGAATAAGTCGTCGACTGATACCGTTGCCTGCTGCACCGGAAAAGCCACTTCGTTTTCCAGAAGGTCGAGCAAAAGGTTTCGCATCACTGCGTTTTCTTCTCGAAGTTTCGCGAGCTCAATAGCCTTCCCACTCGACTCAAATTTCCGTGCGATAGCTTTGTCGATATCGTGTTCGACAAGCAGAATCTTGGCGGCATAGTACCGGCAAGCAAAGAATGCTGTGACGAGCGCGCATAACGCGATGACAATGTAGATCATTTCGACCTCCAGGTTATCCTGAAAGTCGATATTCGGAAGCCGGATTTCAATACGCGATTCACTCGGCAAACCAAAATGGCTCCTCTTTGATGAGGAACCGGGGCCGTAAACGTATCAAGTTCATCGTGATTGAAACGGTGATTGTCAGACGCTTCAATCTTACATATTTTGGCGTCTTGTTACCTTAACAGGTACTTCGCCTTCCTCACGGGGTATGCGAGAGGCTCACCATTTTCCAAGATGAAACCCATACGGTACATGCATCTGCGCATTTCGGGAGAGCCATACGCACCTGCATAAATACCGACGGGGTGGTATGATGGGTAAGATTCAAAACTGCATCTGTCGAGTGCTGACCGATAGGCGATCTCACGTACGTAGTCACCCGTCACCGGAACCGTGCCGTAAAGATGCCATTGAGTCCGCGCTTCCGCAACTGCTGCCATGAAGGTAACGCTCAGAATCATGCTTAGGGCCAACTTGAGTTTCATGACACGCCTCCAAATGAACAATTATGACGAGCAACGGAGATTTCGTCCGGTTTGTTCCCTCGCTCAGACGCGTTTGCGCAGTTGTGGTCTCGTCGCCCTCACGGTCGGAGTGCATGCCACTTTCTTTTCCCCTTTGGGCCAATTCGGGAGTGACGTCAGCTTTGCGCCTCGTACCGGCTATTCAGATCAGTCCCGCCATCTCCTAAAATAAGACGTAAGCAGAAAGTCGCGGCGTCGTTCCTGTCAGGAACAAACTAGCGAAATTTGGCAACACTACATTGTTGCCGATTCGCTACATTCCCAACGAGCGCCAAGCAAAAACCCCGCCGGGGATGGCGGGGCCGATCACGCCGTTTATGCAGGATTTAAGCGATAGTGAGTGCTTTCTCGATATCCTGCACAGAATGGCCAGTCAGATCTTTATCCAGTTCTCCAATAAGAACGTCCGACAACGACTTATGGTAGCCCTTGCGCATCTCGCCCAGTGTGCGCGGTGCCGCGATAATCACCAGACTTTTGATCTTGCCCTCAAGCACCTGCTTGTTCAGCATATCCGTAACACCCGCACCAAACCCGTCTTCGTCTTGCTGACTATCGTCGGGATTAGCCGAGCTACTGGAATGTCGGGCGCCGGAAGAGATCTTCGAGCTGTCGATCGCCGGATCTGGCAACGCAGTCAGATTGACAGTCGCCGCATCTCCGTCGTTCCGAAAAAGGCTAAGCTTTTCGCCATCGGCAACGGCAACGACCGTGTTCTGCGGAAGGTTCATGTTGATCTCCTTGGTGAGCAGCTCGAGCCCAGATGACCGACCCTGCTTGTTTCTGTCAGAGAATAACCTCGCTACAGACCATCCGTTCCGCAGTCGGCCCGACAAAAATCCAGCATTGACGTATCGCCTTGATCAGTCACCCCAGCCAAATGCTTGATGGCCTGCCTCGCGCCATCGCTGTGGCAGAGGGTCAGTCGAGGCTGCTGTACCAGGCATAGACCCCTGGAACGAACTCGGCAGTATGCATCGGCGGCGAAAATCTTCCGCGACAATGCTGGTGAGCGGTACGGCACATGCCGACCCTTTAATCTAAAACGGCGTCAACATCAAACACTGTATAAAACATACTTGGTAAAATCACGCATTTCCGGTCGCCACGGCACCACCAAGCGCGGCAAAAACCTGCGGGGAAAACTCAAACTGTCGAGCCGTTCCTCGTCCCATTGAGTTTCTTCCAAGCGTTTCTGTAAGGATGCCCCGCCGGACCAAGAGTTCAATGGTTTCGATCACCCCACCACGCGTCATTCCGGTAATATCAATTACATTTGAGAGTGTTAATTTCTGATGCGCCTGGTGCATCAGATAGAGAATATTCATCATGCCGATCTGCTTGATGCGCGACTGCGCCGATTCACCATCGATCGGCTTCTCCAGGATTTCACGCACCGCAAATACGGACAAGGCCTGACTCTGCCATCTTTCACTTAAATTGCTTGCCATCGTTTTAACTATCTATTATTTGCATAGTCAAATAATTGAGACGAGTCGCCGTTCAGTTGAGGCGGACATTTAGGAAGACGGAGGGTAGGGGGCATGAAGGGCCTTTTCTTTCGAATGATCATAGCAGCGTCAGGGTTCGTTTCACTCTATACCATTTCGGAGCGAAGCGCTCGTGCCGACGAATGGGGGTGCCAGGTTATCCTGTGCTTATCCAATCCCGGCGGTCCGACCCAGTATGGCGAATGCAGGCCGCCCGTCGAGAAGCTTTGGAGGTGGTTGGCAAAAGGGCGTTCGTTTCCAACTTGCGCGGGCGTGGGTTTTCAGACCTCTCGCCCTCTTTACGAACCATATTACTGCAACGCCGGCTACCGCTTATCTGCTGGCTACGGTCCCAGGGGACGTGACGCGACGTGCATTTCCAAGTCACTGCAAGCCGTGAGCGACAGTTTTTGCCGGCGAGATCGAGACGGTGGCGATCCGAACAAAGGCTCTGTCACGTCACCGAGGTGGCAAAGGGTAGACGGGCGATACCAATGCCTGGCCAATACCGTGGCGCGACCCCTGGTCCGCGAGAAACCTCGATACGTCGATGTGACGATTGAGGGCGTCGGCACGCAGAGGGTGTGGTTCTGACATGCCCGTTGTCTTCTCAGATCTTGCGCAGACCTGCGCACCCTTCGTTGCATCGGAGGCTCTTGCGGGTGTGGTCAGCCCCGAAAGCCGGTTCGCTCCGTTCACCATCAGGATCAACAGCCGTGCACCGCTCGGGCGGCAACCTGCGACCAAGGCCGATGCAATCGAAGTCGCCGCATCCTCGGAGGCAACATGCCATGACATACACATTGGTCCCGACGGGGTCGGGCCGGAAGAACTGCGGAGATTGAACCTCTCGATACCAGCCGCTTTCGCTCGCTGCCTTAACCTGAATGCTCCAGCGACGCCATCCGACGGCTATTGCTGCCTCTCGGTGAAGGTTGGTGCTGACAGTCCCAGGGCCGAGCAGGTGCTGCAATCCTGCTATGGACGTGACGATCCGTCGGTCGGGGGCGTGGTCAACTATGGCGATCAGGTTCGCCGCGAAATCGAACGGCTCGGACCAACAGTGGCTCGATTTACAATCGGCGACACGGGAAAAGGGTTGCAGACAAACGTGTCGGCGAATTCTCCCCAAGCAGACGTCGTTGCCGAAGTGGTGGCGGAAAACACTCCGGGGGAAGCACACGCGATCTCGGCGGCGTCCGCGTGGGACGTCTTCAAGACCCGAAGCCGTTCATCCGTCCTGGTGTTTCAAGACAATCAATTGGAATTGGAGCAGAGTGAATGATAATCAGTTCCCGGATCAGACCCGTCGTCGCTTCGTCCGTCATGGCTGCCGCCATTGTAGTGACGATGGTTGAGCCCGCCTTCGCGCAAGCCGCCGGCATCGAAACCGTCCTGCAGAACATCGTCGACATGTTGACGGGAAACATTGCCAAGCTTCTCGCTGTGATTGCGGTCATCGTCATCTGCATCGCCTGGATGTTTGGTTATATGGACCTGAGGCGAGCGGGCTTCTGGATCATCGGAATTGGCGGCATCTTTGGCGCCACCGAACTCGTCAACACCATCGTCGGAGCCTGAAGATGGTGGGCGGACAAACGGTTCTCGAAGAAGACACACTCTTCATCGCGTGTACGCGTCCCGCGATGATTGCCGGTGTCACGATGGAGGCGATGGGCTTCAACATCATGGTCACGACGATCCTCTACATCGTCGCCGGATCTATCGCCTACGCGTTCGTCGGCATCGTTTTCCATCTCATCTTCAAAGCGCTCGTCAAGCACGATCACAACATGTTCCGCATCCTGCTCGCCTGGGTCGAGACACGCGGCCGTTCACGCAACGGTGCCTATTGGGGCGGGGCAACACTTTCCCCTCTGAGACTGACACGCCGCTTCGACGAAAGGGATATTGGAATTGCCTGACATCGCCACCCTTAGATCACGCGAACTCACGCCAGAGGCTTTTATCCCTTACGTGCGGCACATCGACGAGACGACAATCGCGCTCGAGTCCCGGACACTCATGGTCATGGTCGCGCTCGCAGGCGTATCGTTCGAAACTGCTGATCTGCTCGACATCAACGCGCTCCATCGCGACCTCAACACGCTCTATCGAAATATTGCCGATGAGCGCCTCGCGATCTGGACCCATCTCATTCGGCGCAGGGATAGCGACTATCCGGGCGGAACGTTCGCAACGCCATTCTCCGCCTCGCTCAACGAGAAATACCGGGAACGCATGGCGCGCGAACACCTTTTCCGCAACGATCTCTATCTGACCGTCCTTTGGTCGCCAGCGCGTGGCCCTGCAGACAAGGCGGGGAAGCTGCTGTCGTACCTTCGACGGTCAAAACGACTCGATATGGAGCTGGATGAAGAGGCTCTGAAACAGCTTAAGGACAAAGTCGTCAACGTAGTGGCGGGCTTGAGGCGCTTTGAGCCACGGGTCCTTTCTCTTTACGAACAGCAAGGCATGCTCTTCTCTGAACCGAGCGAGGTGCTGCACCAGCTCGTCGGCGGGAGGCGTGAGCGTGTGCCGCTTACCGAAGGTCGCGTCGCCTCGGCAATTTACTCTGATCGCGTAATCATAGGTCGGGAAACGATCGAGATCCGGCATGAGGCAGAAAGCCGCTTTGCCGGCATGCTGAGCTTCAAGGAATATCCAGCCCGCACCAGGACAGGCATGCTGGACGGAGTTCTAAATAGTCCGTTTGAGCTCATTCTCTCACAGTCGTTCTGCTTTGTGTCGAAGGCGGACGCTCGCGTCATCATGGGGCGTAAGCAAAACCAGTTGGTGAGCAGCGGCGACAAGGCGGCTTCGCAAATCGATGAACTTGACGATGCGATGGACGACCTGGAGTCCAACCGCTTCGTGATCGGCGAGCATCATCTGACACTCTCCGTCTTTGCGACCACGTTAAAGGAATTAACCGACAATCTGGCAAAGGTTCGCGCCAGCCTGACCAATGGCGGGGCTGTCGTTGCGCGCGAGGATCTTGGTCTCGAAGCGGCATGGTGGGCGCAACTTCCGGGCAATTTTCGTTACCGCGCGCGCTCAGGCGCGATCAGCTCGAAGAATTTCGCAGCATTGTCACCGTTCCATTCCTATCCGATCGGACAGAAGGACGGCAATGAGTGGGGACCCGCCGTCGCCCTGCTCAAGACCGCTTCAGGCTCGCCCTACTACTTCAATCTCCATTATGGCGATCTGGGCAACACCTTCATGTGCGGTCCGTCGGGAGCGGGCAAAACCGTGATTGTCAATTTCATGCTGTCACAGCTCGAGAAACACGACCCGCACGTGGTGTTCTTCGACAAGGATCGCGGCGCGGACCTTTATGTTCGCGCCGCCGGAGGCACCTACCTGCCGCTGAAGAACGGGGTCCCCACCGGCTGCGCTCCCTTAAAGGCCCTCAACCTGACGCCGGAGAACAAGGTGTTCCTGGCGCGCTGGATCGGCAAGCTTGTGGGTTCAGGGGCGCGGGAACTGACTGTCACCGAACTTCGCGACATCTCCGGCGCGATCGACGGCCTTGCCGACCTGCCCGCTGAGCGACGGACAATAGGGGCGCTGCGGGCTTTCCTCAACAATACGGATCCGGAAGGTATCGCGGCGAGGCTCCGCCGGTGGGAGGAGGGAGGGCCGCTCGGCTGGGTCTTCGACAATGTCATCGAAGATATCGGATTTGGGGATTTCGGCGGATCAGGGAAGTTCATCGGCTACGACATGACCGACTTCCTCGACAACGAGGAAATTCGCACACCGCTGATGGCCTATCTCTTCCATCGCGTCGAGCAGATGATCGATGGCCGCCGGATCATCATCGTCATCGACGAATTCTGGAAGGCGCTACAGGACGAGGGGTTCCGCGATCTTGCGCAAAACAAGCTGAAGACCATCCGCAAACAAAATGGGTTGATGCTGTTTGCCACGCAAAGCCCGCGCGACGCGCTGAACTCGCCAATCGCGCACACGATCATCGAGCAATGCCCGACACAGATCTTCCTGCCCAACTCGCGCGGCAACCATGCCGACTATGTCGATGGATTCAAGCTCACCGAGCGCGAATACGAATTGATAGCGCGCGAGCTTTCCGTTGAAAGCCGGAGGTTCGTGTTGAAGCAAGGACACAACAGCGTCGTTGCCGAGCTCGATCTCAACGGCTTCGATGACGAGCTCGCCATCCTCTCCGGCCGGACCGCCAATGTCGAACTTCTCGACGCGATCCGCGCGGAGGTTGGAGACGACGTCGAGAACTGGCTTCCCATTTTCCAACAGCGAAGGAGTGCTAGCTGATGACTTCCTATCGACTTCATGGCGTACTGCTCAGCGCGGTGCTCATGCTTGCCGCTGAAGGCGCGTCAGGGCAGGGGATTCCTGTCAACGATCAGGCTGCGATTGCCAAGCAGATCGAGAGCATCGCGCAGCTCAAGTCGCAACTCGACGCGCTCAATGAGCAGATCGGCCAGGCTCGGCAGCTTTATGGCTCGCTCAACAAGCTGACCGATATGGCGGATGTCGCCGAGGTTCTCAACGATCCGGCGATCCGCAAGGCGCTTCCCTCCGACTTCGCTGCCATCGAGGGATTGCTCAAAGGCAACGGTACCGGCGTGTTCGGTGATTCCGCCTCAAGGTTTCTGGAAGGTAACTCGACCTACCGCACTGACGCCGATGATTTCTACGCTCAGGAATTGTCCCGGCTTCAGAACAAGAATGCCGGGCAAATGAGCCTTGGTGAGCAAATCTACGATGCCGCGACCAAGCGCATCAACGGGATTGATCAGCTGCGGGGAAAGATTTCCACGGCTGGCGACGCCAAAGAGATTGCCGACCTGCAGGCTCGGCTGCAGGCCGAACAGGCATTTCTTCAGACCGACGTCCTGCGGATGGAGGGGCTGAGGATGGTGCAGCAGGCGCAGAACCAGGTCGACGAACAGCGCAAGGCGGAGGACTGGCGCCAACGGATGGACAATATGAAGGCGGCGCTGCAGTGAAGTGCACCCTCATCGTCCTTTCCCTGGTGCTCTTGTCGGCTTGTTCGCAAGAGGCGGAGCGAACTCATACGGTGGACGAGTTCGTCGCCGACACCGAATTGCTGTCCCGTACGATTACCGAGTGCCGCAACAACCCGGGTGCATTGCGCCAGACGCCCAATTGCCAGAACGCGGAAGCGGCCGAGGTTAAGCTCCGGCTCCAGAACATGCGCAAGGCATTGGGAGGCTGACCAAATGTACCAGGTGTTTGAGTTTATCGACGGTCAGTTCAAGCGGCCGTTGGAGACTTTCGTCTCGGATGGGACGTCGAACATAGCAGAATGGGTCGCTGGTCCGTTGACGGTGGCAGTGACCCTCTACGTCGTCCTCTACGKCTATCTCATCCTTCGGGGCTCGGTCCAGGAACCTATCCTTGACTTCGCCTTCCGCGCGATGAAGCTCGCGATCATAGTGATGCTGGTGAAGAACGCCGGCGAATATCAGACCTATGTCACAAACATCTTCTTCGATGTTTTGCCACGCGAGATCGCTCAGGCGCTGAATGCAGGTACGGCGCCGAGTGCCAGCACCTTTGACAGTCTGCTCGACAAGGGCCAGGCCTCTGCGACCGATATCTGGACCAGGGCTTCCTGGCCGATTGACATCGTCACAGGTGTGGGCGGCATCATGGTGATCGGCGTCAGCTTTCTGGTGGCGGGGATCGGTTATGTTGTTTCCCTTTATGCACGGTTGGCGCTGGCGATCGTCCTGGCGATCGGGCCGATTTTCATTGCGCTTGCCATGTTTCAATCGACGCGCCGTTTTACCGAGTCCTGGATCGGGCAGCTCGCAAACTTCGTGATCCTTCAGGTCCTTGTCGTTGCCGTCGGTTCGCTTTTGATCTCCTGCCTGGACTCGAGCTTCACCGCAATCGACAGCTACAGCGACGTCCTTATGCGCCCTATTGCTTTTTGTGCCATCGGGATAGCTGCCCTGTACATATTCTACCAGCTACCTGGCATTGCATCGGCGCTGGCGTCTGGCGGCGCCTCGCTGGTCTATGGTTACACGACCGCACGCGATGCGCATGAAGGCATGCTGGCCAGAGCAGCCTCCCACACCGGCCGGATGATCGGTCGCGGTGCTCGGTTTGCTCGCCGCGCCTTCGGATCAAGAAATGCCGGCGTATGACACCCAGTCCAGAACATTAGATAAAGGCCTGCTGAATGATTAAGCCTGCCCTGTTGATCGTCTTCTCAGCCACGCTTGTCGGCTGCGCTTCGATGACCTACCCATTGCCGAACTGCGACGGCTATTCGCGCCGCCCATTGAACCGCTCGATGTGGGACTGGGAGGGCAGCAGCAAGCTGAAACAGCAGCAATCCAACACGAGTTCGTCCACGTCCCTCACACCTTTCGTTAAAGAGGCCAGCGAGACTTCCGCTTTTGCGCATCTGGACATCGACGGTTCCTATCGCCGCTGTGAGGGATGAAACATGGTGACGACAGATAATCTCAAGAGCTACTTCGACAAAGCACGTCGTTTCGACCAGGACCGGATGATCCAGGTCGAGCGATCGAACAGGATTGCCTGGTCGATCGCCATAGTTTCAGGCATTGTCGCCGCTGTAGCCGTCTTCGCGGTCGCGTGTCTCACACCCCTCAAGACGGTTGAACCCTTTGTGGTGCGCGTCGACAATTCGACCGGCATTGTCGACGTCGTGTCAGCGCTGACATCGACGGCTGGCACCTACGATGAGGCGGTGACGAAATATTTCGCTGCAAAATATGTCCGGGCCCGCGAGGGTTACGTCTGGAGTGAAGCACAGGAAAATTTCCGCACCATCGCCCTCTTGTCGACGCAAGCGGAGCAAACGCGTTTCGCGGCCCTCTACCGTGGCAGCAACCCGCAATCGCCCCAGAATACTTATGGTCGCGGGGCTACAGCAAGGATCGATATCGCTTCAATCTCCCTCATCAATCAGAATGTCGTTTCCGTACGCTACATGAGAACCATCACGCGTGGCGAGGAAGTACGAACGACCCATTGGGTTGCGTCGATCACCTATTCCTACGCGAACGCTCCGATGTCCTCGACGGACCGGCTCGTAAACCCGCTCGGTTTCGTCGTCAGCGAGTATCGCGCTGATCCGGAGGAGGTGAGATGATGCGCATCCCTCGAATTCCTGCACTCATCGTGACCCTTTCGATGTCGCCGGCGTTTGCGCTTGAGATACCACGAGGTGCCTCGCAAGACAGTCGTATCCGGTTCGTGAACTACCAACCCTACAACATCACGCGGGTGGTCGGCACTCTGCGGTCATCCGTACAGGTCGAGTTCGCGGCGGACGAGGAAATCGCCCATGTCGCGCTCGGCAATAGCGTCGCCTGGGAAGTTGCGCCGGCCGGCAACATCCTGTTCCTGAAGCCACGCGAGAGCCAGCCGGTGACGAATATTTCCGTGGTTACGACGCGCAGGGATGGCTCGACCCGCAGCTACCAGATGGAACTGACGGCGCGCGATGGCTCCGTAGAGGCTGGCCAAAACACCTACTTCTACGTGAAGTACAGGTATCCAGGCGATGACGCCGAGCTTCGCCGCCAGCAGGCAGCGTCAAGGGCTCTCGCGGCCCAGGCGAAGGACGCCGACAATGTGCTCGCGCTTCACGAAGCCTATGGCCCTCGAAACTGGCGCTATTCTTCTCAGGGATCGCAGGCACTGGAGCCGCAAAGCGTCTACGACAACGGCAAGATTACAACGTTCGCCTTTGTAGGTAACCAGGAAATGCCCGCGATCTATATGGAGAACTCCGACGGCTCCGAAAGCCTTGTTCCGAAGTCGGTCGATGGAGATCTGGTGATGGTGCACGCGATCAGCCGCAAGTTCATCTTGCGTCGGGGCAAGGATGTGCTCTGCGTCTTCAACGAAGCCTACGACCGCGTCGGTATCAATCCTGACACCAACACAACGTCTCCTTCGGTGGAGCGCGTCGTGAAGCGCGACGTTACCGGGCGATAGGGAAGGGAACAGTCATGGCTCAGGAAGACGAGGGTCGCATCCCCGGAGAGCGTGCCGAAACCGTCACCAGTCGTCACATCGACAACAGCCCTCTCTTGAAACGCGGCGCTGTTGCCATTGCGATCATCGCGTTTGTCAGCTTTGCGCTTTGGTCGACGACGGGAAAGAAGGGAAGGGATGAAAATCTTCAGCCCGAACGGATCGTTATTCGTCAGACGACCCCCTTCGAGGCCGCAAAAGAGAAAGTTGAACCGGGCCAGGCGCTCCCTGAAGTAAAATTGCCAACGCCTGTCGTCGAACCGGTCATTGAAGAGCAGGACAAGCTGCTCGATTCCGCCCGCCGCGCGCCCGTGATGGCCTTCAGTGGAGGGCAGAGGAATCGGAAAGAGCTGAGGGAAGGCGACAGCTCTTATCCTTCCGACAACAGCAATTTCGTGCCACTCGACAACAATATGTCTGTTCAGAACCAGCAAAACAATGAGCAGCAGCGTTTCGATGGCCTGCTGCGGCCAACGCGGCTTGAAGGCTCAAGGGCCGGTACACTCGGAAACCGCAATTTCATCGTCGCGATGGGAACGACCATTCCCTGCGTTCTTGAAACCGCGTTAGCATCCGACCAGCCGGGATTTACCACTTGTGTGATCAACCGCGATGTTCTCTCTGACAATGGCAGGGTGGTCTTGATGGAAAAGGGCACGCAGGTTGTCGGCGAATATCGTGGAGGGCTTCAACGCGGGCAAAAGCGCCTGTTCATTCTCTGGAATCGCGCGAAAACGCCGAAGGGCGTTATCGTCACTCTCGCATCACCAGCAACCGACGCACTTGGTCGTGCCGGTGTCGACGGCCATGTCGACACCCATTGGTGGGAGCGGTTCGGCAGCGCTCTTCTGCTTTCCATTGTCGGGGACGCGACGAACTATGCAAGCAGTCGGCTGCAGGACAGCGATGTCGACGCGCAAAAAACAACGAGTGCCAGTCAACAGGCGGCCGCCATCGCGGTCGAGCAGTCCATCAATATCCCGCCGACACTCAATAAGCACCAAGGTGAACCGGTTTCGATCTTTGTCGCTCGCGATCTCGACTTTTCCGGCATCTACGGTCTTAGGGTGACCGAACCCAGAAACCGCGTTTTCGATCGTGCAGTCCTGGGGGATTTCGCGCCACGATCGACGCTCCTAACGAAATAGGGCGCGAAATGTCAGAGAGGCAGGAATCGGCTGTCGTCACCGAGCTGTTGAAGCCGTTTTCGACATTCCTTCAGGACAAGTCTCTCCTAGAGGTGATTGTCAATCGGCCCGGGCAGGTGTTGACGGAAGGTCCCGGTGGGTGGCGGACCTATGAAATGCCGGAGCTGACCTTCGAAAAGCTCATGCGTCTTGCCCGGGCAGTCGCAAGTTTTTCCCATCAGTCGATTGATGAGACGCGTCCAATATTGTCGGCGATGCTACCCGGGAACGAACGAATCCAGATCGTCATCCCCCCGGCGACGATCAATGACACTGTCAGCATGACAATCCGCAAGCCTTCCTCGGTCGACTTCAGTCTTGATGATCTGGAGGAAAAGGGATTTTTCCAGACAGCGTGCGCAGCGACCAGTACCCCCTCCTCCGCGCAGGATGAGGAACTGTGCGAAACATATCGTGCCGGCCGTTTTAAGGATTTCCTGCGGCAGGCCGTCATCGCTCGAAAAAACATCATTATTTCTGGCGCCACAGGTTCGGCGAAAACGACGCTTTCCAAAGCATTGATCAAGCATATTCCCGAAAACGAGAGGGTCATTTCAATCGAGGACACTCCCGAGCTCGTTATCTCACAACCGAACCACGTGCGCTTGTTCTACTCGAAAGGAGGGCAGGGGCTTTCGCGTGCCGGACCGAAAGAGCTTCTCGAATCCTGTCTTCGTATGCGGCCGGATAGGATTCTGCTTCAGGAGCTTCGCGATGGGACGGCCTTTTATTATATCCGGAACGTGAATTCAGGCCATCCTGGCTCAATAACCACGGTCCATGCGAACTCGGCCGAATTGGCTTTTGAGCAACTGGTCCTGCTCGTTAAGGAGTCGCAGGGCGGCGCAGGCCTGGACCGGGCCGACATCGTGGCTTTTTTGAAGGCGAGTATCGATATCGTTGCTCAGTGCAGGCGACACAAAGGAAACTTTCGGCTGTCTGAGGTGTATTTCAGGAGTGAGTGTAGAGCCACGGAATAGCAAACTGAGCGACTCACGGAGTTCCGAGGTGCGGATTGTGGTCCTGATGTTTCTTGTTGGGTGTGTCTCCGTAAAGAGCGCCGAAAGCAGCACGGTAACCGTGTAAGTCGATAAGCGTAGTACACCTTAAGGCAACTCTGACGTATGCCTGCAAGATCCTCGTTGTCACTCATCCATGGAGTGTCGATCACAGATCAGGCGACAGCGGACAATATGCGGTCGGACAACCGCTTACAATACATCAAGAAAACAGTCTAAAGCGGCGAGGAATCTTGACTGGCCAGCCAGTCCAATCCAGTGAAGCCATCCATAACGTTACCAGCTTCATGCGCCGGGGCGAATTTATCGCCCGCTTGGCGCAGCAGCCGGAGACACAGGCGGCTGCTCGCGGAAAATCGCTTCCAAAGTAGCTAAAATACGCCGCACGGCATCGGAATGGCTGAAATAGTAGATCACCTGCGCTTCACGGCGGGTTTGTACGACGTTTGCATTGCGCAGCTTGGCGAGGTGTTGCGACAAGGCTGATTGGCTGAGGCCAACCCGGTGTGCCAGCTCACCAACCGGAATTTCGGCGTCAACGAGAATCCGCAGTATTGCGAGCCTTTTCGGGTTTTCCATCGCCGCTAAAAGCTTGGAGGCCGAAATAATTGATTGCTCATCCAGACATCTCTGTATCAAATCCGTATCCAAACCACTTTATGTCGCGGACGTTTAGGCCGTAATCCTTGGCTAAGCCATTCGACGTGAACCTTTTTTAGAGGTTTAGAGCCGCGACCGGTAAGGCGCCAATGTTTATAATTAAGAATAGTCGAAAACTCTCACTCTCAAAAGGCGCGTGAAGCCGATGAGCCACCTGTAAAGTGCAGGTGTGTTTCTGAGGTGCAATTTTTTTGCGACTATTGCCAGCGTGCCGGACAAATGTCCTCTGAACCGTTCACTAGACATTGAGAACGTCTTCCGCAACGCAGAGGCTGATTGCAAGCATGACTGATTACGACCGAAATGGAGCAATACCCTCGGTTGATTCCCAGATCTAAATGATGCCGCACCGTTGGTTATTATAGGGACATATGATGCCATTTCAGGTGATTTGAGTTGGTACCTAATGCGCTTTTTATCACGTCAACCTGTGTTGGGATGTGCGGGAAATGTCGGACGGGCTGTACAAAAAGCTCAAGATCTCGTCGAGAGATATTGGGGAAGTCGAAGAGTATCTGAGTGAGGCGTATGCTCCCGTCGCTGTCATGCCACTGGGCTCACACGACAACTACGGGGTCACCGGTCAACTGGCCGTAATCGATGAAGTATTCTTCGAATGGTCGGCGACCATAGGTTCGTATCGCGTTACTCCCATTGCGATGTTCGACGCTGTTCTGTTTAATTTCGCGAGCAAGGGAGCGACCGAATATGACTTCCGGGGTGAAAGGCTATCGATTGCGGCTAATCAGGTCATTGGCTACCGGCACGCCGATAGCGTGGATGTCCTTGATGGTAGCGAACATTCAACAGTCGTTATCTCAGACGCTCTATTATCAAGACGCATGTCGATATTGCTCGATCGGCCTGTGGTTCAGCCGATCGAATTTAGCAAACGCGCTCTGGATCATGGCAAACTCGAAGGGCTTCCGGCTCTTGTTCAAATGCTGAACGGTTCACCGTTACAAGGAATTGCCAGGTCATTGAATAAGCAGTCTCCCAGTATGGGTAATCTGATCGTTGACAGTTTTCTTCTAAACTATCCGAACAACTACACGCAAAAACTTGAGGCGCCTGTGCCCGTCATTGCTCCACGACAAGTCCGTCGAGCGATTGATTATATCCATGCGCACCCAGCGGCTAGAAGCTCTCCTGAACTCTTGGCGGGCCTGAGCGGGGTCAGTGTTCGTTCTTTGCAATATTCCTTTTTGAACTGCGTGGGACAAACAATAAGTGAGTATCAGCTTGCTCTGCGCCTTCAAAAAGCTCGCGACGAGATCGATCGGAATAAGGATCGGTCCGTAAAGGAGATTTCTCAGGCGTGGGGATTTGCAACCCAAAGTGCCTTCACCCAGAGCTTCAAAAAAGCATTTGGGGTCAGCCCATCTCAACACCGGAAGGGCGAACTTTAGGCGCTGGATCGTCCATGGCATTTATCCGCCTCGTTTTTCGGCGTGGCAACGGCGTTGCAGGATGTGTGACATCAGTCAAGCATAACCATCTGAGCCGCCACCTGCTCCTCGAACAACTTCGAGAAAGAGGTGATGGGTGCCGAAACGATTGCGCTTCTAGTAGCTCATTCAGATATTCAGGTGATGTTCATTTCACGTTGAAACGCAAGGCGGTATGCATGGATCGAAGCTTGCCGGGTCATCCAGGGACAGATGGCCAACAAAGGGAGTGGAAGATGAAGCTCTCTGGCATCGATTGGGATCGCAATAGTCGCGATTACCTCGCGACGTTTGAATTGTGACCTCGTCACTCGGTGGATGCGGACGGTCGCCGTCAATTTGTAAACGGGTTCTCGTATCATCCGGAATGAGGGTCTTAAGAGGCGTTGACCGTTAAGTCGGCCATCACCTCAAGGACGGTCAACTTGTGTGAATGCCCGTCACGGCCCTTCCACTCGATCTGCTGTCCGGGAGAAAGACCAAGAAGAGCAGCTCCAATCGGGGTCAGCACGCTGACCATTGAGCGTTCGATGTCGGCGAGGCCGGGGTAACAAAGAGTTACCGTCCTTCTGGCTCCGCCTTCCGTCAGGTAGGATACCGTCGATCCGACCGCCACTGCGTCTGCGGGGAACTGGTCATCCTCTACGACATCAGCACGCTCAAGTTCGATAAGCAACTTCTCGGCATCGTCGAGGTCGCGCCCCGGCGCCGCGAGTGCAAGAGCGGTCAGACGAGCGTGGTCAGTCTGCCGGACGATGATGGACGGCTTTGTGTAATCAGTGGTGTTCATTTCATATGCCTCGTACCGCGGCCGAATAGCTGCGTTTTAAAAAGACTGCTTGTGGAGGGTGAGGTCGCGCAATCCCGCAGGATCAAAGCCCGGGTTCAGACGCGCGACAGCAGTCTACGTCCCGGGCTAGTATCCTTCGACGGGATACTCTCGGCAGAGGCGAAATTTATGTGAATTGCCAATTTTCAACATGGTGCCCTAATCATGGCATGCCTGAGGGGGAAGTCAAGAAGCGCTCCGTGAGACGCTGCCCGGCGCTTTTGATCTCGGGAAGTGCCCTTGACTTCATGGCACCTTCCATAAATGCTAGGTTGATGTTGAACGAGAGCAAAAGACGCGCAGTGAGCGCTTTCAGGGTCTGCCCCATCGCAGGATCGTAACCGGGTCCGGCCACTGTCGCCTGCCGGATCCAGAGTGGCTACGTCAACACGTTCGCCTTACCATCTGCGGCAAGTCTCTCTTCAAACAAGTCAACGCCCTTCCTCTAGCGATGGGGTTGTTGCGCAGGTCACAATAAACATGTCTTCACTCAGCCAAACCATGCCCATAATCGGGGCAACAGACTTTCACACACTTAGCCGCCTGACGCTCGTGGCCCTGACCAATGATTTCGACGTCGGCCCCGACTTGAGTGAGAAGCTGGAAAACTCCTGGGTCTTGGCAGACGAACAGGTCTCGCTCGACACGGTCTGCCTAGGATCAACTGTCTCGTATGATGTAGAGGGGCAGCAACGCCAGGTTACCCTTGTTCTCCCGAATGAAGTGCTGGCAGACGCGGGCCGCTTGTCCGTATTGACGCCTGTTGGCGTGGCGCTCTTGGGCCTTAAGCCCGGACAGCGCGGGGAGTGGAATTCTCGCGATGGACACAGACATCAATTGACTGTCGTCCGGGTCGGCCGTGCCGGTTTACGACGAGCAGCCGCGGAAGCCTTCAGCCACCTCTCAACGCGATGATATCGACGCAAGAAAGGTCTGCAGGACCGGATGTCTGCGCTTGCTTGCGCACGTTCCTCCGCCCTTTGAACGCACCAACAACATCTGTTTCGTATGGTGCTTCAGATGTTTGGCCACCAAATGCGGACCAAGGCTTCCCCTATTGCGGCAGCACAAGCTGTCCGGAGCAATCATGGAAAAAGACGCACATTTTACTGGAATGCCGGGGCGGGCAGGTTTGGCGCAGGGACTTGGCTGGATGGCGCTGAGCATGGCGTCCTTCATAAGCATGGCTGTCGGGTCTCGCGAGCTCGCATCGACCTTGTCGATCAGACAGGTGCTGTTTTTCCGGGCTCTCGTCGGTCTCGGTGTAATTTTGCTGGTGGGACGGTCACTGCTGCCGCAGATCCGTCAGAAGAAACTGTTTCCAAGGCATCTCGCCCGAAACGTCGTTCACTTCACCGCCCAGTATTTCTGGACCATCGGCGTGGTCTCTCTCCCACTGGCGTCGGTCTTTGCACTCGAATTTACGATGCCGATCTGGGTCGCATTTTTCGCCTGGCTTTTTCTCAAGGAGCAGCTAACCGGGCCGCGGCTTCTCGCAACCCTTGGCGGTTTCATCGGTGTTCTGGTGATAGTGCGTCCAGGATTCGGCGTCATTGATCCGGCTGCTGGTTTAGTGCTGCTGGCGGCCGCCGGCTATGGGCTTTCCTTAATTCTCGTCAAGCAGCTCACGAAAGAATGCTCACCAGCAATCATCGTGGTCTGGATGATCCTCATTCAACTGCCGCTGGGACTGCTGGCCGCGTTGACGGACTGGAGGGACGTTAGCCTGTCCGATATTCCGTGGATGATGGTTGCCGGCGTTGGTGCCTTGAGTGCGCATTACTGCCAGGCACAGGCGCTTAAGCGCCTCGATGCATCTGTCATCATGCCTATCGACTTTTTGCGTGTACCCATGGCTGCGGTCGTCGGGTTCTACGCTTACGGAGAAGGCGTAGACGCCTGGGTCGTCATCGGCGGATGCATAATCCTGTTGTCGAACTTCCAGGCGATGATGTCCGAGCGAGTGAGGTCAAAGAACCCCGATGTCTGACGAGCCAAGGCAGTCACCCTCGCCGGCAGTGATCAGGCTGCCTTGCCCATGCCGATCTTCCTTAAGCTATTAAAAAAACGGAGTATTTGATGGTTCACGTCGACGAAAAACTCGAACCCATTCTCAACGAAGTCTTGCGCCGAAACGCAGGAGAGTTCGAGTTCCACCAGGCYGTGCGCGAAGTCCTGGAGAGCCTTGGAAGAGTCATTGCTAAACATCCGCGTTATGCGGAAAACGCCCTTATCGAGCGGATTTGTGAACCGGAGAGGCAGATCATCTTTCGTGTACCTTGGGTGGATGACAACGGTCAGGTCCAAATCAATCGCGGATTCCGCGTGCAATTCAACTCTGCTTTGGGTCCCTATAAGGGCGGCATTCGGTTTCATCCCTCGGTCAACGTCGGTATCATCAAGTTCCTCGGATTCGAACAGACGTTCAAGAACGCCTTGACCGGTATGCCCATCGGTGGAGGGAAGGGCGGATCCGACTTCAATCCGCGCGGACGATCTGATGGCGAAATTATGCGCTTTTGTCAGTCGTTCATGACTGAGCTTCATAGACATATTGGCGAATACACCGATGTTCCCGCTGGCGACATCGGTGTCGGCGGTCGTGAGATTGGCTATATGTTTGGCCAGTACAAGAGGCTCACCAATCGATTTGAGGCGGGTGTCCTGACCGGGAAAGCCCTGTTCTATGGCGGTTCGCGCGCTCGTAAAGAAGCGACAGGTTATGGGGCGAGCTACTTTGTGCGCAGGATGCTGGCCTCCAAGGGAATGGACTTCTCAGAAAAGCGTGTATCGGTTTCTGGTTCGGGCAACGTTGCAATTTATACAATGGAAAAAGTAAGCGAGTTCGGCGGGAAGATTGTCGCTTGCTCCGATTCAAACGGTTATGTCGTTGATGAAAGCGGGATTGATTTCGCCCTGGTCAAGGAGATCAAGGAGGTCCGCCGAGGACGCATCTCGGAATACGTGAAGCTCAAGGGGTCGGATGCTTGCTTTGTCGAGGGAGGATCAATCTGGGATGTCCCCTGTGACGTGGCTATGCCCTGTGCAACGCAGAACGAACTGACTGGTAAAGACGCAAAGACGCTCGTCAGAAACAACGTCATCGCGGTGGGAGAAGGTGCAAATATGCCGTCGACTCCCGAGGCTGTAAGGTTGTTTCAGGCGGCAGGCGTCATGTTCGCGCCTGGCAAGGCCGCTAATGCAGGAGGGGTCGCCACGTCTGCTTTGGAAATGCAACAGAACGCTTCCCGTGACAGCTGGACGTTTGAGCAAACGGAGGCGCGCCTCGCAGACATCATGAGTGCGATCCATGATGTCTGCGCGGAAACAGCCGATGAATATGGCGCGCCGGGCGATTACGTCCTTGGTGCAAACATCGCCGGATTTGTTCGGGTCGCGGAAGCTATGGACGCGTTAGGGGTCATCTAGGCGATCACGAGCGGCGGCCCAGCTCGACTCATGCTGTCCTGGAGGAACGCATCGGTGATGATTATTGGACCTCAAGCCAGACCGGAGCCGCTGCCCCTCAAAGCAGGAGCGTCACCCGATCGCACGCGTGCGATCGGGTCGTTCGCCAATTCAGTCGCTCCACTGGTCTTTGTTCTCTTTGTTGAGAACAAGGCGTTTTTCAGAGGTTACCACCTTGTTTCCTGCCCTGCTTGCCAAGCCCAATTTTGGACTTGATCATGCTACTCTGGCTGACGTAGCCGCTATCCTATGTGAGGACGAGGCCTGCCTTGCACCGATTGCTAACGCGGCTAACGAGACGACAGGCGAGCCACGGTGGATTGCTCTGGCTTTAATACATGCACTCTGGCGGAAGGCTGGAGTCGCCCCTCAGGTGATGTCCTCCGTCCTTAAAGCCTGGCCGGAGATAGTGGCATCGCTCGAAGCGGTTATGTGTTTCCGGGCGAATGCGGCCGCCGAAGAGAGCGATCCATTCATGTTCTATCAACCTGTCGCCGCCCACTCGATCCCCGTTGCTGGTCTCGATGAGTACATTGATCTGGTTGAGAACCGCTTCATTATTTGGAGGCGTCCCAGCATCGATCGGAAATCTCTGGGAAAAGCATTGATCGCTGGACGCAGGTCGGACAATGATGCCGCTTATCTTGCCGCCTTAAGATCGCTGCAAGCTCGACCGACATACCAGAGCACCGGGCTTGGCTTTACCGATGGAAGCACGTTCTTCCACAACGAGTGGGGGCGCAACCTAGCTGAGCAGGCGCTCGAATCGTCAGTGCTGTGCAACGACCGGTCAGGTCTGTTGTTCGAGAACAGCTACGTCTGCAAAACCTCCATCAATGTCTCGATCGTCGTCCGCGCGTTCAAGCGAAAAGCTCTGGGTCTGACAGTGAGGCCATAAAGTGACGCAGAGCTTGTTGCCGCTGAGTGGATGTCACGAGGTTCGCTCACGTACGATTTGGCGCGAATGGTCCGGCATCATTCCTATCGTGCGGCAAAAGGTCACCTTGCAGGCAACGCGATCCTTGCCCAGATAAGCATCATGAAAACGCCCATGAAATCCCTATTTTTCAGGCTTATTGATCAGGCACGTTCCCTAACCCGGAGCTGGCAGCACTGAACCTTTAACGCCGCCATAGACCCAGCCGCTCCGGGAACCACGCAATTGAAAGTGCGGTTCGTATGCGTCGCTCGCGCGACGTAGCCATGGAGCGTTTTAATGTCCCACCCTCGCCCCCTTCCAATCTGCCCTGCGTGCAACCGTCAACTGCCGGGTGCCGCGGCCCGGTGCCCTTGGTGTGAAACCTCTGTTCCACTGAGAGCCGCACACAAGCCTCATAGTTGCAAGCGCAACGAGTTCCGGCTGCCCTTTCGCTGGCTTGCGGAGACCGCAGGACAATGACACGCGCTACGACAGCAAGCCGGATCGTCTCGTCACCTGATGACAGAGGTCAGTTGCAGCAGGTCGGAGTACTTCCCTGGCGGATCGGGCGCGACGGCGAGCGCAAGGTGCTGCTTGTCACGGACCGTGAGCGCGAGCGCTGGATCGTGCCCAATGGCCCGCTCGTTAAAGCATGTCCGCCCCTCGTCATGGCCTCGCGACATGCGTTCAAGGTGGCAGGAATTATTGGCGACATGTCCCCGGCTCCGGTAATGACGCACAGATATATCGAGACCCTCAACGACGGGCCTCAGCTTGTCTGCTGTGTCACGATATTCGGTATGAACGTGCGTGGCACTTTGACCCACTGGCGCGAAAAAGCGCACCGAAAAAGACGATGGTTTTCTCCACAAGCGGCGGCGGACAGGCTGGGTGATATCGCGCTTGCCGATTTTGTACGGAAACTCGATGCAGAGCCGGGGTGCTGGCATGCCCGCCGTCACTCTGGCCGCCTGATCCTGGGGTTGAACGAGCGGCAAGGTTCTGGTGTCTGACATGCCGACGATGGAGCTAACGGGTTTCGCGCTCACCATTCGTTACGTCTTTCCTATCCGAAGGGTTAGTGCCGGACGCTGATTGCCTGGCGCCAATAGTTGCGACCGCGACATTGGCGTCAGGTTTCTCGCAACCCGACACGAAAACTGCGGAGCAAATCTGGCCGCCTGTGCCATGGCATTGCCCGCATTCGGAAAGAAGCAGTCATGACTTTCAGATATATTCACACCCTCCCTATCAGCGGCCCCAACAAGTTGCCTCGTTTCAGGCGGTGGGCTGCCGAAAATATTCCCGGCATTGCCGTCTCTCTGCCGCCCCAGGTGCCGGTTAAGAGCGAAGCTCTAACGGTGCGATTGAAATCGGTCGAGGATCGCAACACGCTGATCGCGAAACTGGAGGACGTCAGCCTCTAGTGATCTCGTGCCCCGCGGCGTACGGCTGATCCGGATCGAGCTGGTGGTGTTCTATGCCGCGCGGTTCTTGTCGGTCGAGCTATGCCTTACGCCGCGCGGGCGTCGACTTCGGATAAAAACCGAAAGGCCCATTAACCGGCGAAGCGTGCCGTGGCCTCGCTTGCCCAGGGGGCGTCAAGGTATCTCCACAGATCCAGTCCCACAATCGTGATGACCCGGCGGTCAACAGCGCAGGTGGAACTGGATACTCAACCTTGCGCAAGTGGCAGGCTGCCATCGCCAAACAGCGCGATGGCAAACGTGGTTATACCCGTGCGCGAGCCATGCCAGCCAAATTGCGGTCACAAGGTCCGATCGGCCTTACCCAACACCTGTCGCAGCCTATCGATACTGAAAGGCTTGGATAATTGCTGCGCATCGGAAATACCCGAGGCTGTCTTGGCGTTGTCGTCACCGCTTGCGAAAACGATCCGCACGTTTGGCCAGCGTTCCCTTACATGCCTTGCAAGTTCGATCCCGGACATGCCGGGCAGACCGACATCTGTCAGCAACATGTCGATCCTGTTGGTCTCAAAGACGCTGAGGGCATCTTCCGCTGAGTTGGCCTCATGCACCGTGTGACCAAGCTCCTCTACCATGTCGACCGTCGACATCAGGATAAGCGGCTCATCCTCAACGATAAGGACATGCGGTTTTGCGGACACCGTTGGGCGGCTATCACGCGGCTCCTGCTCGGGTGCAGGCGCGGGCTCCTGGCGCTCCATCCGTTGCAAGGCAATCCTGTGTTGCTGCGCGTTGTTCAGGACGTGGCGGACTTTGCGGGCCAGTGCCTCGCGCGTGTAGGGTTTGGATAGCAACTCGACACCAGCGTCCAACCGGCCGCCGTGGACGATCGAATTTTCGGTGTAGCCTGAGGTAAATAATACGGCCATGCCAGGGAACTGAGCCTTGGCCTTCCTCGCAAGATCTGTGCTGCGCATCGGGCCCGGCATCACGACGTCCGTGAACAGCAGGTCGATCTGAACGCCACTGCTGACGACGGCGAATGCGGACTGTGCGTCTCTCGCTTGGAGGACGCGGTAACCAAGGTCCGTCAGCAGCGCCACCGATGTTTCCCTAACGCCGTCATCGTCTTCCACCACGAGAACAGTTTCCGTGCCACCCGTCACCGCAATGGCCTCTGGATCACTCAGGCTGTCTTCGACGTGCACCGTGCGCGGCATATAGAGTTTCATGGTCGTCCCATGCCCGACCTCGCTGTAGATTTTGAGGTGGCCGCCGGACTGCTTAAGAAAGCCGTAAACCATCGACAAACCGAGGCCGCTTCCCTTCCCGTCCGTTTTCGTGCTGAAGAACGGTTCCAGGACATGCTCGATGATATCTGGCGATATTCCTGACCCCGTATCGGTCACTGCAACGAGTACATATTGTCCGGGACGGACATCGTCGTGCGAACGGGCGTAATTGTCGTCGAGAACCGCATTTCCGGTCTCGATTGTCAATCGTCCGCGGCCTTCCATCGCGTCCCTCGAATTGATTGCCAGGTTAAGGATGGCGTTCTCCAGCTGACTCGGATCGATCAGCGTATTCCATAACCCGCCGGAGACAACGGTTTCGAGTTCTATCTCTTCGCCCAGTGCCCGGCGCAGCATATCGTCCATATTCTGGATGAGTTTTCGAACATTGACGACTTTGGGCTCGAGCGGCTGACGGCGGCCGAAGGCCAAAAGCTGCGATGCCAGCTTTGCGCCGCGGGCAACGCCGGCCAAGGCATTTTGCAGGCGTTGTTCTGCCCGCCTGTTGCCGTCGATATCTTTGGAGAGAAGCTGCAGGTTGCCGCTCACGACCTGGAGAAGATTGTTGAAGTCATGCGCCACGCCACCTGTGAGGTTACCCAGCGCTTCCATCTTTTGCGCCTGCCTCAACGCGATCTGTGCGGTTTCGCGCTCGACAGTTTCTTTCTCTAGCTTCAGAAGCGCAGTTCTCAGTTCAATAGTGTGCTGCTCGACTTTTTCCTCAAGGGTGTGGTTAAGGCTCTGAAGCTGATCCTCAGCACGCTTTTGGTCCGTAACATCGAAGCCATCAACGAAAATCCCGGTCACTGATCCGTTAAGATCAAAAATTGGCTGGTAGATCAAATGTACGAAGCGCTGATCCGGCTGCTCCTTGCCATCCCGTTCAAGGAAAACAGGCACATAACGACCTATGTACGGCGTGCCCGATCGAAAAACACCGTCGAGCAATTCGAAGAAGCCTTGCCCGGCAATCTCAGGCAGCGCCTCTCTGACGCTGAGGCCAAGGAGCTCGCGATGCCCGACAAGTTGATTATAGGCATCGTTGACCAGCTCGAAAGTGTGTTCAGGCCCGCTGAGGATGCACATGAAACTTGGGGCTTGCTGGAACAGGGCGCGCATCCGATCTCGCTCCGCGGTCCGAAGTTCCACTTCTGAGGAGAGTTGACGATTGAGCTGCTCGAGTGCCAACGCTGCTTTTTCCCGGATCTCAGCAGCCTCTGCAAGCGCCGCTGCCCGTCGACGTTCTGTTTCGAACGCTTCAGCGCTCGCCAAGCGCGAGGTGATCTGGCCGGCAATCAATTTAAGGAAATCCAGGTAATCGTCGCTGACCGCCCGATGCGGATTGAGCCCGGTGATCATTACCCCCTTGGGTTGGTCGCTGGCTTGTCCGACCAAAGGAATGACCGCAGCCTGAGATGGCGCTCTTTGCCAGGGCCCCGACGGGATGACGTCTGTGGCCGACAACTTTATCAGATCCATGGCCTGTTCTTGCCAGGCGCGTTCAAGGTTCCAGATGCCCACACCACGGTTTATTGTTACCGGCAATAAAGTGTCGTCTTCAGCCGTGCCGCAAACCCACCGGCGCATCGCATTGCCGTTCTCGTCAAAAACGTAAAGTGCGCAGAAGGGAAGATCCTGAGGGTTGTCGTTAAGCGCTTTGCGTGAAGCGTTGAAGACTTCGACCTCGGTGTCGGCCACGGCAAGGCCAGACGCCAGAGTGCGCATGGTTGCCAGGCGGCGTTCACTGATGACCCGCTCGGTTTCTTCCGTGACTGCGCAGAAGACGCCCTCGACCTTGCCACTGTCTCCGATCAGCGGACTGTAAGAGAAGGTATGATACGTTTCTTCCGGATACCCGTCGCGTTCGAGAAGCAAGAGCAGCGCGCGGTCCCAGGTTGCCTCTCCGCTTGAATAAACGGTTTCCAAGCGCCCTTTGATATCATTCCAGATTTCAGACCATAATATCTTTGTCGGCACAGCAAGCGCGTTGGGGTGCTTATTTCCCAAGGTCGGCCTATAGGCATCGTTATAGAAAAAGGCGATGTCTGGACCCCAGCCGAGCCACATTTCAAATTTTGAGGTGAGCAACAGCCGAATTGCGACCTTCAGCGCTTCGGGCCACTCGTCCGGACAACCAAGTGTACTATCCGCCCAATCATGGCGCCGCATCATCTGCGCCATCTCTCCATCGCCAACAAATATGTCCCGATACCGGTCCGAAATTAATGCCATTCCACTTCCATCCCAATAAAGCACATCCTACGTAGAACATTGATAACGCTTCGCTGGCCAGCTAGTTCTAGATCGATACCAGCTTTTGTATGGGGTGGGAGAAATTTGAAATTGAGCGAAGGCACATCACAACCTGAATGGAGTACAGCCGAGCTCAGGCGTGCTATCCAGTCGGCCGGGGTCGCGCTCTGGGCCTGGATCGTCGATGAAGACACGTTTGTGATGGATGCCAAGGCTTACGAACTCTGGGACATTTGCGGCGAGGTAGACCTCACTTTCGAGCATCTTTCCGCCAAGGTGCATCCCGCCGACCGAGACCGCGTCAGGGCGGCGTTCGTCGCAACCCGCGCCATCGACGGCCCGTTTGAAATTGATTTCCGCATTCTCACGAACGCCTCCGACGTTCGTTGGATTTCCGCTCGAGGCCAGGGCAACGAGGGAGACGCTGCAACCGAAAAAATGACAGGCATCTTTCTTGACGTCACGGGCCGCAAGCAGGCCGAGGAAGGGCATGAACTCCTCGCCGGCGAGATGAGCCATCGCGTCAAGAATATTCTGGCTCTGGCCTCTGGATTAACAAATATCACCTCGCGTACGACCGAGACAAAAGAGGAAATGGCAAAGCAGTTGACTGAGCGACTGACGGCCCTCGGCAGGGCCCACGAACTGGTGCGCCCGCTCCCCGATGGCCAGGGGAGATCGGCATTGCTCGGCGACCTCTTTGCTGTGCTGCTTGCCCCATACGACGACGTCGGAGCTTTTGCAGGTCGCATCCGCGTTGCTGTGCCGCGGATGGGACTAGGAGAGAAGGCTGCAACCAGCCTGGCACTCGTGATACACGAGTTGGCAACGAATTCGCTCAAATATGGTGCCTTGTCGAATAATGCGGGATTGCTCGACATATCCGGTTCTGTAATCGAAGACGAGGTCGAGATCGTCTGGAGCGAACACGGAGGCGACCCTGCCCAGTCGCCCAGATCGTCAGACGGTTACGGCAGTAAGATGTTGCACAGGACAGTCTCGGGACAACTCGGTGGATCAATCGACTATAACTGGGTAGAGGGCGGCGTCGTTGTAACGCTAAGGATGAAAGAAAGCCATCTTTCTGGATAAATGATCGGGGACCGAGAGTTGGCCCTCAAGCACCCGGCGTGCCGAGACAAAAGCCGAAGTCCCAACCACCGACAGGCTGGGCGCCCTTGCGGGGAGGCATCGACGCACGCTCCACCAAAACTGATGGAGCTTCACCGGTCTGGAGGACCGATATGGGCAATCAGAGTGTCGCACGGTTGCGTGGTGACAACATGGACATCGGTATCCCCGTGTCTTTCGGCCGTCTAAGTGGCGATGACGGCGATTCTCCTCAAGGCAGAGTTTGTCCAATAGGCCATCCGGTGTCTTCGCTTTTGCGGTCGAATAGCGAAAAATACAAATCACGCCGAGGGCCCATTGCTCAGCGCAACGTCGCGCAAAGGAGCACGTGTCTGCGCGTAGCTGCTGGGCGAATGACGAAGATGCTCCTTGAATGCATTTGAGAAATTTTGGCTTGGATTGAGGTCCGAGTGATCATCTCATCTATGCGTTGGAACGGGTCAGTGGTTCTGATCCCTTCAAGGCAGGGATCGTAAGCCCCTTTTAAACAGGCTTTAGCAAAAACCGTTCAATTTGAGGATTCGATACGCTTCGATCGAGCTTCGAAGTGCATCCTCAGAATTGCGGTCTCCGTCATTGGCGTCGGGATGGTGCATTTTGAGCCTCTCCTTATAGCGGCTCTTGATTTCTTGGGATGTCGCCTGGGAGGAAAGGCCGAGTGTTTCGAAAGCTTTGGCTTCCAGTACCTTGAGCTTTCTCTGTTGGGCGCCGATCCGGGTTTGCCCCTGCCGATCGGCTTTGCGAGCATTTAGCGTTTTTGCCGAGCCTGAACGAACTGAAGACGGTAACGGAGTTTCAGTCGCCGCGCTCACCCTCTTACCCCAGGTCGGGCGCGCACCCGTCGTCGCTTCTTTCTGGTAACGGGCGACGTCGGCATTGGAGGGTGGCGTCGTAAAACTATAACCCTTGTTGTAGTCAGTCACATGCTCAAGGCAGAATAAGAGGTAAAGACCTTCTGCACCCGATCCCACCGGCGCACGGTGAGTACCGCTCTTTTCACACCCGTCCCATTGGCATTTTGGGCCTGTGGCTTGGCTGGGCGATGGCGAGCGTTTGCGAGCGGATCGAAGACCGACGAATATTTTCGAATCATGCGTCATTAGAACTATATGGACGCGGAAGACCCCTAGGGCAACATCAGACACGTCCAATCTCGATCACACGGACAGCATGCGCGATAGCCAGCCTCACCGGGGGAAGCACTGTTTTCTTGGAAATTGGCCATTTGGAAATGGCCAGTATGGAAAATTTCGGGTCATGCTCATGTGTCGATGAAAACCCCGCCCGCTCGACAATCATTCTCGCAAGGCGTGCATAGATCTTCCCGAGAAGACGATAGCTCGTGGTTGCGGTATTCTCGACGGATTGTCGGCCGCGAAATGGAAAAACGGGTCAAATCCTGCTGAAACTCAATACTCTTGAATTTTAGCATCATTCTTGGTATTTTGATATCAAAGAGATCATTTTTCCAAGGATGATATCAATGCCGGCAGTCACCATTCGTAACCTTTCTGAAGAAACACATCGCGCTCTGAGGGTGCGAGCGGCTCATCATGGCCGGAGCACGGAGGCCGAGATTCGTGCCATTATTGAAGCGGCTGTTCGTCCTCCGGAACGTATTCAGCTCGGTTCCTTGCTAGCGGCCATTGGTCGCGACGCCGAGCTTTCCAACAGCGACGTTGAAGCTCTTCAGAAAAGTCGCGACAAGACACCTGCTAAGCCGATGACCTTCGAATGATCTTGCTTGACACCAACGTCATATCCGAACCTTGGAAACCGGTTCCGGACGAGGCGGTGATTGCCTGGTTGGACGCCCAAGCTGTCGAAACGCTGTTCATCTCCGCAATAACGATTGCGGAACTTCGCTTCGGAATTGCTGCTATGCCTTCAGGCAGACGGCAAACTATCCTCCGCGACCGTCTCGAGGGCGAGGTGCTGCCACACTTTTCCGGCCGCATCCTGTCCTTCGATCTGACTACTTCTCAGTTCTACTCTGAACTGATGGCACGCGCTCGAGCGTCTGGGAAAGCAATCGGCACGGCCGATGGCTACATTGCAGCCACAGCGGCAGCAAATGGCCTCACTATCTCAACTCGCGATACAAGCCCTTTCGAGGCTGCCGGGGTGAAAGTGATCAACCCCTGGTCCAGATAACCACAATGTTCGTCTGGGCGTGACGCAAGGCATTGTTTGTCCATCGCAACCGAGCCGGTTAGGCGCATAATTCCACAGATGGGTTGGGTGCCATCATCGGCATCGTAGTGTGTCTCCACAGTTGGGAATGAGGCTTTTGTCATTGCCAGCTGGCAAGCAGGACTTCAAGTGTTGCACGATCCTCGTCGTCCAGACGGGCGAGTCCTGGTGCTCGAACTGGGCCAACCGCAAGGCCCTGTATCTGCATCGCTTCCTTTACCACAGTCACATTGGCGCCGTTCCGGTATCGTGTCCGCAGCCGTTCGAACAACTCGATCTTTTCAACGATCTTACGTGCGGTCGAGAAATCGCCGGCCGTCAGTGCATCATGAACTTGCAGGGAAAATTGCGGTGCGACATTGACGAGACCGGATGTGAAGCCGCGGGCTCCGACGGCGCAGAAGGCGGGAGCCCAGCTTTCTGCCAGTCCACACACGTAAAGTGAGCCGTCAGGATCGGAAGCGGCGATCGCACGCGACAGAAGCATAATATCCGTCGTCGCGAACTTTATGCCTGCGACGTTCGGATGGCTCGATAGTCTGACCATGTCATTGACCGAGAACCCGTCGGCGCGGACATAGGCTACGAGAGGCAATTCGCTGCCTTCAGCCAGGCCGATAAAATAGTCGATCTGTGATTGCGGCGCTGCGAACGGGTCAACCGGTTGGTGGGACATGACCGCAGACGCGCCCATCTCCCTGGCCCGACGCGCCATGGACAGGGCCTCCCGCTGCGAGCGTCCAATCGCTGCAGTAACGGGGGCTTGCCCGTTCACCCCTTCGATCGCAGCTTCGTAGACCTTGAAAATTTCAGCGGGCGTCAACGCGTAAAACTCGCCGGTATTGCCCGCAGCAACGATATTGTGGATGCCCGCCTTTGCTACACGGGCATAGGCTTCGATGGTGACAGCTATATCGACTTCCCCGTCTGTCTCGTAAGCCGTTACGGGTACGCCGGAAATACCGTGCAGAGCCTGGCGGAAATCGAATGTCGTCATCAACTGGTTTCCTTAAAAATCGAAGGGCATCTTCAGATAGAAAATTTGTGAACGGCTACGCCCGCGACAGGCACATCAAACGCAACAAGCGTACCTGGGGTGGTTGTTCCGTTCGTCTCGGTCACAAGACTCGTCAGATAGATCGTTTTGAGGTCCGGGCCGCCGAAACATGGCATGGTCGGCCCTTTGAACGGCAACCTGTATATCTCAAACAGTTCGCCCTCCGGCGAAAAGCGGTTGAGACGCCCGGCCTGAACGCCGGCGCTCCAGTAACAGCCTTCGCAATCGGTCGCCGCGCCATCAGGCCTGCCTTCGTCGGGTGCGAAATCGTGCAGGCGCTCGGCTGGACCGAGCCTGCCCGTCGCGACATCGAAATCGAACGCCTGATACATCAGACCGCTGCTATCGGAATGATACATGCGCGTTCCGTCCAGATTCCAGGCAAGCCCGTTCGATGTGAACATATCGCCATTGATGACAAGCTCGACGCCGCCATCCGGCGCGATACGATAGAGGCGGGCATTTCCTGTCGGCACGGCAGCCTCGTCGCGGGTTCCCACCCAGAAATGGCCATCGGGGCCGACCTTGCCGTCGTTGAGACGGCTGTCTGCTCGTCCTTCGTCCGGATCGCACAGCAGTTCGAGCGCGCCGTTTGCGGGGTCTAGAAGGTGCACGCCCGTCTTGAGGCCCGCCACAACAAGGCCATTGTCGCAAAGACCGAGGCAACCCACCTGGGCGGGCGTTTCGTATCTGTCGAGTTTGCCGCCCGGATGCAGGCAGAAAATGGCGGGGGCGAGAATGTCGACGAACCACAGATTCCCGGTACGCTCATCCCATGCCGGTGATTCGCCGACCTTCAACGGCGTGTCGATGAGAGAGCGGAGTTTCGGCTCTATGATGCGTGGCTGGATCACTGATTATTTTCCCTTGCCCTGTATGGCTCGCCTTTTGAAATGTTGAAAAAACGGTTCTAGCTGCCGACGCCCTGAAACATGCGGGCACGGGCCTTTAGGATGTGATCTTTCATTGCGTCATGCGCGGCCTGTTCCTGGCGCGCAAAAATCGCTTCCACGATTGCCGTATGTTCGTTCTGTACCTCGCGCACATGTTGCGGCGTACGCTTGAGGCTGAGGCTGCGTGTCACCGACTGGCCGATCGCGAAATGCGGCTTGAACCATATCCGCACGGTGATGTGGAACTGGTTATGGCTCGCTTTAGCAATGGCTTCGTGCAGGGCAAAGTCCTCCTCCGCACCAAGATCGTTGCGCGCAAGACACTGTTCCAGCGCGGTAATGGCCTGTTCGATGCGGGCTTTGTCGGCAGCCTGCCAACTGCGTGCTGCAAGTTCGGCGGCTGCAGACTCAAGGCCGGACCGGAACTCGAAGAAACGCTGCACATCGGCAAGCGAGCCGACAGGAACCTGCTGCAACACGGATGAATCCGGCTGCTGGCGCACATAGGAGCCGGAACCTTTCTGCGAAACGATAAGCCCGTCGTTGCGCAGCCGCTCCAGCGCTTCGCGCACCACAGGCCGGGAAGCCCCGAACAGATAAGCCAGATTTTGCTCCGACGGCAACCGCTCGTTCACGGGAAACCGCCCATCAGAAATCATTCCGATGATCTTTTCGTAGATGATGTCGCTCAAGCGAGTCTCGCCTCGAGCGGCGGCGGATGCGGTTTGATTGTCCATCAGCAGCCCTTCCGTTGCAAATCGCTGAAGTTAATGGGTTTCCTGCATTTCAATCGCAACAGAAATACCGGGAATTTCATGAACGTGGTTACTGTCGTGCCGGTTCTTTCCTCAAACCTGATCGTGAAAACCGGCCTACGAATAAAAAATATGTAAAAATCTGTCAATACTTGTAATCATCTGAAAACGCCCATATGGTCTGCCCTGCCGGTGGAGGATCGGTGTGCTGGCTGGCCGGGAGGCTGTTGCGGTTCGGTGAAAGCTGTCTCGCTGCCGGTGATTTTTTGGGAGGATAGTCGATGCGCGATGGCGATAAATTTTCACTGGGCTTGACGCGCCGAACCTTTATGGCTGGGCTTGGCGGCGTCGCCGCCGTGTCCGTCATCGGGAGCTCGGCCCTGGCTGCTGCCGGCAAGGAAGCGCCGGAACTGGCAGCCCTGGTAAAAGACGGCAAACTGCCGCCGTTGGCGGAACGTCTGCCAAAAAATCCGATGGTGGTAACGCCGCATGAAAAGATCGGCACCTATGGCGGCACATTGCGCCGCGGCCTGCGCGGTTCGTCGGACCATAACGGCATCCTGCGCATGGTCGGCAACCAGGGGCTGGTGCGCTGGAACATGGACTTCACCGAAGTTCTGCCCAACCTTGCCGAGAAATGGGAGGTCAATGACGACGCCTCGCAGTTCACCTTCCATCTGTTGCAGGGCGCGAAATGGTCTGATGGACATCCCTTTACCGCAGATGACGTGGTGTTCGCCATCGAGGACTGCATCAAGAACAAGGAGCTTTACAGCGCTACCCCGGCGCAACTCTCCGTCGCCGGTAAGGCGGTCGATGTCGAGAAAGTTGATGATTTCACGGTCAGGTTCAAATTCGCAGCGCCAAACGCGCTCTATCTGGAAAACCTCGCCACGCCGCTCGGCCAGCATCCGACGCTGTTTGCCAAGCATTATTGCAGCAAGTTCCTGCCGAAATACAACACGGCGCTCGATGCCGACGTCAAGGCGGCTGGCGTGTCCAGCTGGACGGAACTGTTCCGCGCCAAGTGCGGCGACATCGAAATTCCGTCGCGCTGGTCGAATGTCGACAAGCCGACGCTCGACCCATGGGTGGTCAAGGAACCCTATTCCGGCGGCGCGACCCGTGTGGTCATGACACGCAATCCTTACTTCTGGCAGGTCGATACGGAAGGCAACCAGCTTCCCTATATCAACGAAGTCAATTTCGGCATTTCGCAGGATGTCGAATCGTTGATGCTGAACGTCATCTCCGGCAAGATCGACATTCAGGAACGCCATATCAGCGTTCTCGCCAACAAGCCGACGCTGTCGCAGAACATGAAAAAGGGCGATTACCGTCTGTTGACGCTGGTGCCATCGGCTTCGCAGCAGTGCCAGATCTACCTCAACATCACCCACAAAGACCCTGAGATGCGCAAGATGTTCGGCGACAAGTCGTTCCGTCAGGCGCTGTCTATCGCGCTCAACCGCCAGGAAATCATCGACATCGTCTATTTCGGCCAGAGCGAGGGCTATCAGGCCGGGCCGCGCCCGACACATCCCTGGTATCACGAAAAGCTGGCGCGTCAGAACACCGAATACGATGTCGCCAAGGCGAACGATCTTCTCGACAAGGCCGGCTACGACAAGAAGAACGGCAACGGCATGCGGCTCCGGCCCGACGGCCAGCCGATTTTCTTTTCGATCGATGTGATCCCGACACTCTATCCCGATCTGGTCGATGCGCTGGAACTGGTGAAGGCGCAGTGGGCGCAAATCGGCGTCGATATCAAGGTCAACACCATTGAGCGCGCGCTGTACTACACACGCGGCGATGATAACGCCCATGATGCGGCGGTCTGGCCGGGTCCGGGCGGTCTCGATCCGATGCTCGACCCGCGTGACTTCTTCGCGTTCCACCCGCAGGGGTCGCGCTACGCCATTCCGTGGGCGCTTTGGTACACATCCAACGGGCAGAAGGGGGAAGAGCCGCCGGAAAGCCAGAAGAAGCGCTTCAAACTGTTCGATGAAGCGCGTTCGACGGCCGACCTTGTCAAGCGCGGCGAGAAGATGAAGGAAATCTTCGATATCGCGGCCGACGAGTTCGAGACGATCGGTCTTTGCCTTGCCGTTGGTGGTTTCGGTATCATCCGCAACAACCTTCGCAACGTGCCGGAGAAAGAACCCGACAGCTGGTCATGGCCCAACCCCGGCCCGGCGTTGCCGCAACAGTTCACCTTCACAAGCTGACACCGCCACATGGGCGCCGCTTCATCAACGCGGCGGCGCCTCTCAGGTTGTTTCGACCACCCGAAAGCCGTCTCGTAGTGGATGGCGGCGCGTGTGGTAAAACGTGATTGCGAGAACGTTATGCTGCTATTTATCGTAAAACGCCTGCTGTGGATGATACCGTCCCTGTTCGCCGTCAGTTTTCTTGCCTTTGTACTGATCCAGCTGCCACCCGGTGACTACGTGACGACTTACATCGCCACGCTTGCTGCGTCCAACGAAGTCATAGACCACAATACGGCGGCGCAACTGCGAGAGCGCTTCGGGCTCGATGACCCGATGATCGTGCAATATCTCAAATGGATATGGGGCATCATCAGTCGCGGCGATTTTGGCATCTCGTTCGAATGGCAGCAGCCCGTTTCCGGCCTCATCTGGGAGCGCATGGCGCTGACGCTGGTTCTGGCCATAGCAAGCCTTCTCGCAACCTGGGCCATAGCACTTCCGATCGGCGTCTTCTCCGCCGTGCGCAAATATTCAATCGGCGATTATCTTTTTACCGCCTTCTCCTTTTTCGGCCTGTCCATACCGTCATTCCTACTGGCGCTGGTGCTGATGTATGTCGCGGCGGTGGAATTTGGGGCCGATGTCGGAGGGCTGTTTTCGGCGGAGTACGAGACTGCCTCGTGGAGCATCGCCAAGATGATGGATCTGATGGCCCACATCTGGCTACCAGTTGCGATCCTCGCGGTGTCCTCCACGGCAAGCCTCATCCGCGTCATGCGCGCAAACATGCTGGACGAATTACCCAAACCCTACGTGACAACCGCGCGCGCAAAGGGATTGTCCGAGTTCCGGCTGCTGACGAAATATCCTTTGAGAATTGCGCTCAACCCATTCATTTCCACGATTGCATGGCTGTTGCCCAATCTCATTTCAGGCTCGGTTGTGGTTGCTATCGTGCTCAATCTGCCGACGGCCGCGCCGCTGCTTTTGCAGTCGCTGATGGCGCAGGACATGTATCTCGCCGGCGCCTTTGTGCTTTTGATCTGCGGATTGACGTTGATCGGATCGCTCATCAGCGACATCCTTCTTGCGCTGGTCGATCCGCGCATCCGTCTCGAATAGGAGGGCGCCATGAGCGATATCGCCATCACCACCAATACCCGGCCGGACCGCGCTGCCGTCGCCTCGCAATGGCAACTGATCTGGTGGGCGTTCAAGCGCCACAGGCTGGCCATGGCCGCCCTGTTCGTCACCATCGCAATGTATATCGTCGCGCTTTTGCCAGGTTTCTTCGCCATCAACGATCCGGTTCTGCAGAATGCGCGCGCCACCTTCCATCCGCCGCAACGTGTGCATTTCATCGATACGACGGACGGCCTCTCGCTTGGTCTGCACTATTATCCGCTGAAGCTGACGCGTGATCCTGAAACGCTGGCGGCGGTGTTCGTCGAAGATACGGCCAAGAAAATCCCGATCCAGCTATTCGGTCGCGGCTACGAATATTCGGTGCTCGGCCTGTTCACCACGGATATCCATCTGCTGGCCTCGACCGACAAGACCCGACCGCTCTTCCTTTTCGGCGCGGATCGCCTTGGCCGTGATGTGTTTAGCCGGGTAATACAGGGCTCGCAGATTTCGCTGTCCATCGGTCTCGTCGGCGTGTTTTTCTCGCTGCTTCTCGGTGTCGTTCTGGGCGGTATCTCCGGTTATTACGGAGGCCGCATCGATTTTGTCATGCAGCGCGTCATCGACTTCGTTTTGTCGCTGCCGACCATTCCCATCTGGCTGGCGCTTGCCGCTGCCCTGCCGCAGGGTTGGCCGGCAACGCTGCAATATATGATGATCACCATCATCCTGTCCTTGACCGGCTGGGCGCAGCTTGCCCGCGTCGTGCGCGGCAGGTTCCTTTCACTGAGGACGGAAGAGTTCGTGGCGGCAGCCCGGCTGGATGGCGTGCCGGAAGGGCGCATCATTTTCCGCCATATGCTGCCGAGTTTTTCGAGCCACATCATCGCCTCGGTCACGCTTGCGGTTCCGGCGATGATCCTTGCGGAAACCTCGCTGTCCTTCCTCGGTCTTGGCCTCCAGCCGCCGACCATTTCCTGGGGCGTTCTGCTTCGCGAGGCGCAGAATATTCGCTCGATCGCAACCGCGCCGTGGCTGTTCCTGCCCGGCGTGGCTGTTGTCGTTGCCGTCATGGCGCTCAATCTGCTCGGTGACGGTCTGCGTGACGCAGCCGACCCCTATAACAAGTGAGGCCCCGGATGAGCGATATTCTCTCCATGAAGCCAGACCGACCGCTGCTTGACGTCCGCAATCTGGTCACCGAATTTCCCGTGCGAAACGGCATTTTCCGCGCCGTAAACGATCTGTCTTTTTCCATCGATCCCGGCAAGACGCTCTGCGTTGTGGGCGAAAGCGGTTCCGGCAAATCCGTCACCGCCCGCTCGATCCTGCAGATCATCGACAGCCCCGGTTACATCGCTTCCGGGTCGATCATCCTCAACCGTGCCGACGGCACGTCGCTGGATCTCGCAAAGCTCGATCCGCGCAGCCGGGCCATCCGCTCGGTGCGCGGCGCAGACATCGCAATGATTTTTCAAGAGCCGATGTCGTCGCTGTCGCCGGTGCATACCGTCGGTGATCAGATCACCGAAGTTCTGCGGCTGCACTTGAAGATGAGCAAGGCGCAGGCACGGGCGGAAGCCATCGAGCTGCTGCGACAGGTGGAAATTCCTAACCCCGAAAAGGCGCTGGATCGTTATGCCTTCCAATATTCCGGCGGCATGCGCCAGCGCGCCATGATCGCCATGGCGCTGGCCTGCAAACCGCAACTGTTGATCGCCGACGAACCGACAACCGCGCTGGACGTCACGACGCAGGCCGAAATCCTCGACCTGATATCGCGGCTGCAAAAGGCGCATGGCATGGCGGTGCTGTTCATCACCCACGACATGGGCGTGGTGGCGCAGATTGCCGATGACGTGCTGGTCATGCATCACGGCGTCGCCAAGGAATATGGCACTGTCGATGAAATATTCCACAATCCGCAAGACCCCTATACGCGTATGCTGATCGGCTCGGTTCTGAAGCTGGAGCAGAAGGCGGAAATCCGGCTGGCCCGCCCGCCGCTCGATCTTGCCGCGGCGCCTATCCTGGAAGTGGACGACCTCTCGATGCACTTCGGTGAGATGAAGGCGCTGGATGGCGTGTCGATCAAGCTGCTTCCGGGCGAAACGCTCGGCATCGTCGGCGAAAGCGGCTCCGGCAAGACCACCATGGGCCGCTCGATCATGCGCCTCTACGATCCGACCGGGGGCGAGATGCGCTATCGCCGGGCGGATGGCACGGTGGTCGATCTTGCCAAAATCGAAGGTGCGGAGCTGAAAGCGGCCCGGCGTGAGTTGCGCATGGTTTTTCAGGATCCGTTCGGTTCGCTCAATCCGCGCATGACGGTGGCACAGGTCATCGGCGAGCCGCTGCTGGTCAACGGCATTGCGAAAGGCAAGGAACTGGATGAGCGCGTCTGCGCCCTGATGGAGCAGGTGGGTCTGGACCCTGCCGGACGTGAGCGTTATCCACACGCCTTTTCCGGCGGCCAGCGCCAGCGCATCGGTATCGCCCGCGCCATCACGCTCCGGCCGCGCATCATCGTTGCGGATGAGGCGACGTCGGCGCTCGATGTTTCGGTGCGTTTCCAGGTGCTGGACCTGCTCATGCGGCTGCAGGACGAACTTGGCCTGGCTTACATCTTCATCAGCCATGACATCGGCGTCATCAGATACATGTGCGACCGCGTCGGAGTGATGTATCGCGGCAAGCTTGTTGAGGTGGGAGACGCCGAAAAAGTCTGCAACGCACCGGATCACCCTTATACGCAGGCACTTCTGTCGGCCATTCCGCGCCCGGATCCGCGCGACCGCGACCGCACGAGAAGGTTCCGCTACGTCGAGCCGCCCGAGATCAAGAACGGAGCTGCTGCCAGATAACAGCGCGGCTGTTGCTTCTCGCAATTCAAGAGGAAGACCAAAGCATGAAAATCGATCGCATGCGGGTATTCGTTACCCGCGACAAGGACCGCCCCCGCGTTATCGTCGCTCTCGATACCGATGACGGTTTGACCGGCTGGGGCGAATGCTACAATCACGGCCCCGATCTCGCATTGCCCCCGGTTCTGGATTACCTCTACGGCTTCCTTGCCGGGCAGGATCCGACTCGGGTCGAGTATCTCTACAATCTCCTCCTCCAACAAAACCGCTTTCCGCCCGGAGCACTTGGTCTTTCGGCAATCTCAGCGCTTGACCATTGCCTCTGGGACCTTGCCGCCAAGGCGGCAGGCGTGCCTGTGTACAAGCTTCTGGGCGGCGAAGTGCGTGACCGTATCAAGGTTTACGCCGGCGTCTACACGGCACCGGATGCACCGGCGGCAAGGGAGGAATTCGATCGTCTCAACGAAGACTGGGGGTTCACAGCCTTCAAGCTAAGCCCATGGCGCGTCGATATTCACGCCCATCGCTGGGGTGAGGTGGTGCGCAGTTCGGCMGAATATTTCCGCTCGCTTCGCGAAACGGTGCGGCCCGACTACGATATTGCCTTCGACGCGCATGCCAAGATTTTCGAGCCTGCCGCCGCTCGTCAACTGGGCAATGCGCTTGCCCCTTATGATCCGCTATTTTTCGAAGAGCCGTTGCGTCCGGAAAATATCGAGATGTGGGGAGACCTGAAGCAGGGGCTGAACTGCACGCTGGCAACGGGTGAAAGTCTTTACAATCGCAATGACTTCCTGCGTCTTCTGCAAGTCCGGGGCGCCGATATCATTCAACCCGACATCTGCGTTGTCGGTGGTATTTCCGAAATGCGCCGCATCGCCACGCTGGCAGAGGCGCATTTCGTCAGCATCGCGCCGCACAACCCGATGGGGCCGCTCGCCACCGCCGTCAACGTGCATTTCTCCGCCGCCCAGCAGAATTTCCGTATTCTTGAATACAGGCTGCCGAAGGGGCAGTGCTATGTTTATGGTGGCACTGACCTCGAAAAACGCGAGGATGAAACGCGCTATGTTGTCGACCCTTATCTGCCAAAGGATGGATACCTGGAACTGAGGCCGGACCGACCGGGTTGGGGAGTCGAGATGGATGAAAAGGCCATGCAGGAAGATGGCTATGTTCACTGGCAGCGACGCGTGCCGAAACGGCCTGATGGCTCATATGCTTTTGCCTGAAACGGTTACGATTGCCTTCAGGCAGCTTTCGGCCCGCCTCCGCCCTTCCTGGGGTGGAAGGATGACGCATCTGCACCACGAGGATCACGGCGATATTCTGGTGCCGACAGCGGGGGAGTCTTTTGACCCGTTGAACTGGCCGAGGGCAGGTGCCTATCCGCTCATTCCTTACCACAACAGGTTATATGGCAGCTCATTCGTTCACGCGGATATCCGGCACGACCTTCTTCCACATCCCGCCCTTTCGCCTGATGCCATGCATGGACCTGCTCACCGACGATCGTGGGATATTTCCAGCCTGGCGGCCGATCAGTGCACGCTGGTGCTTGACTATAAGGCGGATGCTGAGTGGCCATTTTCCTTCCGCGCTGAACAATCTTTTTTGCTTGAAAGCAACCGTTTGACGGTGGAATTGTCGATAACCAATCTGGAAAACCGGCCTGTGCCGGTTTCGCTTGGCTGGCATCCCTATTTTGCGGCAGAATTGGCCTCCGACGCCAGCACCGATGCCAAACTGCAATATCCCCTCGATGTGCAGAACGTGCCAACCGGCCAGCAAGCGGTGCCCCGCTCGAAACCTCCCATTCCTGCTATGACGGGATACACCTTGCACTTCACCGACTGGTCATATGCGCGCATCGGTTTTGACAGTTTTTCACTGTTGCTCGAGGCGGATCCCGTTTTTAGCAATCTCGCTGCCCACCGTATGGACCGCTATCTTTGTCTTGAGCCCGTTTCCATGGTCGCCGGAGCGCTTGGCTTACCGGAACCAGAGCGAAATGGCAGCGGCGTCGAAACGATCTCGCCCGGTCAACGACTGTCTGGGTGTATCAGGCTTTCTATTGAAAGTTGACAGGGGCGTAGGTGCCTCACTCCCATGATGCTGATGGTCGGATTGCATGACCTCAACAATGCGCTGAACACCTAAACGAAATTCATCAATAATTTTCGTTTGAGTCCATTCCACTGTGTTTCTAAGCCAATGGAACTGCGCCAAAAAGTCTGACAACAAATGACGTGCGGCAGGTTCGTACCCCCTCAGGGCGAAAAGACACTTTGTCGCAAAACGGAGTGGACTATAAAAGCCAGCTCGCCATGAAAATCATTTCTGGAAAAGTTTTGGTTATCCTCGAGCTTCGACAAAAGAAAACAAAAGGCGCTACAGCTTGAAGAGCGACGTTAGAAATCGCGACGCGCTTTAAGTATTTTATTCAGTCAGCCGCTTCGCCATCACGATCGATGGTGTCCGGTCAATTTCCACAAAGCCGAATTTGGCGTAAAATGCTACGACCTTTTCGTTATACTGATTAACGCCTAGATGGACGCCTCTTACGTCAGACCTCGTTAAAGAATCCAGTTGATGTCGCAGTAGCGACGACCCATGGCCGCCATTTTGGATCTCAGGCAGAAGATTGATATGCAGATGGGCGGGGTAGGGCCGCGTGACCTCAGCCGGGGTCTTTCTTGCGCTTCGAATATAGGAAAGAACGTTGTCATCCTCTACTGTCCGTGTTTCGAAATCGCGGAGCTCTTCCAGCAAGGACGGCCACCATGCGGCCTCGAGCCAATTTTCATAGGCAATCGTATCGGGTGCGGCGACACAGTAGCCCATGACGACGTCATCCTTCGTCAGCACGAATGCAGTTTCTGTGCAGAAGCGGACATAGGGCAGCGCCCATAAAAGTCCGGGAAGTCTCGGGTCAGAGTAGTATTGTGATCCGTCTTTGCCTCGATCTGAAGTGCGCACACATATGTCGAGGATCGCCGTCTCATCGGACGGTCGGGCGTTGCGGATGGTAACGGATGATAAAGACGCTGGCATGGTCATAATCGCGGCCTCAGGCAGCCACATGAGGGGTGCGAAGCGCGTCATCGAAGCGCTGCCAGGTTTCAGCAAGCTCGATGGTGCGCCGGACACGGCGTGCCTCATCGATCTTGATCGCGACGAGCCCCGCTTCCAAGGCTGAGACGATATTGACGGGCAGCGGAGAGGCCTCGGTCAGATGCCTGTAGATATCCGAGGCCATCTGATCATCTGCGCCATAGTGATCGCTTTCGTGCCCCTCGTAACGCCGCTCGACTAGCTTTTCGCCTGTTATTGCAGAGTGCACCTCGAAGCGATTGCGGATGAAATCGCCTTCGGCCATTCCCTTGCTACCGATCACGCAGAAGCGGCGAAACTGATCTGGAACGTTGAGATTGGTATGAAACGTCATCGTCGCCCCGCCATTATATTCGATAATCGCGGTCTGATAGTCGATAATATCGCCGTCACTCTCAAACACTGCGCCACCCTCTAGCCAGCCGCTCGGCTTTTTATAGAATTCCCGCTGTTGAAACGCGGAGAACTGATCCGGCTTGTTTTCCGCGATAAACGACTTTCGGCCGCCGAAGCTGGCAACGGCCATCGCCCGCTGCCCAACAACGCTGCCATAGAGGTCGAGATCGTGGCAGCATTTCTCCAAGATAAACGGCCCGGCATAGCGCGTATGCCGTCGCCAGTCCCGCATGAAGAATGCTCCGTGGTAGGGTGCGATATGCTCGGATGCCTCAATCGACGTGATGGCGCCGATTTGACCTTGCGTCTGCGCTGCGCGCAGATCCCGATAAAGGTCAGAGTACCGCAGAACTAGCCCCACGATAACGCTTTCATCGCCATATTCGGCAAGCAGACGCGCCAACGTCATCGTCTGGTTTTCGTCGATCACCACCGGCTTCTCCGTGAAAACCCGCACGCCTGCGCGCAATCCCGCGGTGATATGTTCCAGATGGAAAAGATTGGGCGAGCCGACCATAAGAAGATCCGGCTTCGTCTGCGTCAGCATAGCCTCGATGGTATCGAAACGTCGCGGCGCCGCCATGCCTGCGGACTGAATGGCTGGCAGCCCAGCAGGCTGCGGGTCCATCAAGCCGACAATTTCCAGTTCAGGGCAGGCCTTGCGGAAGGAGGCAATGACATTGGCAAGCCGAAAGCCGAGCCCGGCAATTGCGATTTTCATGTTTTAGTCCTGTCGGCAAGAGTCATGTAAATCAGGATGACGTGTCGTCATCCGTTGGCGCGCCTGCGACCCGATCGAAGCGTCTTTCGAAATCGATCGTCTGGCTGCGTCCGCGCATGGATGAGAGGCGCCTGAAGTCTGGGCTGCCATGGGCAATCACAGGTAGCATGGCAGCGCCGATCGCGGCGGCCTCCGGCCCTAGAGCGCCAGCACACAGCCGGGGAATTTCGCGGTGGCTTCGGGCGCTGACTGACGGCAAAAGGGGATAGGCCCGGTCGATCAGGGAATTGATGAGCGCTGGTGGAAAGTGCCCTCCAACCACGATGGTCTGCGGGTCCATGATGTTTTCAAGCAGCGACACCAGCAACCGCAGGCGCTTCGAATTGAGATCGAGCCATCGCATCAGAATACTGTCGCGTTGAGCGTAAAGTTTCTCCAATGCCCCAGGCCGCGCAATCTCCCTGCTTTCGCACGACAGCATCGCTGCAAGCTCGTCGATCGAAAACGGTGTCTGTTTCCCCGCATCTGGATTGGCAAGTTCCGCCGGCCATGTCAGGAGACCGATTTCTCCGGCATTGTTCCAAAATCCCTGGAGCGGCATGCTGTCATTGATAATGCCTGCCCCAAGTCCGTGCCCGACGAAAATATGGACGTAGTGGCTCAGTCCTCCCGCACTTCCCACCCTCAGTTCGGCAACTGCTGCGGCTGTGGCGTCATTCTCGATGATGGTGGGGAGGCCACATGCATCTTCGATGGCTTCCGCCACCGGCATACGGCTCCACGCATCCCAACCCGGCGGGCCGACGGGATGTTCGAATTCCGCCTCCTGCAATGTGGGCATCGCGATGCCGATGCCCCAGGCGGGACGATCCACGGTAACCGACCGCAGACGCTGTGTCATATCGGCGATGGCACGGATGGTGTCGGATGGATCTTCGAGCGATGCGGATGCGGTTTCGCGACCCAACTCCCGCCCCGCCAGATCGCAGACGATGCCCAGAAGCCCGTCGCGATCCACGTGAATACCCAGGCAGCAACCGGCCTCGGCTCTGACCCACATCTTCTTTTGCGGCGCACCGCGCGCGCCCTCTTGTTGGATGGTTTCCACAACCACTGAACGGTCTATCAGGTCCTTGCAGATATTGGACATGGTTTGTGGCTTCAAGCCTGTCACATCAACAAGGTCACGCCGGCTTATGCCATTGCCAGATCGGATCAGATCGAAAACGAGGCGACGGTTGTAGCGGCCGGAATATGTGTGATTGCTGCCCATCAAGCTCATCGGGGCCAATTCCTATTTAATAAATTAAATGGAATTTATCAGTCCAGCCTATGGGCGTCAAGCAGTTCACAATGCAGATAATCTCAGCCTTCAGTCATAATCCTGTAACGCAAGGACCGTAATTCCCAAGAAAAGGCGGCTTGATTTTTAATCTGGTAAATGGATTAATAGGGTCGCCTTCTTCTCAGTGACTTTAAAAAGGGAACATAGTCATGCTGAAATGGACCTTGCGGCGTATCATAGCGGGCGCGTTGGCGTCGGCGTCGATCATCAGTGTTGCGAATGCCGGAGAACTGGTGGTCTACACCGCTCATGGGGAGGCGACATCTGCTCCCATCCTCGACGCTTTTGCCAAGGAAAATCCGGATGTGAAGGTGACCGTCGTGCGCGGCGGTACTGGCGAGCTGATCGAGCGTCTGCGTGCAGAAGGTGGCAATTCCTCGGCAGACGTCATGTGGGGCGGACCGACGCAGACCTTCGAAGAAAATGCAGCGCTCTTCCAATCGTTCGAAAGCAAGTCCGACGCCGACATGGTGACGACCGATCCCAATCACATCTGGCATCCGTTCACGGTGCTGCTGCAGCCGCTGGTCGTCAGCACCAAACGCGTCGAGGCCGGCTCCATACCCAGGACGCAGAAAGATCTCGTCTCACAGGACTTCGCAAAGAACGGTGGCCTGATTATTCCAGACCCTGCAAAATCCGGCACCGGCTATGTCATTCTTTCCGCTCTTGCTGGCAATTTCGGTTGGGATTTCGTCGGTCAAATGGCCAAGGGTGCGCGCATTGCTCCCGGTTCCGATGACGCCTTCAACGCCGTACGCGACGGTGAAGCAGCAGTTGGCTGGATTAACGAGGATCTGGGTTCCAAGTGGAAGGCTCAAGGTCTGCCGATCGAAATCGTCTATCCGACCGATGCGGTTACCGGCCAGATCGATGCGCAAGCCATAGTCAATGGCGCGCAGCACATCGAAGACGCCAAGAGCTTCATCGATTTCCTCGGCAGCAAGACGGCGCATGAAATTGTTCGCGACGCCACCGTTCGACGCTCGGCACGCAAGGATGTAACGCCTCCCGCCGCTCTGCCTGACATGGCTACGCTCACAATCGTATCCGCTGTCGATCCGCGCCCTGTGGTCGTGGCTCGCTTTCAGGAGCTTCGCGGAAAATGAAGGTGCTGCGCGACAATTGGCTGATATTTTCAATCGTCGCGCTCGTGCTCTGCGGCCTGACGATTGTTGTCCCGCAGGTTCGCCTCATGGCCGCCTCCCTCCTGGAGGAGGGCGGCCGTTTTACTCTTCTGCATAATAAAGACGGCTTGCAATTCGTCCCGGAAATGACCGCCCGATACAGCGTTGCTAAACTTTCTGACGGCGTTGCGATAACGCTGAGTTCGACTGACAGTCTGACTGTAGATGTCCAGGATGACCGAACGCTGCGCCTCTCTTCGCAAGAGCCGATTTCGGTTGGTAAGGACGAGGCAGGTTTACTTGAACTCGATCTGGGCTCGGCTCGGTTCACGCTTTCGCAGCAGGCGCCCCGGGGGCTATTCGCGACAACTTCACCAGCCCCCTTAGATATCAACGCGCAGTCGCTCAACACTGTCCTGCTCTCACATGCCGCGAACGCCTACATCACCTTCGAAAACAAATCGCTGTCGCTCTCTGCTGTCCACTATACCGACTTCTTTACACGCTCGGAAACCCTTTCCGCCACGGTAAACAGCCTGCTGATCGCGTTGACGTCCACCGGACTTGCCGCTTTGATCGGCGTATCGCTGGCTTATCTTATCGCACGTTACCGGGTCGCGGGCAGCACTGCTATCGTCTTTCTTGTCACTATGGCGTCCGTGTCTCCACCATTTCTGGGGGCATACGCCTGGCGCTTGCTTCTGGGACGAAACGGCGTTCTGACCAACTATCTCGGCCTCGATGTCTCGATTGTCGGCTTGCATGGCGTCATTTGGGTCATCACCTGGCTGGTCTTTCCAATCATCTTTCTGCTCAGCCACAGCTCGTTTCAGAGTTTGGACGCTGGCCATATCGAGGCAGCGGAAAGCCTTGGTGCCAAGCCGCCTCGTGTGCGCATGACGGTCGAAATTCCGCTGGCACTCCCCGGCATCATCACCGGTCTCTATCTGGCAACGATGGCAGCCCTGTCTGACTTCGGAACGCCGCGCATCATTGGCCTCGATGTCAACGCACTGCCGGTTCTGATCTATACGTCCTTCCTGAGTGAGGCAGGACGCAATCCGGCGCTTGCGGCCACAGGATCGATTGTGCTCATCACCATCTCGAGCCTGTTCCTCATGGCGCAGCAAATCTATTTGGCGCGACGCGGTTTTGCCGTGGTGTCGTCGCGGGCGCTGGAACGCAAGCCGCTATCGCCTCTTGCTCATGTCACAGTGCTTGGCGCGGTCATCATTGCCCTTCTCATGGCATTCACGCCCCACCTGACGGTGCTGGTTTCCAGCTTCATGGAATGGCGGGTCGGCCTACCCAGGGCGAACTTTACGCTGGAAAACTACGCCACTATGTGGCGCACCGGCATGGGGCCGGCTTGGGTGACCTTGTCGCTTGGTATTGCCGGAACGCTGGCGGCAACAGCAATCGGTGTTGATTTCCACTGAGAGCTGACCCGGCGTTTCCACCGAGAATTGACCCGCCTTTAGGTATCGTTCGCGTTGTTGGTCGGGGTCAAGCTCCTGCGTTTCTCCTTTGATGTTTTGGGCTGATGGGCCGAGCTGTTCTTGAAGCGGAAGCGCGCCCCTCCAGAGGCGCTGAATGGCAGGTATCCCAGCTCGTCGAGAATGACGAGATCGGAGTGAACGAGCCGATTGGCGATCTGTCCCGACTTGCCTTGCGCCTTCTCTTGCTCAAGCGCGTTGACCAGTTCGACCGTCGAGAAGAACCTCACTCGCTTGTGGTGATGCTCAATGGCCTGAATGCCGAGCGCGGTGGCAATGTGCGTCTTGCCCGTGCCAGGTCCGCCGACCAGGACGATATTGTTGGCGTCATCGAGGAAGTCACAGCGATGGAGTTGCTGCACGAGAGCCTCGTTGATCTCGCTGCTGGTAAAGTCGAAGCCGTTCAGATCACGGTAGGCCGGAAAGCGTGCTGTCTTGAGTTGATAGGCCGTTGATCGAACCTCGCGCTCCGCCGTCTCTGCCTTGAGAAGCTGCGACAGGATCGGAAGGGCAGCCTCGAACGCGGGTGACCCCTGCTCAGTAAGCTCTCCGACTGCCTGGGCCATGCCATGCATCTTCAACTGCCGCAGCATGATGACGATCGCGCCGCTTGCTGGATTATGACGCATGGCGAGCCTCCGTCTTTCTCAAGGTATCGTATCGTTCAACATTGGCCTTGGGTTCATTGGTGAGCGTCAGTGCCTGAGGGGCATCGAGGGTCGGCGGCGTGAAGGATTTACCGTCAACGAGCCGATGCAGCAGGTTCAGCACATGCGTCTTGGTCGGAACGCCAGACTTCAGCGCCATGTCGACGGCCGACAGCACGGCTTGTTCGTCGTGCTGAAGGACGAGGGCCAGGATATCGACCATCTCTCGATCGCCACCCGGCTTCTTGAGCAGGTATTGCTGCAAGGTCCGGAATGCATCGGGGAGCTCAATGAACGGTGCGCCGTTGCGAAGAGCACCGGGCTTACGCTGCACCACCGCTAGATAGTGACGCCAGTCATAGATGGTCTGTCCTGGACGATCATGGGAACGATCGATGACGCGACGGTGCTCGCAGACGATCTGGCCTTCTGCGGCAACCACGATCCGATCCGGATAGACCCGGAGGCTCACCGGTCGATTGGCGAAGGATGCCGGAACGCTGTAGCGATTACGCTCCAGATGCACGAGGCAGGTAGGCGTGACCCGTTTCGTATATTCGACGAACCCGTCGAACGGCCTGGAGAGCGGCATGAGAGCCGGAACTTCCTCTGCCCAGATGTCGGCAATAGTGCCACGCAACTGACCGTGGGGTGTCTTGGCCCAGAACTCCTTGCAACGCTCCTCGAGCCAATCGTTCAGGGCCTCGAGTGATGGAAAGCGCGGGATCGGCTGAAAGAAGCGATGACGTGCATCCTGCACGTTCTTCTCGACCTGTCCCTTCTCCCAGCCGGAAGCCGGATTGCAGAACTCGGGTTCGAACACATAATGGCGGGCCATCGCCATGAAGCGGACGTTGACGTCGCGCTCTTTGCCACGACCGACCTTGTCGATCGCCGTGCGCATGTTGTCGTAGATGCCGCGACCAGGAATGCCACCGAAGACACGGAAGGCATGGTTGTGGGCATCGAACAGCATCTCGTGCGTCTGCAGGAGGTATGCCCGGACGATGAAGGCCCTGGAGTAGCTCAGCTTCGTGTGGGCGATCTGCAGCTTGGTGCGCTCATTGCCGATGATCGCCCAGTCCTCCGACCAGTCGAACTGGAAGGCCTCGCCTGGTTCGAACGCCAGGGGCACAAAAGTCCCGCGGCCCGTCGTCTGCAATTCCCTCTGACGATCATCGCGCCATTCCCGCGCAAATGCCGCCACACGATTGTAGGACCCCTCATAGCCGAGGCTGACAAGATCAGCGTGTAGCTGCTTCATCGTCCGCTTCTGCTTGCGGCCTTTCTTCGACTCCGTCTTCAGCCAGGCCGATAGCCGATCTGCGAACGGATCAAGTTTGCTCGGCCTCTCCGGCACGTTGAACTTCGGCTCTACGCCGCCGGCTCGCAGATATTTGCGGATGGTATTCCGGGATAAGCCAGTCCTGCGGCAAATCTCCCGGATCGATAAATGCTCTCTAAAATGCCAGCGTCGGATCACGCTCAGTAACGCCATGTCGATCACTCCAGGGCCCCCGCTGAAAACATGCGAGGGACGGTTGAAACATGGGTCAATTCTCAATGGAAATATCAGGCTGCGCCGGGTCAGCTCTCAGTGGAAATCAACA